>NZ_JBFPKI010000015.1:0-267378 GCF_040948675.1 Paraburkholderia sp. BR14312
CAACCGCTATGACCTGTTTTTCCTGCATCATCATTTCGGAACCATCAACCTGGACCATCCCGAATGAGCGGATCATGTGTTACCCATGTCCCCGCACACCTGTTACCCATGTCTCCGGTCCATACACGGCGGCAAAGAAAGTAGGCAAAGAAAGCCGCTCAAACCGCCAGCGCCCGCCACAGTTCACATCGCACCACTAATGGTTAATGGCTCCGGAGCGTCTGTCGCCTCGCACCACCCAACTCAGTGACAAGGCAGTCATTCATCCCGCTGCTCGCTACGCGCGCTGCGGTCGGGTCTGCATGGGAAACCGCGGGGGCATTGTCAGGCTTCGCGAGAATGCGCGCGCACCAACTGCTTTGAGTTATGCCCCACGGCGCGCGGAGCGCCGCCGGATGTATGAGCGCCTTGTCACTACCTTTGAAGGTGCGAGGTGACAGACGCTCCGGAGCCATTCACCATTTACGGCGAGATGTGAACTGTGGCAGGCGCTGGCGGTTTGAGCGGCTTTCTTTGCCTACTTTCTTTGCCGCCGCAAAGAAAGTAGGTGCCGCCCCGCACAGGGGCAACGCCTGCATACCGACGCGAAAACAAGGAAAGGCCAAAGTGGCCAAAGCGGCCAAAGTGGCCAAAGCGGCCAAAGTGGCCAAAGAGCATCAAGCGACGAGCCGCTTCCGAAGCCGAGCAGCAGCATGAAGCGCGGGCTTTTCGAAGATCCGATAGAACACCCAGGCAACGGGAATCACGGCTAGCGTGAAGCCGAACGAAGGCCATATCGAAGTCTGCAGCTCCGAGCGGAACAATAGCGAGCCGAGCAATACGAAGAGCGGCAAGTGAATGAGATAGAGCGAGTAGCTGAAATCGCCGATCCTGGAGAACAGCGACTGCAGAAAGCCAGGGGAAGCGGGCGCAGGCCGCGCAAGCGCTTTGACGAGATAGCAGGCGAAAGCGCTGGCCCAAAGCTGAAACGCCCCAAATTGCCCGAAGTGAAACGCCACGCAACCGGCGACAGCAAAGAGCGCCGCAGCAGGATAGGCGAACCGAAAGCCAGAAGACCCGCGCAAACGCACTTCGGCGATCCACGCACCGAGCATCCACGAGAACCAGTACGAAGTGAAAACGATGATGTCATGCCGCTCGAGCGTCAACGCGGAAACGACGTTGATGAGGGCCACGGCAGCGAGCACGACATTCAACCCAAACCGGCGGCGCGCAGCAAAGAGCAGCGGATACAGCAGATAGAACTGCACCTCGAGCGAAAGAGTCCAGAGCGCGCCATTCGAGCCATACGTCTTACCAGCCACGCCTTGCAGCGAGAACAGGTTCACGAAGAAATCACGCACCCCGATCTCATTGATCTTGTGGCTCACAGGAAGCAGCGAGAGGCTGACCGAATCCACAGCCAGCGTGAGCAGCAACGCGGCGAGCAGCACCGGATAGATGCGCACGAAGCGGCGCAACCAGAACTGCCGCGCGTCGAGCCGGAAATCGGGGTTCGAGAAGAGCCGCGCGGCGCCGCTGCGGTGAATGCAATAGCCGCTGATAACGAAAAAAATCGGCACGCCCGCCGATCCCCACGCAATCGGGAACGTCAGCCACGCGGCCAGCGTCCCGGGGCTCGCGAGGCTGGCGTGCAGCTGGTGGAACGCGCCCATGCCGATCCAGGTGACCTGGCGGCAATGGAAATAGGCCACCAGCAAGGCCGCAAAGCCGCGCAGGGCTTCGATCAGATGCTCGCCGGCAAGCTCGCGGGCCGCAGCCACCGGCCGCGCTGCAGGAGCAGCAGCGGCGGGCAGGGCGGATGCAGGCGGCATGGCGGTTTGGAGTACGGGATCGCTCATCGGTGTCGGCCGGTCCTTGGGGAGAGTATCCGCCGATCTTAGGGGCGCGCGCGCGAGGGAAGTAAGCAAAAGATTTTCAAAATGTATTCATACGGAAACGATAAATGGAGAAATAAATGGATTGAAAAACAAAGCGGTTTATTTATCGAATTTGGAATGCTAGTTTGAGCGTGATCGACTATGGTCGCTGGAGAATCCGATGAACCTGCACTTGCTGGCCGGCGTGGCCGTGCTGTTGATACTCGTGGGGGTGTCCGCGTATCGCGAGGCGTTGCGCAACGAGCCCATCCGGCGCGCACGCACGCGCTCCGGCGCATTGCCGCCCGTTGACGAAGCGGAATAGCCTGCGCCCCGAACAAGACGCGTCATTGACAGAAGGCCCGAGCAGGAAATTCATGCCGATCTGCCTGGAATTATCCAGGATGAATGGTAATAATTTCCGGTGTTATGCTGGAATCGCGTAATCCGAATTTATTGGCCTTTTTTTATTCCTTAAAAGGCGCTAAACAATCTTATTCAATACAAGAATCTGCCACGGCAGAACCTCGGGGAAGTCGGCTTGCCTCGCTGCGAGACCGAGACTCAAACGAACGATCTGGGAATGGACATCATGCTGAAAGTAACCAAAGCGGTATTTCCTGTTGCAGGCCTTGGGACGCGCTTCTTGCCCGCCACCAAGGCGAGCCCGAAGGAAATGCTGCCGATCGTCGACAAGCCGCTCATTCAGTACGCGGTGGAAGAGGCGATCGCTGCGGGGATTACCGAAATGATCTTCGTGACCGGCCGCAGCAAGCGCGCGATCGAAGACCATTTCGACAAGTCGTACGAGATCGAATGCGAACTCGAAGCCCGCAACAAGCAAAAGCTGCTCGACGTCGTTCGCAGCATCAAGCCAGCCAATGTGGACTGCTTCTACGTGCGCCAGGCCGAGGCGCTCGGTCTCGGCCACGCCGTGCTGTGCGCGGAAAAGCTCGTGGGCGGCGCGCCGTTCGCCGTGATTCTCGCGGACGACCTGCTCTACAGCCACACGCCGGTCATGAAGCAGCTCGTGAACACGTTCAATCACTATCACAGCTCGGTGGTGGGCGTCGAATCGATCGCGCGTGAAGACAGCGCGTCGTACGGCATCGTCGACGGCCGCGAGTGGGAAGAGGATGTGTTCAAGCTGTCGGGCATCGTCGAAAAGCCGGCGCCGGAAGTCGCGCCGTCGAATCTCGGCGTGGTGGGCCGCTACGTGCTGATGCCCACGATCTTCGAACATCTGCGCGCACTGAAGCCGGGCGCAGGCGGCGAGCTTCAACTCACCGATGGCTTGCAGTCGCTGCTCACCGAAGAACAGGTGCTCGCATACCGCTATATGGGCACGCGTTTCGACTGTGGCAGCAAGCTCGGCTACCTGAAGGCGACGGTGGAGTTCGCGCTGCGCCATCCGGAAGTCAAGGACGAGTTCGAAGCGTATCTGCAAGCGCATCTGCCGGCGGCGCTGCCCGCGGCGGCATAAAACTCCCGCGGCACAACCTCGCTACGGGGTACTTCATGCGCGCGGGCTCGACACCCGCGCGCGTTTCGCCCATCTCGCATTACCTCCCCAACATTCCTCCGCGACCTGGCCTTGCCGCGTCGCCGTGACAACTTTGCAATCGTCACCGGTGTATAACGGTTCTGGCGGGCATGCCGAATGCGTGCAACGCGTCGTTTGCGTTCGTGCCGCGTGGTGGGCCGCTCGTGCGGCGGCCATGCTGCGTGAATATTCCAACGATTTTGTACGGCATTCCGGGCCGGTTTGGCGCGCGGAACTCCCGTCATTCAACGCGTGTCCGAAGACCAGAATCCAGGCACGCGCTTCAAGGAGGAGCAACCGGCCATGACCAGGCACCTACCCGTGGCAGGCAGTGAACATCCCGCGCCCGCCGGCGCGCAGTGCGTCGGCGCTTGCGACCCGGCGGAGCGCTTCAGGGTCGTGCTGATCCTGCGGCGTCAGGCGTCGGCAGAATTTCACGAGCTGGTGGACCGGCTCGCCGCGAACGACCCCGCCGCGCAGCCGGTTTCGCGCGAGGAATACGAGCGGCGCTTTGGCGCGAGCGCCGCCGACATCGAGCGCGTCAAGCAGTTCGCGAGCGCGCATGGACTCAGCGTGGATCAGGCCGACGCCTCGGCGCGCCGCGTCGTGCTCTCGGGCACGGTGCAGCAGTACAACGCCGCCTTCGGCATCGACCTGCAGCGTTTCGAGCATCAGGTCGGCAAAACCACCCATCACTTTCACCAGCCGAGCGGCCCCCTGCATTTGCCGGAAGACATGCATGAGGTCGTCACCGCGGTGGTGGGGCTCGACAATCGTGCGAAGGCGCAGCCGCACTTTCGCATCATGCCGACGAGTCTGACCAACGCGCCGGCAGACGCGCCGGGCGCACCGGGTGCCTCTATCCGCCCGCCAATCCGCGCCGCGCGAGCGGTGACCAGATCGTTCACGCCGTTGCAGCTCGCGGAGCTATACAGCTTTCCCGCGGGCGACGGCGGCGGCCAATGCATTGCCCTGATCGAAATGGGCGGCGGCTATGACACGGCGGACCTTAGCGCCTATTTCAGCGAGCTGGGCGTGAGCGCGCCGCGCGTGGAAGACGTGTCCGTCGATCAGGCGACGAACGCGCCGACCGGCGACCCCAACGGCCCCGACGCCGAAGTCACGCTCGATGTGGAGATCGCCGGTGCGCTGGCACCCGGGGCGCTCATCGCCGTCTATTTCGCGCCGAACAGCGAGGCGGGCTTCGTCGATGCGGTGAGCGCCGCGCTGCACGACAGCCAGCGTAAGCCTTCAGTCATCTCGATCAGCTGGGGCGCGCCGGAGTCGGCGTGGTCGCAGCAAACGCTCGGCGCGCTGAACGACGCGTTGCAAACGGCCGTCGCCCTCGGCGTGACCGTGTGCACGGCTTCGGGCGACAGCGGCTCGTCGGACGGCGTGAGCGACGGCGCCGATCATGTGGACTTCCCCGCGTCGAGCCCTTACGCACTCGGTTGCGGCGGCACGCACATCGCGGCGTCGAACGGACGTATCTCGCAGGAAACCGTGTGGAGCGAAGGTGATAACGGCGCGACCGGCGGCGGCGTGAGCGCGACGTTCGCGTTGCCGGACTGGCAAAAGGGCCTGCGCGTCGTGCGTGGCAGCGGCGGGGCGGGGGCGCTGGTGCGGCGCGGCGTGCCCGACGTCTCAGCCGACGCCGATCCCGCCACGGGTTACGAAGTGCGCGTGGCGGGCGCGGATACGGTGGTGGGCGGCACGAGCGCCGTCGCGCCGCTGTGGGCGGCGCTGATCGCGCGCATCAACGCGGCGCGCGGCACGCCCGTCGGTTTCGCGAACGCGAAGCTCTATGCGCAGCCCGGCGCCTTCAACGACGTGACGAGCGGCAGCAATGGCGACTTCTCGGCGGCGCCGGGCTGGGACGCCTGCACGGGCCTCGGCACGCCGGTGGGCAGCAAGGTGGCAACCGCGCTCGGCTCGGCGTAGGATGAGCGCGGCACGCCGCCGCGACGCGCGCTGAGCACGAGAGGCAAGCGGCTGGCGCGATGCGGGTTGCATGAGAGGTTGCATTCGAAGTTGCATTCACTGTCTCGAACGCGAACACACAGAATGTGGAGACGACATGAACGACGAAGCGCAGTCCACCAAGGGCAACGGCGGCGCTCAAGGGGCCAGCCCCGCGAGCGGCAACGGCAAGCATCGCTCCCAGGCCGATCAGCCTTGCTTCGATCCCACCGCTTACGGCAACGGTCCCGACGACTTCGTCACCGACATGACCGAGAACGCCGCGATCACGCATCACGCGATCCAGATCGGCAAGGAAGTCATCGCCTATACGGCCACGGCGGGTCACCTCGTGACGGTCAATCCGAGCAGTTCGCAGCCCGACGCCAAGATCTTCTACGTGGCGTTCACGAAGGACGGCGTGCAGGCGCAGGACCGTCCCGTCACGTTCTTCTACAACGGCGGGCCGGGCTCCTCTTCCGTGTTCGTGCTGCTCGGCTCGTTCGCGCCCAAGCGCATCAAGACCTCGATGCCGGGCTTCACGCCGCCCGCGCCCTATACGCTCGAAGACAATCCGGACAGCCTGCTCGACAAGAGCGACCTCATCTTCATCAATCCGGTGGGCACGGGCTATTCGGCCGCGATCGCGCCGCATCACAACCGCGACTTCTGGGGCGTGGATCAGGATGCGGATTCGCTCAAGCAGTTCATCAAGCGCTACCTCACGGCGAACGATCGCTGGAATTCGCCGAAGTTTCTCTATGGCGAGTCGTATGGCACGGCGCGCAGTTGCGTGCTGGCCTACCGGCTGCACGAGGACGGCGTGGATCTGAACGGCATCACGCTGCAGTCGTCGATTCTCGATTACACGCAAGCCGGCAATCCGGTGGGCGCGCTGCCCACGGCGGCCGCCGACGCGTGGTACCACAAGCGCCTCGGCGTGACGCCCGCGCCGAAGGACTTGCAGGCGTTCGCCGCGCAAGTCGCGCAATTCGCGCGCACCGATTACCTGCAGGCGCTGTCGAAGTTTCCCGATCCGAACGACAAGAGCATTCCGGCCACGCTCAAGACCTTGTCGCAATACACGGGCATCGACACGCAAACGCTGGAGTCGTGGAATCTCGACATCGCCTCGTACGACAGCCATGGCAATTCGCTTTTTCTGATCTCCCTCCTGAAGGACAAGGGCGTGGCGCTCGGCTCGTACGACGGCCGCGTGACCGCCATCGACACGGGCATTGCCGGCAACATCGACCCCAACTCGGGCGGCAACGATCCCACCATGACGGCGGTGAGCGGCGTCTATACGGCGATGTGGAACAGCTATCTGAACGAGCAGCTCAAGTTCCGCACGAACTCGTCGTTCACGGACCTGAACGACCAGGCATTCAAGAACTGGAACTTCGGCCATATCGACCCGACGGGTGCGCAAAAGGGCGTGGACGCGCAGGGCAATATCGTGCTGTACACGGCCGGCGATCTCGCGGCGGTGATGGCGCTGAATCCGGATTTGCGCGTGCTTTCCGCGAACGGCTACTACGACTTCGTCACGCCGTTCTACCAGACCGTGATCGACCTGCAGAAGATGCCGCTGCTCGACCAGAAGGTGCGCGATAACCTGAGCGCGCGTTTCTATCCATCGGGGCACATGGTGTATCTCGACGCCGGCTCACGCACGGCGCTCAAGGCCGATGTCGCGAAGCTCTATCAAGTCGCCGTGACGGACCGCCCCGCGGTGGCGCGCATTCGCGCGCTCCAGCGCATGAGCACGATGAGCACCATGCATCATTGAATTTTTTGCCGGCGCCGGCGCACGCATTTGCACGCGGTTATGGCGTGCGCCCCTGCGCCATGGCTTCGAGACACGCGCGCGCGTCGCCCTGCACGAGGCGCGCCGCGCACGCGATCATCAGGTTCTTCGCCAGGCCGAAATCTTCCACCAGATAGCCGCGTTCGCACACGCGCCCTTGCGCGTCGGGTACGGAGGGCACGCGTTCGATGAGCGTGCCTTCGTCGGATGAGTAAGCCCAGATTTCCTTGCCCAGCGCGGCCGCATAGCCGATCTCGAAGGCGGTGCCGGAGTCGGGCTCGCCGGGGCCACGAAAGTCGTTGACGTTTGCCATCACGATATCGGCGGCGCGGATCGATTCGACGTTCGCGCGATAGATCCACGCGGCCTGGCGCGGGCCGTCGAGGTCCGCGGGCGCTTGCGCGTCGAGCGGATAGACGCCTTCGAAGCCGAATTCCGCACACGCGGCGACGAGGCGTGCGCCGTGCTCGAGCGCGTCGCGCCGGAAGACGTCGAAGCCGGCGAGATACACGCGCGGGCGGCGGGGCAGCAGGGTCGAATTCATGGCGCGCGGTCCTCCAGTGCAAGGGGGTCGTCGAGACCCCCGGTTCGACGATTCTAGCGCCGGGTCCCGGGCCGGTGAGGTTTCGTCTATCTTCCTGTTGCTTACAGACGATTGACAACATTTGTTGCCTCTCGCTACGATCATCTTCCTGATCGAAGCGCTGCCTTCGCTCGTACCCCTGGTATTTCCCGCATGTTGCGCGATGGTCGATTGTGGCGACAAATGGATGCTTCGACCGCGCAAGATGATGCCCGCAGACGAAGCGAACGACGAGGACCGACCCATGAACCGACTGAAGCGGCTGTCGCCGGCTTGCTGGGCCATCGTGCCGTGCCTCTGTCTGCTGCAGCCCGCGGCCGCGCAGGTCGCGCAGCCTACGCTCGAGAAGATCCGCTCGGCGAATATCATCGCCATTGGTCATCGCGAGACCTCGGTGCCGTTCTCGTACGTGGTCGGCGACCACCAGGTGATCGGCTTTTCGCAGGACATCTGCGACAAGGTCATCGACGCAGTCAAGCTCAGGACGAAGCGCCCGAACTTGCAGGTGCATTTCATTCCCGTCACTTCGCAAAACCGCATTCCGCTCGTGCAGAACGGCACCGTGGACCTCGAATGCGGCGTCACGACGAACCTGAAGGCGCGCCAGGCCCAGGTGAGTTTCTCCGATACGTTCTTCGTCGCGACCACGCGCCTGCTCACGCGCAAGGACTCGCGCATTCACGACTTCGCCGATCTCGCGGGCAAGACGGTGCTCACGAACCAGGGCACGACGTCCGAGCGTATCTTGCGGCGCATGAACATCGACAAGCAGATGAACATGCGCATCATCAGCGCGCGCGATTATGGCGAGGGGCGCGCCACGCTCGAGTCGGGCCGCGCAGTGGCCTACATGATGGACGACGTGCTGCTCGCCGGCACGCGCTCGCTCACGGCGAAGCCTTCCGAATGGGTGATCGTGGGCACGCCGCAATCGTCGGAGGCCTATGCCTTCATGATGCGCAACGGCGACCCTGAGTTCCGGCAACTCGTGAACGACACCATGGCGGGGCTCATGAAGAATGGCGAAATCAATGCGATGTACGCGAAGTGGTTCGAGAAGCCGGTGCCGCCCCAGCGCGTGAATTTCGAGTTTCCGATGAGCGAACAACTGCGCGCGCTCTATGCCGCGCCGAACGACCGCGCCTTCGACTGATTGCCTTGTGCAAGCGCGAACCATGAGATGATCTCGTTCCTGACGCGGCGGACGGCGCGGGCGGCCCATAGGCGCGAGGCTTCCAGCGCGCCTGTGAGTCGCGGCCGCCGCTGCGCGCAATGAATCAATTAACGGGTAGAAAGCGGAAAAAGGCGGGAGCGGACATGCAGGAAGACGGCAGCGCGGTGGTGATCGTTGGGGCAGGGCACGCGGGCGGCAACGCCGCGGCGCTGCTGCGGCAATATGGGTTTGGCGGCCGCGTGGTGCTGGTCGGCGAAGAACCGGTGCCGCCTTATCACCGGCCGCCGCTCAGCAAGGCCTATTTGAAGGGCGAAGCCGACGTCGAGCGCCTGTGGCTCAAACCGCGCGCGTTTTACGACGAGCAGCGCATCGAACTGAAGCTCGGCGCGAGCGCGCAGTCGCTCGACCGCGCGAGCCGCACGCTCACGCTCGCCGACGGCAGCCAGCTGCAATACGACAAACTGATTTTCGCCACCGGCTCGACACCGCGCGCGTTGACGGTGCCGGGCCACGATCTCGCGGGCGTGATCGCGTTGCGCTCGCTCGCCGACGCCGACGTGCTGCGCGAGCGCGTGAAGCCGGGCGAGAAGCTCGTGGTGATCGGCGCCGGTTATATCGGCCTCGAAGCGGCCGCGGCGGCGCGCCAGCTCGGCCACGAGGTCACGGTGCTCGAAGCCGCGCCGCGCGTGCTGGGCCGCGTGACGGGCGAGATCGTTTCCACGTTCTACGCGAACGAGCATCGCGCGCAGGGCGTGGAACTGCGCCTGAACGCGAAGATCGAGGCGCTCGTGGGCGAGGGCGGCAAGCTCACCGGCGTGAAGCTGGCGGACGGCGAGATCGTCCCCGCCACGCTCGCGCTGGTCGGCATCGGCATCCTGCCGAACGAGGCGCTCGCGAAGGCGGCGGGCATCACGTGCGCCAACGGCATTCAGGTGGACGACGACGCGCGCACGAGCGACCCGGACGTCTTCGCGATCGGCGATTGTGCGCACCGGCCGCTTGCTCACTATGGCCGCGCGGGGCGCCTGGAAAGCGTGCACAACGCGGTGGAGCAGGCGAAGCTCGCGGCCTCTGCCATCGTCGGCAAGCCGCGCCCCGCGTGCGACGCGCCGTGGTTCTGGTCCGATCAGTACGACCTCAAGCTGCAGACGGTGGGCCTGCTCGAAGGCCATGACGAGGCCATCGTGCGCGGCGACCCGGCAGCGCGGCGCTTCGCGGTGTACTACCTGAAGGACCGCGTGCTGCTCGCGGTCGACGCCGTCAATTCGATGCCCGATTTCCTGTGCGGCAAGAAACTCGTTGGCAAGGGCGTAAAGCTCGATCTCGACGCGCTGCGCGATCCCGCCACCGACATGGGCAAATTCGCAGCGGCGGCGCTCGCCTGAGCGGCGAGTCGAACGATGAAGTCAAGGGGCGGCGACGTCCCCGCTATTTTCGCGATCGGGAGACGCTGTGCGCCGGATCAACCCTCCGCGCAGCCCGCTCGCCCTATACCTCCCCGCGTCAATCCCGCTCCCGGCGCCCGAGCGCGGCCTCCAGTCCCGTGCTTTCCCCCGCGCTTTGACCCGTGCTTTCCCCCGCGCTTTGACCCGCGCTTTCACCCGCGCTTTGCCCCGCGCTTTGGCCCGTATTGTCACGAGTCTCGGCTAGAATGCGAACGCGGCGCCGCCCACGAAGCGGCTCAATTCGATCAACAAGCCGCTTCAACCGGCGTTCTCGGCCGTCCGAACGCCGCCACTCGAGGAGAGTGACGCAATGGAACAACGCTCCCGTTTTGGGGCGAGCCTGCTGCCGTACCTGCTCGTCGGGCCGCAACTGGCGGTGACCGTGATCTTTTTCCTGTGGCCGGCCGGGGTGGCGCTCCTGCAGTCCACCCAGGCCCAGGACGCCTTCGGCACGTCGTCGGTCTTCGTCGGCTTCGCCAACTTCACGCGGCTCCTGCACGATCCGCTCTATCTGGCCTCGGTCGAGACGACGCTCGTGTTTACGGCGCTCGTCACGTTCGGCGGCCTCGCCATTTCGCTGCTGCTGGCAGCCATGGCGCACCACGTGACGCGCGGCAAGCGCTTTTATCAAACGTTTCTGATCTGGCCGTATGCGGTCGCGCCGGTCATTGCCGCCGTGTTGTGGGGCTTTCTGTTCAACCCGAGCATCGGTCTCGTGACCTTCGCGCTCGCACACTTCGGCGTGACGTGGAATCACGCGCTCAACCCCGGCCAGGCCATGACGCTCGTTGTGATCGCATCGGTCTGGCAGCAGATCAGCTATAACTTTCTGTTCTTCTACGCGGGCCTGCAGTCGATTCCGCAGTCCCTCTTCGAGGCGGCGGCCATCGACGGCGCGGGTCCCGTGCGGCGCTTCTTCGGCATTGCGTTCCCGCTGCTCTCGCCCACGAGCTTCTTTCTGCTCGTGGTGAACGTGGTCTACGCGCTCTTCGACACCTTCCCCGTGATCGACGCGGCAACGGGCGGCGGGCCTGGCCAGGCCACGCGCACGCTCGTCTACAAGATCTTCGACGAAGGTTTCCGGGGCCTCGACATCGGCAGTTCGGGCGCGCAGTCAGTCGTGCTGATGGTGATCGTGACCGCGCTCACGATCTTCCAGTTCCGCTTTATCGAACGACGGGTGCAGTACTGATGGTCGAGAACCGCAAATACTTCAACCTGTTCTGCCACGTCATGCTGCTGCTCGGTGTCGCGGTGGTGGCCTTTCCCGTGTACGTGGCTTTTTGCGCCGCCACGATGAACGAGAAGGAAGTCTTCTCGGTGCCGCTCTCGCTCGTGCCGGGCACCCATCTGTTCGCGAACATGGCCACCGTGTGGAACGTGGGCACGGGCAGCGCGGCGAGCCCGTTCGGCGTGATGCTCATGAACAGCGTCATCACGGCGCTCGTGATTTCGGTGGGCAAGATCGCCATATCGATCATCTCGGCCTATGCGATCGTGTTTTTCCGCTTTCCGTTCCGGCGTCTCGCGTTCTGGCTGATCTTCGTGACGCTCATGCTGCCCGTGGAAGTGCGCATTTTCCCCACGGTGCAGGTCGCGGCCACACTGCATCTCACGAACACTTACGCGGGCCTCACGCTGCCGCTCATCGCTTCGGCCACGGCCACGTTTCTGTTCCGCCAGTTCTTCCTCACGCTGCCCAACGAGCTGATCGAGGCGGCGCGTATCGACGGCGCGGGGCCGCTGCGTTTCTTCTGGGACGTCGTGCTGCCGCTTTCGAAAACGAACATCGCGTCGCTGTTCGTCATTACGTTCATTTACGGCTGGAACCAGTATTTGTGGCCGATTCTCATGTCGAGCACGGCTTCGATGACGACCGCCGTGGTGGGCATCAAGAGCATGATTTCGAGCGGCGACGCAGCGACGCAATGGCATCTCGTGATGTGCGCGACGATGATCGCCATGCTGCCGCCGCTCGTGGTGGTACTGGCCATGCAGCGCTGGTTCGTGCGCGGCCTCGTGGACGTGGAGAAATAAGCATGAAGGCAATTCGGGGGACGGCATGGCGGCATTGAGCATACGGGGCGTCACGAAGTCTTACGATGGCGCGCAACAGGTGTTGCACGGCATCGACGTGCAGGTGGCGGACGGCGAATTCATGGTGCTCGTCGGCCCGTCGGGCTGCGGGAAGTCCACGCTGCTGCGCATGGTCGCGGGGCTGGAAACGATCACGTCGGGCGAGATCGCCATCGGCGAGAAGGTGGTCAATCGCGTGGAGCCCAAGGATCGCGACATCGCCATGGTGTTCCAGAACTACGCGCTCTATCCGCACATGACGGTCGCGCGCAACATGGGCTACAGCCTCAAGCTGCAGGGGCTCGACCGCTCGACGATCGATTCGCGCGTGGCGGCGGCCGCCGAAATCCTCGAACTGGGCAAGCTGCTCGAGCGCAAGCCGCGCGAGCTTTCGGGCGGCCAGCGTCAGCGCGTGGCGATGGGCCGCGCGATCGTGCGCGAGCCTTCGGTGTTTCTGTTCGACGAACCGCTCTCGAACCTCGACGCGAAGCTGCGCGTGCAGATGCGCCTCGAGATCCAGCGTCTGCATGCGCGTTTGCGTACGACGAGCCTGTACGTCACGCACGACCAGATCGAGGCGATGACGCTCGCGCAGCGCGTGATGGTGCTCAACGGCGGGCGCGCGGAGCAGATCGGCACGCCCAGCGAAGTGTACGACCGGCCCGCTTCGATGTTCGTGGCGAGCTTCATCGGCTCGCCGGCCATGAACCTGCTGCGCGGGCGCGTGAGCGACGACGGCCGGCGCTTCGAAGTCGCGGGCAACGGGCCGCATCTGCCGCTCGGCGATGCGCCGGCCTGGCTGCCGAAGGGCGCGGAATGCGTGCTGGGCGTGCGGCCCGAGCATATGCACGCTCGCGGCGCCAATGAGCCAGTCACGCTCGAAGTCGAGACCTGTGAATTGCTCGGCGCGGACAACCTCGCGCACGGCCGCTGGGGCAGCGCGGATGTGGTGGTGCGCCTGCCGCACGAAACGCGGCCCACGCCCGGCGAGCGGCTGGCCGTGCACCTGCCGCCGGCGCGCCTGCACTTCTTCGATCCGGCTACGGGCAAGCGTCTGGGCTAGGCCGCGCCTGCCGGTGCCAACGCCGCGGCCTGCGCGCGAAAGCGGCGCTCGCCACGGCCTCGATTGTCGTAAACTGTCGCATCGCGCGGGCGCAAATGCCGCCCGCGCCATTCGTATCGGCAAGTAACGGCGCGTACCGGCATTTAGCGGTATGTACCGGCACTAAACACGAACAGGCGACATGGCCGCAATTCCTTTTCTCCGCTTCCCCGCCCCATCTGCACAACCCGCGCGTAACCTGTGTCAGGCGCGCCGGAGCCGCGCTTGAGCGCGCGCGAACTGCCCACCGGGCTGATGCTCGTTCACGGCAATCAGCCCGAGCGCATGCGCGACCTGATCGTGAGCTGGATCGGCCAGAACCCGATCGCGCCGCTCGAAAAGGAAATGTTCCTCGTGCAGAGCAACGGCATCGCGCAGTGGCTCAAGCTCGCGTTTGCCGCCGATCCCGAGGAGGGCGGCTGCGGGATCGCGGCGGCGTTCGAAATGTCGCTGCCGTCGCGCTTCCTGTGGCAGGTGTATCGCGCCGTGCTCGGCAACGACGCGGTGCCCGCGGTCTCGCCGTTCGACAAGTCGCGCCTCGTCTGGCGTCTCATGCGCATGCTGCCGGCGCTGCTCGACGAGCCGGGCTACGCGCCACTCAAGCGCTTCATGGCCAACGACGAAGATCAGCGCAAGTGCTTCCAGCTCGCGCAGCGCGTGGCGGATTTGCTCGACCAGTATCAGGTCTATCGCGCGGACTGGCTCGCTGCGTGGGCCGCGAACGAGGACGTGCTGATCGATGCGCGCAACGCGCGCACGCCGCTGCCCGAGGAGGCGCGCTGGCAGGCGGCGCTCTGGCGCGCGCTGCTCGCGGATGTGGGCGCGCAGGCGCAAGACGGCATCGGCCTGCGCGACACGGGGCGTGCCGCCGTGCACGAAGCGTTCATGGCGCGCGCGCAGTCGTGGCAGGCGGGCGACGCCCGGCCGAAAGGCCTGCCGCGCCGGCTGGTGGTGTTCGGCATTTCGAGCCTGGCACGCCAGTCGGTGGAAGTCCTCGCGGCGCTCGCGCGCTGGAGCCAGGTGCTGATGTGCGTGCATAACCCCTGCATGCACTACTGGGCCGACATCGTCGCCGATCAGGATCTGCTGCGCGCGCGCCACGCGCGCCAGCGCCGCCGCGCGGGTGCACCCGACCGGATCGATGAGGCGCAGTTGCATCTGCATTCGCAGCCGTTGCTCGCGGCCTGGGGCAAGCAGGGACGCGACTTCATCGGCCTGCTCGACGAATACGACAGCGACGAAGCGCGCGAGACTTACGCGCCGCATTTCACGCGCATTGGTCAGCGTATCGATCTGTTCGACGGCGAAGACGCGCTCACACTGCTCTCGCAGTTGCAGGACGACATTCGCGATCTGCGTCCGCTTGGCGAGACGCGCGAGCACTGGGAGCCTGTCGATGTGCAGGCGGACGAATCGATTCGCTTTCACGTTGCGCATAGCGCGCAGCGCGAAGTGGAGATCCTGCACGACCGCCTGCTCGCCGCATTTGCGGCAGACCCCACGCTGCGTCCGCGCGACGTAATCGTGATGGTGCCCGACATCGAAGTCTATGCGCCGCATATCCAGGCGGTGTTCGGCCTGCTCGACGGCAACGACCCGCGCAGCATTCCGTTCAGCGTGGCCGACCGCGCACAGCGCACGTTCGACCCGCTCATCGGCGCGCTGGAAATGCTGCTTTCGCTGCCGTACTCGCGCGTGACGGTGAGCGACGTGCTCGACCTGCTCGAAGTGCCGGCCGTGCGCGTGCGCTTTGGCATCGACGCCGAAGACGTGCCCACGCTGCGCAACTGGATCGACGGCGCGAATATCCGCTGGGGCCTGCATGCGGGCCAGCGTGCGAGCCTCGGGCTCCCCCAGGCCGACGAACTCAGCGCACCCAATAGCTGGGCGTTCGGTCTGCGGCGCATGCTGCTGGGCTACGCCGCGGGCGAGCGTGCGGGCGCCTGGCGCGGCATCGAACCGTACAGCGAAATCGGTGGGCTCGACGCCGCGTTGCTGGGCCCGCTCACGCGCCTCGTGGATGCGCTCGATCACGCGTGGCGCACGCTGCGCGAGCCGGCCACGGTGGAAGTGTGGTGCGAGCGTCTGCGTGCGTTGAAGGCGGCGTTTTTCGCGGCGCAGGACGAAGACGCCTACACGCTCGACCGCCTCGACGGCGCGCTCGAAACGTGGCGCGAGGCCTGTGATGAAGCCGCGCTCACGCAGAGCTTGCCGCTCGCCATCGTCGCGGAGAACTGGCTCGCGGCGCTCGAAGGCGGCGGCCTCTCGCAGCGCTTCTTCGCGGGCGCGGTGACCTTCGCCACGCTCATGCCGATGCGGGCGATTCCGTTCCGGCGCGTGTGCCTGCTCGGCATGAACGACGGCGACTATCCGCGCAGCCGCACGCCGCTCGACTTCGACCTCATGCGCCGCGACTATCGCCCCGGCGACCGCTCGCGCCGCGAAGACGACCGCTATTTGTTCCTCGAAGCGCTGCTTTCGGCGCGCGACCATCTGCATGTTTCGTGGATCGGGCGCAGCGTGACCGACAACACGCCGCGTCCGCCTTCGGTGCTGGTCGGACAGTTGCGCGATCATCTCAAGGCCGGCTGGCGGCTCGAAGGCGACGAAAACGACAACGGCGAAGCGCTGCTCGACGCGTTGACCATCGAGCATCGCCTGCAGCCGTTCAGCCCGGACTATTTTCCGCCGCGGCCGGAAGAGGCGACGCTGTACACGTATGCGCACGAGTGGGGCAAGCCCGCCCCGGTGCGGCCCGCGGCTGAAGCGAACGCCGAAGTCCTCGCGCCGACTGAACGCGACGAGCCGCTGTCGATTCGCGAGCTCGGCGAATTCCTGCGCGAGCCGGTTCGCAGCTTCTTCCGGCAGCGTCTGCGCGTGGCCTTCGAAAGCGAGGACGCGGCGAGCGAAAATCACGAGCCCTTCGAGGTGGACGCGTTGCAGGCGTGGCAGCTCCAGGGCGAGTTGATCCGCGCGCAGGTTCTGGCAATGGAACGCGGCGAAGACGATCTCGAACCGGCCGCGCTTGCGCGCCTCGAGCGCATGCATCGCAGCGGCGACCTCGCGACCGGCGGCTTTGGCGAGGTGATCGGCGAAGAACTGCTCGCGCCCATGCCCGAACTGTTCGCCGAATATCGCAAGGCGCTCGCGCGCTGGCCCGAGCCGCTCGAGCATCAATACGAAATCCGTCTCGATGCGACGCGGGAAGGCCGCATCGTCTCGCTCGACGACTGGCTCGACGATTTGCGCGCGGGCCCGGACGGCGCGCTCGGCCGCGTGATTCTGGAGCCGGGCACGCTCGTGAAGGACAGCCGCTATCGCAGCGACCGTCTCGTGCCTTATTGGGTCGCGCATGTGGCCGCGCAGATCGCGGCCGGGCCGGTGACCACGGTGATCGTGAGCAAGGTGGGCGTGGTGGAGTTCGCGCCGCTCGACGCGCAGGTTGCGCGCGACTATCTGGTGGCGCTGCTGGCCGCGTGGGACGACGGTGCGCGCCGGCCCTTGCCGCTCGCGGTGAAGACCGCGTTCGCATGGCTGCGCAAGCTGCCTGATCCATTCGACGGCACGCGCGCGATGGTGCCTGCCGAAGCGTGGGAAGCCGCACGCGCGGCCTACGAGGGCAATGCCCGCACGCCGGGCGAGCGCGAGACGAACGCGTATTTGCGCCGAGCCTTCCCCGATTTCGACGCGCTCGTTGCCCACGACGAGTTCATTACGCTCGCCACGACGCTGCTGCTGCCGGTGAGCCGCGCGCCGCTCGCGTCGTCGCGTGCGAAACGGGCCTCCAGCGAGGCAGGAGGGGCGGCATGAATCCGCTCGGGAACATGGACGCCCAAGTCCTGGAGCCGCTGCGCTTCCCGCTTTACGGCAGCCGCCTGATCGAAGCGAGCGCAGGCACGGGCAAGACCTTCACGATCGCCATGCTGTACGTGCGCCTCGTGCTGGGGCACGGCGCGCTCAACGCAGCAAGCGACGAAGCGGATTTCGATGACGAGGCGCGCACGTCAGGCCGCGCGCTCACGCCGCCCGAAATTCTCGTCGTGACCTTCACCGACGCGGCCACGAAGGAGCTGCGCGAGCGCATTCGCGCGCGCCTCATCGAAGCCGCCGAATGCTTCCGCGTCGAGCCTGAAGACGTGCCCGAGCGTGAGCCGGGAGAAGACCTGTTGCACGATCTGCGCGAGGACTACGCGCCGGAGCAGTGGCCCGCGTGCGCGCGCCGCCTGCAACTGGCGGCCGAATGGATGGACGAAGCCGCGGTCTCGACGATTCACGGCTGGTGCAATCGCATGCTCAGCGAGCACGCGTTCGACAGCGACAGCCTCTTTTCGCAGACGCTCGAAACCGACCAGACGGAATTGCGCGCCGAAGTCGTGCGCGACTACTGGCGCACCTTCATGGCGCCCCTCGACGCGGCGAGCGCCGCCGAAGTGAGGGCATGGTTCGCGAGTCCCGACGAATTGCACGACGCAATACGCGGGCTGCTCGCGCACGCCGATCTTTTGCCCGACGCATGCGACCCCGGCGCGGCACTGGCAGACGCCCGCCGGCGCGCACGCGACGAACTCGAAACGCTGAAGGCGCCGTGGCGCATCTGGATCGACGAAGTCGAGGCGTTGCTCAACGCGGCGCGCGCCGCGAAACAGTTCGACGCCAGAAAGCTCAATTCGAAGCACAGCGAAACATGGATCGGCAAGCTGCGCGACTGGGCCAACGATCCCGAATCCGCGCATCCCGGTTTCGACGACAAGGCGGCCGTGTGGACGCGCCTCACGCCCGCGGGCCTTGCCGAGATCTGGGTGAAGGGCGAGCCGCCCGGGCATGCGGCCTTCGTGGCGATGGAAAGCTTGCGCGAATCGCTGGCTGCGCCGCCCGCGGCGAAGCAAGACCTGCTGTGCCATGCGGCACGCTGGGTGGCGAAGCGCTTCGAGGAAGAAGAGGCGCGCCGCTCGCAAATGGGCTTCGACGATCTGCTCACGCGGCTGCGCGCGGCGCTGCAGCGCGAGAACGGCCCACGTCTCGCGGAAATCATCCGCAAGCAATATCCGGTCGCGCTGATCGACGAGTTTCAGGATACCGACCCGGTTCAGTATCAGATCTTCGATGCGGTCTATCGCATCGCCGAACACGACGCCGAAACGGCCATCGTCCTGATCGGCGACCCGAAGCAGGCGATCTACGCGTTTCGCGGCGCGGACATCTACACCTACCTGCGTGCGCGTCGTGCCTGCGAGGGGCGGCTCTACACGCTCAAGAAGAATTTCCGCTCGACGCGCGCGATGGTCGAGGCGGTGAATCGTTGCTTCGAGGCGGCGGAATCGCGGCCAGAGGGTAGCGGCGCGTTTTTGTTTCGCAGCCCTGATGGACGCGAAAACGCACTGCCGTTCGTGGCTGCCGATGCGCATGGACGCCCCGAGAGGCTGGTTGCCGCCGGCGCGGCGCTGCCCGCGCTCAACGTCTGGTGGATGCCGCCTGCCGCAGATGGCAAGCCGCTCAGCAAGGGCGCGTATCTCGCGGGCATGGCCGGCAGCTGCGCGACCGAGATGGTGCGCCTGCTCAATCTCGGCCAGGAGCAGGCAGCGGGTTTCTCGGGCGAGCGCGGCATGCGGCCGTTGCAGCCCGCGGACATGGCGGTGCTCGTCAACAACCGCAGCGAGGCGCAGGCGATACGCGAAGCGCTGGCCGCGCGTGGCGTGCGCAGCGTCTATCTGTCGGATCGCGACTCGGTGTACCAGACGCCGCAGGCCGAAGAACTGCGCTTCTGGCTCGCGGCCTGTGCCGAGCCCGACGACGGCCGCCTCGTGCGCACGGCGCTCGCCACCCCCACGCTCGGGCTCGCGTGGGCAGAACTCGACCGGCTCGGGCACGACGAGATCGCGTGGGAGTCGCGCGTGCTGCAGTTCCGCGAGTACCGCGAATGCTGGCGCAGGAAGGGCGTGCTGCCGATGTTGCGCCGCTTGTTCAACGACTTTCACGTGCCGCAGCGCCTGCTTGGCGAAACCGCTGGTGCCGGGCTCAATGGCGAGCGCGCGCTCACGAACCTGCTGCATCTCGCCGAACTGCTGCAACAGGCGAGCACGCAGCTCGATGGCGAGCACGCGCTGATCCGCTATCTCGACGAGCAGCGCGAAGACGAAAGCGCGGGCGGCGGAGGCGACGCGCGCCAGTTGCGTCTGGAAAGCGATGCGGGACTCGTGCAGGTGGTCACGATCCACAAGTCGAAGGGCCTGGAATATCCGCTCGTGTTTTTGCCGTTCGCGTGCGCGCACCGCGCCGTCAAACCCGACGACGTGCCGTTCAAGTGGCACGACGACGAAGGCGAATTGCGCGTCACGCTCGAGGCCGACGCGCGCGTGCTGCGTCAGGCCGATCGCGAGCGCCTCGGCGAGGACCTGCGCAAGCTCTACGTCGCGCTGACGCGCGCGCGTTACGCCACGTGGGTCGGCTATGGGCCGGTGCAGGGCGTCGAGGCGAGCGCGTTCGGGTATCTGCTTGGCGGCGGCGCGGCCATTCCTGCTCAGGAAACCGAAGCATGGCTCGACATGTTGCGCGGCCAGTGCACGGACATTGCCGTCGCGCCCGTTCCCGTAGCGCGCCGCGATCTGCTCGCGCTGCGCGACACCGGCGCCGTGCGCGGTAAGGCGCGCACGCTCGCGCATCGCGAGCGCGAACGCTGGTGGATCGCGAGCTATTCGAGCCTGAAGACGCTCGAAACGTCGATCGGTTCGGGCGTGCCCGTCGAAGCGGACGATGCGCGCGGCGCGCCCGACACGCGCAGCGAGGACGTGTTCCTCGAACTGCTCGACGCGAGCGTGCCGCCTGAAGACGACGATGCATTCGCAAGCGCCGGCCAGACGCTCGTCGCACCCGCGCTTGCGCCGATGCACGGGTTCGAACGCGGCGCGGACGCGGGCACGTTTCTGCACGAACTGATGGAATGGGCCGCCAACGAAGGCTTCGCCGAAATCGCGCAGGACGAAGCGCGCGTGCGCGACATGGTCGCGCGGCGCTGCAGCGTGCGCGGCTGGTCGCAGTGGATCGAGACGCTCACGGCGTGGATGCTCGAACTCGTGCGCACGCCGCTGCGTCTGCCGGACATCGACGGCGAGAGCGTGGCGCCCGTGGCGCTCGCGGCGTTCGAACCCGGCGCGTATATGGCCGAACTGGAGTTCTGGGTCACGGCGCATGCCGTCGATACGCTCGCAATCGACGCGCTCGTCACCGAATTCACGCTGGACGGCGAAGCGCGCCCCGCGCTCGACGCCGCGACGCTCAACGGCATGCTCAAGGGCTTCGTGGATCTCGTGTTCGAACACGAAGGCCGCTATTACGTGGCCGACTACAAGTCAAACTGGCTCGGCCCCGACGATGCGTCCTACACGCCCGCGAAAATGCGCGCGCAGATCCTGCATTCGCGATACGAACTGCAATACGTGCTCTATCTGTTCGCGCTGCATCGGCTGCTCAAGTCGCGCCTGCCCGATTACGACTACGACCGCCACGTGGGCGGCGCCGTGTATCTGTTCCTGCGCGGCGGCCGCGCCCCGGGACAGGGGCTGCATTGCGAACGGCCGCCACGCGAGCTGATCGAACGACTCGACGCGCTCTTCGCGCGTCGCAACACGCTGGAGGATGTGGCATGACGAGGCGCCGCACGAAAGGGCAGGACGGCTTCACCGGCGATCTGTTCGAGCATCTGGAGATGCCGGACGCCGCGCCGGAACCGAGGCCCGGCGCCGCGCGCGAAACGGCCGGGCAAATGCTCGGCGTGCTCGACAATTGGGTCGAGCGCGGCTGGCTCCGCACGCTCGATGCCGCCTTCGCACGCTTTTTGTGGACGGAAGCGCCGCACAGTCCGCCGTTGCTGCTGCTGGCGGCCGCGCTTGCGAGCCATCAGCTTGGGCGTGGTCATGTGTGTCTCGACCTGAAGGCCACGCTGGAAGATCCGGCGTTCGCGTTGTCCCTTCCTCCAGATGGGCCGCAAATGCTGGCTGCAGTGCCGGCGCAGCCGCCTGCCGAAGTGCTCGCCGGCGTGACACTCGCGCAATGGCGCGCGGCGCTCGCGTTGCCCGATCTCGTGAGCGAGGAGACACCGATTGCCGACGTGGCACAAGGCAATGCGCCGCTCGTGCTGGCGGGCACACGGCTTTATTTGCGGCGCTACTGGCAATACGAGCAGGACGTGCGCGAGGGCATCGAGCGCCGGCTCACACGCGCGGCACAGCTCGAAGCCGCGTTGCCGCTCGACATCGCACGCGCGGCGCTCGATGCGCTGTTTGCGCCACGCGCCGGTCAAGTTGCGCGCGCCGCCGACTGGCAGAAGCTCGCCTGCGCGCTCGCCGCGCGCAGCGCGTTCAGCATCGTCACGGGCGGGCCGGGCACGGGCAAGACGACGACGGTGGTGAGATTGTTGGCACTCCTGCAGACACTCGCGCTCGGCCGTGCAGGGCAGGGAGCGCATGCCGCGCGGCCCTTGCGCATTCGGCTTGCCGCGCCCACCGGCAAGGCCGCGGCGCGTTTGAACGAATCGATTGCAGGCGCGGTCGAGCGGCTGCCGTTCGATGCGCTGCAGGCGCATGTCGACGCCGTGGCGCTGCGCAACGCGATTCCAACCGTCGTGACGACGCTGCATCGCGTGCTCGGCACGCGGCCCGGCAGCCGGCGCTTCAGGCACGACGCCGCGAATCCGCTGCCCGTGGACGTGCTCGTGATCGACGAGGCCTCGATGGTCGACCTCGAAATGATGGCCGCCGTGCTCGACGCGCTGCCGCCCTCCGCGCGGCTCATCCTGCTTGGCGACAAGGACCAGCTCGCTTCGGTCGAGGCCGGGGCGGTGCTGGGCGAGTTGTGCGACCGCGCGCGCGAAGGGCACTACACGCAGGCGTCGCGGGCGTGGCTCGAAGCGGCCACGGGCGAGCGCATCGACGCGGCCATGCTCGACGCGCACGGCCTGCCGCTCGACCAGGCCATCGCGATGCTGCGCGAGAGCCATCGTTTCGCATCGGAGAGCGGCATCGGCGCGCTGGCCGAACTCGTCAATCTGGGCGATGCAGTGGGAGTCGCGAAGATCTGGTCGCGCGGTTACGAGGATCTGGCACGCCTCGTGTGTCCCGCAGACGATGATGGCCCGTTGCGCTCGCTGATCGTCGATGGCCGCGTGGGCAAACACAGCGCCGCCCACACGCAGCGCCAGGGCTACCGCCACTACCTCGAAACGATGCGCACGACCCGGCCCGAGCCCGGCGCGACGCCCGAGGCGCTTGCCGGCTGGGCCGCTGGCGTGCTCAAGGCGCACGGCGCGTTTCAGCTGCTGTGCGCGCTGCGGCGCGGTCCGTGGGGCGTCGAAGGCCTGAACCGGCGCGTCGCGCGTCTGCTGCACGAAGAAGGGCTCATCGATCCGCACGGCGACTGGTACGCGGGCCGGCCCGTGCTCGTCATGCACAACGACTACGAGCTTGGGCTCATGAACGGCGATATCGGCATCGCGCTGGAGCTGCCCGTTGCGGCGGGGGAGCCGCCCGTGTTGCGCGTGGCCTTCCCGGCCGGCGACGGCTCGGGCGGCGTGAAGTGGGTCTCGCCGAGCCGGTTACAGGGCGTGGAGACGGTGTTCGCGCTCACCGTCCACAAATCGCAGGGCTCGGAGTTCACCCACGCCGCGCTCGTGCTGCCCGACACATACAGCCCCATTCTCACGCGCGAACTCGTCTACACCGGCATTACGCGTGCGCGCTCGTTTCTCACGCTCGCGGTGCCCGAGGGCCGCTCCGTGCTCGATCGCGCCGTGCTCGCCAAAGTGCACCGCGCCAGCGGCCTCATGGCGGGACTCGCGCGCGACGCTCAGGCTGCGTGAACCTGCGTGAGCGGCCGGCACATAGGCCGAGGGCCGCTTTTGGCGGCCCTCGGCGCGTGCTGCATGCGGCTCGCGGCTTAGACGATCGTGAGCGTCACGTCGATGTTGCCGCGCGTGGCGTTCGAGTACGGGCACACGATATGGGCCTTGTCGACGAGCGCCTGGGCGGCCGCGCGATCCATGCCGGGCAGCGAAATCTTCAGTTCGACTTCGATGCCGAAGCCATTCGGAATCTGGCCGATGCCGACATTGCCGGTGATCGAGACATCGGCGGGCAGGGCAATCTTGTCGCGCGCCGAGACGAACTTCATTGCGCCGATGAAGCATGCGCTGTAGCCCGCGGCGAACAGCTGCTCGGGGTTCGTGCCGTCGCCGCCCGCGCCGCCGAGTTCGCGCGGCGTAGTGAGCTTGAGGTCCAGGTTGCTGGCGGGAATGACGGCACGGCCGTCGCGGCCGCCGGTGACGTTGGCTTCGGCGCGGTAGAGAACTTTTTCGATCGACATGACAGGCTCCTTTGAGCAAAGACGGTTCGTTGAAGGTACGGCGGAGTACGGCATTCAATTTACTGATGCAAGGCGACAGCCATGTGCACCAGGGTCCAGCAGAAGAGCGGCGCTTGCGAATTTCCGGTCGTCAGTTTTTGTATTCTATCTATTGCCAGATAGATTTCCGGCCGTCGAAACACGTTCATGATGCTCCTCTTTCTAGCTATCTATCAGAAGATAGAATTCGCGGCCCGATAAAAGGGCGCTGAGCCGCCCCGTGTTTCAGGCCAGAGTACGTTACTGAGCCACGCGCCACATGGCTTCGACATCTTCGAGGCGCGACTTCGTATGGAACAACCGGCTCGCCAGGACGCTGCCCTGCAAGGCCGCGAACAACGTACGGGCCGAGCTTTCCGGCTTGCCCCGCACGACCAGCGTGCCTTCTTTCGCGCCTTGAGCCAGCACCTCGGCCAGCCAGCTTTCGTTGGCGCGGAAGAACGCCTGCACCGCGTGACGCACAGTTTCCGGCAGCGATTCGATGTCGGCGGCCAGCATGCCGCACAGACAGATCTGGTTGCCGTCGCCCAGCGTCTTGCCGAAGAGCCGCGTGTACGTAGCGAGCTTTTCGCGCGCCGGCAGCGCCGCGTCGATCGACTGCAATCCCGCCATGACTTCGCCGCTGTACTGGCTCACCGCTTCGAGCACCAGGTCGTCTTTCGACGGGAAGTAATAGTGGATGCTCGACGTTTTCACGCCCACCAGCTCTGACAGGTCGCGGTAGCTGAACCCGTTGTAGCCGCGCAGCATCATGAGGGTGATGGCGTGGTCGAGAACCTGCTCCCGCACTGTCAGCTTCGTGTTCATGGGCTCCAATTTATCTACTGGAAGATAGATTGTCAAGCGCCTCCCGAAATAAATTCCAGTGGGCCGGGCGCGACCTTGTGGCCGCGTCCGGCGGGGCGGCGTCAGATCCCGCGATGCCCGGCGCTGAAAATGAGGCGCAGGCCCAAGGCCCCGATCGCGCCGGCCGCAACGCGGTCGATCCAGCTCTTGGCGCGCAGATAGAGATCGCGCGGACGCTGGCTCGAAAAGCACAGCGCGACGACCGTGTACCAGCCGGTTTCGATCGCGAAGACGAGCGGTGGCAACGCGAAGTAGCACCACAGCGGCGGGTTATGCGGCAGCAGCGCGACGAAGATGCCGCCGTAGGCAATGGCCGTTTTCGGGTTGCTGAGCTGGGTGGTGAGGCCGCTCCAGTACGACTTGCCGGGGCGCTCGCCGGGTGCGGCCGTCCTGCTCACCGTGACGGGCGAGCCCGCGCCGCGCCAGATGCGCGAAGCGATATAGAGCAGATAGGCGCCGCCTGCGATCTTGAGCGCGGCGTACAGCCAGGCCACGGTGGCAAGCAGGGTGTAGAGCCCGGCGAGTGCGATGCCCGCGAAGCAGATCGCACCCGTGCCCATGCCGAGCGCGGTGGCGACGCCGTCGCGGCGCGAGAGACCGATCGAGTTGCGCGCGACGAGCACGAAGCTCGGCCCGGGGCTCATGGCCCCGATCAGGACAGCGAGGAGAATGCTGGCAACGGCGGCGAGGGGAGACATGCTGGCGGCTCCATGCGGGTGGGAAATTCGAACGCTAACACGCGCGCAGATGCGCCGCGGGGATTCCTCACTGGCGCCGGGGGATCGTGCCGGCCGCCCGAATAGTGCTTAGTTATCTTGAGCGATTGGGCTTGTCGCGCTCGCGATTCCAGTGGCGCAGCAGCACGCGCGTTTGTTCCGCGATGCTGTCTTTCAGAAAATCGGCCTTCGCCCTGTCGATGTCGTCCCAGCCGAGCATCGAGAGCGTGGAGCGGCGGGCGATGAAGAAAAGCAGAAACTGCCCATACAGGCTGAACATGCGCACCACGGTGAGCGGATCGTGGGCCGGCATGCCGGTAATGCGTTCGAGCAGTTCCACGTTGATGGTGTTCAGCGGCGAGCGCACGCGCTCACGCAGGATTTCCGAGCCGATCTCCGGTTCGCCGCCGCCCTGTTCGCGCGCGAAGAAGAGACGCTGGTCCGGCCCGTGCTGCTTGACGAAGGAACGGTCGGCCACGGCCGACTGGATGTCGATGAAGGCGTCGATCAGCGCTTCGACGTCCGCGTTGTGCTCGAGCGCTTCGCGTGCACGCAGCACGGCCGGCGCGAACGATTGCCACGATTCGTCGGCGATCGACTCCGCGCAGGCGCGATAGAGGCCTTCCTTGTTCTCGAAGTAATACTGCAGCGCCGGCGCGTTCACGCCCGCGCGCGCGGCGATGTCGCGCGTGGAGGCGCCGTCGAAGCCGTGCTGCCCGAACAGGCTGATGGCCGCCTCGATGATCTTGCGACGTGTCTCGTCGCCACGCGCATAGCCTCCGTCGGGCGAGCGTCGCAGTTTCTTACCTTCGCTCATGCATTTCCTTTCGTATCCCTGCGAAATATAACACTTGACACAATTTTTCCAGGTGGAATAATTTTGCCGACTGGAATAAATTGAGAATCAACAACATGTCTACGACTGCAGGCGCGCCCGGACGCGACGTGCCGGACGCCACCGCTGCACCTGCGCGCAGCGGCGCGAAACGAACCCTTCTGATCCTGCTGGGACTGGCGGCGCTCATCGCCGCTGCGGTGTGGCTGGGCCACTGGTGGGTCGTCGGGCGCTTCATCGAATCCACTGACGACGCCTATCTGCAGGCCGACAGCGTGACGATCGCCCCGAAGGTGAGCGGCTATGTGACGGACGTCTACGTGGCCGACAACCAGGCCGTGAAAATGGGCGACCCGCTCGTGAAGCTCGACGCGCGCCAGTATCAGGTGGCGCTCGACCAGGCGCAGGCCACCGTCGATGCGCGCACAGCGGACATCGAGCATGCGCAGGCGCAGATCGAGCAGCAGCGGGCGAACGTCGCTCAGGCACAGGCGCAGCAGGAAGTCGCCCAGGTGAGCCTGCGCCACGCGAACGACGAAGTGGCGCGCTACGCGCCGCTCGCGGCCACGGGGGCAGAAACGACCGAACGGCTTGCCGAACTGAAGAGCGAACGCGACAAGGCGCAGGCCACGCTCGCCGCCGACGCAGCCGCCGTCACGTCCGCACGCTCGCAGATCTCGGCGCTGAACGCGCAGCTCTCGCAGGCGCGCGCGCAGCTCGAGGCGGCGCGTGCGAACGCCGCGCAGTCGCAACTCGACCTCGACAATACCGTGGTGAAGAGCGCACTGGCGGGCCGCGTGGGCGACCGGACCGTCCGTGTGGGCCAGTACGTGCAGCCGGGCACGCGCATGCTGACCGTCGTGCCGGTGCAACGCACCTACCTCACGGCGAACTTCAAGGAAACGCAGATCGGCCGCATGCGCGCGGGCCAGCCCGTGGAGCTGCATGTCGACGCGCTGCCTGGCCACACGCTGCACGGCGTGGTGGACAGCTTCTCGCCGGGTACCGGCGCGCAGTTCGCGCTCTTGCCGCCCGAGAACGCCACCGGCAACTTCACGAAGATCGTGCAGCGCGTGCCGGTGCGCATCCGCCTCGATACCGGGCCCGAAACGCGCAGCGTGCTGCTGCCGGGCATGTCGGTGACCGTCGATGTCGACACGCGCTCCGCGCGTGAGGACGACCGCCGTATCGACCAAGAGAACCACCGTGGCTAATACGGCTCGCGCAGCGGTGCCGCATCCGCACGGCGAGCGCGCGAGCGCGGCCGACTGGATCGCCGTCGCGGCGGGTGCGCTGGGCGCATTGATGGCCACGCTCGACATTTCCATCACGAACTCGGCGCTGCCGCAGATCCAGGGGCAGATTGGCGCGACCGGCACCGAGGGTACGTGGATCTCCACGGGCTATCTGATGTCCGAGATCGTGATGATTCCGCTCGCCGCGTGGCTCACGCGGGTGTTCGGACTGCGAAATTTCCTGCTCGCGAACTCGGCGCTCTTCATCGCCTTTTCGATGATGTGCGGCTGGTCGACTACGCTCGGCATGATGATCGCCGGGCGTATCGGCCAAGGCTTCACGGGCGGCGCGATGATTCCGACCGGGCAGACCATCATCCGCACGCGCCTGCCGCTTTCGCAACTGCCCGTGGGCATGACGGTGTTCGGCCTGATCGTGCTGCTCGGCCCGCTGCTCGGGCCCGTGGTGGGCGGCTGGCTGGCGGAGAACATCAGCTGGAGCTGGTGCTTCTTCATCAATTTGCCGGTGTGTCTCGCACTCATCACGCTGCTTATCGTCGGCCTCGAGCCCGACCGGCCGCACTGGGAAGCCTTTCTCAAGGCGGACTGGCTCGGCATTGCCGGACTGGCAGTGGGCCTGAGTTCGCTGACCGTCGTGCTCGAGGAAGGCCAGCGCGAACGCTGGTTCGAGTCGAGCTTCATCGTCACGCTCACGTGGGTCTCGCTCGCGGGCATGGTGCTCATCGCGCTTTCGCAGTTCACCGCGAAAAAGCCGATTCTGCGTCTGTCGCTCATGCGCAATCCGCGCTATGCGAGCGTCATCATCATCGTGTTTGCAGTCGGCGCCGGGCTTTACGGTATTTCGTATCTGCTGCCGCAGTTTCTGAGCCTCGTCGCCGGCTACAACGCGCAGCAGTCCGGCGCGATCATGCTGCTTTCGGGGCTGCCCGCTTTCCTCGTGATGCCGATTCTGCCGCGCTTGCTAGCCAAGGTGGACTTTCGCATCCTGGTGGTGTCCGGGCTGCTGCTCTTCACGTTGAGTTGCATGCTCGACATTTCGCTCACGGCGCAGAGCGTCGGTCACGATTTCGTCTGGTCGCAGCTCGTACGCGGCGTCGCGCAAATGCTCGCGATGATGCCGCTGAACCAGGCGTCGATGGCGGCGGTGTCGCGCGAAGATTCCGGCGACGCGGCCGGCCTCTACAACATGGCGCGCAATCTGGGCGGCTCGGTGGGTCTTGCGATCATCGGCACGCTCATCGACCGGCGCGAGACGTTCTATACCGCCGTGCTGCGCGAATCGCTCAGCGCCAATTCGGTCATCGGCCAGGAGCGCGTGGCCGCGAGCGCGGCCAACTGGTTCACGCAGACGGGCGACATGGCGCATTCGCAAATGCAGGCGCTCGGCCAGATCGCGGCGCAGATCACGCAGCAATCGATGGTCATCACGTACTCCGAAACATTCTGGGTGCTCGGCATCGCGCTGGCGGCGTGCGTGCCGCTCGCGCTCCTGCTCAAGAAGCCGCAGCCTGGCGCACAAACGCCGTCTGGCGGCCACTGAAGATTATCACTGACTCATGACGGCAACCCGTTACTCCCGAATCTCCTACGCCGCGCTGAGCGCGTTCGCGGCCGCCTGCTCGCTGGCCGCCTGCACCGTCGGCCCCGACTATCACGGCGCACCGGCCGTCGCGCCGGAAGCGGCGAACGCCGCTTCGTTCCTGCGCACGCCCGCGCAAGGCGTGACGCCCGCGCGTGCACCGAGCCAATGGTGGCTTGCGCTGAACGACCCGCAACTGAACACGCTGATCGAAGCGGCGCTTGCCCACAATCCCGATGTGCGCGCGGCGCAGGCGCGTCTGCGCGCCTCGCGCGCGCAGCTGCAGCAGCAACGCGCCGCCGAATTGCCGAAGGTCGGCGCGAGCGCGGCGGCGATCCGCATGCGTGAGCCCAACCTGGGCGCCTTGACGTCGTCGAGCAGCAGCTCGGGTCAGGGCGGCTCTTCGGGCGGCGGCCCGATCACGTTCTACACGGCGGGGTTCGATGCCTCGTGGGAAATCGACCTGTTCGGCGGCACGCGCCGCGCAGTGGAAGCAGCGAGCGACGAGGCCGATGCCGTGGACGCCGATCTTGCGGATACCCAGGTATCGCTCGCGGCCGAAGTCGCGCAGGCCTATATCGACCTGCGCGACGAGCAGCAGCGCCTGACCATCGCGCAGCGCACGGCGCAACTGCAGCAGGAGATGCTCACGCTCACCGAGCAGCGCCGCGCGGGCGGTACGGCGGCCGAGGTGGACGTGGAGCGGCTCACCACCCAGGTGGAGAACACGCGCTCCACGATTACGCCGCTCGCGGCGCAAGTGGAAATATCGCTGGATCAACTGGCCGTGCTCACCGGCAAGGCGCCCGGCGCGCTGGATGCGGAACTGGCGACGGCGCAGCCGCTGCCCACGCTGCCCGCCAGCGTGCCCGTGAGCGATCCCACCACGATGCTCGCGCAGCGTCCCGATATTCGCGCGGCGGAGCGCCGCCTCGCCTCGAGCAACGCGCAGATCGGCGAGCACGTGGCGGATTTTCTGCCCAAGCTCACGCTGTTCGGCGACCTCGGCTTTACGGCCGCGGAGCCGGGGCACCTGTTCCGCAAGAGCAATTTCAGCTGGGTTGGGGCGCCGTATCTGCAGTGGAACGTGTTCGACTTCGGGCGCACGCTGGGCGCGGTGCACGGCGCGCAAGCTTCGCGCGACGAAGCCGAAGCGCATTACGAGAAGGCCGTCCTCGCGGCGTTGCAGGACGCCAACGCGTCGCTCTCGCGCTATGGCTATCAGCGCGAGCATCTGGTGACTTTGCAGAAGGTGCAGGTTTCTGCCGAGCGTTCGGCGACGCTCATGCGCCAGCGCTACCGCGCGGGGGCGTCGAGCCTCGTCGACCTGCTCGACACGCAGCGCACGGAATTCGCCGCGCAGCAGAACGTGGTGTCGGGCCAGGCCGATTTGCTCAAGGACTTCGTGTCGCTGCAGAAGAGCCTCGGTCTCGGCTGGCAGACCACTGCGGCAGCCACGGTCGCGACAGCCGCCCCTCCGGGCTAACCGGGTTCGGCAGGCGCATGCTCGTGCACGGCCGGCTCACGATAGCCGAGCCGCGCCGAGATCGCCGCGCCCGCGCGCTCGAGCAGGGCGAGGTCGTGCGCTTTCGTATCCGCGCCGCAGCGCATGGTCGGAAACGAGATCGAGAGGCCGGCGTTGCGGGCGGCAACGGTGCGGCGGGCCTCGCGGCATCGTCAACGGCGGGCGCGGCGGTGGCGAATCCGGCCATCATCGGCGAGATGATTCCGCGTTTCGAACCGCTCGTGCCGGCGGCGACGGCGATGGTCGCCACCGCCTGCCTCGTGACCGCGATCCTCGTGCCGATGCTCGCGTCAGCTGCGTGCCTCGCCGCGTGCCATGCTGGCGAGTACGCCGTCACGGCGAATGAGCGCGTGAAAGAGCGCGGCGCCCAGATGCAGCAGCACAGTCGCGTAGAGCGCCATCGCAAGCCATGTATGCGCGGCGCGCAGCCATGCATAGAGCGTGACGTTATGCGGCACGATGGGCGGCAGGTGCACGCCGCCGAACATCACGATGGGATAGCCGCCCGCGGATAGCATCGACCAGCCGATCAGCGGCATGGCGATCATCAGCGCATAGAGGACGAGATGCGAGGCGTGCGCGCCGAGGCGCTGCCAGACGGGCAGATCGGCCGGCAGGGGCGGTACGCCGCGCGTGAGCCGCACGGCCAGGCGCAGCAGCACGAGCGCGAGCAGCGCGATGCCCAGCGGCCGGTGGAGCGCGATCAAGGTGTCATGCAGCCTCGAGACGGTCGAGACCATCCCTACGCCGACGAACAGCATCGTAACGATCAGGACTGCCATCGACCAGTGAAGCAGGCGCTGGAGTGCGCTGAAGTGTTGGCCCGGTTGTTTCATGGCTGCGCGTCTCCATGCGTTTGCGTGAGGTTGGCCTCTTCACGCGTGCGTCGATTGAACGAAACGGCATACGCTGCCGAACGGGCGGCGAGCAAGGGGTCGTCCGAAGGCTTCAGGCCGTTGGGCAGGATGGTCGGATCGTAGTTCACGTCGCGGCACATGCCGTTGGCTTGCGGCTCGGCGCGCTGCAAGACCAGCGTGCCGGCGTCGATCTGCTGGCGGTCCGCGGGCCATGTTAGCGTGGCGTCGTTCGTGGGGTCGCCCGGTGCGGCGACCGTGAGCACCAGATGCCAGCGTAGCGGTCCTCCGGCGAAACGCGTGGAGAAGTCGCCGGCGAGGAAGTTCGGATCGGCTTTTTCTGCCGCGGTTTGCGGTGCATAAGCCACTTCGGGCACGGTCTGCCAGCGCACGGCGTGCTGGTTGCCCGCGGCATCGGTCGCGATGAACGCGTTGACGCTGTAGAACGCCGTATTCGCGAAACTGGAGGAGGGCGGGTGCGCCTTGAGCCACTGGCGGAACGGCAGCGTTTCCGGGTTCGCCTGGAAGAAGGCGTCGAGCTTCGCGGGATCGGGCTTGCCCGTCGCCGGGTCCGGCTTCGAGGCGACTAGCTGGCTATAGAACTGCTTCGGGGTGCGAACGACGAAGATGGGCACGGAATTCATGCCGGTGCGCCACTGCTCGCCGTCCTGCAGCTGGAACAGTAACGCCATGCTGCGCACGGGCGTGCTCGCGTCCGGCGCGCCGGGGTTGCTGCCGGGAATGGCGAAGCGTCCGATCACGGGTGTGCGTCCTGGCGCGAACACCGCTGCTCGCGAGACCTGCGCGCCGTTGCCGTTGCTTTCGAACCAGCCTTCCACGCAAAGCCCCTTGGCGTGGTTGCGCCGATAGCCCGTGTGGATGCCGTAGTTCGACTCGAACGTATTGATGATATGTGGCGCGGTGATGCGCTTCGGCGTGAGCCAGCCGGCCGTCCATGCAAATGCCGCGCCAGCGCAACCCACCACCACCGCAATGGCCGCGAGCCGGCACGGCACGCAGATCGAGGCGCGGTTCACGGGCGGGCTCCGGTGCGCATGCGCCGCAACGCATGCGAAAGCGAAATGTGTGCGAATGTATGCATGATGGATCCAGTCGATGGCCCGAGGGTCGTTACTGGCGTCAACAACACGTCGCCGCGGTTTATTCCATGCGCGACGCGAATTCGTGCAACCATGCCCGGGCGGTCGTGGTTACCGTGCCGAAAGCGTTGAGCAGGCGTGGTGTGCGAAGGAGAGAGCGATGCTGACTGGCGGCTGTTCATGCGGCAAGGTCCGCTACCAGATTTCGGCTGCGCCGGTCGGCAGCACGGTATGCCATTGCGCGGATTGCCGGCGTGCAACAGGTGCGCCGTTCGTCGGCTGGCTCAGCGTGCCGTGGAGTGCGTTCCGGCTCGTTGCGGGCGCAACGAAAACGCATGCGTCGAGTCCGGGTGTCGAGCGCGCGTTCTGCGCCGATTGTGGCACGCCGCTCACGTACCGGCACGCGGCGTTCGTGGGCGAGATCGACATCGCGACCGGCACGCTCGATCGTCCCGACGACGCGCCGCCCGACAATCACAGCTGGACCTCGCAAAAGCTGGCCTGGGTGCAGCTCGCGGACGGCTTGCCGCAATATCCGCGTGCGCTTCCCGGACCGTAAGCGGAAAGCGCGCGCGTCTTTAGCGTGCAGCGATCAACGATGCTCGGTCACGAACTTCGTGACGAGATAGGCTTCCATCGCTTCGCTCCCGCCTTCAGAGCCGTAACCCGAATCCTTCACGCCGCCGAACGGCGTTTCCGGCAGGGCGAGGCCGTGGTGGTTGATCGACAGCATGCCGGTTTCCACGTCGTCGGAGAGAGCGGCCGAAGTCGCGCTCGAACGCGTGTAGGCATACGCGGCGAGGCCATACGGCAGCCGGTTCGCTTCGACGATCGCATCCTTGTAGCTCGAGAAACGCGAGATCGGCGCGATCGGGCCGAACGGCTCTTCGTTCATGATGCGCGCGGAAAGCGGCACGTCGGTGAGCACGGTCGGCGCGAAGAAGTAGCCTTCGCGGCCCACGCGTTCGCCGCCCGTCAGCACCTTCGCGCCCTGTTCGCGCGCGTCGGCGACGAGGCGCTCCATGGCGGCGAGGCGGCGGTCGTTCGCGAGCGGGCCCATTTGCACGCCGTCTTCGAGACCGTTGCCCACCTTGATCGCGCGCGTCGTCGCGACGAAATGCTCGACGAACTCGTCGTACGCGGCGTCCTCCACCATGAAGCGCGTGGGCGAGATGCACACCTGGCCCGCGTTGCGGAACTTGGCGCTCGCGAGCAGCTTGGCGGCGCGCGGCACGTCGGCGTCGGCGAACACGATGGCGGGGGCGTGGCCGCCCAGCTCCATCGTGGCGCGCTTCATATGCTCGCCGGCCTTCGAGGCGAGCAGCTTGCCCACCGGCGTCGAGCCCGTGAACGAGATCTTGCGGATCGCCGGATGCGCGATCAGGTACGACGACACTTCCGCGGGCACGCCGAACACGAGGTTCAGCACGCCTGCGGGCAGGCCCGCGTCGGTGAACACCTTCACGAGTTCGGCGCAGCTGGCCGGCGTTTCTTCCGGTCCCTTGAGCACGACGGTACAGCCCGAGGCGAGCGCGGCCGACACCTTGCGCACGGCCTGATTGAGCGGGAAGTTCCAGGGCGTGAACGCGGCGACCGGACCCACCGGCTCGCGCGTGACGATCTGGCGAACGGCGTCAGTACGCGAGGGAATCACGCGGCCATAGGTGCGGCGGCCTTCTTCGGCGAACCAGTCGATCGTGTCGCCGCCTGCGAGCGTTTCGAGCTTCGCTTCGCCAAACGGCTTGCCCTGCTCGCGCGTCATGATCGCGGCGATGTCGTCTGCGCGATCGCGCAGCAATTGCGCGGCGCGGCGCATGAGCTTGCTGCGCTCGAGCGGCGAGACCTTGCGCCATTCGCGGAAGGCGCGCTCGGCCGCGCTGGCCGCATCCGAAAGATCCTGTTCGCTTGCGAGGCTCAGGCGGCCGATTTCCGCTTCGGTCGCGGGGTCGATCACGGCAATCGTCTTCGCGCCGGCGCGCCATGCGCCGTCGATGTAGATCTGGGTGTCGGGATAGGGCTTCACGCTGGAACTCATGATGGGACGATCCTTGTCAACGGTTCAACGACAGGCGCCCGCCTGCGCGCACGGCATTGCGCGCGGCGGGCGCCGGAAAATGCGGAGCGCCCATTGTGCCACTGCTTCGCCGAGGCTGCAGGGCGTGCCATTGTGAAGGGTGCGTTGGCCCCTTTTACCCACACTTTGAGACGGAGTGCATCCGCTGCGCGAGGGCAAAAAAAACGGCGCCTGAAGGCGCCGCAACCAGAGAAACAGAAAAGCAATCGTCAGACCTTCGTTCTGTGCTGGGCTTCAGCTCAGCTTCGTGACCGGCGCAACGGCCGCCGGATCGCTGATGCTCGGCCGGCCGTTCTCGATGTGTCCGGCGAAGCGCCAGGCAAACGTCGCGTCGTCGCGGCTCGTGACCGTGAGGTCGTACCAGTGATGGCTCGAGGCAAGAACCCAGACTTCGTCGATTTGCGCGCCGGCCGGCACGACGACGTTGCGCTCGTGCGCGCCATAGGCGTTGTCGGTCACGTTCAGGTGCGCGACGCTGCTGCCCGCGTTCGAGAACCTGAGGAAGAGGTTGCCGTTGGCCACGTCGTAGTGCGCCGTCACGGCAGGCGCCGGTGCGCGGCCCGACTTGCCCGGACCCGATTGCGCGGCCGTACCCGCAAAGCGGCGCAAGAAGCCGTTCGGGCCATGCACCTCGAACGCATAGACGCCGTTCGTCACGGTGAGGTCCCACGTGTCGTCGAGCGACTTGCCCGCTTCGACCGTATAGCGCCACGGGCCGTCACTGCGGTTCGTGCCGTACACGTAGAAGTGCGCGCCCTGGCGGCCCTTGTTCGCGAACGTGATCGACAGCGTGTTGTTCTGCGCTTCGGCCTTCCCGTTCACATGAAGCTCGTAGGGCAGCGCACGCGCGTAGCGCACGCCGGGCTCCTGCGCGTCGATCGGCAGCGGCGTGGCCGGCACCGTGGGCGCCGAGTTGGCCGAGCACTGCTTGTCGGCGAGCGCCATGTAGTTGCTCGTGTCGGGCAGCGCGGGCATCGTGGCGTCGGGCGTGCGGAAGTCGAAGCACGTGGCGAGGTCGCCGCACACCGCGCGGCGCCACGCCGTGATGTTGGGCTCCTGCACACCGAAACGCGCCTCGATGAAGCGGATCACCGACGTGTGGTCGAATACCTGCGAGCAGACGAAGCCGCCCTTGGTCCACGGCGAGACGACCGTCATCGGCACGCGCGGTCCGAGACCATAGGGCAGGCCGTCGGCAGTGTACTTGCCGCCGCGCAGCGGGTTGACCACGTTGTGGATCTCGCCGTCCACGCTCACCGTCGACTTGCCCTGCGCGGACGTCGTGGGCGGCTGCGGCGGCACGATGTGATCGAAGAAGCCGTCGTTCTCGTCATACATGATGAAGAGCACGGTCTTGCTCCACACATCGGGATTCGAAGTCAGCGCTTCGATGATCTGCGAAGTGTATTCGGCGCCATAGGCCGGGGTGTACTTCGGATGCTCCGAAAAGGCCGCGGGGGGCAGCAGCCATGAGACTTGCGGCAAATTGTTCTGGAGTACGTCGTTTTTCAGGTCGGCGATGGTGCGCACCGTTTGCGCGCGCTGGTAAAGCGCCGAGCCGGGTTGCGCGTTGATGAAGTTCGCGAAATTCTGCAGGATGTTCGTGCCGTAGTTGCCGTTCAGCGGGTCGCTGCCGTTCGTGCCCTGCTGGTAGATCTGCCAGGAGATGCCGGCGGCCTGCAGGCGCTCGGGGTAGGTCGTCCACGAAAGCAATTGGTACGTGGGCGGCACGTCGCCGTCCACGAAGTCGTTGTTGTCGAGTAGCGGGCCGCCCATCGTGCCGGTCGGATCGACCATGCCGGTCATGAGATACGAGCGGTTCGGGTGCGTCGGGCCAGGCAGCGAGCAGAAGTAGTTGTCGCACACCGTGAAGGCGTCGGCCAGCGCGTAGTGGAACGGAATGTCCGCGCGAAGGTAATAACCCATCGTCATGTCGGTCTTGTACTGCGGCCACTGGTTGTACAGACCGTTGTTGATTGCGTACTGCGTCGGGTACCACGAGTGGTCGAGGTCGCCCACGCATTGCGCGCTCGTCTTGAACGTGTCGAGGTGGAACGGCAGCACGGGCTTCGTGGCGTCTTCTTTCGACGGCTGGTACCACACCGGCAGGCCGCCCGGCAGCGCAATGGGCAGGCGGTCGTTATAGCCGCGTACGCCGCGCATATGGCCGAAGTAGTGGTCGAACGAACGGTTCTCCTGCATGAACACGACGATGTGCTCGACATCGCGGATCGTGCCCGTGCGCGAATTGGCCGGAATGGCCAGCGCATTGCGGATCGATTCGGGAAGAACGGTCATCGCTGCGGCGGCGGCGCCCGATTGCGCGACGGTCTGCAGGAAACGGCGACGGCTGTTTGACGTCATTGTTGCTCACCTTTCTGCTTGGGGTTGGAGTGTCGTGCCCGACGGCGTACTCGCACAAGGGCACGCAGGTGCAATGCTTCAATGGCTGGATGTTGCGGGACTGCTGGAATCGTTGCCGTTGCTGGCCTGGGTCTGCGCGCTGTCTCCCGGCGCGTAGCTCAAGACCGGCGTGACCTGGTCGCTGTCGGCGGCGAGGCTGGCCTGTGCGCCTTGCACGGGGTCGCTCGCGTTGTTCGTGGCGGTGGCCGCGTTCGCGCCGTAAGCGGGTATGGCGCTCGGGTTCGCCGAAGTGTCGGTCGAGGCGTTCGCCGACGCATTCGCCGCCGTGTTCGTGTCGGTCGGCAGCGGCGATATGCGCGCACTATTCGCCAATGGCGATTGCGTTGCGGCGCTCTGACTTTCCGATGGATCAGCCGTCGACGAAGCTGCCGACGAGCCGTCGCCCGGGCCGCATGCATCGAGCATGATGGTTGCGAGTACAACGATCGCCGCGGTCGACAGGGTCGTCGACACGCGGTTGGGAAGGCGTATTCTCATGTGCGCATCCGTTCTGTGGGGATGGGTCGCGCACAGTTTCGCCGTCGATGAAGAAAGAATTGTGAAATGCACGAAAACGTTTGCACACGATGAATTTTCTTTGCAAACGTGCCGTGCGATAACCAATCGCTGCCGATCGCCAGTTAACGAAATCCTTTCACTTTGCAGAGCCGGTTTCGTGAGCGGGACGCAGCACGTCGGTCGCGCGATGCGGCATCTCGACTTGATCGATCAGGAACACTTCGCCGCGCGAGTGCTCCGCGCGCAGCGGCAGGATCGCCTGATAGGCGCTCGAGCGATACCACGCGCGCGCGATCTCGCGGTTCGCGAATTCGATCATGATGAGGTCGCCGGAAAACTTGCCCTCGAGCCGCTCCACGCGTCCTCCGTGAATGATGAAGCGGCCGCCGAAAGGGGCGAGCGTGGCGTCGATCTTCTCCAGATATTCGACGATGGCGGGGCAAGGTTCGACGTCGCGCAGATGGGCAATGGCGTAGGCGGTCATGGCAGGTCTCGTGAGCGTGAAAGGGTGGGGCCACGCTTGCGAGAATAGGGCGCGCCGGGCAGGGAATCGATTACCTGGGAGGTAAAGACCGCGGGAGCGGCGGCCCTTCCTCTCGATTAAGCCTCTCTCGAAAGGCTTTTTCTTGACCTGTATCGGGCTAAGGCACTATTTACCCAATTCCCATTGCACCTTCATTGCGCAGGAGAGATCCCTCGGGTAGAAGTGTGGGTTCATCGTTCTAATCGCGCATGGCTGTTCAAATGGCCCCGTTGTGGCGCGAGGCTCATTCGCTTTTCGAGGGAGTATTTCGATATGCCAATTCCTGCTCATTTATGGCTTAAAGATGATGGTGGCGCCGATATCAGGGGCTCGTCGACGGTCGAAAGTCGTGAAGGGAGTATCGAAATCATCAGCTTCAGTCACGGAGTCAACCTTCCCGTGGACAGCATCGCCGGAAAAGTTACCGGTGCGCGCACGCATGCGCCGATGGTGATAGAGAAGGAATTTGATGCCTCGAGCCCTTATCTTTATAAAGCAGTATCAAGAGGGCAAACGCTGAAATCAGCGGAAATAAAGTGGTATCGCATCAATGACGCCGGAAAGGAAGAGGTGTATTTCATCATGCTCCTGGAGGGTGTGAAAATCACTGGTGTCAATCCCGGTATGGTTAATATCAAGCTGGCACAAGCATCGGCGCTGAATCACGTTGAATGTGTTTCCATGATGTACGATCGCATCACGTGGCACTACACGGATGGAAACATAAAACACACCGACGCATGGACTGAGCGCTGATTATTGGGAGAAGCGTCAAATGGCCCTGCAAGGAAAATTCTTCGTGAACAACGCGCCTTTCTCACCTTTGGCGATTTGCGGAGTCGGAACGTTTAGTGCGTTCTCGGGTAACGGTATATATCGCAACCAGGGAGGGTGTACAGCAATTCCGGACAACGGTCCGATCCCTTCCGGTCGATACTGGATAGTGGACCGACCTAAAGGTGGTATCGGGTCGCAGGCCTGGACCTGGACGAAAGACGCGTGGAATACCGTCACTGGTATCCCTTCCCATCATTCGGAGTGGTTCGCGCTCTACCGCGACGACGGAAAGATTGACGATTTCACGTGGGTTAAAGGCGTAGAGCGCGGACACTTCCGCTTGCATCCGGCTGGAGGCCGCGGTATCTCGTTAGGCTGCATCACCTTGCCGAGTTATGCCGATTTCGCGAGGATCCGGCAGGCTCTGTTGCACACGCCTGCCGTCTCGGCTCGTGACTCGGGACTTCGCGCGTATGGAACCATCGAGGTAATAGCATATGGCGACACTTGCCCGTAGGCTCGCTAAAGCGACATTGTTCGTCGGATTGTTTTTGCTTTCCGTTCGCTACGTCCATACGTATCCGCTGCGGATGCCTGAGAGCCAGCTTTCCATGTGGCTATCTGTTTCAAACCGCATGGGTATCCGGGATCCGGACGATCTCTACATTCCAGTGATGCTAATTGCAGAACTCGTCGTTACGGTTTTTCTATATGCGACGATCGTCAAATTCTGGCGCTACTACTGGACAAAGCGCCGGGGCATGACGGCCCGAGGCTAACCGTAATGCCGTCGGAGTGCGATGTTGGTGAGCGGAGCGTCGAGCGCTGTGATCTGCTCAGGTTCGAGCGGCGCTGTCCATGCAAATGCCTATTGTGGCGCGGGTCAATCGCCTGGCATCTCTGAGAGTAAAATACCCACCATCCGCACTCCGGATCGAGACGCTTTCGTTTTCCGCCACCGCCGCCATGAACCCGTCACCCGAGAATAAACCTGCGCGCAAGCAGCCGCCCACGTGGCTGCTGAACACCCTCACTGCGCTCGTGGGCGTGCTTACGCTCGCGCTGGGTATCGGCTGGATCGTCTACAAATGGGTCGTCGATCTGGAGATTCCGTACTTCGCCATTCCGCTCGTCATGTGCGTGCCGGTGATCGCCGCCGTGGCGTTCCGCAACATCTGGGATTGAGGCGCGCGAGCGCCTCCCTCATCCCCCGAAATCCCGCGAATTTTCAAACGCCGAAGCGCTCCGCGCACGCCGCGCGCACGCGCTCCACGACGGCGCTCCACGCCTCGTTCATACGCTGGCGGAACAGGCGCATCGTGCCCGGATACCACGGCGAGTCTTCGCGCTCGTGCATCCAGCGCCAGTCGAGGTCGTACTGCGGCAGCAGCACCCAGCACGGTTTGCCGAGCGACGCCGTCAGATGCGCCGTGGACGTATCCACGCAAATCACGAGATCGAGCTGCGCGATGATCGCCGCGGTATCGACGAAATCGCGCACGTCGGTGCCGAGGTGGAGCAGCGGCAGGCTCGCGGGCGGATTCTGCGCCTCGTCTTCTCCCTGACCTTTTTGCAGGCTCACGAACTGCACGCCCGGCAGGTTCCAGAGCGGGGCGAGCGCGGCCAGCGAGGGCAGCGAGCGGTGCGCGTCGTTGAAATGCTTCGGATTGCCCTTCCAGATGATGCCGATGCGCGGGCCCGGCGCGAGCGTGGCGAGGCGCGCCCCCCAGTGATCGACGAGCGCGGGCTCGGGCGTATAGATGAGCGGCGCGGGGATGGTCTCCAGCGTCGTGCCCAGGCGATGGGGCACGCTGATCGGGCTCACCCAGTAGTCGAACTGGCCGGCTGCCGCTGCGCCGGCTTCATGGCCGAGCACGGCGTCGATGCCGTCCACGCTGCGAAAGAGCCGCTGCAGGGGCGGCTGGCAGGCGAACGCGACGTGCGTCGCGCCCTGTTCCTTGAGCAGGCGCGCGTAGCGCCCGAATTGCAGCATGTCGCCGAGGCCGTCCTCCTGCCATAGCAGCAGCGATTTGCCGGCGAGCGGCTCGCCCTGCCAGCCGGGACACTGGAGCAGACGTTGCGTCGCGTGATGCACGAAGCCGGGCATGGTGTAGCGGCATTCGTAGCGCGAGAAGCCTTCTTCGAAGCGGCCCATGCTGATGAGTAGCGTGGCGAGGCGGAACTTCGCGTCGCCGTATTCCGGGTTCGCGTCGAGCGCGCGGCGGTAGCCGGCCTCGGCTTCGTCGAGCCGGCCGTATTCCTTGTGCAGGCTCGCGATATTGAAGTGCGCCTCGGCGAAATCGGGACGCACGGCGATGGCTTCGTGGAGCACCTCGAGCGCTTCGGCGCGGCGCCCGAGCGCCATCAGCACACAGGCGAGATTGTTATACGCCTCGACGCGGCCCGGCAGGCGGCGCAGCGTCTCGCGATACGCCGCTTCGGCCTCGGGCATCCGTTCGAGCGTATGCAGCGCGACGCCGAGGTTGTACTGCGCTTCGGCGTGATTCGGCGCGAGTGCGAGCGTCTGGCGAAAAGCCGTCTCCGCCTCGGGTACGCGCTCGAGGTCGGTGAGCACGCAACCCAGGTTGTTCAGCGCATCGACGAAATTGGGGCGAATCTGCAGCGCGAGGCGCACTGCGAGTTCCGCTTCGGCGAGCTTGCCGGACGCCTTGAGCAGCGTGGCGAGATTGTTGAGCGCCTCCGGATACTGCGGGTGGATCAGCAGGGCCTGGCGAAAAGCTTCGGCGGCTTCGTCGCCGCGCGCCTTGTCCCGCAGCAGTGTGCCCAGCGCGTTGTATGCCTTCGCATGACGCGCATTCGCAGCGACGGCGCCGCGAAACGCGCTTTCGGCTTCTGCGTGGCGGCCTTGTCCCTGCAGCAGGAGGCCGAGGTTGTAGTGGGCGTCGGCGTGATCTGGGCGGTCCACGAGCACGGCGCGAAAGGCGGCTTCCGCTTCGGCGTGGCGCGCCTGGCGCTGCAGGACGACGCCCAGGTTGCTGCGTGCGTCGGCGTCGGCGGGCGTGAGGCTCAGCAGCCGTTCATAGAGCGCCTGGGCCCGATCGAGGACGCCGAGCGCCGCAAAGAGTGCGGCGAGGCCGCTGTACGCCTGCGCGAAGTCGGGTTTTGCCGCGAGGCAGCGCTGCCACAACGCCTGGGCGCGCGCCGCGTCGCCCGTACCCATGGCGCTCAGGGCCGCGAGATGGAGCGCCGGCGCGAGCGCGGCGTCGTCCATTGCATCGGGTTGGCCGCCGACATGCGGTTCGAGCAACGCGAGTGCGTCGGCGAAGCGGTGCGCTTCGCAATGCGCATTGGCTTCGAGCAGGATGTCGTCGGGGGCGGGCGCGAGGGGCGTCGACATGGTCACAGTGAAAATCGTAAGAGACGGGGCGCGACGCGTGGGCGACACGGACAATGCGGCAGTGTCGAGATTACGACAGCTCGTGCTCAGTCAACGGCGCGAATTGAGCGCATCCGGTGCGCTTATTCGGGCGATAAGCGCACCTGGCCCGCAAAAGCTTGCAGGTGCCTTGCAAAATGGAGCGAGCGCAGGGGTAAGCCGTAAGGGAGCGTTCGGGGCGCTTGCGCGCGCAGAAGGGGGATCGACGCCGTGGGCCGATCTCCCCGGTTGATTCGAATTCCGAACGATTTGCTATCGCGCGCGCCGAACCAGGCCGCGCGCGATGAAATGCATCAGGGCACCAGTATTTGCCGCCCGACCACCTTGCCCTGCACGAGCGCTTCGAACGCCGCGTTGATTTCCGTGAGCGGCCGCGTGGAGACGGGCGAGGGCTGCATCTTGCCTTCGCGCATCAGCGTCACGAGTTCGCGCAACTCGGGCAGCGTGCCCACGTAGCTGCCCTCGATCCTCAGCGGCCGCATCGGGATGACGGGCAGCGAGAGCGTGACGTCGCCGCCCATCAGCCCGACGATCACCACGTGGCCGCCGCGCGCGCAGGAGTCGAGCGCGAGCTTGACGGTGGGCGTCGCGCCGACGAGGTCGAGCACCGCGCGTGCGCCGCCGCCCGTTGCCGCGATAATTTGCTGTACGGCGTCGTCCGCGCGCGCATCGATTGCCGCGAGCGCGCCCGCCGCAAGCGCGGCTTCGCGCTTCGCGGGGTCCACGTCCACGACGATCGCGCCCTGTGCGCCCATCGCCTTGAGCACTTCGAGCGCCATCATGCCGAGGCCGCCCGCGCCGATCACGACCACGGGGCCTTCATGGATGCGCGCGCCGAACTTCTTCACCGCCGAATACGTCGTCACACCCGCACAGGCGAGCGGCGCGGCCTTGACGGGATCGAGGCCGGCGAGATCCACGAGATAGCGCGGATGCGGCACGATCACGTAATCGGCAAAGCCGCCGTCGCGCAGCACGCCAAGCGATTGCGGCTTCGCGCAGATGTTCTCTTCGCCGCGCTCGCAGGCCGCGCATGCGCCGCAGCCGATCCACGGATGCACCACTACCGACGTGCCCGCCGCGAGCGCTTCCGGTGCGCCTTGCGCGTCGGGGCCGAGCGCCGCAACCTCGCCGCAGATTTCATGGCTCGGCGTGAGCGGCAGCTTGATGCCGCGGTCGGCGAGCGAGAGCTTCTTGCCGCCGCCCAGGTCGTAATAGCCCTCCCAGATGTGCAGATCGGAGTGGCACAGGCCCGCGGCCTTCACACGCAGCAATACCTCGGTGCCCTTGGGTTCGGGCACGTCGCGCTCGACCAGTTCGAGCGGCTTGCCGTGATGGATAACGCAGTAACAGCGCATTTGCATCGATGTCTCCGTGAGTGTTGTGTACGGCGGCCATGCCCGGCCAGACGATTGCGGCGTCTTTGCATCATAGCCGATGCCGTCTAAATTCGTCCGATCGTTCTATTTTCTGCTGCTGCGCGCTTTGATTTGTCAGAAGGCCCGGCACATGCGTTCGGAGTAGATCGTTGCATAGCTAACTATATTGGGTTATCCTGTGTGTATGTTCGATCATTGCCTTTACTTCAACACCACGGCGCTCGCGCGGCGCCTCGAGCGCGAATGGGCGCAAGCCTTCGAGTGCTTCGAGCTCACGCCGCCGCAGGGTTTCATGCTGCGCGCCGTGCTGGAGCGTCCCGGTTTGCCGCAGCGCGAACTGGCCGATCTGCTCTCCATCGCGCGCCCCACGGCCACGCGCGTGCTCGACGGCCTGGAGGCGCGCGGCTACGTTGAGCGCCAGCGCACGGATGGCGACGGCCGCGAAGTGGCGATCGTGCCCACGGCCCAGGCCATCGCGATTCGCGAAGCGCTCAATGCGGCGAGCGCGACGGTCGCGAGCCGCCTGAAGCGCACGCTCGGCGGGGGGGCGTTCGTGGATACGGTGTCGCGTCTGCGCACGGCGCGGGCCACGTTGGGCTGATGTCGGGCTGCAAACGTGCGGCACGCGTCATGCGCCGCCACGCTTCATTCAAAAGGGCATTAAAGAGTAGGGAGTGGCATCATGCGGCGCATTGGCGCTTTCTGTATTTCAACCTGGCTTGCGGCCGCGGTTCTTTTTCTCGGCCGCCATTCGGTGCCGTTGATGGCGCTCAGCGGTGTGATCGTATTCGCCGGCTTCGATCTTTTTCGTCCGGATTCGGGCGACCGGTAAAGCCGTGCTGCGAGCGCCCCGCATGATGCGCGGCGCTCGCGGTCCTTCACATTACATCTCTTCGGCCCACGACATGTTCTCGCGCGCGAGCAGCGCCGACGATGCCGCCGGCCCGAACGTGCCCGCCGTGTAAGTGCGCGGGCGGTCGTTCAGCTCCTTCCAGCCGTCGAGAATCGGCTCGACCCACGTCCATGCGGCTTCCAGTTCGTCGCGACGCATGAAGTGCGTGAGGCGGCCGCGAATCACGTCGATCAGCAGGCGCTCGTAGGCTTCTGCGCGGCGCTCGGGGATGGCCTGCTGCAGGTCGAGATTCAGGCTCACAGGCAGCATGTTCATGCCGCTGCCCGGCTCTTTCGCGAGCATCTGCAGCTGGATCGACTCTTCCGGCTGAAGCTGGATCACGAGACGGTTGCCGTAATTGCGCGGGCCGCTCGGGAAGATCGAGAACGGCAGGTCCGCGAATTCGATCACGATTTCCGACTGGCGCTTCTGCATGCGCTTGCCCGTGCGCAGGAAAAACGGCACGTTGGCCCAGCGCCAGTTGTTGATGTGCGCGCGCAGGGCGACGAACGTTTCCGCCTTGCTGTCGGCCGGCACGTTGTCTTCCTGCAGATAACCCTTCACCGGCTGGCCGTCCACGGCGCCTGCCGCGTACTGGCCGCGCACGGTGTCGCGTGCGATATCGGCGAGCGACATGGGGCGCAACGAGCGCAGCACCTTGAGCTTCTCGTCGCGCACGGCGTCCGGGTCGAGCGAGACGGGCGGTTCCATCGCCACGATGCACAGCAGTTGCAGCAGGTGGTTCTGCACCATGTCGCGCAGCGCGCCGGTGTGATCGTAGAAGCCCGCGCGGCTGCCCACGCCCACCGTTTCCGCCACCGTGATCTGCACGCTGCGGATATACGGCGCTTGCCATAGCGGCCCGAAGATCGGGTTGCCGAAGCGCAGCACCATCAGGTTCTGCACCGTTTCCTTGCCCAGATAGTGGTCGATCCGGTAGATCTGCGATTCGGAGAAGTGCCGGCCCACCGACTCGTTGATCTCCTGCGCCGAGGCGAGATCGTGGCCGAGCGGCTTTTCGAGCACCACACGCGAGCTGCCGTCGATCAGGCCGCCCGCCGTGAGGTTGTCGCAAATCGTCGTGAACAGTTCCGGCGAAGTCGAGAGATAGAACACGCGCAGGGCATGCTCGCGCGACGCCGCCTTCAGGTTCGCGTAATTGACGGGGTCGTTCACGTCGATGATCACGTACTGGAACAGGTTCAGATAGCGGTCCCACGCTTGCGCATCGAACGCTTTCGCGTCGATGAACGGACGCGACTGCTCTTCCATGAACTTGCGATAGTCGTCGATCGTCCAGTTCTTGCGGCCCACGGCGATGATGCGCGTTTCCGGCGGCAGGTTGCCGTGCAGGTGCGCCATGTAGAGCGCGGGCAGCAGTTTGCGCGCGGCCAGGTCGCCTCCGCCGCCGAAAATGATCATGTCGACGGGCTGTTCGGGCAAGGCTTGGGCAGGCTGATTCGTCATGGCAGGTCGGAGGTGACGCGCGCTCGGGCAACGTTGTTGAGCACGACCGCTAGCGCGCGGTTACAGAACCCGCACCCGGCGCAAGAGCGGGGTGCGGCGAAAACGCTAATGGTGCATGGTTTCGCGCGAGTTTGCACGCATGGCGCGAACGAGCCGTCGCGCGAGACGCCTGTCGTCGATAAACCGACCGGCCGTTCATGCATCCATCGCCTGGCAGCGAGCCGATCCTTACCCGAGCCCCGGCACCGCCACGCCGAAGGTCGTGAGCACCAGCACGACATTGAGCGAGAGCACCGCGGCCGCGCCCGCCACGGCTGCCGCAGCCGTGAGCGCGCGGTTGCGATGGGACCCCATCACGTCGCCGCGACCCGTGAACCAGACGAGCGCGGCCATCGGGAACGGCAAGGCGAGGCTCAGCACGACCTGGCTCATGACGAGCGCGTCGGTGGCGTTCACGCCCAGCGCCACCACGATGAAACTCGGCACCATCGTCACCGCGCGGCGCAGCCACAGCGGAATGCGAAAGTTCACGAAGCCTTGCATGATCATCTGCCCCGCGAGCGTGCCGACCACCGAGCTCGAAATGCCCGAGGCGATCAGCGAAACGAGGAAGATGCTGGCGGCCGCCGCGCCCAGCAGCGGCGCGAGCGTGCGGTAGGCGGTCTCGATTTCGGCGACATCCGCGTAGCCCTGGTGGAACGCGCCGGAGGCCATCACCACCATCGCCATGTTGATGAGCCCGGCCACCGAAAGCGCGACCACGACCTCGACGTTAGAAAACTTCACGAGGCGCTTGCGCTCGGCGTCGTTGCGCGCAAGCACACGCGCCTGGGTGAGCCCCGAGTGCAGAAAGAGCGCATGCGGCATGACCGTGGCGCCGATGATGCCCACCGCGATCGTCACGGCTTGCGCGTCGGGCAGGCGTGGCGTGGCGAGGTGGCGCAGCAGGGTCTGCCACTCGATCGGCGTAATGAAAAGCTCCAGAACATAGCAAATGCCGATCACGCCCACGAGCGCGCCGATCAGCAATTCGAGCGGCCGGAAGCCCGCGCGCTGGAGAAACAGCAGCGCATAGGTCACGACGGCCGTGACTGCCATGCCCGCGAGCAGCGGCAGACGAAAGAGCAGCGCAAGGCCGATCGCGCCGCCGAGGAATTCGGCGAGATCGGTGGCCATGGCCGCGATCTCGCTCACGCCCCACATGAGCCACACGAGCGGCGCGGGCAGGCTGTCGCGGCACAGCTCGGCGAGATTGCGTCCCGTGGCGATGCCGAGCTTCGCGGAAAGCCCCTGAAACAGCATGGCGATGACGTTGGCGAGCAGCACGACCCAGAGTAGCGCGTAGCCGTAGCGCGCACCGGCCTGGATGTTGGTCGCGATATTGCCGGGGTCGATATACGCCACCGAGATGACCACGGCCGGACCCGCAAGCGGCAGCAGAAGGGCGACGCCGCGGCGGCGTCCTTCGAGCGCTTCGCGTACCGCGGCGGCCGTGTTGCGTGTGAGGCCGTCGGGGGCGCGCTGCACCTCGTCATCGCGGGCGCGATGATCCATGCAACTTCTCGCGCGGGCCGGGGTCAGAAGCCGCAGCCCATCGCTCTGTGGCACGCATCGAGCATGTGTGAATACGTTGAAAGTGCGTCATCGGAATCGGGCCCTCACGCGTTAAGCAGGCAATCCGCACGCTTGCCTTGGCGCTATCTCAGCACAAACCGGCGCGCCGCGCCTTCGCTGCTCTCTTTCCCTTACGAAATGCCTGAATTCCCGATCTTTTCGTTTACACCGGTCCGTATGAAGAAACCGTTCGCGACTGCGCTGCTGATAAGCGGCCTCGCATGGGGCGCGCTCGCCCACGCCGACGACAAGGTCATCGTGCTCGACTCGGGCGAGGCGAAGCTCTCGCTCATCGACCAGGCAAGCCGCACCGTGGTCGGCACCGAGCCCACGGGCAAGGAACCGCACCACCTGATGATCACACCCGACGGCAAGTCGCTCATCGTCGCCGATTCGGTGTCGAACGACCTGCTGTTCCTCGATCCGCATACGGGTCAGGTGCAAAGCCGCCTGGAAGGAATCGAAGACCCGTACCAGCTCGGCTTTTCGCCCGACCGTAAATGGTTCGTGACCGCGGGCCTGCGACTCGACCGCGTGGACGTCTATCACTACGACGGCAAGAACCTCACGATCGCCAAGCGCATTCCGCTCGGGAAAACGCCGAGCCACATCACGTTCGCCTCCGACAACAAAACGGCATTCGTTACGCTGCAGGACACGGGCGAAGTGGCCGCCATCGACCTGCCGACGCAAACGGTGCTCTGGAAGCTGCAGGTGGGCAACACGCCCGCGGGTCTGTGGATGACGCCGGGCGACAAGTACCTGCTCGTGGGCATGACGGGTGAGGACAACGTGGCCGTCGTGGACTGGCACAACCGCACGGTCGTGAAAAAGATCCAGACCGGCCGCGGCGCGCATAACTTCCGCAATCTGGACGATGGCAAACATATTGCCGTGTCGAATCGCGTCGAGAGCACGATCAGCATTCTCGACTACACGACGCTCACGAAAGTCGCCGACATCACGGGCCTGCGCCCCGGTCCCGACGACATGGAACTTTCGGCGGACAAGCGTTACCTATGGGTGACGTTCCGTTTCGCGAAGCACGTGGGCATCATCGACCTGAACACGCGCAAGCTGATCGACACGATCGCGGTGGGCCGCTCGCCGCACGGCATCTACTTCGCGAACAGCGCGCCGGTGTACGCGCCGAACCCGGACTGACTGAGGAGTCTCGATGCTCGATACGCTGATTTCGCAGGCCGACAACCTCGTTTCGTGGCTGCAGACGCTCGTCTACGTGGACGTGGTGCAGCCGGTCTTCTACAAGGTCGGCCTGATGGGCTACGACGAGGACACCTATGACGCGCTCTACTGGGTGATCGTCGGCGTGCTGCAGATCTGCGCCTCGTATGTGCTGCTGCGCCCGCTCGAAGCGCTGCGGCCCGCGGAAGACTGGGGCGATCGCCGGGCGCTGCGCGCCGACGTCTGGTACACGTGGATCGCGAAACTCGGCATTCTGAACATCGCGTTCTTCTTTCTGCTCACGCCCGTGTTCAATCACTGGCAGAGCCTGATGGCGATCCACAACATACCGAACATCGAAGTAGATAGCCTCTGGCCCGGCGTGACCGACAAGCCGATCGTGTCGTTCCTCATCTATCTCGTCGTGCTCGATTTCGCGGGCTACTGGTATCACCGGTGGCAGCACCGCTTCGGCGTGTGGTGGGAACTGCACGCCGTGCATCACAGCCAGCAGCAGATGTCGCTGTGGTGCGACGATCGCAATCACTTCCTCGACGATATCGTGCAGGCCGCGTTCTTTGCGGGCATCTCGCTCCTTATCGGCGTGCCGCCCGCGCAGTTCGTCGTGCTCGTGGCCGTGAGCAACTTCATGCAGAGCGTGCAGCACGTGAACGCGCGAATCGACTTCGGCTGGCTGCTCGAGCGCATCGTCGTGAGCCCGGCGTTTCATCGCCGCCATCATGCGATCGGCTATGGCCACGAGGGCACGCGCTACGGCTGCAACTTCGGCGTGCTGTTTCCGTGGTGGGACGTGATGTTCCGCACGGCGTCGTGGAACAAGCAGCATGAGCCGACCGGCATTCGCGACCAGTTGCCCGCGCCGTACGGCCGGGGCGCGAACTATGGCGAAGGGCTGCTCGCGCAGCAGTGGTTCGCGCTCGTGCGCATCGCGCGGCGCCTCGCGGGCAAGGGGTATCCGATGGGGGACGCGGCGCGCTGAGCGTTGCGGTGTTCGTTGGGGTTCCTCGTGCGAGGCGGTCTTCGGGCCGCCTCGTTTCGTTTCAGGACGACGTGTCATGCTGTTTCGGGATGCCGGCGGCGCGCCGGATGCGATAATCGCGCATTCGTCCACCACACATGCATGATGCGCGCGTCAAAAGCGCAGTCGGAGAACATCTTGAGCCGTATCGACAATCCGCAGCACGACCAGGAAGTCGGCGTGGCCGACGCCACCCAGGACACGACCCGCATCGACGACACGCGCATCGGCGCCGTGCGCCCGCTCATCTCGCCCGCGCTGCTGCTCGACGAGCTGCCGGTGCCTCAGGAGACGCAAACGCTCGTCGAAACGAGCCGCCGCGAGATCGCGGAAGTGCTCGCGCAGCGCGACGACCGGCTCGTGGTGGTGGTGGGCCCGTGCTCGATCCACGACCACGACCAGGCGATCGAATACGCGAAGCTGCTCAAGGCGAAGGCCGATACGCTCGAGGACGACCTGCTGATCGTCATGCGCGTGTACTTCGAGAAGCCGCGCACCACGGTGGGCTGGAAGGGCTATATCAACGACCCGCGTCTGGACGGCAGCTTCCGCATCAACGAGGGCCTGCGCGCCGCGCGCCAGTTGCTGCTCGACATCAACGCGCTCGGTCTGCCCACGGCCACGGAATTCCTCGATCTGCTGAGCCCGCAATTCATTGCCGACCTCGTGGCGTGGGGCGCGATCGGCGCGCGCACGACCGAAAGCCAGAGCCACCGGCAGCTCGCCTCGGGCCTCTCGTGCCCGATCGGCTTCAAGAACGGCACCGACGGCGGTGTGCAGGTCGCCGCCGACGCCATCGTCGCGGCGCGCGCGAGCCACGCGTTCATGGGCATGACGAAGATGGGCATGGCCGCAATCTTCGAAACGCGCGGCAACGACGACTGCCACGTGATCCTGCGCGGCGGCAAGAGCGGGCCGAACTACGACGCGGCTTCCGTGGCGGCGTGCTGCGCGGCGCTCGCGAAGGCGGGGCTGCGCGAGCAGGTCATGATCGACTGCTCGCACGCGAACTCGAACAAGGCGCATCAGCGCCAGATCGATGTGGCGCGCGATATCGGCGAGCAACTGGCGGGCGGCGACAAGCGCATTGTCGGCGTGATGATCGAGAGCCATCTCGAAGAGGGGCGCCAGGACCAGAAGCCGGGCGTTCCGCTCAAGCACGGCGTGTCGATCACCGACGCGTGCATCAGCTGGGCGCAGACGGCGCCGGTGCTCGATGGGCTGGCGCAGGCGGTGCGGGAGCGGCGCAAGGCGGCCTGAGGGCGCTAACGCCCCTTGCGCGAGCCTTTCTTCGCAGACGTTGTTCGCGGCGCCTCCTTGACCGGCGCCGCCACTCCCACACTCGCATTCAGCTGCTCGAGCCACGAAAGCGCATCGGCATAGGCGAGAAATTGCTGCAGATAGCCCGGCGACACTTCTCGCATCAGCGAGAGCGCGCGATGCACGAGGCTGCTCGAATTGAGCGGCCCTGCGTTTCTGGGCACCTGGTCCAGCGACTGCCGCAACTGCTTTTCGGAGCGCACGCGCAACCACGTTTGCCGGAAGTATTCGACCAGTTCCGGGTCCGGCTCGTGCCGCACGCGCGTCGCCGGTTGAGCGGGTTCCGCGCGCACTAGCGAATCGACGAGGCGGCCCAGCTCGCTTCTCGGCGTATCGCCGTCGAACTGGTGCGTGATTTTCGATGTCTCGCGTGCGAGGTCGTCTGAAAAGGCTTTAAGTAGTTGTGCGAGTCGCGCGTCGAGGAGCCGGCGCGCTTCACCCGCGTGTGCGGCGGCGCGGCGTTCCAGCGCCTCGATGAAGTGAAAGCGCACCGGGTCGAGCTGATCCGCCCCGCGGGCGCGCCAGGCGTCGAGCAGCGCGCGGGCGGCCGGCGCAGCGGTTCGTTCGACCTCCAGGCCCGCATCATTGAGCATGCTTGCCCTCGCCGACGGTCGGCCTCGGCACCGGCGCAATCTCCACGCGGCGGTTCTTCGCGCGGCCGGCTTCATCCGTGTTGGCGCTCACCGGCTGCTCGGAGCCGAACGCAGCCGCGAACACCGACGACGCGGGAACGCCCGCGTCGATGAACGAGCGCGTGACCGTCAGCGCGCGTTCGGCCGAAAGCTCCCAGTTGTCGGCGAAGCGGCGGTTGCCTGCGTGCACCTGCTGGTCGTCGGCGAATCCGCTCACCATCAGGATTTCGTCGCGGCTCTTCAGATACGCCGTGAGCGGCCCGGCGAGGCTCTTGAGCAGATCGTGGCCTTGCGGCGTCAACTGGTCCGAGTTCAGCGCGAACAGCACGCTGCCGCTAATGCCGATGCGTCCGTTCACGAGCGTCACGCGCCCCGCCGCGAGCGGGCCCGCGAGCGCCTCTTCGAGCGTCTTGCGGCGCTCGGTTTCGGCCTTGCGCTGTTTCACCTCGTTCGCGAGCCGGCTCGACAGTTCGAGCTGCATGCCGACCACACCGACGAGGATCAGCAGGAACGCGCCCAGCAGCACCGACATCAGGTCGGCGAACGCGGGCCAGACCGGCGCAGCGGGGGCCGCGCCGCCGTCGATTTCGTCGTTCATGCCGCGTCCGCTCCGGCTGCGGCGCGCTGGCTCGCGAGCTGCTGCAGGTTCTCGACGATCTGCTTCTGCGACAGCATGCTCAGGTCGATGACCTCACGCGCTTGCGCCACATAGTAGGCGAGCTGGTCGTCGCTGCGCGCGAGCGATTTGTCGAGCGCCGCCTCGATGCGCTCCAGATGCGCCACGAGCTTGTCGTTCGATTCGCCGAACACGCTCACGGCCGCGCCGAACGCATCGCCGAGGCTCGCCACTTCCACGGCGCTGCCGCTGACCTGCGCGGCGATCGCGCCGAGCTTGCCGCTCCCGGCTTCGACGCTCGCGCTGAACTGGCCACCCACGCGCTCGAGCAGATCCGACGACGTGGAGACGAGCGCGTCGATCGCCGAGCGCTGCTCGGTGGAGGCGCGGTTCACGGCGTCGAGCAGCGTTTCGAGCGTGGCGAGCAGGCGGTTGCGTTCGTCGAGCATCGCGGTGTCGCGGACCATGCTGTCCGACAGTTTCTGGCGTAGCTCGGCGATGACTTCGGCTGCCGCCTGCGGCGCGGCCGATGCGGCCTGCACGAGGCTGCCGATTTCGGCGATCGTGCTGGCGTTATGGGCCTGCGATTGCGTGGTGATGTCGCTGGCGGCCTGGGCGAGCGTTGCGCAGATTTCCTGCTGACGCTGCGCGGTGGCCGCGCTCGTGGCTTCCCATTGCGTGCGCAATGCAGCCGACATTGCGGCAAGCGACGCGCTCCATGCTTCGAGGCGTTGCTCGTCGCGCGAGGAGATTTCCGCGTGCAGATTCGCTGCGGCCTTCGGCGCGTCGGCGGCGGCATCGACGAGACGATCGATCTCGGCAATCGTCTTGCTCGCCTGCTGCTGCGATTGCGTAGCGATTTCGTTCGCGGTCTGTGCGAGCGTGGCGCAGATTTCCTGCTGACGTTGCGCGGTGGCGGCGCTCGTCGCTTCCCACTCCGTGCGCAAGGTGGCGGCCATCGTCGCGAGCGATGCGGTCCATGTTGCGATGCGCTGATCGTCGCGCGCGGAAATTTCCGCGTGCAGGTTTGCTGCGGCCTTCGGCGCTTGCGAGGCGGCATCGACCAAACGATCGATTTCGGCGATCGTCTTGCTGGCGTGCTGCTGCGCTTGCGCGGCGATGTCGTTCGCGGTTTGCGCGAGCGTCGCGCAGATTTCCTGCTGACGCTGCGCCGAAACCGCGCTGGTCGCTTCCCACTCCGTGCGCAACGTGGCGGCCATCGCCGCGAGCGCTTCGGCCCAGCTTGCGAGCCGCGCTTCGTCGCGCGCGCCGAGCTTCGTCTGCAGGTCCGCATGGGATGCATCGACCGCGCGCAGCAGCGACGCCGAATGCTGCTCGAACGCCGCCGCTGCCGTCGCGAGCGCCTGCTGGTTGCCTGCGGCGAGCTTCTCGCCGGCGCGTTCTTGCTGTTCGAGCGCCGCCTGCCATGCCTGCGACATCGTTCCGGACGCACTTTCGAAGCGCGTCGACACGCCATCGAGCAGGCCCGAGGCGCGTTGCTCGAAGCTTGCGTTGAAGCGCTCCAGCGCGCCGCCCAGGTCGGCGGCAAGCGCCTCGTTGGTCTGGCGGTGCTGCGCGAGCGCGCGGTTCCAGATCTCGGCCACGTTCGCCGTCGACGCCTCGAAGCCGCGCGCGAGCCCGTCGAGCTGTTGCTGCACGGCCTGCGTGAGCGCGCCCTGCATCGACGCCGATTCGCGCGCGAGGCCCGCCATGGTCGCTTCGACGACGGGCTGCAGCGCCGCGCCCGCGGCGCGTGCGCTCTCGGCGGCGCTCGACTTGAGCGACTGGCCCACGGAAGCGGCGAGGCGGCTCCAGGCGGCTTCGGCGTTGGCGGCGAAGGCTTGTTGGGTCGCGATCTGCTGTTCGTGCTGCGCGGCGCCCTGGCGTTCGATCAGCGTCATCAGCGCGCCGAGCTTGTCGACCAGCGCTGGCATGGCGTCGGCCTGGCGCTGCAGCAGCTTGAACGAGGCTTCGCGCTGATGGGCCGGCGAGAAGGCGCGCAGCGTCGTCGCGATCTTCACGTCGAGCTGTTGCGCGGCTTCGATGCGGTCACGCCGGCAAAGCGCGGAGAGCAGGCCGAGCATGGCGGAGGTGGCCACACCGGCGATCGAGGTGCCGAACGCGAAGCCGAGGCCGTTCACCGGCGCGGCCAGCGAGGCGCGGATGGCGTCGAGGTCGGTGGCGCTTTCCAGCGCCGCGCCCGTGCCCTTGAGCGTGACGACCATGCCGAGCAGCGTGCCGAGCATGCCGAGCAGCACGAGCAGGCCCGTGAGGTAGGGCGCGAGCGCCGGGCCCGGCAGGGCCACGCGCTCGCCTTCGATGCGCGCGCGCACGGCGTTGCGCAGGCCCGGATGCAGCGTGTCGAGCCAGCCCGCGAGGCGCGCGGGCGGCGTGTTCAGTTGCGCGATGGCCTGGGCGAGCGTGGTCGTGGCCTGGTGGAAGCGATAAAGCTCCCAGGCGCCCGTGACATAGCACGCGCCGATCAACAGCGTGACGGCGCTCGCAAGCGGGTTCGTGACCGCGTAGCCGGCGCCGATCCAGCACACGGCGGCGAGACCGACGACGAAGACAACAGGTTCAATGCGAAAACGGGACATAGCTCGGGACATAGCGTTTGGGTTAGCTGGTGCGAAGGGCGGCAAGCAGCCCCTCCACCGGTTGAAACCGAATCTCAAGTTCGGCGAGCAACACGCTCTGCATATCTTTGCGAAAGCCGGCGAGCCAGGCGTGAGGCGCGCCGCTTTCTCCGGCGGATTCCAACGCGGCCGCTGCGCGCTGCCGCTCGAAATGCGCGCCGAGCAGCGCGGGCACGCCGGCAAGCAGGCTGCGCTCGCGCGCGCCGAGTGCCTGTTCCATCACGGCGTCCACCGTCGCGAGGCGCGCGAGCGCAGGCGCACGGGCGGCCAGCGTGGCGCGCAGACGGGCGCGCAGCGTGGCGATGTCAGTCTCCATCGCCTGCTGCAGGGCGAGGTAGCGCTGGCGGAAATCCGCGAAATCGGCTTCCACATCGGCAGGCTGGCTGGCGGCCTGCGTGCGTCGTCCGTCGCGCCGCGCAGGCGCGCCTTCGCCCACGATGGCCTTTCTCAGCGTCGCGCGCACGCGCTCGCTCTGGCTTTGTTCGGCGCTGGCGCCTATGCGCGTGGCTGGCTCGCCGCCCGGCGTCTGGACGCTCAGCGCCGTCGAAAGCGCGATCGCGTCCGTCCAGCCGAGCCACTGGCTCAGTTGGTCCGAGATCGATTGCCGGGATTCGGGCACTTCGGCGTCGCCGAAGCGGGCAAGTAAGCGAACGAGCGTCGGGCCGCTCAACGCGAGGCGCTGCGGGGCTAGCACTTTTCCACCTGGGCAAAAAACCCGCTAGTTTACACGCCCGCGAGGGGGCGGCCGGCATCGGCCGTCTGCCGGGCGTCTGAATGTGATGGCGCAGCGGGCCGTGAAAGCGCGGCGCCCGCGGGCGCGAGGCCGCGCCACACGGGGGCTTCAGGCGCCTGAGCGGTTCAGGCCTTGGCGCTCTCGGCCAGGATCTGCTGGATCGCCTGCTCGAAGGTTTCGACGGGCTGGCCGCCGCTGACCAGATACTGCTGGTTGAAGACGATCGCCGGCACGGACTGGACACCGGCCGCCTGGTATTCGTGCTCTTCTGCATGCACCTCGTCGGCATACTGGCCGCTTTCCAGGACTGCACGCGCTTTATCTGCATCGAGCCCCACGGACTGCGCCGCCGCGACGAGCACCGCGTGGTCGCTCGTGTCCTTGCCCTCGCCGTGATACGCGCGCAGCAGCGCGAGCTTGAGCGGCAGCTGCTTGCCTTCGATGCCGGCCCAGTGCAGCAGACGATGCGCGTCGAAGGTGTTGTAGATGCGCTCGCGCGGCCCGAACGTGAAGCCGACGCTCGCGCCGCGCTCGCGGATCATGTCCTGCGTCTCGGCGATCTGCTCGGGCGTTCGGCCGTACTTCTTGCCGAGATACTCGAGCACGGATTCGCCGCCCGGGCCCATCTGCGGATTCAGTTCGAAGGGGTGCACGACGATCTGTGCATCGACGGTGTCGCGCAGCCGTTCGAGCGCGAGGTTCAGCGAAGAGAGGCCGATTGCGCACCACGGGCACGCGATGTCGGAGACGAAATCGATTCTGAGCGGTTGTTTCATGGCTTTCCTGATCCGGTTGAACGCCGGGCAACTGAGGCGCGGTGCAGCGGGGGTGCGCAAGCAGCGTGCGCACCCGGCGCGGATGATTCGTCAGTTCATTCGTCCATCATACGGGCTTTGACCTTCTTGCCCTTGACCTTGCCCGCGTTGAGCTTGCGCAGCGCGTCGCGCGCGATGCTGCGCTCCACGGCCACGTAGGTCGAAAAGTCTGTCACGTTGATCTTGCCGATCTGCGAGCCGCTGAAGCCGGCTTCGCCGGTGAGCGCGCCCAGCACGTCGCCGGGGCGGATCTTCTCCTTGCGGCCGCCAAGGATCTGCAGCGTTTCCATCGGCGGCAACAGCGGCTCGTTGCTGGCGGGCTTCAGTTCTGCGAGCGGGCTCCACTCGACTTCGCGCTTGAGCGCCTGCTCGATGCCGCCCACGCGGCCCATCTCGTCCATGCTCGCGAGGCTGAGCGCCCAGCCGTCCTGGTCGGCGCGGCCCGTGCGGCCGATACGGTGCACGTACACCTCCGGGTCGGGCGTGACGTCCACGTTGATCACGGCTTCCAGCTGCGCGATGTCGAGGCCGCGCGCGGCCACGTCGGTTGCCACGAGCACCGAGCAGCTGCGATTGGCGAACTGGATCAGCACCTGGTCGCGCTCGCGCTGGTCGAGCTCGCCATGCAGCGCGAGCGCGTGAAAGCCCTGCGCGCGCAGCACGTCGAGCAGGTCGCGGCATTGCTGCTTGGTGTTGCAGAACGCGAGCGTGCTCACGGGGCGGTAGTGGTTGAGCAGCATGCCCACGGCGTGCAGACGCTCGTCTTCCGTGACTTCATAGAAGCGCTGGCGGATCTTGCTGTCGTCGTGATGCTCTTCGAGCTTGACTTCCTTCGGGTTCCGAAGGAATTGCTGGCTCAGCTTCGTAATGCCTTCGGGGTAGGTCGCCGAGAAGAGCAGCGTCTGGCGCTCCTTGGGGCATTGGCGCGCCACGGTGGCGATGTCGTCGAAAAAGCCCATGTCGAGCATGCGGTCGGCTTCGTCGAGCACGAGCGTATTGAGCGCGCCGAGCGCGAGGTTGCCGCGCTCCAGATGATCCATGATGCGGCCCGGCGTGCCCACGACGATATGCGCGCCGTGTTCGAGGCTCGCCGCCTGCGGGCGCATGGGCGTGCCGCCGCACAGCGTCAGCACCTTGATGTTCTCTTCCGCGCGTGCGAGACGGCGGATTTCCTGCGTGACCTGGTCGGCCAGTTCGCGCGTGGGGCAGAGGATCATGGCCTGCACATCCTGACGTCGCGGGTCGAGGCGCGAGAGCAGCGCGAGCGAGAACGCCGCCGTTTTGCCGCTGCCGGTCTTGGCCTGGGCGATCAGGTCGTGGCCTGCGAAGGCGATGGGCAGGCTCGCGGCCTGGATCGGCGTCATGTCGACGTAGCCGAGGCGCGTGAGGTTCTCGAGTGTGGCGGGTGCGAGCGGCAGCTCGCTGAAGGGCTGGGCTTGCGTAGGAGTGGCTTTGTTTGTCATGACGGGGTCTCGCGCCGGACGGGTGAGGGCGACGCGGCCGTTCGGTAGAAGTGGCGTCGATGCGGGTGGTGCGCTCGCGGTGCGCGCGCGTTCCGGGATTTTAACGGATGCGCGCGCTCGCGCCCGCGCGCGTGCCGCGTGAGGGGCGCCCACGAGCGCCTCAAAGGACGCCGAAAATCATCGGTTTGATAATCGCGATTTCGCGCAATAATAATCGCTGTATATAGCAATAATGCACGCGCGCGATAAGACTATGATCGTGCTCATAAAGTTTCATCGGCCGCGAAGATTTTAATCTCGCGAAATCGCCTGCAATTAATTCACTTTCCGCAATAATCGAATTTCCGCGCTGAAGCGGGCGTCGCGTCCTTGCCACACGGCCTATCCCGGCCGATCTGCGCATTACTCCGTATTTCCCATTCGCCACAATGACTTACGGATTATTATTCCGATATTTCCAGATTTAGCAAATAACTGTTACAGCGTTTGCCAAGACGATTTAAAGCCTTTGACACGTAGACTTCGCCCGGGATTGCCGGTGTGGCTCCAATACCCGGAGCCGCGTCAGCGCGGTCTGAATGTCATAAGGAAAGTCATGAAGAATACTTTGATTATCGCGGGCGTCCTCGGCGCATTCGCAGCCTCCGCTCACGCACAAAGCAGCGTTACTCTCTACGGCGCACTGGATGCGGGTATCGTCTACGCGAACAATGCAGGCGGCCACGCCGCATGGAACCAGGGTAGCGGCACCGTCGGCGACACGTACTTCGGCCTGAAGGGCAGCGAAGACCTGGGCGGCGGTCTGCATGCGATCTTCACGTTGGAAAACGGCTTCAACCTGAACAACGGCAAGGACACCGAGAGCGGCACGATGTTCAACCGCCAGGCGTTCGTCGGTTTGCAGAGCGACCGCTTCGGTACGCTGACGCTCGGCCGCCAGTATGACTCGATGGTCGACTACCTGGCACCGCTCTCGGCAACCGGCAGCGGCTACGGCAACAACCTCGCGGCTCACCCGTTCGACAACGACAACCTCGACCACTCGTTCTCGATCAAGAACTCGGTCAAGTACCAGAGTGTCAACTACCAGGGCTTCAAGTTCGGCGGCTTGTATGGCTTCAGCAACGACGCCGGCCAGTTCGCGAACAACCGCGCATGGAGCGCAGGCGCATCGTACGGCAACGGCCCGCTGAACTTCTCGGCTGCCTACCTGCAGATCAACAACACGCGCACCGGTAACACGAACGGCGCGAGCTCGGCATCGAACGGCAACAACTTCAACCTGTCGGCTCAAACCCAACGCACGTTCGGCGCAGGCGCGAACTACAACTACGGCCCGGCAACGGTTGGCTTCGTGTGGACGCACACGCAGTACCAGAACCTGATCGCCGGCGGTCAGGGCGGCACGACGTTCTCGATCCCCACGGGCACGAACCTGCACCTCGACAACTTCGAGTTGAACGGCGCCTATGCACTCACGCCGGCTCTCGCCCTGAACGCGTCGTACACGTTCACGGACGGCAAGGTCACGGGTTCGAACGGTTCGGGCGATCCGAAGTGGCACACCGTTTCGCTGACGGCTGACTACTCGCTGTCGAAGCGCACCGACGTCTACGCCGGCGCCGTGTATCAGCACGCTTCGGGCGAACTCGGCGACGCTGGCGCGAACGTTGCGATGATCAACACGCTGTCGCCGTCGACCTCGCAGAACCAGGTCGCCGCAACGGTGGGTCTGCGTCACCGCTTCTAAGCATCGTTGGCTCGCTCCCTCGCGGAGTGACGCAGCGCGGGCACCCGATCGGCCGGTCGGGTCCCGCGCTGCACACGGGCAAGCTACCCAAGGCCCGCGGTTTCATCCGCTTTCTACCTGAAGCACGACCGGTTCGCGGTGCGTGACGCGCTCATGAGGCGCATCACGGCTGCGAACCGGTTTTCTTTTGTGGCTCAGGATTTCGCAGCCGCAGCCGCCGGTGCTGCGCTCACAGTTGCGGCGACGTCATTCGACACGTCTTCCGACGCCCCACGCACCCGCGAAACCCACAACACCGCCACGCACGTGAGCGCTGCGGCGATCCAGCCGTTCTGCCCGAAGCCGATGATCGCGCCGTGCGCGCCATTCGTGAGCCACTGGCCGCCCAGCCACGCGCCGATGCCGGTGCCGAGCGCCTGCACGGCGCTGTTGGCGCTCAGGAAGGCGCCGCGCCGCGCGGGCTCGGGAATCGTCGTGAGCAAGGCCTGCATCGGCACCATGCGGCCCGACATCGAGATCATGAACAGGGCGAAGAACGCCACGAGTGCGAGGAAAGGCAGCGTGGGCAGATGCGTGACGAACAGCACAGGCACGAGCGAAACGAGCGCCATCACGCGGAACACGCGGCGCTTGCCGTAGCGGTCCGCGAGACGGCCCACCGCGCGCGAGGTCACGAACGTCGCCGCGCCGCCCGCCATATAGAGCCACGAAAGCTGCTGCGGCGCGATGCCGTGATTGCCGACGAGCATCGGCGCGATGAACGGGATCACGAGCATATGGCCGGCCATCATCGTGAAGGTCAGTGCAAAGGCCTTCAGGTGACGCGGCAGCGTGAGCAGTCGCCAGAGGTTCGGCAGCACTTGCGCGAGCGGCGTGCGCTGGCCGAGGTGCTCGGTGAGCGAGGGCACGACGCGCGAGCCCGCGAGCCAGATCGCCACCGAGAGCACGACGAGCAGCATGAACGGCGCGCTCCAGCCGTAATGCGCGCCGAGCAGCACGCCGGCCGGCACGCCCGCGATCGCGGCGATGGAGAACGCCGTCATGATGATGCCCGTGGCCGCGCCGCGCCGCGCGGCGGGAATCACGTCGCTCACGATCGCCATCACGATCGAGCCGAGCACGCCGCCGGTGAGACCCGCGAACGCACGCGCGGCGAGCAGAAGATGAAAGTTCGTGGCGAACGCGCAGGCGAGATTGGAAAGCGCGAAAAGCGCGTAAGTCGCTTGCAGCAGGCGGCGGCGATCGAAGCGGTCGATATACGTCGCAGCAAGGAGTCCTGATAGACCCGAACAGAGCGAATACGCGGAAACGGCCGTCGCGAACGCCGCGGGCGTGATCGCGAACGCGCGCATGATCTGCGGTCCGAGCGGCATCATCACCATGAAATCCATGATGACGGTGAACTGCGTGAGCGCCAGCAGCCAGAGCAGGGTGCGTTCGCGCAGCGATGTGAGAGAAGTGGTCATGTATTGGCTTCGAGCCTGAACGTAAAAAGGCGCGGCAGTATTGCCGCGCCAGCGAGATCGATCAGTCGTCGATCGTTTCGTGGGCCCCCTGCGCGCCGCGGCGCCAGTAGGCGCAAGCGCGAATGCGCTTTTTGTCGACGCCGCGCTCGTTGCACAGATGCGCGCGCACTGCGCGGATCGCCGAGGCTTCGCCGGCAGCCCAGACGTAGCCCTCGCCCGGCGGCAGCCACACTTCGGACACGCCGTCCACGAGCGGGTGCTCCGACTCGCTTTCGTCGCGATAGCACCACGTGGCGTAAAGATCGGCTTCGGTGGGCAGCTCGATGCGGGCCGCGCGATTCGCCACTTCGACGACCACCGCTACACGCGCGCCGGCCGGCAGCTCCGTTAGGCGCCGCTGAATGGCGGGCAGCGCCGTTTCGTCGCCGATCAGCAGATGCCAGTCGAAGCCCGTGGGAATCACCATGGAGCCGCGCGGGCCGCCCACGCCGAGATACTGCCCGGGCTGCGCCTGTGCCGCCCATGCCGTTGCCGGGCCGGCTTCGTGCAGCGCGAATTCCAGATCGAGTTCGTTGGTTTGCGTATCGAAGCGGCGCGGCGTGTAATCGCGCGCGGCAGGGCGCTCGACGCCTTCGGGGAACACGATGCCGTCAGGGCCAAAAGTTGGCAGTACTGGCTTTTCTTCACCGGCGGCGGGAAAGAATACCTTGATGTGATCGTCGAACGACGCCGAGACGAAGTCGCTCAGATCACCCGTGAGCGTCACGCGGACGAGCGAGGGCGAGAGCGCCGTGACGCGCGCCACGCGCAACAGTCGGAACTTCAGCGGGTGACGCACACGGACGACTTCGAGGTGGGACGGGTTCTGCATGTATGGCTCCGATGATGTTGGGGTGGCGCGGCGTGGAAGCGGGTTGTCAAATGTCGCTGTTGTCGCTGCCGGTTTCGATTTCCTGGGTGGCGCGCGCAAGAATCGCTGCGATGCGGCGCTGTTCATCCGGCGCGGCATCGGTGCGGCGCAGCAGCGCGCGCTTGAGCGCGCGGCGCGCCTCGATCAACTCGCGCACCCAGGCGCTGCCTTCGGCCGGATCTTCGCCGGCCATGGCGCGGCGCATGACTTCCATCTTGCGGCCGAAGTGCGTGAGCTTCGCGAGGATCAGGTCCGCGCGTTCGCGGTTGGCCTCGAGGTACGTGCGGCCTTCGGGCGAAAGCTCGTAGCGCTTGCGGTTGCCTTCGAGCGTCACGCTTACATAGCCCAGTTCCTCGAGGTACGTGAGGGCTGGATAGACCATGCCGGGGCTCGGGCTGTAGAAGCCGTTCGAACGTGCGTCGAGCGCCTTGATGAGTTCGTAGCCGTGGCTCGGGCGCTCGGCGAGCAGCACGAGCAGCATGAGTTGTAGGTCTTCGGACGTGAACTTGCGGCCACGACCAAAACCGTCGCCGTCGCCGAAACCGCCGAAGCCGCGGCCGAAACCGTCGCCGAAGCGGTCGCCAAAGTCGCCGGGACCTTCGCCGCCGCGATGGCGGCCCATTGCGTGGCGTAGCGCGTGAAGCGCCTGCATGGCTGGGTGGCGGCCGCCGAAGAAGTCGCGCGGATCGCGCGCGGGGTGGCCGTGACGGCCAGTTTGACCAAAGTGCGAATGGTGGCGCATAGGGCCTCCTTGTCTGGAGAGTGTCTTAAAACATGTCTTAAGATATATATCGTAAGAGTGTTTGTCAAAGACAATATTTGGGGTGTGAGTGCGCGATAGGGCTGCGGCGAAGCGGAAGGGCACTCTCGGGCAATTGACGTGTCGGATAATTCCGACGTATTGTGTGCCTATGACTACGACCGATGTCTTTGGGGCGATTGCGAACCCGACACGCAGACGCATCCTCGAAATGCTGCGTGGGGGGCCGCGTGCAGCCGGGGAGATTGCGTCCGCGTTCGCCGTGAACCGCCCTGCGGTTTCCGAGCACCTGCAGGTCTTGCGTCTCGCGGGCCTGGTCACGGAACGGGCGAGCGGACGCCAGCGCCTTTATGGATTGAACGCGGGCAGGCTGAGGGAACTCGCAGAGTGGCTGCATCCGTTCGAGCAGTATTGGGAGCAGCGCCTCGATGCACTCACTGAAATACTCGGCAAGGACACGCAATGACAGAACCCGGACTCATCCAGCTCGCTCGCTTCATTCCGCACTCGCCGGCCAAGGTCTGGACTGCACTGACCGACCCTGCGATTCACGCCAGATGGTGGGCTGCTGGCGATGTGCGCGCGGTTGTCGGGCATCGCTTCATGCTGGATATGGGACCGTGGGGCCTGCAGCCCTGCGAGGTCGTCGCCGTCGAGCATGAACGGCTGTTGTACTATTCGTTCGCACCCGGCACGCTGAACACGACGATCACCTGGCGGCTCGAACCCGAAGGAAGCGGTACCCGCCTGTCACTCAAGCACAAGGGCTTCGACCTCGATTCGCCACTCGGCAAGGCAGCTTTCCAGGGCATGGGCAAAGGATGGCCGGAGGTGATTCAGCGGCTTCAGGACGTTCTGGGCGTATGAGGCGCGATGGCGCGGGCGTTTGCCGCTAGTGCAGCGCCTATTATTGCCGCTGCGTATTACCTGGTAGTCCTACCAGCGACTTCGATTTGCCGGACAGGCCTGAGGCTTCGATTGCCCCGCCGTTCGAACGGCAATGAAGTCACCCTTCCCGGGGTGCGTCACAGCGGATCGTCTTGGCATTGGCCCTTTCCACCGTCAAGTTGATCGAGCGTGCACCGCCCGGGCGCGTGCGGTGGCGCACGCCTGCGGGGATGGTCAGCAACTGACCCGCGCGCAACTCCGTTGTCCCTTCTTCAAAGTCAATGAGCAATACGCCCTCGATTCCGATGAACGTCTCATCGGAGTCGGGATGAAAATGCCAGAAGTACGGCACCTCCATCACGCTGACGTGAATGTCGTGATCGTTGACCGTCGTGACGACCTCATTGCGATAACCGTCGCGTAGGGCAGTCGTCATGGCCAGAAAGTCAGTAGGTTCAATCATGCGCTCGCTCCTGCCTTTGGGGTTGATGAGAACGCCACGCATCGAGTGTTCCTGCCACCGTTCGAGCACTTTTAGCAAAAATGCGCGGTTGCGTGAAACTATGACACGCCTGAACTCAGTCGTCGTCGCATGTGAACATGCTCCTGCATGTTGGACCGATTATGCGCAGCGACTAACACGTGAAGTTGCGTCATGAATTCACTTGTTTAGTAATTTCTGATAAACAAAAAACGCCAACAGATAATCAATTGACGCGATTCAAATGTCTCGTATAGCATGACTTCCAGCCAGATACCACATGCCACATGGATAAACAGGATAACTAAACAAAACCAGATACGCGTAGTGATACTCAGGAGACAGCCATGATAGATTTACGCCGTCTTGCGGCCGCCACGATCATCATTGGTTCTTTGGCGGGTTGTGGAGGAGATAGTCCAGGCCAGTCCGGCTCCGCCGCTGTCGCGGCTGACCAGCTTAAGGCAGCAGCTCAGGTTAGTTCCAGTACCGGCTCCAGCAGTGCGAACGCGGCTGTCGCTGCCGCCGAGCAAATTCCCGTTTCCGATCATGGCACCATGCAATTGACGCGGTATGTCAACCCGCTGATCGGCACGTTGGCCAGCAACTCTCCCAACCCCGTGCCAGCAGGGCAGGCTGGCAGTGTCGTACCCGCGGCGGGCCTGCCGAACGGCATGGTGCAGTGGGCACCCGATACGAATACCACCTCGGCTCCCTCGAACAGTGCGGAGCCCGGTTCGCCGGCCGGTTACTACTACGACATCGGCTCGATCCAGAGTTTCAGTCTCACACATATGAGCGGTGCCGGTTGTTCGGGAAATGACGGCGAATTCCCCGTCATGCCGACGCTCGATACCACCAGGCCGCTCGCGCAGACGTTTAGCCATACCAACGAGAAGTCGGTAGCGGGCGCCTATGCGGTACTGCTCGATAACCAGGTGAAGGTCGAGTTGACTGCAACCCTGCGTACCGGCTTTGGACGCTTCACGTATCCTGACAATCAGCCTTCGACGCTCGTGCTCAACACGACGTATACAAACACGCAGACGAGCGTGGCCGGTTCGGTCGCGCAGGTCGACGCGAGAACCATTTCGGGCAGTACCACGGGAGGCCACTTTTGCGGTAATTCAACGAATGTTCCGGTGTACTTCTATGCGGAGTTCAGTCAGCCATTTGTAAAGACATCATCCTTTAACAATGGCGTTGCCGTGATGAATTTCGGAAAAGGCGCCACAGTATTGATGAAAATCGGCATTTCATATGTGAGCGTCGCAAACGCCAAAAATAATCTCCAGGCAGAAAATCCTTCATGGGATTTTGATGGCGTCAAGAAGGTTGCCGATGCGATATGGAATCAGCGCCTCAACACCATTCAGGTGAGCAGTAGCGATACCACGGCGTTGACGAAGTTCTACACGGCCTTCTATCACGCATCATGGGCACCGAGCGTATTCAGCGATGTGAATGGCCAATATATCGGCTTCGACCAGAAGGTCCATCAGGTCAGCGCTGGCCATGCTGCGCAGTACACCAGCTTTTCGGGTTGGGACATCTACCGTTCGCTGATACCGCTCAAAGCCACGCTGTTTCCTGAGGAAACGAGCGATATGGCGCAGTCGCTCGTCAACGATGCGGATCAGTGCGGGGCAATTCCACATTGGGTGAATGACAACGTCGAAGACGGCGTGATGCCGGGCGACGCCGGCTCGATTATCGTGGCGGGCGCGTATGCCTTCGGTGCGCGCAAGTTCGATACGGCGGGCGCCTTGAGGCATATGATCCAGATGGCCAACATTCCCGGCACCGCCTGCAACGGCGTGACGACCAACGGCGGGCGCGCCAGCTATCTACAGTTCGGCTACATCACGAACGGTGAATGGGGGCAGGCTTCGTCCACGCTGGAGTACGGCAGCAGCGATTTCGCGATCTCACAGTTTGCCGGAGCACTGGGCAACACGGCGATCCAGAAAATGCTGCGTAGCCGCTCGGGCTACTGGCAGAACCTGCTCAACACTTCCCTGACGCCGCCTCTTATTGCCGGACGCAACTCCGACGGCACGTGGATTCCGGAGAACCAGGGCAGCACCGACAACTACGTGGAGGGCAACGCTGAGCAGTACACATGGATGGTGCCGTTCAACCCGACTGGCTTGTTCGCGCAATTGGGCGGAAATACGCCGGTGGTGTCGCGGCTGAACACGTTCTTTACCGTGCTGAATGCGGGGACGACGCTGCCCAACTTCTATATGGGCAACGAGCCGACCTTCGAGGTGCCCTGGTTGTATAACTGGGCGGGTTCGCCATCGGGCACGCAGAATGTCGTCCAGCAGATCATGGCGAGCGCCTTTGGCACGGGGCCGAACGGTTTGCCCGGCAATGACGACCTGGGCGCCGTGTCGGGCTGGTATGTGTGGGGCGCGCTGGGCCTTTATCCGGAGATCCCGGGCGTCGGGGGCTTTGCGATCGGCAGCCCGCAATTCTCCTCGATCTTCGTTCATCTCGGCAACGGCAAGACGTTGCGCATCAATGCACCCGGCGCGCCCAGCGCGAATTATGTGCAGGGGCTCACCGTCAATGGCAGCGCTCACAATCGTTCCTGGCTGGACGTTGACGCACTCGCCAATGGCGCGACGCTGAACTTTGCGATGGGTTCGTCACCTTCGCAGTGGGGCGCGAACCCGGCCGATGCGCCTCCGTCCTACGGGGTGCCGGTCGCGCGCAACGTGGCGGATGCTTTCAACAACCACGGCATCAGCGCCGACGGCAGCACCGACACCGACGGCCTCGGGTCGGATTTCGACGGCTCTCTGTTCAGCTACTCGTCGACTGCATTGGCAGCGGCCGGCGCGGCGCCGGGCAAGCCGTTCGTTGTCGGCGGAGCAAGCTTCGTTCTGTCGAATGGACCGCTCGATAACGCGGTGGCGGTTGGACAGACGATTGCGATGCCGCCCGGCACGACCGGTCACTCGCTGGTTCTGCTGGGCTCGGCCAACAACGGCCCAGGCTCGGGAGCCGCGCTCGTGACCTATACCGATGGGACGACCACGCCGTTCACGCTCGCCTTTGACGACTGGACTCTCAATGGAGGCAGCGCGGCTCCGGTGGCCCCGATCGCGTTGACCACCGGGTATCGCAATGGCGGCAACGGTTCGACCGACGGCGTCAAGACTTATCTGTTTGCGCAGTCGGTGCCGCTGACACCCGGCAAGCTGGTGGCGAGCGTGACATTGCCAAGGCAGTCCAGCGAAGGCAAGTTGCATGTGTTCGGTATCGCGGCAGCGCCTTGAATACGTTGGGCGCCGCGCAGGCGGCGCCCAACGTGAATCTTCCAGATGTCTGGTCGCCGTTCGGTGCGTTACAGGTGCGCAAGGTTCTCGAGAATATTCGCGACGTGCTGGCGGCGATGGGTGGGCAAATGACTGACGTGATTTCGCTCGTTTACTACGCGACGGCTATTGACGCTTTCGTGGCAGGCGCAGCGAAGAATTCATTTCGAATGTCTCCAGCCCGCGGAGACCGCAATGTGGCGGCTCGTGCAACGCTATACAGGGCGAGGTCCTTTCGCCAGACGCACGCACGAGACGGGCAACGACATCGGAATCCGCGAACGAGGGCAGCTCATCGCGATGGCAGGCGAGCGCATGCACATCGATGGTTACGTCGAGATTGTCACATGCCTTCGACAAGAACGGCGCGATAGCGCGCGCCCTTGAAGCGGTGCTGCGCGGCTTCCTGATACGCCGGGCTGTCGTACCACGCACGCGCAGCTTCAGTCGACGGAAACTCTACTATCACGACACCCTCGGGCGCTTCGCCCTCGAGAACCTGCTGTGGTCCGTAGGCAGCGAGAATCTTGACCGGATGACCTTTGAAGGTCGCACCCACCTTGCTTTGGTAGATATCGAGCTCACTCTGATCCTGCGTGCTTTCCTTCGTGAAGACAATATAGGTCGCCATCGTGTCGCTCCTCAGGTTGTGTGAAGGTCCGCACGATGATGCCATGAAATCGTATCGGGCCTCGATACGCCGTGTCGGCACAGATGTCGTCCCATCACGGGTCGAGAGAGCTGCCGGATCGACGGCGCCTTAGTGTCATTTTCACGGCGACACTCCAAACAGCTGAAGGACCACGCCACGCAGCCAGCGATTCCCGGCCTCGTGATGATACCGGGCATGCCAATGTTGCCGGACGGCGAAACCATCCACGGGAATCGGGCACGAATGGACTGCCAGATCGTTGGCCTGCGCCAGGGTTTCGCCAATGTGGCGAGGCAGCGTGGCAATCAGATCGGTTGTCTGGACGATCGTGCCGAGCCCCAGGAACCCGGGCAGCTGCAGCACGACGTCACGCTCGATCCGCTCGCGCGCCAGCGCCTGTTCGAGCAATTGAGCACCCGTGCCCGATTCGATCGCGACGTGTCCCTCCGAGCGGTACTGCTTCAAACCGAGCCGCGCGCGAACGCGCGGATGGTGCCGATTCGTCAGACACACCCAATTCTGTTGATAAAGCTGTTGCTGGTAGATGCCGCCGCTTAGCCAGGGCACATAGCCGATAGCCAGATCGGCTTCGCCCGACTCCAGCGCCCGTTCCGTGTTGCCGTCGATTCCCGCTGCCTCGAGCCGGATGCCGGGCGCCTGGGCGCGTACGTGCGCGAGCAGTCTCGGCAGCAGCGTGATGTGGCTCGCGTCCGTCATGCAGATGCGAAAGCGCCGCTGCGCGGTCGCCGGATCGAACGTGATCTCCCACGCGGCGAAGCGCCTGAGCGATTCGAGAATCTCGCGGCAAGGCCCGATCAGCGCATCGGCCTGCGGGGTCGGCGCCATGCCGCCGGGGGTGCGGATGAAAAGCGGGTCCTGCAGATATTCACGCAGCCGCCCGAGCCAGATGCTGATGGTGGGTTGGCTTTGACCCAGTTGCTCGGCAACGCGCGTGACGCTGCGCGCGTCATACAGAAGGTCGAACAGCTGTAGCAGCTTCAGATCAGGCAAATCGGTCGGCATCATGGCGTAGCGAGCATTATTGTCTGGCGCAATGATGTCATTGTAGTCATTGCATTGTCGATATGAGCGGCGACTCCTATCGTGTGCCTATACCTCAAGGAGAAACCCTGTGAAGATTGCAATTCTCGGCGCCGGTGCACTAGGTTGCGCGATCGGCGCCGCGCTCACGGAAGGTGGCCACGAAACCTGGCTGCTGGACCGTTCGCCCGTCCATGTCGAAACGATGCTCCGCGACGGTCTGCAGGTCGACGACGACAAAGGCACGCGGCGCATCGCAGTGCGCGCCGCGACCCAGGCGAGCGAAATCGGCGCAGCCGACGTGGTGATCGTGCTGGTCAAGTCCTTCCACACCGACGCGGCGATGCGCGGCGCACTCGCGCTGATCGGGCCCGAAACGCTCGTGCTGTCGCTGCAAAACGGCCTCGGGCATGAAGACGTGCTCGCCGATATCGTGGGCCGCGAGCGCGTGCTGGCGGGCAAGACGTATGTGGGCGGCGTGTTGCGCGGTCCGGGGCGTATCCAGTCGGGTGTCACCGGCAAGGCGACGTATATCGGCGAACTGGATGGCCAACTCACGCGCCGTGCGAAGACGATCGCCGAGGCCTTCAACGCAGCGGGGCTGCTGACCATCGTCAGTGACAACATCATGGGCACGATGTGGGACAAACTGCTCGTCAACGTCGCTACGGGCGCGATTACCGGCATTACGCGCCTCACTTACGGCCAGCTCTATGACGAGCCGCTGCTGAAAGCGACGGCCCTCGCGGCCGTATCCGAGGCAATCGCGGCGGCACAGGCGGCCGGCATCAGGCTCTCGATGACGGACCCCGAGCAGGCCTGGACACTCGCGGCCGCAGGTCTGTCTCCTGCGTTCAAGACGTCGATGCTGCAAAGCCTCGAAAAAGCCTCGGTCACCGAGATCGATTTCATCAACGGTTCGGTGGTGCGCTGGGGACAACGGCTCGGCGTGCCGACGCCCGTCAACGCGACGCTGGTGGCCTGCATCAAGGGCATCGAGCGCGCGATGGCCGATGAAGCGCGCAAGGAGGCGACGGCATGAGCGGCTCGAAGGCTTACCTGGAGCATGTCGCGATCTGGGTGAACGACATCCGTTGGCATATCCGCTTCTTCGAAGACGTGCTCGGCATGACCATGCGCGAAGTCGACGGCACCGTCGACGCGCCGCGCCAGTATTGGACGCTCGGCGGTCTTCAGTTCATTCATGCGCCGCAACACGATGGCCCCGAAGGGCGCCTCGCGCATCTGGGCGTCATGTGCGAAGACCTCGAAGCCGCTTTGGCAGCGGCCCATGCCTTTGGCGTCAGCGAATTGCCGCAAGGGCGCAACTGGCTGCGTCTGCCCGGCGGCCTCGCCGTCGAACTGATTCAAGCCAAACCCGCGTCCTGTGTTGCGCAGGCGCTGATCATCAACCCGCGCGCGGAGGCGTAAGCATGACGATCATCGAGAAGTACTGGGACGACGCCCGCGAAGGCGACGAGTGCGTGAGCCCGAGCTACACCGTGACGAAGGAACGCATCCTCGCCTACGCCGACCTCACGGGCGACCATACGCCCGTGCATGTGAACGAGGCATACGCCAAAGCGAGCCACTTCGGCTGCCTGGTCGCGCATGGGCTTTTCGGTCTGTCGATTGCCGACGGCCTCAAGACACAGAGCGACTATCGCTTTCTGCCCGGTATGTCGCTCGGGTGGACGTGGGATTTTCTGCTGCCAATCAAGGTCGACGATGTGTTGCACGTGAAATTTCGCGTCGGCGCCATGCGGCCGAGCAACAGCCGCCCTGGCTGGGGCATCGCCGTGCTGCCCTCCGAACTGATCAATCAGGATAACCAGGTGGTTCAGCGCGGCGAACATCGTCTGATGGTGCTGCGTCGGCCGGGAGCGTACTGATGCAGGGCCGTCCTCTCGAAGGCATTCGCGTGGTCGACTACAGCCACTTCCTCGCCGGTCCCTACGTAGGCCGCTGTCTCGCTGCGCTCGGCGCCGAAGTCATCAAGGTCGAGCGTCCGGGCAGCGGTGACCCAGGACGCCAGCACGCGACCGTGCTGGACGGCCAGCAAAGCGGCTATTTCCTGCAACTGAACATGGGCAAGCGCGGCGTCAGCGTCAACATGAAAGATGCGCGCGGCAAGGAGTTCATGCGCCGCTTGTGCGATTCGGCGGATGTGTTCGTCGAGAACTACCGTCCCGGCGCGCTGGAAAAGCTCGGACTGGGCTATGCAGAGTTATCCGCACGCAATCCGCGCCTCGTCTATTGCTCGATCTCGGCATACGGCCATACGGGCCCCGACGCGCATCGCGCCGGATTCGGGCTGATCGCGGAGGCGAAGAGCGGCATCATGCAGATGGTGGGCACGCCGGGCGAGCCGCCGCCGTTGCTGCGCATTTCGCTCGGCGACATGTACACGGGCATTCACGCGGTGGCGGCGATCAACGCGGCGCTGCTCGGACGCGCGAAGAGCGGCCGCGGCCAGTACATCGACATGGCGCTCTACGACACGCTCGTCTCGATGCACGAATACGCGGTGCAGTGCTACACGCTTCGAGGCGTGCTGCCGGAGCAGACGGGGCACGACATGCCGACCTCGACGCTCTATGGCGTTTTTCGCGCCGCGGACGGCGACCTCGTGATCGCGGCACAGGTGGACGACGCGTGGAAGCGCCTCGCCGCGCTGATCGAAACGCACGGCGGGCCCGCTGGATTCGGCAGCGATATGCGCTTCTACGATAGCGTCGGCCGCAACACGCACCGGCAGGCGATTCTGTCTGTCGTGCAGCCGTGGGTCGCCGCGCGGCCCGTCGCGCAGGTGCTCGAACTGCTGGATGGCATCGATGTGCCTTGCGCAAAGGTGCAGCGCATCGACGAGGTGCTCGACGATCCGCAGATCCAGGCGCGCGGCATGGTGGTCGAGCAGCATCACCCGCGCTATGGAACGCTGCGTTTGCCCAACCTGCCTTTCCGCTTTTCTGATTGCGACACGACCATTCGCGACGTCGCGCCGGATCTCGGGCAGCACAACACGGAGGTCGCGCAATCGCTCGGCTTTTCCGCTGCCGAGATCGACGCGATGCAGTGCGAAGGCGTTCTCTACGCGAAGTGAGACACCATGACTGACCCGTATGCAGTAATCGGCCACCCGATCGGACACACGAAATCACCCTTGATTCACCGCCTGTTTGCCGAAGCGACGCAACAGGCGATGTCCTACGTCGCAATCGAAGGTCCGCTCGACCCTGACGATGGCTTCGCGAGGGCCGTGCGCCAGTTCGCTGCGGATGGCGGCAAGGGCATGAACGTCACCGCACCGTTCAAGCTCAAGGCCTTCGCGCTCGCCGACGCGCGCAGCGAGCGCGCGACACTGGCGGGTGCCGCCAATGCGCTCAAGTTCGAGAGCGGCCGGATCGTTGCCGAGAATTTCGACGGCATTGGCTTGTTGCGCGATATCGAAGTCAATCTTGGCGTCCCGCTTGCCGGCAAACGCGTGCTGATGCTCGGCGCGGGCGGCGCAGCGCGCGGCGCGCTGCTGCCGTTTCTCGCCGCGGGGCCCGCCGAACTGGTCGTCGCCAACCGCGATGTGTCGAAAGGCTGCGCGCTGGTCGCCCAGGTCGGCTCGCGCGGTACGGGCTTACGCGCGTGCGGCTATAGTGATCTCGCGACGCGAGGCCGCTTCGACCTTGTGGTCAACGCGACGTCCGCAAGCTTGACGGGCGACCTGCCACCCGTCCCTCCGGGCGTGTTCAGCCCGGAGGGCACTGCCTACGAACTTGCATACGGAAAGCGGCTCACGCCGTTCCTGCGGCTCGCGCGCAACGCCGGCGTACACGGCGTCGCCGACGGCGTGGGCATGCTGGTCGAACAGGCGGCCGAAGCCTTTGCATGGTGGCGCGGCGTGCGGCCGTTGACGGCCGCGGTCATCGACCGCCTCACCGTGCCGCTCGACTGAGTGCCCTGTAATCCGCCGGATTCGCAACACCTGGGGGAAGAGAATCCAGCGGGGACAGCTCGGTGCCGTTGGGGAGGATGCCCCTGGCGATCACGCGTTGCAGCACCCGGGAGCGGTAGGGCTCGTCACCATCGTCGAACTTGCCTGCGCGGTTGTGGTGGATTGCGCAGGACTAGCCCGACTGATCCGGGTGGGATGCCGGTGGTGAAAGGCCGAGTGCTGAAACTGACGGGTCGGGAAAGCTAGTTCTCCACCTTTTCCGATTCAACCACTATGTCCAGCACGTACGCAATCGCTGGTCCGTCGGCGGGCGGGTTCTTGATGGTATAGCGCTTGACGCGCAGTACATCGCGCATTCCAGGCGTATGGGTATAGCCCTCGATATCCTGATACAGCGGTTGCCATGCGCCAGGTGTTCCGGTTGGCAAACCGTGCTCGTCGAAGTGGCGCTCACGCACCAGCAGACATTGCTTGTCCGGAATGAGCGGATGGTGGCACTGCACCGAATGCGCGGCCACTTCGAGGAAGGTCGTTTCACCCGCGCCGCCGAAACGGGTCTGAGCAGTGGGCACGCCGATAAATGTCAGCGTGTCGCCGCTATCCGTAACCAGTTGCATGCGGGGGGTATCGCCACGGGCCAGCAGGCTCACGTCGAGGCTGCCATGCAGGCGCCTGGCAATGGCGTCGTCGAGGGCGGCGCGAGCGGCGTCAGGGCAAGCCATCATGGTGCTCACCATCTGGCCAATCTGCAGCCGTCCTTTCTTGACACTGTAACTGGCGCCCATATTGTTGCAGCTATTGACTACGTTTAGCCGGTCGGCGCTGAAGTCCAGTTGCACGGGCTTTTCTGCACTGGCAAACAACGCATCAATGCGCATGCCTTTGCTGTCAAACGCGTCGCTGAGTTGCCAGTGATACTGACTGAGGATCCCAGGTTCGATCGCCGGTACCGCGCTCGCGCCGGCAGCAGTCGACGCGCTCGTTGAAGGCGCCGGGCTTTGCGCGTCGGGTATTTGCGAGCATGCGGCAAGGGCGAGGAGCAGAAATAGCAGGTTGCATTTCACGGCGGTACCTCAGCTGGTTCGGTGGATGTTTCAGGCAGCTTGTCGCGTTGAAAAAGCTAGCGACGTAGTCCGATTGCCAATGGGGAGACCAGAAGAGCTAGTGAATGATACAACCACGGGGCGTGGCGCATTGGATCGGGCGTGGTTGGCCACGCCCGGGCGAACGCGGCGACGGTCAGTGCATGACGGGCGCGTTTCGTGGCTGTTGACGGTGGCGCGAACGTCGGCCCGATCAACTCAACGATGCCAGCAAGATCGACAGCTTGCGGATATGCGCCTTGAACGCTTCGGTCATCTCGCGGTGATGGCCGTCACTCAGATGCGGCGCTTCGGCTAGCTCGACCTGGCGGTGGAACTCTTCGGAAACTTTGCGCCGCTCGTCGGGCGGGAGTACGCGGATGAGGGACACCATCAGTAGTTCCTGCGCATGGATGATACCGAGCACGGATTGTTCGTTCATGTCGACCTCCGTCTGAACGCGGCGATGCTAGCGGCTGAATACCAGGGCAAAGCGGGCAGGTGACGTCAGCACCGGGCCGGCGCGCTGTCTTCGATGCATCTTTTTGCCCTTCCATACTAGCGCAAGGATCGAGTCATCTGCACGCCGGCTGACCCGATGAGCCGCGAATCCGGCAAGGGCGTTTCCATCCCCGGTTTTGCCTGTCTGAACCCTCTCGGTGAGATATCGCACCGACAGTCAGCCACCGCTATTCCATTCCATTTTCTGCACGCTGATGCCGGGCTGATTGGCTAGCGCTTCTCGTTCGGGCAAGAACCGGAAACCATGTCGGCGATAGAGACCTACAGCGCGGGCGTTGTCTGGCGAGACTCTCAACACGACTCTTCGCTGTCCGCGTTCAATCGCGCGCGCCTGGATTGCGTTGACCAGGCGACTTGCAATTCCCAAACCCCGGCACTTCGAATGAACCCACATGGCAATCAGGTTGTATTCGCGCGTGCGGCTTATCGCATCGCCGATAAGACCGACTGCTTGCCCTTGCACCATGGCTACCAGATATTGCGGCTGCGTCTGACCTGAAGCGCATTCGCGCCATTGCTGCTCGCTATACGCAGCCGCGGTGGCGTAATTCAGACCGAACGCCGTTGGGCTGTCAAGCAGCGCGGCAAGGAGGACCGTCTTCAAGATTTGCCAGTCTTCTTCCGAGGTCGGGCGAATTAGAACGGGGCTCGACTTTGTGGCCATCAGGATGCTCGGGAGTGGGAGCCCGCGCGGCGCGAAAGTATGAAGCCATGCCGGCTCAACACTGCTGATGATTGTCTGCGGTTTACTCACGTCCGGCCCCGTTTCTCGCGCGAGCCGTACTGGCTGCTGGCTGACGCTTGAGTGCGTCGACATGACCCTGAAAGAAGAAGGGGCCGTGCCCTTCGGTTTGCTGCACCGTCGTTATAACGGCAGGCTCGCCCGGAAGTTGATGGTGACCGGGCAAGCAGGCGTCATCGTCGCCCGCAACCGCTACGCTATCCTGTTTCGGATGCAGAATGCCAAAAAGCCCGCAACACCGGTGCGCAAGATCGAGGAGTTCATCGGCATGCTGAATCGCGGCGAATCCATTTATCCTCAGACCGGGAAGTTCGACAGCCTCGGATAATGCCGCGCTCCCGACCTGGATGGCGATCGATGCTGACCGACGCCCTGATGGTCGTCGTAATCGAACTGTTTTGGCAATGGAGGTTCCAAATGGGATCCGATGAACGCGCTATTCGTGAGATGCACACAACCTGGATTGATGCAGTCAACGCGGGCGATCTTGTCCGCTTGCTCACCTTGATGGCGGACGATGTCGTGTTTTTGAATCCGGGTCGAGCGCCCATCGGTCGGGAGCGATTCCACGTCGGCTTCTCGGCCGCCCACCAACAATCTCGGATCCGCTGCATCAGCGAGTTGGAAGAGGTCGTGATCGTCGGCGAAGTCGCCTACACACTGTGCCGGGACTCGTTATCTGTGACACCGCGCGCCGGCGGAGAAGCAACGGAGCTGGCCGGTCATCGGATGACCCTGTACCGCAAACAGCCCGATGGCCGCTGGCTTCTGGCCCGCGACGCCAACACGCTGTCCCCGGTGGCACGCTGAGGTCGCAGGAATCGTCTCACTCGATCTGGCAATTCCGTCGAGCATGCAGTGCAACGGTCGCTGAGCGACTCTGTGCCGCCGCTCATTCGTCGGGCGATGGCCAAAGATTGGCAAAGCCAGTAAGTCCAACCGGAATCAGGGCATCGGCTTAAGGCGACCAGGCGTACTATCATGATCGGGAGATGTATTCATCAGCGCAGGAGCACATCATGACGTCGAATCCATCCAGTGAGCCGACCGGCACCCCCCTCAACCCCGCGCCAACCTCCGCCGGCACAACGCGGCAGCCCGATCCAAAGGGCCTGAAAAATCCGGCCCCGGACGACCTTCCTGACGCCGACGCGGCAGAGCCCGAGCCTCACGAGCATCTCCCGTCCAGAAGCGACGACAACTGATTCAACACCTCAGGTACCGACACTTCGAAAGCGGGCCGGGAGCGATGGCACTGTCCCGACAGACTCCGGCCCCTCGCTTGCTCGGCCTCTCAACGACCGCTCGCAAGGTATTACCTCCGCGTCACGGATAGTCCTGACTCTGTCTGCAAATTGTCGGGGCCCACGGCCGCGGGTGTGCCGCACGACGACCGTCACGCCTGAGCTGCGGCGGGCAGCGGAGATCCGCCAGGAGCGGACACTGGAAGTCGCGACAGAAATCCTGCGACAATCAGCCAATATTCGAATATTGAGAGCGTCGAAAATGCTGATTGCCTTCGGGGGACTACCGGGCACCGGAAAAACAACCATAGCGCAAACACTTGCTCGCAAACTGGCCGCGGTCTATCTGCGCATCGATACGTTGGAACAGGCATTCATCGAGGCCGCGGGCGCAGCGGCGGATATCGGACCTGCCGGATATCTGGCCGGATATGGAGTTGCGAAAGATAATTTGCGCCTTGGTTTGACCGTCGTCGCCGACTCGGTCAACGCGTTGCATATGACGCGCAGCGCCTGGCGAAGTGTCGCGCTCGAAGCCGGTGTTCAAATCTTCGAGATTGAGTTGGTTTGTTCTGATACGACGGCGCACCGTTTGAGGGTCGAGGGACGGCGAGCCGATATTCCGGGCCACAAGCTGCCGACGTGGAAGAGCGTGCTTGAACGCCAATATGAAGCATGGGAATCTGAGCATCTCGTTGTCGACACAGCTAACGTTTCTGTCGAGCAGGCCGTCGACGCCATCATCCACCGCCTTTCGATGTCATCTCCAGAGGGGCGATTGCTTTAGCGTTCGAGAAAATACATTTCTCCTGGACATCAGGGGATCGCACGAGGGCTTCAAAGACCGCTTGGGCGCAACGCAGCTGTTTTTTGTGCGTCGAGACTACGCATGCGCGAGCAGCGCGGGGAATGCGCACACCTTCATCTTCCGTGCACCGCACTATCAGTTTCCTTAATGATAGCCCGTGCCTGATTTGATTTCCTGAATGTGTCACTACACTCGTCTTCAGCGATACGCCAATCTCGATGGCGATCCAGAGTTTCACTCTTCCAATCTGGAGACATCCCGTGAAACACAACCGCGCTCATATGAGCAACGACTTAGGCCGGCTTCTAGCCGGGCTTGCACTCTGCCTGTTCTCAGTGGCCCCGGCCATGGCGCAATCCACATCCCCCGATAAACTGCCCCACGTAGCGGTGCTGGCAACCGGCGGCACGATCGCAGGTACCGCGGGCAGCGAGACGCAGACGACGGGCTACAAGCCCGGCGTCCTGACGGCCGATGCGCTTCTCAAATCAGTCCCGTCACTGGGCAAGATTTCACAGGTGTCCGGCGAACAGATTTCGAATGTCGGGAGTGAGAACATCACCAACGATATCCTCCTGAAACTGGCGAAGCGCGTGAATCAGCTTCTCGCTCAGCCGGACATCGCAGGTGTCGTGGTGACTCACGGCACCGATACCCTCGAGGAAACGGCCTATTTTCTCGATCTCGTCGTCAAGAGCGACAAGCCCGTGGTAGTCACCGGATCGATGCGTCCGTCGACGGCCATCAGCGCCGATGGTCCGAGCAACCTCCTGCAGGCAGTCACGGTTGCGGCCTCGCCGGAGGCGCGTGGCCACGGCGTCATGATCGTGCTGAACGACCGGATCGGCTCGGCTCGCTACACCACGAAGACCAACGGCACGACACCGGATACGTTCAAGGGAAACGACGCCGGCTACCTGGGCACGCTGGTGGACGAGGTTCCTCACTTCGAAACGTCCGTGCTGAAACGCAATACCACTGCAACGCCATTTGACGTGTCGAAGCTCGATTCTCTGCCGGAAGTCGATATTGTCTACGGCTATCAGAATGACGGCGGCTACATCTACGACGCCGCAGTCGCGCACGGAGCAAAGGGCATCGTCGTCGCAGGCGTTGGAGCAGGCAGCGAATCGCTTCTCACTCTTCCGTCCATCAAGAAGGCGATCGCCCAGGGGGTGATTGTGGTCCGCTCTTCCCGCACAGGGGGCGGCTTCATACCGGAAGATCCGGCCTATGTGGGTCTTCTCGGTGACGATCTGAACCCCCAAAAGGCCCGCATTCTGCTGATGCTCGCGCTGACGACGACCAAAGATCCGGCGAGTATCCAGGCAATGCTCCACGAGTTTTGAATCGCTTTTGCCGGCTCAGGGCCGGTGAAGATGATTCGTTCAGGCGCGACGGTGCTGCCAAAGCACACCGCCGCGCCGCATGTCGTTCCGTGAGGCCCGAAGCCGGCCCCGGTTCGAGCCTCGACCGGTTGGCGTACGTTGAACTGCTCCACTTCAACCTCCGCGTGACATAGTATTAGAGTTGCTGATACTGACACCGGATATGCTGTTTTCTTGAATCCGAGTCCCTACACTGGTTTCAGAAGGCGCAGGCAGGCGCCTCGCTGACAACCAGAGTCCAGGAGACGAAAGTGAGCAAGCCGATATTGATGGAGGACGTTCCGCTGCGCGGTTTCCACTTGCGCGTGGCGTTCAGCGGCACAGGCGGACAGTTCAGCGACGGTTTCGTGCTGGGCATCATCGGCATCGCGGTGAGCATGGCGGCGGGAGCTCTGCACCTGAACGCGCTCTGGATGGGCGCACTCGGTGCGGCGTCCCTTGCCGGCTTGTTTTTTGGCAGCATGTTTGCCGGGCCCGTGGCGGACAGATATGGCCGGCGCACCATTTTCGCCTTCGACATGCTGCTGTTTGCGGCGATTTCTGCAGCGCAATTCTTTGTGACGTCGCCGACCCAGCTGCTGGTGTTGCGCGTGCTGCTTGGTTTCATTCTCGGCGCCGACTACGTCGTAAGCAAATCGCTCGTCACGGAGTTTTCCCCACGCCGCTATCGCGGCCGTCTCCTGAGTGTGCTCGCAGCAGCCTGGGCAGCGGGTTACGTCTGCGCGTATCTCGCGGGCTTTGCCATTCGCGATATCGGCCCCGACGCCTGGCGGATCATGCTGGCCGCGAGTGGACTGCCGGCACTGCTCATTCTCCCGTTCCGGCTCGGCGTACCCGAGTCGCCCATGTGGCTGATGAAGCGCGGCCGGAAGGACGAGGCACTGAAGATCATCCGTGCAAAGTTCGGTCCGGACACTATTCTGCCCGCACCGACAGCCGCGCCCGAGCAACGTCGTGGTGCGTGGTCGGAACTGTTCTCGGCCCGTTGGAGAAAGAACACCCTGGTCGGCTGCGTTTTCTACACGTGCCAGGTCATTCCATACTTTGCGCTCGGTACCTTTTCGCCGAAGGTACTGCAAGCCTTGCAGGTCAAGGACGGCTTTGTCGGCGGACTCGTTTATAACGTGCTGCTGTTCGCCGGAGCAATCTTTGGATTGCTAATCGTCGACAGACTCTCGCGCCGCGCGTTTCTCATTGGTAGCTTCTATCTCGCAGCGATCGGACTGGCGGTGCTCGCCTACGCCGGATTCGGTCCGCTCGGCACAATCCTCGCATTTGGCATTTTCGCCTGTATTCTCTCGGCCGCCGCGAACCTCGAATTCGTCTATCCGCCAGAGCTTTTCCCGACCCACCTGCGCGCGTCAGGCGTCGGGCTGGCCGTTGCCTCCAGCCGGTTCGGTTCCGCGATCAGTACGTTTCTCCTGCCCGTGGCCGTGCAACAGGTTGGCATTCACGCAGCGCTCGGCGTGTGCGTGGCCGTATTGGTGTTCGGCGGCGTGTTCTGTCATTTGTTCGCACCGGAAACCGGCAAAGAGAGTCTTTCGGATATGGGTTCTGGTCAGGGCAGCAACGAGCCGGCGGTGGACGGCGCACCGAACGTGAGCCTGCATACAGCGGGACATCGCCACTGAAGGCCTGGCGTGTGACGCTCCCACGTTGGCGCACTCGTGGCAACGTCTGCTGACAGTAACTATGGGAGAGTCCATCGTGTCGCTCAACAAGCCGATCGATATGTATGCGGTGCAGGTCTTCGTCGCAGTGGCGGAGGAGGGCAGCATGTCCGGGGCGGCCGCACGCATGGGCGTCTCCCAATCGGGTGTCTCGCAGATCGTCCGCCAGCTGGAGGACGAACTGGGGGTCGTGCTGGTCAATCGCACGACCCGTCCGCTCGCGTTGACGCCATACGGCATCGCATTGAGGAACCGCGGAGCGGTACTCAGCGAGGAGATCGCCAATCTGAAGGCCCAGGTCGTCGAAGCGGGGCGCGGCATCAAGCCTGATCTTCGCATCGGATTTGTCGACTCGTTCGCGGCTACCTGCGGCTCGGCTCTTACGAAGCGGCTGCTGGAGAAGGTATCGCAACTGTCGATCCGTACGGGATTGAGCCCGCAGCAAGGCGAGGCGCTGCTGCGGCGCGACCTGGATCTCATCGTCACGAGCGACGCGTTGATCGACGCCAATGACGTAGTGCGCTTCCGGCTCCTCTCCGAGAAGTACTTTGTCATCACGCCGCGGGATTTCCGCAAGTCGGTCCGCACCGTGGAGGACATCCGGGCCCTGGCGGACGCATTGCCCATCGTGCGCTTTAACCGCAAATCGCAGGTCGGCATGCAGATCGAGCGCTATCTGCGTCGAATTGAAGTGCGTACGCCGACGAGGCTCGAGCTCGACAACGCCGACGCGCTGACATCGATGGTGGCCGAAGGCATCGGCTGGGCCGTGACCTCGCCGATGTGTCTGCTTCAGGGTGCGGCTTACGCGGATGGCGTGACTCGCCACGTTGTCGACAGCCTGGGCCTCGAACGGTCGCTGTATCTGGTAGCGCGGCGCGACGAATACAGCGCGTTTTTCGAAGATGCATGCGACACGGCGTCCGAAGTAATCAAAACATCGTTCCTCCCGCGAGTGAAAAAGGCTCTCGGTCAGGAAATTGAACAGCTGATTGATATTGGAAACAGGAACTCAAATGAACAGTCAAGCCAAAGCTGAAACGCGTACCGAACGCGATTACGTTGGTGAAGTCGAAATTCCGGTCGAGAAATTGTATGGCGTCAACTCGGTGAGGGGCGTCGACAATCTGACGGTTTCTCCTCTCAGCATTGCTCACTACCCGGCGTTCGCGGTGGCTTTCGCGCAGTGCAAATGGGCGGCCGCGCTCGCGAACCGGGACACCGATGTCATCACGCCGGAACAATGCGACGCAATCAGCCGTGCGTGTCAGGAAATCATCGAAGGCAAGTTTCGTGACTCACTGATCGTCGATCTGCTCGAGGGCTCGGGTGGAACGTCGACGAACATGAACTTCAACGAGGTGATCGCCAATCGGGCGCAGCAGCTTTTGGGTCACGCGCCGGGCTCATACGACGTGATCCATCCCAACGATCATGTCAACCGCTCGCAGTCCACGAACGACGTGTATCCCGCTGCGCTGAAGATTGCGACCTACGCAATGCTCGGACCGCTCATTGCGGAAGTGGAAAAACTGGCTGCGCAGTTCGATCAGAAGGCTATCGAGTTTGCCGACGTCCTTCACCTCGGCCGTACCTGTCTGCAGGATGCGCAGCCGATGCGTCTCGGTCAGCTTTTCGGCGGTTACGCGTCGCTCACACGACGTCTCGCGGAAGAACTGATGGCGGTTCGCGACAAGCTGCGTACGCTGCCGCTCGGTGGTACGGCTATCGGTACGGGATTTGGTGCACCGGCCGGGTATCGAACTGCGGTCTACCGGCACCTCGCGGATATCGCAGGCGTCGACTATGTCGCGCCGGCAAACTCGTTCGACGCGATGCAGAACATGGACGTGTTCTCGCGCGTTTCGGGTGAGCTTCGCACCTGTGCGGCGTCCATTGCGAAAATTGCATCGGACCTGACGGTGCTCTCCTCCGGTCCCGTGGGCGGAATTGGGGAGTTGCGCTTGCCGGAGGCGCAGGCCGGCTCGTCGATCATGCCGGGCAAGGTGAATCCTGTGCTGCCGATGGCGATGATCCAGTTGAGCTTTGCCGTTATCGGCAATGATGTCGCAGTGGCTCAGGCGGTTCAGTATGGAGAACTGGAAATCAATCACTTCGAGCCCGTAGTGGCCTCCCGTGTGTTCGACAGCATCATGCTGCTGACCGACGGCATCGAGAGATTCACGCAGAAGTGTATCGCCGGCATCACCGCCGACAGTGCATGCAATGAGCGACACCTGATGGACTCGATGGCTGTGGCCACAGCGCTCGTGCCGAAGCTTGGATATGCTCGTGTCAGCAAGCTGGCGCGACAGTCGGTTGCGCAAGGTCGGCCACTCGTGCAGATTCTCGACGAATCCGGGCTGCTTTCGCGCGACGATACCCTGTCGCTGATCGATACGGCCTCGTACCCGGTATTCGAGCCGAGGTAATCGACCCTGGATTGAGGCAACCTGGACCCGGCCCGGCGACCGCACTCAGCACGCCCTCGAAATACCGCCACACTTGTTACTCCCAACCTCCGATTCCCGGTAGCAAACTACTCACGTCACCCAATGAGCGACGCGTAGCGGACGCAATCGCGCCGCAGGAATTTGCCCTATTCAGGAGGTCGCAAAAGCCATGAGTTCATCAGCCGAAAACGGAAGGAAAGGCGGCCAGCCCGCCATGGCCACTCCACCGGTCGTCTCATCGCAAGCGTGGGAAGCAGCGCGCCAGCAGTTGTTAGTAAAGGAAAAGGCGCTGACCCGGGCTCGAGACGCCCTGGCCGCCGAGCGCCGGCGAATGCCCTGGATGGCGGTGGAGAAGGCCTACGCATTCGAAGGTCCCGCGGGCAAGCTCAGTCTGCTGGATCTGTTCGACGGCCGGCGTCAACTGATCGTCTACCGCGCTTTCTTCGAACCGGGCGTGTTCGGGTGGCCCGAGCATGCCTGCCGGGGCTGCTCGATGGTGGCGGATCAGGTCGCCCACGTCGCTCACCTGAACGCCCGCGACACGACGCTCGTCTTCGTCTCGCGTGCGCCTCAGGCCGACATCGCGCGACTGAAGGCGCACATGGGCTGGCAGATGCCATGGTTCACCATTACGGATAGCTTCGACGCCGACTTCGGTGTCGACGAGTGGCACGGCACGAACGTGTTCTACCGCGATGGCGAGCGCGTATTGCGTACGTACTTCATCAACAATCGCGGCGATGAACAGATGGGGGGCACCTGGAACTACCTCGACATGACGCCGCTGGGTCGCCAGGAGCTCTGGGAGGACTCGCCCGAGGGCTATCCCCAGACCCCAACCTACAAGTGGTGGAACTGGCACGACAGCTACACCGCAGACGCGCCGCCCGACAAGAAGTGGGTCGAGGTATCGGATGCAGGCGAGGCTGCGTTCCGCAAAGAGCACAAGGAATGAACGCCCTGGGCGAAGCGTGTTCGGCCGGATGCATGCCTCAAGCAGCAAGCGCTGCATCGACGGCAGCCAGGTATTGCTGGAAGCCGGTCTGCAGCAGCACGGTGCGCACGCGCGCGAGCTCGCCTCGCGCGCCATCGTCGGCGGGTGCCTGCAGGACGCGCGCTAGCGCGCGTGCGCGTGCCGCGAACAGCTCGGCCCAGGGCAGCGGTTCGTGCCGCGTGTAGTCCTCCAATGCGCTCGCGTAGCGCAGCACGCCGGCCGGATCGCGGGCCGCCAGCATCGCCTCGATCGCGTCGCGGTAGAACCAGAGATGGTTGTGGCCGACCGTGCCGAGGCGCAGCAGGTCCGCGCCTTCTGCGAGCAGGCGCGTGCGCTCGTCATGCTCGTCGACCGCGCGGGCGAGGGCGCTCAGATTCTTCGGCGCGGAGAATTGCGTGCCGACCTCGCGCGAGATCGCAAGCGCCTCGCGCAGCGCATCGACGGCTTCGCCGCGGCGTCCATCGGCGAGCCAGACACGTCCCTGCATTTCCAGGTTCTGCGCTTCGAACCGGCGCGCGCCCAATTGCCGGATCACGCGCTTTTCCTGCTCCAGATGGACCTGCGTAGCCGGCATATCGCCTAGCTCGTAGCAGGCGAACACGCCGAGCGTCTCGCCCAGCAATTGCGCGCGCGGCTGCCCGATCAACGCGGCGGCGCGCACGGCGGCAACGGCGTCTTCGCGCGCCTGCCGCGGCTCGTTCAGGTAGATGCGGCTGAAGCCCTGCATCGACAGATTGGCGACTTCGATCCGGCCGCACCCGTGCTCGCGGCTCAACGCCACGCAATCGCTGAAATGGCGGAACGCGGTCCGCATCCGCCCTTGCGCGTAGGCGGCATCGGCGAGGCCGCCGAGCGCGCGGGCCTCGGCCTCCGGCAGGCCGAGGCGCCGCGCATAGTCGAGCCCGCGCTCGTGTTCGGTGCTGCAGGCATCGATCTTGCCGAGCGGAAAGTAGATGTTGCCGCGCAGATAGTGAAGGCTCGCGAGTTCGGCCACCCGGTCATCGCGCTCCGCGATCCGCTGCGCAGCCTCGATCAGGTCCAGCGCTTCGTCGAGGCCTTCGCTCACACGCAGGCCTTCGGCGAGTCCTAGCTGGCAGCGGCACAGACTGGCGTCGTCGGGGGCGGCTGCGAGCGCCGCGCGCCAGGTCGCGATCGATCCCGCGATGTCGCCGAGGTCGCGCTGCAGTTCGCCCTTGCAGCAGCTCAGGCTGTGGCGGTCCGTCTCGCTCTGGGCAATCTCGAGGCCCCGCTCGGCGAGGCGCAGCGCGGCCTCGAGCAGGTGCGCCGTGCGCTGCGCGAGCGCGGCGGCCAGGTAGGCTTGCGGCGCGCGTTCGTCCTCGGCGCGGTCGAGATGCTGGGCGTGCAGCGTGGGGTCGCCGTGCGCGAACCAGTCGGCCGCGCAGCGGTGCAACTCGCGCCGGCGCGCACGCAGCAGCGTCGAATAGGCGCTCTCCTGGATCAGCGCGTGGGCGAACAGAAACTCTTCGCCCTCCGGCAGCACGAGCGCATTGGCGAGCAGGCCGTCGCAGACGTAGCCGGGGTCGTCGATGAGCCGTCGCAACAACGCGATGCCGAACCGCTGCCCGATCACGGCAGCCGCCTGGAACGCCAGACGGTCGCGCGGCGCGAGCCGGTCCATCCGCGCGAGCACGAGGCTGCGGATCGAACCTGGCACGGCGTTGCCGCTGCCTTCCTCGGCGTTGCGCAAGAGCTGCTCGAGGAACAGCGGGTTGCCGCCCGCGCGCTCGATGCAGGCGAGCGCGACCCGTTGCGTCGCGTCGATGAAGTTGCCTGCGAGGCTCAGTGCTTCGTCCTGGCGCAGGGGCCCGAGGTCGATCGTCGCGAACGGGATGTCGCGGCAGCGCGCGCGCCACGCCGCATCGATCGGGTCGCCTTCCACGCGCGAGGTCGTCACGAGCAGGCCCGGGCCGTTCGCGATGCCCGAGGCGAAGGCCGAGAGATAGTCGAGCATTTCGGGCTCGGCCCAATGGAGGTCTTCTACGACGATCAGCGTGGCGGCCCGCCTGCAGGCGTCGCCGGTCAGTCTCGCGGCGAGCGCCTGCTTGCCGCGCTTGCGCGCGCCGTGGTCCATGGCGTCGTAGACGGTTCGCCATTCGTCCGCGAGCGGCAGGTCGAGAAGGTCGTGGAGGAACGCATGCTGCCCGGCCTCGAGGCTGCCTTCAGCGGCGAACCGCGCGGCGGCGGCGCGCCGCGCGTCGCTCGATGCGCCGGCCGGCAGACCGAACAGACTGCCGGCGATCGTGTGCACGGGATCCTGCCCCTTGCCCACGCCGAAATCGAGCACGAGGCCCCGATGGATCTCGAAGCCCTGCGACTGCGCATGGCGGCGCATCTCGTCGACGAGACGCGTCTTGCCGATGCCCGCTTCGCCGCGCACATGGACGATGTGGCCGGCCCGCCTCGCGACGCACGCGCGGACGATACCGTGAAACTGCTCGAGCTCGGCCTCGCGTCCGACGAAAAGGCTCTGACCCGTCTTCGCCGATTCGCTCGCCGGGTCGCTCGAAATCGCGCGCAGCCGCCATGCGCGCACCGGCGTGTCGATGCCCTTGAAGCACTGCTCGCCGAGCGCGTCGCAGACGGCGGCGTCGCCAAGCGCGCGCGCCACGTCATCGGAGAGCCAGGTCTCGCCGGCCGCCGCTGCGACCTGCAGGCGCGCGGCCAGGTTCACCGGACTGCCGGTGACGGTGTAGTCGCGCGCGTCGACGCAGCCGAGCGCGCCGGCGACGACTTCGCCGCTCGCGATGCCGATATGGGCCTGCAACGTGCGTGCCGCCTCCAGGCTCAATGGCGTCAGCGCCTCATGGATCTCGAGCGCCGCGCGCGCGGCGCGCAGCGTGTCCGTCTCGTGCGCGCGCGGCGCGCCGAACAGCGCCATCACCGCGTCGCCGATATGCCTGTCCGTCGTGCCGCCCCAGGCGAGCACGATGCCGTCGACGAGCGCCGTGAAGCGGCCGATCAGCGCGCGCACCTCCTCGGGATCGAGCGTACGCGAAAGCGCGGTGAAGCCGCAGAGATCGGCAAACAGGACGGTGACCTGCCGGCGTTCGTCCGCGGGGATCTCCAGCGCGTGGGGGGCGACCGCCGTTTGCGCCACGGGCAAAGCCGCGGCTGGCGGCTTCGGCGCGGCGGCAGCGAGGATGCGCTTGCGGTGGCCGAGCGACTGCACGCCGAGTTCCCGCAGATCCGCGTCGGTCAGCTGCGCGAGCAGCGAGAGATCGATATCGTTAGCCGCGAACGCTTGCGCGTACTGCTCGAGTCCCAGGGCGTGCAGCCATTGCTCAATATCCATGTTCGCCGCCTGGATGCGGTGCCGGTTGCCTGATGCGAACCGCCCCGAGCCCGTCGGGGGATCGTGCCGGTGAATTTCCAGTGTAGGCGCGCGCAACGGGCTGCGTACGGCGTTTGACAGGCTTTCCGGCGCGGACGGATACTGGATCGCTCCCCATCGCGCCTCGCGCATTCCACCGGGAATTCACGTGAAGCCGGGCAAGACCGTTACTGTCGCCGACGTCCCGCCGCGCTCGCGCATCGCGGCGCTGCCCGGCGATCTGGCGGCCGGCGCGGTATCGGCGCTCGTCATGCTGTGCTACGCGATGAGCCTCGGCACGCTGATCTTCAGCGCCGATCTCGCCCGCTACGCCATGCTCGGCGTGCCCACCGCGCTCGTCAGCTGTGTCGTCACCGCGCTCGTGATCGCCTTGACGAGTTCGATGCGCCTGAACATCGGCGGCCCCGACAGCAACGCGGCGGCGTTTCTTGCGGGCGTGGCGGCAGGCGTCGCGAGCAGCGTGCGCGCGGACGGCGGTTCGCCGCAAACGCTGCTGCTCACCGTGCTGATCGCCATCGCGCTCTGTTCGCTCGTGACCGGCGTCGTGCTCTACGCAATCGGGTCGTCGAAACGCAGCCGCTCGCTGCAGTTCCTGCCTTACCCGGTCCTCGGCGGTTTCCTCGCCGGCACGGGCTATCTGCTGCTCGCCGGCGCGTTTCGCGTCATGACGGGCGAGTCGCTGCAATGGCGCACGCTCGCGTTGCTGACGCATCTCCACTGGCTCGCATGGTTGCCCGCGCTCGTCGTCGGCGTGCTGGCGACGATCCTGATGCGCAGCTGGAAGCACGTTGCCGCGCTGCCGCTCACGCTGGCCTTCGGCATCGTGCTCTTCTACGTTTTGCTGCGTGCCGCGGGCCTGTCGATCGACGACGCGCGCGCCATGGGCCTGCTGCTGCCGCGCGCGGCGCTGCGGCTCACCGGGCTACCGGAGCTGCACCTGCGCGCGCAGCTCGGGCAGGGCGGCATCGACTGGACGGCGATCGCCGCACACCTTCCGGAGAGCATCGTGGTCACCTCGGTTTCGGCCGTCACGATCCTGATGAATTCGACGGCGATCGGCGCGGCGACGGGCGAGGAAGTCGACCTCAATCGCGAGCTGCGGGCCGCGGGCCTCGCCAATCTCGCGAGCGGTCTGTTGGGAGGCATGGTCGGTTATCAGTCGTTCAATCGCTCGATGCTCAACGCGCGCGTGGGCGCGACGAGCCGGCTGGCGGGCGTGTTCGCCTCGCTCGCATGCCTCGTCGTGCTGGCCGCGTCGCCCGGTTTTGTCGCGCTCTTTCCCGTGCCGGTGCTCGTCGGCCTCCAGCTTTTCATGGGGCTGCGCCTCATCGTGCAGTGGGTGGTCGGCGCCTGGGCGAAGCTCGCCTGGTACGAGTATCTGCTCGTGCCCGTCATTCTCTGCACGATCGCGGGCTGGGGCGTGCTCATCGGCGTGGGCGCGGGCGTGATTGCCGCGTGCGTGATGTTCACGCTGCTCTACGGCCGCGTGAGCTGCATTCGCATGGCGTTCGACCTGCGCACCCGGACCTCGAATGTCGAGCGCAACATCGAGGAGACCGAAGCGTTGCGCGGGCTCGGCGCGCAGGTGTGCGGCATGTGCCTGCAAGGGTTTCTCTTTTTCGGCACGGCCAATTCGATCCTCCAGCGCATACGGGAGCGCCTCGCCGCGCGCACTCCGGTGCGGGTTCGATTCGTTGTACTTGATTTCGCGGCGACCCAGGGCATCGACGCGTCGGTGTCGATCAGCTTCGTCAAGCTGCGGCAGCTCTGCGCGGCGACGGACGCGGACCTGATCCTGACCGCGCTGCCGTCGCGCTCGCGCGATCTGCTGACGAAAACCGGCACGCTCAATCTGCGTATTCGCGAATTCGACACGCTCGATGCGGGCCTGGAATGGGTCGAAGACCAGCTGCTCGCGTCGAGCGCGCTCGCGCCGAAACCCGGTGACGACCTCAATTCACTGCTCGCGCCGCATTTCACGGCGAGCGCGCTGAACACGCTCTCCACGCGGCTCGAAGTGCAGGATCTGCAGGCGGGCCAGGCGCTGTTTCTTCGCGGGGACCCGGGCGACGCGCTGTACCTCATCGAGCGCGGGCGGCTCGCCGTTTCGCTGCCGCTCGGATGCGGGCGGTCGGTGCGGGTGCGCGCCTGCCTGCCGGGCACGGTCATCGGGGAAATGGCCGTATACACGCAGCAACCGCGCAGCGCGGACGTGTACGCCGAGGCGCCGACGCGGGTGCGCAGGCTGTCGCTGGCGGCGCTCGTCGCGCTCGAGCGGGACGACCCCGTGGCCGCCCAGCAGTTTCATCGCTTTCTGGTGAAGGTCATTGCGTCGCGCCTTGCCTTGGCCACGGAGGCCCTGCGTGCGGCCTACTGAGCAGCGGAGGGGTCACGTCAGACCGAATTGTGCGGTGCGTCTTGCAGACCTTGCGCCGCAACGCGTTCCGTCACACCTTCATGCGGGGGATCGTCGAGCGAAATCCGCGACGTTTCCGGCAAGGACAACCCGCCAACCAGTGCCAGCAGCGAGACGGCGATGAGGTAGTAAGCGGGCGAGATGCTGTTACCCGTCGACTCGATCAGCCAGGTGGCGACAAGCGGCGCCGTGCCGCCAAAGATCGTGTAGGCCAGGTTGTAGGTGATCGCCGAAGCGGTGTAACGGGTGCGGGTCGGAAAGATTTCGGAGAGCAGTGCCGCCGTGACCACACCCGACAGGACCGCGCCGAGCGCAAGCATGCATGCGCCAGCAATCGCGGAACGAAAATCCCCTGAGCCTCCCAGTGAAAAAGAGGGGTACACCGCCGCGATCAGGATGGCGCATGCCGTGAAGACCGTTTTTCGTCTTCCCACGGCATCGGAGTAGAGGCCGGCGAGCGGGCAGATGGCCGCGGCGAAGACGAGTGCGAAGACCGTGACCAATAACGCGTTGGCCCGGCTCAGATGACCGACGACCTGCAGATACGTCGCGAAATAGGTCGTGAACGTATAGAAGGAGAGCGCAGTCACGGACACGAAGGCACCCAGGCGCACGATCGCGCCTGCCTGGGTCTTTAGCGTTTCGCGCAGCGGGGCATGAGCGAGGTCGTGATCGTGCTCGACTGCGGCAAACGATGGCGTTTCACCGAGGCGCGTGCGCAGATACAGTCCAACCAGACCGATAGGCGCCGCGGCGATGAACGGGATTCTCCAGCCCCAATTGCTCATCGCCTCTGGCGACAGCACGGCGTCCAGTCCCGACGCCACGACTGCGGCGCTCGCGAACGACAGGAACGTGGAGACCGGAAGAAAGCTCCCGTATCGCGCGCGCTGGTGCTTAGGCGCATGTTCCATCAGATACGCGCAGGCGCCGGCGTATTCGCCGCCGGCGGAAAAACCTTGCACGCAGCGCACGATTGCGAGCAGCAAGGGGGCGAGCATGCCGACCGATGCGTAGGTCGGCAGGAAGCCGATGACCGTTGTTGCCCCTGCCATGATCAAGATGGTCAGGGCGAGCGTTTTCTTGCGGCCCACCCGGTCTCCCACCACGCCGAAGAAGACCCCGCCGAGCGGTCTGAATGCAAAGGCGACGGCGAACACCGCGAAGGTCTTCATCAACGCGATCGCCGGGTCGCCATTCGGAAAGAACTGGCGAGTCAGCAGGGTCGCCAGAAATCCATAAACGGCAAAGTCGAACCATTCGACGAAATTGCCAACCGCAGCGGCAACGATCACCTTGCGAAGCGTCTTTGGGTCCACTTTGGGCTGATACGCTTTCATGATCTGGCCGTCCCTTGTGCGTTGAATAAGACGTGCGTATCACCCCGAATGGTGAAGCCATGGGAGGCGAGCGGTTTTAACGCTGAAGTCGCACGGTAATGATTTGCACAGTTAATGCGACCAGAAATGTCGCTCCTAGAACGAAGCCGACAGGGTGACGCGCTGGAAGCGACATCGGACTGGTGCTGTCGCGGGAGGGCAAGACAACGTCGTTTTTCGAATGGTTTGGTTCTTCGGCGGCGGAAAAGTCAGATTTCATTCACCAACCGGTCTCGCCATTGTCGCCGCATCAGTTCGGCGTGAATCTCACTTATCGCGAACTGGACGGGTACTCCGCGCGCCTTGAAAGGCGATCCTGTCGCCGAAGCGCGCGACGGCCTGTTCCAGCAGGGCTGCCATCGAGGGGTAGTCGTCGAGGTCGACGTCGGCCGCAACGCCAGCAGGATATTGCGAAAGCCAGGGCAAGTTTGACATTGGGATATGGCTATTCGACGGGAGCCGGCTGAACGTTGATTTCCAGCGGTTCGCCAGGCATTTGCGACGCGGGCGCGGCGTCTTCTTCCGGCGTCGGCTGGGCGGTCTGAACGGCGGGCGGCGGGACGCCCTTGCCAACAACGGGCGCGTCTGAAACCGGCACGGGCGCTCGGGGCTCCGCGCTATGGGCCGCGGTCATGCCCGTGCCGACGTTCGAGCCCGTGCTGTTGGCGCCCTTGAGAAGACCGTGCGAATCGAACAGAAACACGGCCGCCGACGAGTGTGTGTCGGCGCCGGCGACCAGCGAGCCGATGAAGGGGATATAGCTTTCCGGGTGCGGACGCGACGTCACGTAGGTGTAGACGAGCAGCGTCGAGCCGTCGTCCAACGCGGTCTCGACCGACGCCGGGCCGAGCGCGACGATCACGTCCTGCAGCGTCGTCACACCGTGCCTGAAGTTCGCCATCTGTTCGGGCCTGACCTCGACGCCGGCCGTCACGCAGCCGGCGAGTAGTGCGCCGCACAGCAGCCCAGTGACCACTTCGCGCTTCATGTCGCCTCCCCCCTGAAAGGAATTCTAGGACGAAGAAGACTGGCCGGTTGACGTAAAGAGCGTCTGCGTTTCGCCGCCGTACGGCCCCCGGAGGTCGTCGACATGACCGGTGCGCTAATCGACGCCTGCACGTCGATTTCGTGCGGTGCGTCGACATGGACACGCCGGTTACCTGAGCGTCATTGCGTGGGGGGAGGGCCGCACGGCACGCGTCGATCCTTGATATCCGGCTCACGCTCAAAACGACTGATGTGGTTGAAGCATTGCGGTACTGCATTCACAATGACCGCCAGGCGCTTTCCCACCGCGTGAGACGAGGTCGACTCCATGATGAACGGGTTCCAGGAGAAGTTCGCGTACGTCAACGGCATCCGCATGCACTACGTCGAAAGAGGCACGGGCCCGCTCGTGCTGCTTTGCCACGGCTGGCCGGAGTCCTGGTACGTGTGGCGCTGGCAGATCGATGCGCTGGCGGCTGCGGGCTATCGCGCGGTTGCGCCGGACCACCGCGGATATGGGCTCACCGACGCCCCGGAAGCGATCGAGGCTTACGACATTCTGAACCTGGTCGGCGACCTGGTTGGCCTCGTCAAGGCGCTCGGTGAAGAGCAGGCGATTCTGATCGGACATGACTGGGGCGCCGCTGTCGCTGCTTACGCAGCGTTGCTGCGCCCCGACCTGTTTCCCGTTCTCGGCCTGCTGAGCGTGCCTTACATGCCTCGACGTCCGGTGCGCCCATCGGTGCGCTTTGCGCAGATCACGCAGGAGTGTCACTTCTATCAGGACTATTTTCAGTTGCCGGGACGCATCGAGCGTGAACTGGAAGAAGATGTCCGTCGCTCGATGCTCGGCATTCTCTACTCGGCGTCGGGAGACCCGGTTGTGAAAGGACAGTCGGCCAATTTCGCGATCTTTCCCAAATCGACTCGACTCGTGGACAACCTCACGTTGCCCGACGAGCTTCCGCCATGGTTGACCGAAACGGATCTGCAATATTTCGTCGCTCAGTTCGAGCGCAGCGGGTTTCGCGGGCCAATCAACTGGTATCGGAATATCGACCGGAACTGGGCGCTCACCAGCTTTCTCGACGGCGCCCGGATCATGCAACCGACGCTCTTTCTCGCGGGAGAGCTGGACGGCGTCGTGAAAATGGCCGCGAAGGACTACGACGCGTTGGAGAGCAACGTTCCCAACCTATGGAAGAAGCATCTCATCGCGAAGGCGGGTCACTGGGTGCAACAAGAGCGTCCGGACGAGGTGAACGAATTCATCCTGAACTTCCTCGCCGGATCGGTTCACGCGCTGGCCGGCGGCGCAGCCGAAAGCCAGCCGAAAGCACCGGCTGGCAAGTTCCGGTAAGGCGAGGCGGAGCCGCCTTGCGCGTCAGTGTGTGGCAACGCTGACGGCGACGATTTCGTATCCGGGGTCGGCGTGCTCGGACGCCGCCTTTTCGGCTTCCTCGTATGAGACGAAGGACTTGGCCCCGCCAATCTCCGGCGCCATGCCGATATCGCCGTCCTCTGCGCAGCAGAGGTACTGCTCGCCAGTCTTTACCACGTAGACAGTCGTCATGATTCCCTCCATGGTTCGCGGGGGAACTTCCAGTCTAGCAGGTCGAAACCGCGCCCGAAGCCGGGTCGATTGCCTTTACGCTATCGGCTGGAACCTTCGATTCTATTCGCTTCACGGTGGACGGCAACCCTTCCGTTGTTTCGAACCCAACATCGGCCGTCGTCGCCAGCAGATTTGTTCCGGATGTGCAACGATAGACGTGCAACTCGCAGCTGTCTATTGAGCTGGACAATCCAACGGGGAGGGTAGATGAGAGAGAACGCCGAGACGCTATTCGTCGCTTCCGAAGACATTGCAACCGCGTTGAACCTGCTGGAGAGCATAGAGGTCGAGGTCGGCTTCGACAGCGACGATCCGGAGAGTATCGAGCAGGCGATTCTCGCCGTCGAGGAGGCGATCGATACTCGCCTGAAGGGCCATCGCGGCGACGCACGGGTCGAATCCGCGATCCTTCGCGTCAAGTTCGACTTCCGCTGCGCGATCATCGAACAGGCCGCGTCCGAAGATGCGGGTGCCGACACCATCGGCAGCGTCCAAACCCTGCATTGAAACTTTCGGGGAGTCGGGCGCCAGCTTGATTCCAACGGATGAATGGCACCGCGCTCGGCGCGCCGCCATTCATCCGGCAACGAACTTTACACGTTGTTACCCGCGCGCAGCGGACGTCCGGGCGGGCTTTGCTTATACTGCCGCGCAATCGCCACTCCTCCTCATGCTTGTCGTGCCCGCAGCGGCGGCAATGCGAACCCACCGTGACGTCCATGCTCTCTACCAAGTCCGCCCTCACCGCCGCGCTTGTCGCTGCAGCCAGTCTTTCGTTGTCCGCATGCGTTGCTCCGGGCTACTCGCAGTACGGTGCGCAGCAAGGCTACCAGGGCCAATATGCAGCGCCGGCGGCGTCTGCGTACGGCCAGCCCGCTTATGCACAGCCGGGCACCGTGCAGCAACCCGCCTACGCACCGCCGCCTGCGCCGCAACAGCCGTATGACTCGCAAAGCAACGGTCAGTACGGTGCGCAGTACAACCCGCAATACGGCAACCAATACGGTACGCAGTACGGCACGATCTCGAGCATCCGGCCGTTGAGCAACGCCACGGGTGCTTCGGGCATCGCCGGAACCGTGGTCGGCGCGCTGGTTGGCGGCGTGCTCGGCAATCAGGTCGGCGGTGGCCACGGCCGCGACGCGGCGACCGTCATCGGCGCGCTCGGGGGAGCCTATGCAGGCAACCGGATCGGCCAGCAGATGGGCCAGCCCGCAGGATTCCAGATCGACGTGCAGTTGAGCGACGGCTCGACCCGCGCGTTCAACGTGCCGACACCCGGCGACCTGCGCCCAGGCGATCGCGTACAGGTCAACGGCAGCCAGCTCGCGCGCTACTGATTCCGGCGGCTGTTTCATCCGACGTCACTGAGGCGTTTGCCGCCACGCAAGATCGACGAAGCGACGCAGCAAAACGCGGCGCTCGTGGAGCAGGCGTCGGCGGCCTTCGTCCAACGGGCGAGCGCAGCGGGAGTGTTGAAAACCTGCGCCGTAACGCCCGTGCGCCGCACGGGCTCATACGCGCACTACTGCGCGATCTGCTGACGCTGATATTCGTTGTGCTTCATTTGCATGTAGTCGGCGCGGCTGACCTCGTGCAATTGGCGCGGATACTGCTCGGTGGCATCGAACCACTTGGTGAGGCGTTTGTCGAGGCGGCCATTGGGCGGGCTGGAAAGCGCATCGAGATACGCTTCGATGGCGAGGTAATAGCGCATGGTGTTGCGTTCGACCAGACCGCGTACGCCGCCGATGTATCGCGTTTCGTTCGTCGACGGATCGCGGGTCGTGGAAAAGCCGACTTTGTCGCTGCCTATCGTTGCCAGATAGGCTTTCATGGCAAGCCGGCCGGCCGTGCCGTAACCGTAGGCGTAAGTCAGATGAATAAAGGTCCGATCGTCGCCCACGGGTATGGCCTCCACCACGATCCGGTAGTCTTTCGTACTCAGCGGACCCGTGGCGGCGGAAAGCTCCACGCGAAAATAATCAGGGCTGCTCACTGCCTGGTTCCAGGCGAATTGCACGCGGTAGGATGAGGTAAGCGATTCCTCGGTTTTCTTGCCGATATTCACCGCGAGCACCGTACCGCTCGCGCTGGTCGAGGCATGGCAGTACTTGATGTTCAAGTGCAGGATCAGCACATCGCACCAGTTGGCCGGCCCTTGAGTCGGATGGTTGAGCGTGTCGCTGACCGTCGCGAAAGGGAAGTTGACCACACCGTAAATGTCCCCTTTGAGTGCCGAAGGCAACTCCTGCGATTCGAGGTATAGCGGGCGCTGGAACTGGTTTTGCGCGAGTTGCTGCGTGAGACTCTGGTACTTTTCGCGCAGGCTCGTCGCCCTGACGTCCGCTTGCGCGAAAGCGCCCTGGCCCAGCAAACAGAGCGCCGCGGTCATCGCGGCCATCCACCACAGGCGCGTGCACCGGACGCCCGATGTGAATCTGGCAAGCGTACTCATGGCCTTCCTCCCACGTTGACTCCGTGTGATCTGCATCGCTACGACTACCCATTTGGGTGGTGCGCGCCGCCCGTCGTTCTGTCATTGTGAACCCACGAATGGTGAACCCACACTGGCAGGAGACGTGAAATGGAAACGACATCTTCGGGCGCAAATCCTTTGATGGCTCTCTCGGACGGTCTGGCCGACATTGTCGCGCGAGTCGGGCAGAGCGTCGTGGCAATCCATGGCCGGCATCGCATGCCGTCGAGTGGCGTAATCTGGCGCCATGGCGTCGTCGTGACGGCTGCCCACACGATCCGGCGCGAGGAGGGGATCGAAATCACCTTGAGCGACGGTCGTACGGTTGCCGCGGTCCTCGCAGGCCAGGATCCGGGCACGGACCTCGCCGTGCTGAAGCTGGACGGCGTGGACCTGGGCCCGGTCGAGTCCGGCGATGCCGGCTCACTGAAGCCGGGTCATCTGGCGCTCGCCGTCGCGCGTGCCGACGAACTCGGCGTCAGCGCGGATTTTGGCGTGATCGGCAGCACGGGTGGTGCCTGGCGCACGTGGCGAGGCGGCCAGCTCGACGCATTCGTGCGGCTGGACGGCGGTCTGCGCCCGGGGTTCTCGGGCGCGGCGCTCGCCGATATGCGCGGTCAGGTCGTGGGCATCTGCACGTCGGGACTGATGCGCGGCGCCGGCATGGTGATTCCCGCGATGACGGTGGAGCGTGTCGCCGACGAACTGCTGGCCAAGGGACGCGTCTCGCGGGGCTACCTTGGCGTCGGCACACAGCAGGTCAGCCTGCCGAACGCATGGGCGGAGAAAATGAACCTGTCGTTCAATAGCGGATTGCTGATCAGCTCGCTTGCGCCGGGCGGTCCTGCGGAACAGGCAGGCGTGCTCATCGGCGATGTGCTGATCGAACTGGACGGCCAACCTTGCCGCGACATCGGCGACCTGCACGCCGCGCTGGGCTCGACGGGCATCGGGCAGCCGTTGCCAGTCACGTTGATCCGGGGCGGCGAGCGCCACGCGTGCATGGTCACCGTGGGCGAACGGCCCCAGCGGCATGCATGCAGGTGAGGTCCGGGACACGGCGATATGTCGGATGGCACGATGGAACCCATGGGGCCGGTGCGGGTCGCGGTAATCGCGGCATCGCCGGAGGTGCGCGCGAGCCTCGAGGCGATCGTCGATGCGCAGCCGCCGCTCGCGTTCCTGGGTAGCGCCGCCGACGCCGAAGCGCTTGCCGCTTACCTCGCCGGTTCGGTGCCGGACGTCGTCGTGGCCGACATCGAGCCTCTGGCGAGCGACGCGCTCAGGACGCTGTTCGAACCTGGCCGCGTGCCGCCGGCGCGAGTCCTGTTGCTCGACGACCCGGACAGCGACGGCCTCCTCGACGACCTGCCTGCGGATGCGACGGCAATCCTGTCGCGCGACGTGACGCCCGCCGAGATCGTCGCGGCCATCGAAGCGGCGGCCGCCGGCCTGTGCGTGCTGTCGCCCGACATCCTCGCAAGGCTGCTCGCTGGACGAAAACCGTTGCGCCAGTCGGCAACCGGCGGACCGTTCGAAGCCTTGTCGCTACGGGAGATCGAAGTGCTGGCGATGCTCGCCGACGGACTCGGCAACAAGGAGATCGCCCGGCAACTCGACATCTCGGACAACACGGTGAAATCGCACCTCTCGTCCATCTTCGGCAAACTCGGCGCGACCAATCGCACCGAGGCGGTGATGCTCGGCATGCGGCACGGATACATCATGGTGTAAGCAGGCCACGACCGCCCCGCGATAAAAGCGGCACGGACAGCGCTCAAGAAACCGTCAAGCTTGCCGATATCACGCGGATAGGGCGTTATTCGGCAGCGCTGCGCAGCCCCTGACTTACGGCGAGAAAGATTCCATGCAGATTCAACCCATTACCGCGACGACGACCACGACGACTGCCTACGGCGGCGGCACGCAGGCTTCGACGGGCGGCGCAGGCAACGGCGCTTCCTCGGGCGCGGCATCGTCGAACTCGAATGACAGCAGCACGACGAGTTCGTCGACGAGCACACCCAGCAGCGGCACCACGTCGACGTCGACGTCGACTTCGACGCAGAGCACTTCGGCGTCTTCGAAGTCGGGCGGCGGCGGTGGAGGCGCAGCGGCATCCTCCAGCAGTTCGTCTTCGAGCGAAGTCGACGAATTGAACGCGCTCATCGCGTCGCTTCAGGCGCAACTCGCACAGGTGTCGTCGCAGACATCCAGCGCCGCGGCGCAAGGCTCGAACTCGGGCGAGGTCAGCCAGATCAAGGCGCAGATCCAGAATGCGCAGAGCGCGTTGAGCTCGGCGTCGCAATCGGACGCGAGCCAGGTCAGCCAGATCGCGTCGCAACTGGCGAGCGTGCAGACTTCGCTGGCGCAGCTGATGGTCGCGAGCGGCAAGACCACGGGGCTGGTCTCGGCGACGGCTTAAGCGGGGCAGGCTGAGTCGACCAGCCTGCCGGTGGCCGAGCGCAACGGCGGCTGGGCTTGCTACTATCGTCGGCGCCAACAACGGAGCCGACTGTGACCAACCCCGCTCTCCACCTCTACGCCGACGCACAGTACGCCAGTCCCTACGCGATGTCCGTCTTCGTCGCGCTGCACGAAAAGGTGCTCGCGTTCGAGCTTTCGACCGTCGATCTCGCGAAGAGTGAAAACCAGCAGCCGGAATTCGCGGCGAAGTCGCTCACGCGGCGCGTGCCGACCCTGATCCACGACGGCTTCGCGCTCTCGGAGTCCTCGGCGATCACGGAGTATCTCGAAGAAACCTTCCCCGGCGTGGCGCTTTATCCGGCAGACCGGCAACAGCGTGCCCGCGCGCGCCAGGTTCAGGCGTGGCTGCGCAGCGATCTCATGCCGATCCGCCAGGAGCGCTCGACCGAGGTTGTGTTTTACGGCCCGACCACGGCGCCCCTTTCCGGCGCGGCCCAGCTCGCGGCGGAGAAGCTCTTCGCGATGGCCGAAGCGCTGCTCGCACGAGGCGAAAAGCATCTTTTCGGCGAGTGGTCGATCGCCGACGTGGACCTCGCGTTGATGCTGAACCGTCTGGTGCTGAACGGCGATCCGGTGCCGCATCGGCTGGCGCAATACGCCCTGGCTCAGTGGCAGAGGCCCTCCGTGCAGCGCTGGCTCACGTTCGAGCGGCCGCCGCTCTAAGGCTGTGTCGTCACGCAGGGCTTGCGGATGCTGACCGGATGACGTTCACCCCAGCCTCAGAAAATCGAGCGCCCGGTGCGCGTCGTCAACCACTCCAGCGCCAGCGAGCCGACCAGCGAATTCCCCGTCGCGTCGAGGCCCGGCGACCACACGCACACCGCGAATTCGCCGGGCAGCACCGCGATGATCCCGCCGCCCACACCGCTCTTCGCGGGCAAGCCGACGCGGTACACGAAATCGCCGGCCGCGTCGTAGGTGCCGCAGGTCAGCATCAGCGCGGAAAGGCGCTTGGCCGAACTCGCGTCGAGCACGGGTTCGCCGCTCGCGGGCGAGACGCCGCCGTTGGCCAGAAAGAGTGCTGCGCGCGCCAGTTCCACGCAGCTCATCGAGATCGCGCACTGGCGGCAATACGCGTCGATCACGGTATCGGCGGGCATCTCCAGGTTGCCGAAGCTTGCGATGAAATGCGCCATCGCGCGATTGCGTTCGGCGTGCGCGAGTTCCGACTGCGCGACGCGCAGGTCGTAGCCGATGCCGGGCTCGCGCGAGAGGCGCCGCATGAAATCGACGAGCGCGGTTTCCGCCTGCACGAAGCGGCGGCACAGCACGTCGGTCACGACGAGCGCGCCCGCGTTGATGAACGGGTTGCGCGGCTTGCCCGCCTCGAATTCGAGCTGCACGAGCGAGTTGAATGCTGTGCCCGAAGGCTCGCGGCCCACGCGCTGCCAGAGCACGTCGCCGAGCAGCTGGAACGCGAGCGTGCAGGCGAACAGCTTCGAAATGCTCTGGATGGAAAAGCGCACATCGGCGTCGCCGGTGCGGTACACCTGGCCGTCCACCGTGACGATAGCCATGCCGAAGTGATCGGCGCGCACCGTGGCGAGTTCGGGAATGTAGTCGGCAACGCGGCCCGTGCCGATATACGGCTGCAGGTCGCGATGGATGGCGTCGAGGATGGGCGTGTAGTCGAACGTGTGATTCATGGAGGGAGCCAGGCAATCGCGGCAGAGCGCCCGCCGCGGTCCCGCGATTGTAGCGGCTCGCGCTTACCGCCACGGCTTCATTGCGCGCCCTGACTCGACCTTTCGGGTCAATGCGCCCCTGCTGCGCCGCCGCCTGCGCCGCCCTTCGTCGACTTCGTGATCCAGATGAGCGGAATGATCACGAGAAAGATGATCGCCGAGATATAGAAAATGTCGTTCAGGCCCATCATGGCGGCCTGCGTGGTGAGCTGGAAGTCGAACAGCGCGCGTGCGGAGGGCTCGCTCATATTCAGCACCTTCTGGGTCTGGTCCATCGCCTGCACGAAAGTCGGGTTGTTGACCGAGGCTTGTTCCGTGAGTCGCGCGTGATGCAGGATCGTGCGGTTGTTCCAGGCGTTGGTCGCGATCGAGGTGCCCACTGCGCCGCAGAACACGCGCACGAAGTTCGAGAGGCCAGCCGCCGCCGGCACGCGGCTCGGCGGCTGGCCCGCGAGAATGATCGCGGTGAGCGGCACGAAGAAGAGCGCCATGGGGATGCCTTGCAGCAGCGTGGGCAGCACGAGATGGAAGGTATCGATTTCGATCACGTACTGCGAACGCATGTAGAACACCCCCGCGAACATCACGAACGCGATCGTCGCGATGATGCGCGCGTCGGAGCGCGGCAACAGGCGCCCCACGACCGGAGACAGGATCACCGCGAACACGCCGAGCGGCGCGGTCACGAGGCCTGCGTCCACGGAGCGATAATTGAGGTACTCCTGCATCCATTGCGGCAGCAGCACCAGATTGCCGAAGAACACCGCGTACGCCACTGAAATCGCAATCGTGCCGCCGAGGAAATTACGTTGTCCGAACAAACGCAAATCGACGATCGGGTGCTCCTCGGTCAGCTCCCACACGAGGAAAAACGCAAAACTGATGAGCGCGAGGATGCCGAGCGTCACGATCACCGGCGAATTGAACCAGTCGAGGTCCTTGCCCTTGTCGAGCATGATCTGCAGCGAAGCAACCCAGGTGATGAGCAGACCGAGGCCCACGACGTCGATAGGCGGCTTGCGCGTGGGTGACTCGCGGTTGCGATAGATCGTCCACGTGACGAAGCCCGCGAAGAGGCCCACCGGGATGTTGATGTAAAAGATCCACGACCAGTTGTAGCTATCGGTGATCCAGCCGCCGAGCGCCGGTCCCGCGATCGGGCCGACGGTCGTGGTCATCGCCCAGAAGGCGAGCGCGGTGGACGATTTGTCTTTCGGCCAGGATCCGAGCAGCACGGCCTGGGAAAGCGGAATGAGCGGGCCGGCCACGGCGCCTTGCAGCACGCGCGCGACGAGCAGAAACGGCAGGGTCGGCGCGATGCCGCACAGCCACGACGCCAGCACGAACGAGAGGATCGAGGTGACGAACAGGCGCACCTGGCCGAAACGCTGCGTGAGCCAGCCGGTCAGCGGAATGGAAACGGCGTTGGCCGCCGCGAACACGGTGATGACCCATGTGCCTTCGTCGACGGAAACGCCCATGTCGCCGGAGATGGTCGGAATGGCGACGTTGGCGATCGACGTGTCGAGCACGTTCATGAAGGTCGCGAGCGAGACCGCGATAGTGCCGAGGACCAGACTGCCTCCCTGGAGCGGCGGCGGCGCGGGCGGCGCCGATGATGCGGCGGGCTGATTCAAGCGTGTTCTCCGCGTATTCGGTTTGCGGCACAGGATACCTGTAATCGCCTTTTGTCATCGCCAGCCGCGGAGCATCCCCATGCGGCGCAGGGTCATGGGGCTTGCGAATGGCTTTCGCGCGCGATCGGGTTGCCGTTGCGGCTTTATGTAACGCCGGGAAATGGAGTCTTTCGTACACGCGTAGCGCGGCGAGCGTATCCTTGCGCCTGCCGCGCGCCGCGCAAAATGCGTGCGCTGGACACACAATACGATCGTCAGTACAGGGGAGGTCCGACCATGAGCTGGGAAGCATTCGAAGGGGGCTGGCGTCTGGCGCCGGCCGATGGCGCCGCGCACGCGCTCGTCGTGCTGCTGCACGGGGTAGGCAGCAACGCACAGGACCTCACGCCGCTCGCCGACGTGTGGCGCGACGCGCTGCCGGGCGTCGCGTTCTCGTCGCTCGACGGCAGCGAGCCGTTCGACGGCGGCTTCGGCGGACGCCAGTGGTTCAGCCTGCGCGACATCAGCGAGACCAATCGCGAGGCGCGCGTCGTTGCCGCCTCCCAGGTGTTCGAGCGGCGGCTCGCCGCCGAACTCGCCCATTGGGGGCTCGGTCACGACGCGCTCGCGCTGGTGGGCTTCTCGCAAGGCTCGATCATGTCGCTGTACCACGTGGCCACACAGGCGGCGGGCGCGGCGGCCGTGGTCGCGTATGCGGGCCGGCTCGTTACGCCCGTGGTCGCCAAAAGCCGCACGGTGCTCACGCTCGTGCACGGCGAGGACGACGAAGTGATTCCGGCGAGCGAACTGGAGCGCGCCGCCGCCGCGTTCAGCGACGCGGGCTTCGCGGTCACCGCTTTCGCGCTGCCGGGCGTCGGCCACACGATCACGCCGCAGGGCGTCATGCTTGGGCGCGACGCCCTGGTGCGCGCGCTCGCGCGCGGCTAATCGCGAGACCGATCCGGTCGCTGGCGGGGACGAGGTCGGTCCCCGTTAATCAGCAGGTATCGGCCGGCATCGGCGGGCTAAATCGGTACAAATTGGCAGTGGCATAAGCCCGTAGTGTCGTATTTCGGCCATATTTTCCGCATAACCTAGGCAGTTGTTTTTGGACCGGCTAAAGTTCGCGCCGGTCGCGGCCGTTAATACGGGGAGTCGCCGCGACCTTATGGGCCGCGTAGGCCCGTTCCGCCCGGCGCGCGGCTGGTTCGCGCTGCCTGGACGAGGCCGCCATCGGGAATGCCATCCGGCGGCGCGTCGTCTGCCGGGTCGCCAAAAAGAACCGAACTTCAGACCAATATGGCCCGAGCCAAGCCGCAATCCATTTTTTCCAAAAGGCTGTTCCGCCAGGACGTGGCGCTCGATCTCGGTACGGCCAACACGCTCATCTACACCGCCGACAAGGGCATCGTGCTGAATCAGCCCTCCGTGGTCTGCTTCGAACGGCGCGCGGGGGCGAGCGAGACGACGGTGGCCGCGGTGGGCCGCGAGGCGAAGGATCTGCTTGGCCGCGCCCCGGCCAATATGGAGACGGTGAGGCCGCTCTCGCACGGCGTGATCGCCAACTTCTCTGCTGCCGAACACATGATGCGCCGCTTCGTGGCGATGGCGCAGCCGCGCCGTCTGCTCGGCCGCCGTGCGGCATTCACGGTTTGCGTGCCGGCGGGCGCGACGCGCGTCGAGCGCCGCGCGATTCGCGAGGCGGCCTTCGCGGCAGGCGCGGCGAGCGTGAACCTGATCGGCGAGTCGCTGGCTTCGGCGCTCGGTGCTGGTTTGCCGGTGCACGCGGCGACGGGCTCGATGGTCGTCGATATCGGCGGCGGCACGACGGAAGTGGGCATCGTCGCGCTAGGCGGCGTGGCGTGCAGCGGCTCGGTGCGCGTGGGCGGCGACCAGTTCGACCGCGCCATCGTCGATCATGTGCGCACGCTTTATGGCGTCGTGCTGGGCGACCAGACCGCGGAACACGTGAAAAAGACGATTGGCTGCGCGCTCTACGGCGAACCCATCGAACGCATACGCGCGACCGGACGCAGCATGGAAGACGGTCTGCCGCGCACGGTCGAGATCACGAGCCACGACGTGGTGGACGCGCTAGCCGCGCCCTTGCGCGTGGTGATCAACACGGTGCGGCAGGTGCTGGAGACGGCGCCCGCCGAACTCGTCACCGATATCGCCGATAGCGGCATCGTGCTCACGGGCGGCGGTTCGCTGCTCGGCAGGCTCGACCAGTGCCTAGCCGCCGAACTTGGCGTGACGGTGCGCGTGGCCGACGAGCCGCTCACCTGCGCGGTGCGCGGCGCGGGCGCGGCGGCCTCGCTCATGAGCGAGCACGCTTTCGAAATGGTCGAATAACGGCCCAAGCCGGCGCACGAGGCAAGGCCGCCTCGGGAGGGCGCCGGCGTGCGGGGTGTTCGCGCCGCGGCCGTGGGACAATACGCCACTTTGCCGGCGTGCGCCGCGATGGACCCCTATAGGCCGTAGTCCGTCGCAATGCGCCGCTGTCCCGTTGTTTCCATATCGTTCAGCCGTGAATCCAGCCGCCTTTCCAGCCCCCGGTACGTTCATCGAACTGCCCGGCGGCCTGCCCATGCCCTATGTCGAACGAGGCGCGGGCGAACTTCTTCTCTTCGTGCACGGCTCGCTTTGTGACTACCGCTACTGGCAGCCACAGCTGGCCGGCCTCGCGCAGCAGTATCGCTGTGTCTCGGTGAGTCTCACGCACTACTGGCCCGCCGCGGAGGCGGCACGCGGCCTGCCGTTCAGCTGGCGGCAGCATGCGGATGAGCTTGCGGCGTTCGTCGATGCCCTGGGCGCCGGCCCGGCGCATGTGATCGGGCATTCGCGCGGCGGCCTCGTGTCGTTCCAGTTCGCGCGGCGCCATCCGCAGCACGTGCGCACGCTCACGCTCGCCGATCCTGGCGGGCCGGTCCAGCAGCCGGGCCAGACGCTCGCCACGCTGCCCGAGAACGTCAATGCGCTGCGCGCCCGCGCCGTGGCGCTGATCGAGTCGGGCCAGGTGGACGCGGGGCTGGAGTTGTTCGTCGATTCGGTGAGCCGGCCCGGCTTCTGGGCGAAGAGCACACATGGGTTTCGCCGCATGGCCACCGACAACGCACACACGCTTGGGCCGCAGTTTCAGGATCCGCTGCCTGCGTACTCGCGCGAGCAAGCCGCCGAGGTGCAATGCCCCGTGCTGCTGATCGACGGCGAGCTGAGCCCGGAAGTGTTTCATCGGGCCGTGGCCGCGCTCGACGCCTGGCTGCCCGATGCGCGCCGCGCGAGTGTGGCGGGCGCATCGCATGGAATGAATCTGGCGCGGCCCGCGGCGTTCAACGAGTTGATCGACCGCTTCGTGAGCGGCCACGGGCGCTGACGCGCGCTGATTCACGCGATGCGAAAAAGGGGCGGCCACGCGATGCGGCCGCCCCTTTTCGTTGCTGCGAGAAATACCGTAGTCCGAAGGACTCTCGCCTAGTCGCGACCGTGCGCGTGGGCGTCGAGCTTGTGCTCGGCCGCCTCGCCGACGAGGCCCGCGTAGTAGAGGTGCACGCCGATCGCGAGCGAATCGTTGCGGATTTCGTGGAAGGCCTTCCATGCCTTCACCGGATCCTTGAACACGAGATAGTGCGCTTCCTGCGAAACGAGGCGGGCGACCTGGTGCAGGCCGTGGCCGTTGAGCGCGTCCACGAGGTGATCGAGGCTGCGGTGCGTGCGCGCGTCGGTGCGCGGATACAGCATGTGCAGCACGGCCACGCGTTCGCTGGCGAGCGCGGCCGACAGTGCGACCACGATGTCCTGGTGATTGAGTGCCGTGACAACGGCGCCCTCTGCTTGTTCGTCTTCTGCGAACAGGGTGTCGACCGAGATGTTCATCTGTTGCTTCCTTACGTTTTGCTTTAAGCGCGTGTGGCGGTGAAAACGGCCGCCCGTGAGATCCGGCTGGATTACAAAATGCAAGTAATGGAAAACCCTTGCATGTCAAGCAGTATCGCAAAGATGGGGTGCGACATGTTGCGCTGCAAGAGCAAAATATTGTTGCAGGAATCGGCGTTAAGGAAGCCGCAAGCTTCGCAGTGTTGCGGCGTTGAAGAGGGATTGTTGCTGGCTGCGCTATCAATCGATGCTGCACCGCGCCGTAGAATGCGGCAAGCGGTCGCAGCGATGCCGGCCATTCCGGCGGCTGCGTCCTGTTGCGCGAAGTTATGCGCGAAGTATTGCGATGTGACAGCAATTCAAGGACACACAATGATCGACTCGAAGACACACGCCACGCTCACGATCCCCGGCCACGCTGAAGGCGTGCAGTTGCCGGTCTACAAGGGCACCCAGGGCCCGGACGTGATCGACATCCGCAAGCTGTACGGCCAGACCGGCATGTTCACGTATGACCCGGGCTTCATGTCCACGGCGTCGTGCAACTCGGCGATCACCTATATCGACGGCGACAAGGGCGAGCTGCTCTACCGCGGCTACCCGATCGACAACCTCGCGCAAAACGCCGACTTCCTCGAAAGCTGCTACCTCCTGCTCAAGGGCGAGCTGCCCACGCAGCAGCAGAAGGACGAATTCGTGGCCTCGGTGACGAACCACACGATGGTTCACGAGCAGATGCACTTCTTTTTCCGGGGGTTCCGCCGTGACGCACATCCGATGGCGATTCTGGTGGCGGCGGTCGGCGCGCTGTCCGCGTTCTATCACGACTCGCTCGACATCAACAACGCGGAGCATCGTGAGGTGTCGGCGATCCGTATGATCGCGAAGCTGCCGACGCTCGTCGCCATGGCGTACAAGTACTCGATCGGCCAGCCGTTCGTGTATCCGCAGAACGACCTGTCGTACAGCGCGAACTTCATGCGCATGATGTTCTCCGCGCCGAGCGAGGAGTACAAGGTCAACGATGTGCTCGTGCGCGCGCTCGACCGCATTCTCATCCTTCACGCCGACCACGAGCAGAACGCTTCGACGTCTACTGTGCGTCTGGCCGGTTCGTCGGGTGCGAATCCGTTCGCGTGTATCGCCGCGGGCATCGCTTGCCTGTGGGGCCCGGCGCACGGCGGTGCGAACGAAGCCGCGCTGAATATGCTCGAAGAAATCGGCTCGGTCGATAACATCCCGAAGTTCATCGAGCAGGTGAAGGACAAGAACTCGGGCGTGAAGCTGATGGGCTTCGGCCACCGCGTGTACAAGAACTACGACCCGCGTGCGAAGCTCATGCGCGAAACGTGCTACGAAGTGCTGAACGAACTGGGCCTGCACGACGATCCTTTGTTCAAGCTCGCCATGCAGCTCGAAAAGATCGCGCTGGAAGACGAATATTTCGTGTCGCGCAAGCTGTACCCGAACGTCGACTTCTACTCGGGCATCGTGCAGCGCGCGCTGGGCATCCCGACCTCGATGTTCACCTGCATCTTCGCGATGGCGCGCACGGTGGGCTGGATCGCGCAGTGGAACGAAATGATCGCCGACCCAGAGCAGAAAATCGGCCGTCCGCGCCAACTCTTCATCGGCGAAACGCCGCGCGTCGCGAAGCCGATTTCGCAACGCTGATCCTCACGGCGCGCGCCGCTTCCGGCGCGCGAGCGCATTGCCTACACGGGCGCCCGCACGTTACGTCGTGCCGGCGCCCGCAATTTTTTCCGCGCACGTTCCTTGCTCCGCCCTGCGATTTGCCACTCATTTCGCGCGTATCTTTCGGCCGTTCTTTGCGCATTCGCCCAACGCGTGCGCCGAAGCCACTACAATCAACCGCAAGCGAACCGTACCGTAACCCTTTGCATGGCACCCAGGAGGCACGCAATGCAGGATCCTGAAACACTCGGCGGCGTCACGCGCTCAAGCGGCGTGGATCATCCCGACCAGGACACGCGGGAAACCGACAGCGCGTTCATCGCGCCCGAAACGCCGGAAGTCGCAAGCGCCGACCAGCATGTGCTGAAGTCGGGCGGCACCTTCATCGTCAACGATCCGCTCGGCGACATCACCGGCATCGACGACGGCCTGTTCGTCAACGACACGCGCGTGCTCTCGTCGCTGCGCCTCACTTTCGGCGGACGCGTGCCCTCACTGCTCTCGGGCAGCGTGAGCAGCGACAACGCCGTGTTCACGGCCCACCTGACCAATCGTCCGCTGCCGCCGCTCGGCGGCAGTACCACGCCCGAAGGCGTGATTCACGTGCAGCGCGAGCGCGTGCTCTCCGGCACGATGATGACCGAGGCCATCGAGCTCACGAACTACGGCACGGAAGACGCCGTGGTGCCGCTTTCCATCTCGTTCGCGAGCGACTTCCGCGACATGTTCGAAGTACGCGGCCTGAAGCGCGAAAAACGCGGCACGCTCATGCCGCCGCGAGTCGAAGACGGCGAAGTCCGGCTCGAATACATCGGCCTCGACAAGGTTGCGCGGCGCGTGCGTATCGAGTTCTCGCCCACGCCGAACAAACTCCTCGCCGATCGCGCCGACTTCACGGTCGATCTGCCCGCGCAGGCCTGCGTCTCGATCTATCTCACGGTGGCGATCGAAGTCGAGGCCATGCCCGGCGCCGCGCCCGGCACACAGAGCGCGGGCATCTTCCAGCCGCCGCATTGCCTCGCGGACTCGCAGGAGCAGCGCGTGGGCCGCGCCGCTCAGCGCGCCGCGCTGGTGGATTCGCATATCGTGATGCGCGAACGCCGCCGAGCGGCGGCGCACTTGCGTTCGAGCAATCCGCTCTTCAATGCGTGGATCAACCGCTCGATCGCCGACCTCGGTCTGCTCACCACCGACCTGCCGACCGGCCCGTATCCGTATGCGGGCATTCCATGGTTTTCCACGCCGTTCGGCCGCGACGCGGTCATCACCTCGCTGCAGACGCTGTGGCTCACGCCCGCGCTCGCGCAGGGCGTGCTGCGTTTTCTCGCGGAACATCAGGCGCGCGAGGATTCGGCGTTCCGCGACGCGGCGGTCGGCAAGATCATGCACGAAATGCGCAAGAGCGAGATGGCCGCCACAGGCGAAGTGCCGTTTGCGCTCTACTACGGCGGGGTGGACACCACGCCGCTCTTCGTCGTGCTGGCGGGCGCTTATGTCGAACGCACGGGCGACGTTTCGCTGATCGACGAGTTATGGCCGGCGCTCGAGCGTGCGGCGGCCTGGGTCGCAGGTGTATGCGACCGCAATAGACTCGGTCTGCTCGACTACCGGCGCGAATCGGAGGGCGGGCTCGCGAACCAGGGCTGGAAGGACAGCCACGACTCTGTATTCCACGCGGACGGCCGTTTCCCCGATGGCCCGATTGCGCTCGTCGAAGTGCAGGCATATGCGAGCGCTGCGTTCGAAACGATGTCGCGCTTCGCCACGCATCGCGGCCAGATCGAAGACGCAGCGCGCTACGCCGCACGCGCCGCCAAAATCCGCCTCTGCGTAGAGGAGAAGTTCTGGATGCCGGAGTCGGACTTCTACGGCATTGCGCTCGATGGCCACGGCGATCTGTGCCGCGTGCTCGCGTCGAACGCCGGACATCTGCTCGCCTTCGGGCTGCCCGAGGAGGAGCGCGGCCGCGCCGTGGCGGAAGTGCTCGAATCGGCGCTGTTTCACACGGGCTGGGGCGTGCGTACGCTCGCGGCGGGCCAGGCGCGTTTCAATCCCATGGCGTACCACAATGGCTCGGTCTGGCCGCACGACAACGCGCTGTGCGCACGCGGTCTCGCGCGCTATGGCCGCAAGGCGGCAGCAGTGCGCCTCTTGCAGGCGCTGTTCGAGGCTGCGGTGACCTTCGACATGCGTCTGCCCGAACTGTTCTGCGGGTTCCCGCGCCGGCGCGGCGAGCCGCCCACCGCGTATCCGGTGGCCTGCCTGCCGCAAGCCTGGGCCGCGGGCTCGCCGTTCATGATGCTCGAAGCGTGTCTTGGCGTGACGATCGACGCGGCGCGCAACGAGGTGCGTGTCGAGCAGCCCATGCTGCCCGAAGGCATCGACTGGCTGGAAGTGGACGATCTGCGTGTGGGCAAGAATACGGTGACGCTCATGTTCCGCCGTGTGGACGGCAAGGTGGTGGCATCGGCCGATCGCAGCGACGTGAAAGTCGTGGCGTTGCTGTGAGTCTTGGCGCGGGCTTGCAAAGCCCGCGCCCTCATTTTGTGCTGGCTACGAAGCGACGCGCTCGAGTGAGAACTGCGGCGCGACGCAACCCGTCTCGACGCCCATCGTGTTGACGATGCGCGGGGCTTCGAATTTGCTTAGTTGTGCCAGCTGTTGCGGCGTGCCGATGCCCAGTTGTCTGAGCACTTCCACGACGGTGGCATGGAGCGCGGTCAAATCGCCGTCCTCGATCTTCACCGCGATACCCAATGCCGGGCCGCCCGTATGCGTTGCGGTCGCCGCGCTTGCGCGCACGCCAATCGCATAACTGCCCGCCGCGCCGAGTTTGCCGACGAGCGCGCCTTCGAACGCGCTCATGAGCGTCGTGCAGAAGCGGCCTTCGCCCGCCACGAGTTCCGGATACGACGTCATGGCGCGATAGATGTGGGCGAGCGCCTGCGAGCGCGCATCGGCCGCGGCCGAGCCTGGCAAGGCCGCGTGGTCCTGCGCATCGGCGAGCTTCACGAACAGGCGGGCGAGCCGGTCGAGCGGGAAGGCGGGCGTGGGCAGATTGCAGCCGTCGATGCCCCACTCGACGCCCGTCTCAGGAAGATCGCAAACCTCGGCCACGACCCGCCTCACGTGTTGCTGCAAGGGGTGTGAAGGCAGATGGTAATCGGCCAGCGCCGCGCCGATGGCGCGGGCGCCGGCCAGCATGCCCGCGTGCTTGCCCGAGCAATTGCTGCACACCGCGCCCGGCGTGAAGTCGCGTTTGATCCACGCCTTTTAGACGGCGTCCGAGATCGGCACATGGCCGCCGCAGCGCAAATCCGATTCCGTGGCGGACACCTTGGCGAGCATCGCGCGCGTCCGCTCGATATGGCGGTCCTCGCTGCTATGCGAGGCGCACATGAGCGCGAGATCGGCGTCGTCGAAGCCAAAGCGCTCGAGCGCGCCGGTTTCGACCACGGCGAGCGCCTGCGCGGGCTTGGCCGCCGAGCGCACGAGCGTCATGCGATGCGGGTCGCCGAGCGCGTAGAGCAGGCGGCCCTGGGCGTCGACCACGGCAATGTGGGCGATATGCGTGGTTTCGATGACATCGCCGCGCAGGACTTTCACGGCGGGTTGGGGAGCGCTCGTCGTCATGGTGCCGTTTGCCTTGGGTCTCGGATGGGATCGTGCTGCGCGGTCGATGTGCGATTCTAATCCGCGCGTGCGGGTCAGCGCATTTGCCGGGCCACGCGGCACGCGGCGAGATCCCAGGCGCCGCTGCCGACGGTCTTCAGCAGCACCGGACCGCCGTCATGTGCCGCGCCGTCCGTTACAGCGGAGCCGATCGTGCGCACGTTCGCCCAGTCGACGCCTGCCTGCAGCAGGTCACCGGCTTCTTCGCGCGCTGCTGCGAAATCGTCGACGAACACGCAGCTCGCACGCACCGTGTCCTGGGCGATTTCGGCCGCGTCCGGCGTGAAGGCGCCCACGCCGATCACGAGCCGGTCCTTGCGTGCCGCTTCGTCGTACACGGGCGTCTTGCTCGTTGTCGCGGCGATGACGACGTCGACTTCTTTCGGAGCCGCACCGTGCGCGGGCGTCACGTCCACGCCAGCCTGCGCGAAGTGGGCGCGGAATGCCTGTTCGGACGCTTCGGTCCGGCCTTTCACGTAGAGCGTCGCCGACGGATACAGCTGGCCGATCGCCTGGGCATGAAATCGCGCCTGCTGTCCGGTGCCGATGACCAGGAATGCACGCGGCGCGCCGGGGTGAAAGAGGCGCACGCCCAGCATGGAGAGCGCCGCGGTGCGGCGCCCGGTGACGGTCGGGCCGTCGAGGATGAACTCCGGCTGACCCGTCGCGCCGTTGCACACCGTCACCGCGCCGAAGATGGTCGGCATGCCGAGCGCCGTGTTGGCCGGGCACACGCTCACGAGCTTGTGGATGGCAATGTCGTCGGCGCTGGCGGGCATCGAAAGCATGACGCCGTTGCCCTTGAGCGGCACGCCCGTGCGCACGGGCGCGTGAATGCGGCCCGCGTCGTGATCCTGCGCGGCCGTGGCGAGGGCGTCGAGCAGCACGCCGAAGTCGAGCAGTCGCGCCGTGGCGGTTGCGTCGTAAATCGCGATGGGCTCCATCGAATCTTCTCTCCTGATGAATGATGCGTGTGTGGGGCGGCGTGCGTTCCTGCCGCCGGCCTCAAAAGCGGTCGATGCGAAACGGCGCGAGATCGACGGCGGGCGTCTCGCGCGCCATCAATTGTGCGACGAGTTCGCCGCTGAGCGGCCCGAGCGTGAGGCCCAGATGCTGATGGCCGGTCGCGACGAACACGTTCCGCGCGCCGCGCATCTCGCCGATCATCGGCAGATAGTCGGGCAGCGTGGGGCGCTCGCCGTACCAGCGGCTTGCGACCTGCACCGCGGGCGCGCCGGGAAAGAGCGTCTGGAATTGCGTGGCGAGCAGATCGGCGCGGCGCCAGTCGGGTGCGCCGCGCGCGCCGAGTTCGACGGTGCCGGCAAGCCGGATGCCTTGCGCCATCGGGTTACAGGTGAAGCCGCGCTCGACGAAGCTCACGGGCACGCGCAGCGTGTCTTGCGAGGGCGCGCCGAGCTGGACGTGATAGCCGCGCTCGTTGGTCAGCGCAATCCTGGCGCCCAGTTGCTGTGCAAGTTCGGCGCTGCGCGAGCCGGCTGCGATCAGCACCTTGGCGGCTGGGTGCGTCGCGCCGTTCAGCGTGACGCCGATACGGCCGTCGGGGAGGGCGCGCAAGGCGTCGACGGCAGCGCTCGTGAATTTCGCGCCCGCTGCGAGCGCCGCCTCGAAAATGCGCTCGACGACCTGCTGCGGATTCGTGACCGAGGCCATGCCGGGAAAGTAGCGCGCATGGTTGATATGCGGCGTGAGCGACGGTAGATAGTCGCGCCGTACCTGCTCCGCTGTGAGATTCACGTAGCGCACGCCGTACCGGTCGAGCAGATCGAGTTGCGCGCATTCTGTTGCGTGCGCAACGGGTCGCTCGAACACGTAGAGCGAGCCGATGTCGCGAAAGAGGTCGGCGGCGATGCGCTGATCGAGCAGACGACGCCAGGCCTGTGCCGCACCGGTCACGAGACTCGCGAGCGCACGCGTGTTGCGCCGAAAGCGCGGGCGCTGCGCCTGCGCGGCGAACTCCAGCACCCACGGCGCCATGCGCGGCAGGCTGCGTTTGTGCAGGCGCAGCGGGCTGTCGCGGCGCAGCAGCATGCGGGGCAGACCGGCCATCGTCTCGGGGCTCGCGAGCGGCGCGACGTGATCGACCGCGATCAGGCCCGCGTTGCCGAACGAGCAGCCCGAACCGGGCGGCGCGCTGTCGACGATATGTACGCGCATGCCACGCTGCGCCAGATTGAGGGCGGCGCAGACCCCGATGATGCCTGCACCGATGACGACGACATCTTCCATGTCAGTCTCGCGACGAAGAAGTGATTTCGTTCGATGCTAACCTAACTATTTCCTATAGGAAACTTTTTTCTGATCGTATATCACGCGTACTCGACCCGCCGATCAGCGTTGCACTTGCGAAGCGTTGTAGGCGCTCGCCTGCTCGAGCAGCCACGCGCGGAACATCTCGAGTGGCTTGCCGTGGCTGAGTTCGGTGGGATAGACGAAGTAGTAGCCGCCATCGGCAATAGCAGGGGCTTCGAACGGAATGACGACGCCGAACCGCTCGAGCTGGCCTTCAACGAAGAACTTCGGCACGAGCGCCACGCCGAGGCCGGCGGCGGCCGCGGCGATCAGCATCGTGTGCAGCTCGTAGCGCACGCCGTGCATGGTGGCGTTGTCTTCCACGCCGAGGTCGGAGAACCAGCGCGTCCAGGCGTCGGGGCGCGTGGTGGAGTGCAGCAGCGGGTAGGCGAGCAGTTCGTGCGCCTTCTTGACGGGGCGCGCAAGCAGTGACGGAGAACAGACGGGCACCACTTCCTCGCCGAACAGAAAGTCGGACGATGTGCCGGGCCAGGTCGGCTTGCCGTAGTGGATCGCGGCTTCGAAATGCGACTCCTCGAACGAAAACGTCTCGGTGCGCACGCCCATGTTCACGCGCACGTCGGGCGTGCGGTCGTAGAAGTCCTTGAGGCGCGGAAGCAGCCATTCGGACGCGAAGGTCGGCAGCACGGCGAGCTCCAGATAACCGCCGCCGCTGCCGTGCGCGATGATGGAGAGCGTGTCGCGATCGAGGTTTTCGAGCGCACGCCGCACCTGGGTGCTATAGAGCCGGCCCGCGCGCGTGAGCACGACCCGCTGTTTGGCGCGCACGAACAGGCGCACGCCGAGATTCGATTCGAGCGTGGCGATCTGGCGCGAGACCGCGCTTTCGGTGAGGAACAGCTCCTTGGCGGCGTGAGTGAAGCTCTCGTGCCGCGCCGCGGCTTCGAAGGCCGTCAGCGCGCCGATATTCGGGATCTTGAACTTGCGCATGGTGATTCCAGAAACTCATCAAGTGACAATTTAAACTCGCTTTACGCGGTGCGCAACCATTTGAATAATGCGTTTTACGTATAGCTGGCCGAAACCGATGGCCAGAGGCCCCTTTGATGACTGCCGCCAGGCGGTCGTTTCCTGTGAGATTGGTGATGCGCAATTCGAACGTAGAACGCTTGTTGTCCGCGCTGCTGGGCCGCGAGAAAACTGAAACCCTGTTTGCAACGCTGAACTTTCCGTCGATGCTCGGCGACTGGGAAAGCGGCACCGTCACGCGTGCCGAACTCGCCCAGGCGATGAACATGGCGCTGTTCGAAGACCTGCTGGAGCGCTCTCCCAACGGCCGCACGTACACGAACGACATGGTGGCGCAGGGCGGTGCGGTGTACTTCGACCATGGCGCGCTGCGCACGGTGCGCTGGGCACAGAACGGCGCGCTGCCGCCCGGCGAAGCGGCGTTCACGCGCATTCTGCGGCCGCTCGGCTTTCGCCTGAATGGCCGCTATCCGCTGGACAAGCTCGGCATGACGGGGCGCGCCTACGCCCACGAAGACGCACCCGACGAGATCGCGCAGTTCTTCGTGAGCGAGCTGCACCCCGAGCGCTTTTCGGCGGCGTTCCAGCAAGCCGTGACGAACGTGGTGGGCGCATCGAAAGATCCGCTTACGCCGCTGGCCGTGGCGCAGCTCTCCGAACTGGAACGCGACGGCTCGCTGCCGCTCGACGCGGCGCTGCAACTGCTGCCCGTGATCGTCGGTGCATTCGCACGACAGCACGACGTGCCATCTATTTCGGACTACGAGACATTGCTGCAGGAATCGGCGGAAATGGCATGGATCGCGACGGAAGGCAACGCCTTCAATCACGCGACCGACCGCGTGGAAGACGTATTTCAGCTTTCGGACGACGAGAAGGCCAAGGGGCGCCCGATGAAGCCCAGCGTCGAGACTTCGCGCTCGGGCCGCGTGTTTCAGACGGCCTATCGAGCCGACACCGTGACGCGCGAGTTTCGCGCGGCGGACGGCCAGCGTGTGACGCGTGAGGTGCCGGGCTCGTTCTACGAGTTCATCACGCGCAAGCGCACGTTCGATCAGGTCACGCGGCGCTGGCAGACCGATCTGCGCTTCGATGCGGGTAACGCCACGGGCATCTTCAAGATGACCGCGAACGCCGCGTAAGCATGAAGGATCAAACGCCCGGCGCGCCGTCCTGCGTGTCCGGGTGCGGTTCGTTGATGAGCCAGAGGACTTCGGCGTCCTCTTCGCTCGTGGAGACGGCCGCATGCCCCGTGCGGCTGTCGAAATAGAGACTGTCGCCGGTTTCGAGATGTGTCGGTGCGTAAAGCTCGGAGTAGAGACACACCGAGCCGCTCAATATGAAGAGAAATTCCTCGCCTTCATGCCGGCCCCATTCCGTGAACTCGTCGAGCGAGTGCGCCGTCACGCGAATGCGAAACGGGTGCATCGCCTTGTGGGCGAGTTCCGTCGCCAGCAACTCCATCTGATAACAGCCTGCTGAATGCTGTTGCCCATCGCCCTTGCGGGTGAGCGCGCGGCGTCCGCTCGCGCGCGGCCTGGGCGCAGAGCCGAACAGTTCGCCGAGGTCGATCTTCAGACCGTGAACGATCTTCTGCAGCACGTCGAACGTCGGCGACATGACGCCGTTTTCCACCTTCGAGAGCGTGGAGCGCGACACGCCGCACACGCGGCTGGCGGCCTCGAGCGTGTAATCGTGCTTCAGCCGGGCCGCCTTGACGCGCTTGCCCAGCTCCGCCGAAGCATTCTCGGCGGCCTTGAGGGACGGGGTTTCCATTCGGGAACTCGGGGTGTTCGCTGGTGGTTCGCTGATGGTTCGCTGATGGTTCGTATCGTACTCTATGTTTCCGATCATAACATTTGCGCATCGCGCGACGTTTGGCGCGCCATCCAGCAATTAACAAGCATGGCTAAGTAAATCGATCGCCCCGAAGTTGATGATTTCTGACGCAAACCCAGACGGCGCAAGGGCTGGCGTGCGCTCGATCCGGGCTCGCATGGCATCCACGCACAGGGGGCATATCGGCGTTATCGGGTATTTCCCAATGCCAGCGGGGCCCGCGTCACGCCTTGCCGTATTCCCCGCGTGGACGGGCTTGATGAGAAAAGCGCATTACGTGGTGATTAGATTTCGTTTGATGCCGCCTGCACGGCTGCCGACAATCCGCTTACGTCCCGCCGCTCGGCATCGCGGGATGAATCCAGTGCGTCCGAAGGTCCGCGCGACCATTCGAACGCATCACGTGCCGGCTCCAGATACCGAAGGAATATCGCATGTCTCCTCGTTTCCTCGCTTCTCGTCGTGGCTGCGCGATCGCAGCGTCGTTGATGTTGGTTGCCGGCGCGGTGAGCGCACAGGAAATGGTCGTGAAGATCGGCGTGGCCAGCCCGCTTACGGGCGGCGGGGCAGCGTATGGCAAGGACATCGAGAACGGCGTGCGTCTGGCCGTGGACGAAGCCAACGCCGCGCATCCCACCATCGGCGGCAAGCCGGTCAAGTTCGTGATCGACTCGCAGGATGACCAGAGCGATCCGCGCATCGGCGTGCAGGTCGCGCAGCAACTCGTGGATGACAACGTGGCGGTCGTGATCGGCCACTTCAATTCGGGCACGACGCTGCCGGCCTCGAAGATCTACGCGAAGGCGGGCATTCCGATGATCACGCCGGCCGCCACCAACCCGGCCATCACGCAAAGCGGCGCGCCGACCATCTACCGCGTGATCGCCACCGACTCGCAAAACGCAGGCAACGCGGGCAACTATGCGGCGACGGTGACGAAGGCGAAACGCATTGCCATCATCGACGACCGCACGGCCTTCGGCCAGGGTGAAGCCGACGAGTTCGAGAAGGCCGTGAAGGCAAGCGGCGGCACGATCGTCGCGCGCGAGTTCACGAACGACAAGGCGGTGGATTTCAGCGCCCAGCTCACGAGCATCAAGCGCACGAATCCGGATCTCGTGTTCTTCGGCGGCCTCGACGCGCAGGCCGCCATGATCGTCAAGCGCATGCGCCAGCTTGGCCTGAAAGCGCAATTCCTCGCGGGCGGCGGCGTCATGGACGCGAACTTCATCAAGCTCGCCGGCGATTCCGCCGATGGCGCTTCGGTGTGGGAATACGGCCAGCCGCTCGGCACGCTGCCCAAGGGTAGGGGCTTCGAGGCGAAGTTCAAGCAGAAGTACGGCATCGACATGCTCGCCTACGCGCCGTTCGCCTACGACGCGGCGTGGGTCGCGATCACGGCGATGGAGAAGGCCGGCTCGGCGACGCCCGCGCAGTTCAACGCCGCGCTCAAGGCCACGAACTACGACGGCATTACGGGCAAGATCGCTTTCAACGCCCAGGGCGACCTGAAGAGCCCGAGTTCGACGCTGTATCAGGTCAAGAAGGTGGCGTGGGTGCCGGTCACGACGCGAACCGCGGACTGAGATCACACGCCTCTGCTACCTTGAAGGGCGCCGGCACTGCTGGCGCCCCAATGCATTGTTTCCAATAGGAAAACAAAGGTGTGCCCGCAGTGCGGGCACATGCCATTTTCATGGCGCAAAGCCGGGCGGAAGCGGTACACGCGGCATAGCGAAATTCCCTGCGATTTTCGTGTTGTCGCCGCAAAATTGCGCGTGTATAGTTTCCTAAAGTAGCAATGTTTCGTATCGGAAATGTTTAAGGGATTCTACCTATGAAAGCCTCCTCCATCCTCTCGGATCTCGGTATCTCCCAGCTCGCGGAAGCGGGCGACATCGCCGTGCATTCGCCGATCAACGGCGAACTGATCGGCCGCGTCGCGAGCCAGTCGGCGGCCGACGTCGACGCTGTGCTCGCGAAGGCGCAGGAGGCGTTCAAGACCTGGCGCAATGTGCCCGCGCCGCGCCGCGGCGAACTCGTGCGCCTGCTGGGCAACAAGCTGCGCGAACAGAAGCGCGCGCTCGGCAGCCTCGTCTCGCTGGAAACCGGCAAGATCTTCCAGGAAGGCTTGGGCGAAGTGCAGGAAATGATCGACATCTGCGACTTTGCGGTCGGCCTCTCGCGTCAGCTTTACGGTCTGACCATTGCTTCGGAGCGTCCCGGCCACCGCATGGCCGAATCGTGGCATCCGATGGGCGTGTGTACCGTGATTTCCGCGTTCAATTTCCCGGTCGCCGTGTGGTCGTGGAACGCCGCGCTCGCGCTCGTGTGCGGCAACGCTGTGGTCTGGAAGCCTTCGGAAAAAACGCCGCTCACCGCGGTTGCCGTCAACAAGATCATGCAGGACGTGTTGAAGGAATTCGGCGATGCGCCCGAAGGCCTCACGAGCCTCGTGGTCGGCGGCCGTGAAGTGGGCGCGAAGCTCGTGGCGGACCCGCGCTCGAACATCGTCAGCGCAACGGGCAGCACCGAAATGGGCCGCACCGTCGGCGTCGAGGTCGCGCGCCGCTTCGGCCGCTCGCTGCTCGAACTGGGCGGCAACAACGCAGGCATCGTCTCCCCGACAGCCGATCTCGAACTCGCGCTGCGCGGCATCCTGTTCTCGGCGGTCGGCACGGCCGGCCAGCGCTGCACGTCGCTGCGCCGCCTCTTCGTGCACGAGAGCGTGTACGACAAGGCAATCGAGCGCCTGAAAGCGCTCTACGGCAAGGTGGTGATCGGCAATCCGCTGGAGCAGGGCACGCTGATGGGGCCGCTCATCGACGAGCAGTCGTTCGCCCGCATGCAGTCGGCACTCGAGCAGGCGAAGCGCGAAGGCGGCAAGGTGTTCGGCGGCGAGCGTCACACGGTAGCGGGCAACGAGAAGGGCTTCTACGTTCGCCCGGCTATTGTCGAGATGCCGTCGCAAACGGAAGTTGTCCTGAAGGAAACCTTCGCACCGATTCTTTACGTCCTCAAGTACAGCGACTTCGGCGACGCGATCGATGCTAACAACGCCGCCCACCACGGCCTGTCGTCGTGCGTATTCACGACGGACCTGCGCGAGAGCGAGCGCTTCACGTCGGCCGCGGGCAGCGATTGCGGCATCGCGAACGTGAATATCGGCCCGAGCGGCGCGGAGATCGGCGGCGCGTTCGGCGGCGAAAAGGAAACGGGCGGCGGGCGCGAATCGGGATCCGACTCGTGGAAGGCTTACATGCGTCGTGCGACCAACACGGTCAACTATTCGTCGGCGCTGCCGCTCGCGCAGGGCATCGATTTCAACGTCGAATAAGCGCGTTTGAGGTACGTGACCGGGTGCATCGTGCGCCCGGTCGATGGATCGATTCGCGCAAACCCAATCCATGCGCGCTGCAGTTTTCCGCTATCTGGAGCAAGTCGTGAGTTCTCAAGTCGTTATCGTTGGCGGCGGGGTAATCGGTAGTTCTATTGCTTACTTTCTGCGCGCAGCCGACCCAACGGTTTCCGTGACCGTGTTCGAGCGCGACCCGAGTTATGCGCGCTCGTCGTCGGCGCTTTCGGCCGCGTCGATCCGGCAGCAGTTTTCCACGCCGTTGTCGATCCAGATGTCGCTGTTCGGCATCGAGTTTCTGCGCGGCATTGGCGAGCGGCTCGAAGTGAACGGCAACCGCCCGTCAATCGATCTGCACGAGGGCGGTTATCTCTTCCTCGCCACCGAAGCCGGCGATGCGACGCTGCGCGAGAATCACGCGCTGCAAACGCGCCTTGGTGCCGACATCGAGCTCATGTCGCGCGATGCGCTGCACGCGAAGTTTCCCTGGCTCAACGTCGAGGATCTCGCGAGCGGTGCGTATGGACGCAGCGGCGAGGGGTGGTTCGACGGCTACGGCCTCGTGCAGGCGCTGCGCAAGAAGGCGCAGTCGCTCGGCGCGCGCTATGTGCCGGCGGATGTGACCGGCGTCGTGCGCAGTGGCCGCAAGGTCACGCACGTGATCGCGAGCGACGGCGAACGCCATGCGTGCGACACGCTCGTGAACGCAGCCGGCGCGTGGGCACGCAAGCTCGCGGAAATGATGGACATCGACATTCCGGTTTATGCGCGCCGCCGCAGCATTTTCAACGTGTCGTCGCCGGCGCGGCTTACCACCTGCCCGTTGCTGATCGATCCGTCCGGCGTGTATTTCCGCCCCGAGGGCAACACGTACATCACGGGAACGTCGCCGAGCGCGGGGAACGACCCCAACGATCTGCCGCTCGACGAAGTCGATCACGCCATCTTCGACGACGTGATCTGGCCCACGCTTGCGCACCGCGTGCCGGGCTTCGAGGCGCTGCGTGTGGAGAACTGCTGGTCCGGTTATTACGAGTACAACGTGCTCGACCAGAACGCCATCATTGGTTACCACCCGGCTATCGACAATTGCGTGTTTGCCAATGGTTTCAGCGGGCACGGTCTTCAGCAGGGACCGGCAACCGGGCGCGGCGTGAGCGAGCTGATCCTCAACGGCCGGTATACGACGCTGGATCTGTCTTCGCTCGACTGGTCGCGCGTGCTGGAAAACCGGCCGATCGTCGAAAAGAACGTCGTGTGACGGTGGCGTAGGCAGGCCGCACAACGCACAAAGTGGAGCCCGCGATTTCAGCGGGCTTTTTTATTGCGCGCCGGCTTGATGAGCAAACCGCATGACGTGGTGATTAGATTTCGTTTGATGTGCCCGTGAGGGCTGACCACAATCGAAGCTTGTCCGTTGCCGCGCTTAACCGCCATCGACTCCATGTCCGCCATGTACGATTTCACCGCACCCTTTCAGCATCCCGCTGGTTCGCCCATTCGCGAGCTTTTCAAGTACCTGGGAGAACCAGGCATGATTTCCTTCGCTGGGGGCTACCCGGCCAGCGACCTGTTCGATGCCGATGGACTGCAGGCGGCAGCGGCCCAGGCATGGCAGGCTTCCACGCGCTGTCTGCAATATGGCCCGACCGAAGGTTTGCCCGAATTGAAGACGCAACTGCTCGCGCTGATGGCGCGCCGCGGTGTGACCTGCGCTCCTGAGGAGATGCTCGTCACCACGGGGTCACAGCAAGGCCTCGACCTCTTGTTGCGCGTGCTGCTCAATCCGGGCGACACGGCCTTGACCGAGCAGCCCGCCTATCCGGCCACGTTGCAGGCGCTCAGGCTCCAGCAGGCGCATGTCGTGACGGTGCCTGTCGACGGCGACGGTCTCGACGTGGACGTACTCGCCGCGAAGCTTGCTTCGGGCGCGTTCGTCCGGCCCAAGTTGCTGTACACGGTTCCGACCTTCGCGAATCCCACCGGGGCCACGCTCACACGCGAGCGGCGCGTTGCGCTCCTGCGTCTCGCCGTTCAGTACCGCTTTGTGATCGTCGAGGACGATCCGTACGGCGATCTGCGTTTCGCTGGCAACGCGGTGCCGTCGATGCTGGCGCTGGCAAGCGAGGTGCAGGGAGCACGCGATTGGCTCGTGCACTTCTCGAGTCTTTCGAAAGTCGTCGCGCCTGGCTTGCGCGTAGGCTGGACTATTGCGCCCGCTGAAATCGCGCGGCGCTGCGTGATCGCCAAGCAGACCGTCGACCTGTGCAGTACGCCGTGGACTCAGGCTATCGCCGCGCACTACCTGGCGGCGGGCTCGCTCGAACGGCACCTTCCGCACATCACGCAGGCTTATCAACGCAAGTGCGAAGCGCTTTGCGATGGCTTGCGCGCGCAATTCGGCGACGAGATCGCGTTTCATCAGCCCGAAGGCGGCATGTTCGTGTGGGCGCGCATTCCGGGTGTGGCGATCGATGCGCTCTTGCCGAATGCGATTGCCAACAACGTGATTTTCGTTCCCGGCAAGGCGTTCTTCGCTGACGAGCCCGACACCGCGTCGCTGCGCCTTTCGTTTGCGGCGCCGAACGTCGATGAGATTCGCGAAGGCGTGACGCGTTTGAAGCGGGCCACGCACGCCACGCGAACGGCGGACGTCACGTCGGCACCTGTCTGAATTTCGCGCGGTTCATGAGGCGCCGCGCGTGTCCCGTTACGCGAGCGCCTGTGCAAGCTCGACGAAGCGCTCCACGTAAGGGCAACCGCCTGGTTGACAGCCCAAAGGAAGCGGCCGACAGTGAGGTGCCGAGTTATTGACCAGCGGAACAAGGGAGATCATCGTCGCGGTTGCGCGTAAGGACACCGATCTGGCCGAGAAGCTTACGCGCGAACAGTCGATGCTTTCCGGAAACGCTTCCTCGAGGCAATCGCCGCCATGCACTTCCGAAAGGAGTAACCGTGGAATTGACCGACTTCGACACACTGACTTTCGACTGCTACGGCACGTTGATCGATTGGGAAAGCGGCATCTTCGCTGGCCTCAAGCCCCTGATCGAACGAGCCACGACGCCGCTGTCGAGAGACCAGGTTCTGGAGGCCCATGCGCGACACGAGTCGTCGCAGCAGAAATATACGCCGGCCAAGCGATACCAGGAGCTGCTGCCCATCGTCTACAAGCGGCTGGCCGAGGAATGGGGACTGCCCTTCACGCACGAGGAGTGCATGGCGTACGGGCGGTCGGTGCGGAACTGGCCGGTATTCGAGGACACCGTAGCCGCGTTGCAGTACCTGAAGCAGCACTACAAGCTGGTCATACTCTCCAACGTCGACAACGAGACTTTCAGCTACAGCAATGCAAGGTTGCAAGTAGCGTTCGACGCCATTTTCACGGCGGAAGATATCGGTTCGTACAAGCCATCGCCGCGAAACTTCGAATACATGCTCGAGAAGCTGGGTGAGCGTGGCATCAAGAAGGAAAAGATCCTTCACACAGCCGAAAGTCTTTTCCACGACCACAAGCCAGCCAGTGAATTTGGTCTGGCGTCGTGCTGGATTTACCGCCGTCATTCGCAGCCGGGCTTTGGCGCGACCATGAATCCAGGATGGCAGCCGAACGTCGCCTTTCGCTTGAACAGCATGGCGGACTTTGCGAAGGCGCATCAGGAAGCCGCGGCGCAAAAGTGAGGCGCGATTGATGCCCACGCCCGCCGAACACGAATCGCTGAGAGCACGCCTCGCGCGGGCGCGCCGGCTACTGGCACTTGCGCAAACGGGGTTGCACTACGCCACGAGCCCATTCGACACGGAACGGTACACGGAAATCGCCAGCATCGCGCATCAGCAACTCGCGGAAATGGCGTCCATGCAAACGAGCGATCTCGCCGCGCTGTTTGCTCTCGAAACGGGATACGCGAATCCTAAACTCGATGTCAGATGCGCCGTATTCAACCAGTCCGGTCAAATCCTTCTCGTGCGAGAGTCCGTGGACGGCTTGTGGTCTCTGCCCGGCGGTTGGGCCGACGTGGGCGTTTCGCCCGCCGAGAACGCGGCAAAAGAGGCGCGTGAAGAAAGCGGCTACACGGTGAACGTCGTTCGCCTATTGGCCGTGTGGGACATGCTCAAGCACGGGCATCCGCCTTCTGTGTTTCACATCTGGAAACTGGTTTTCCTTGGGGAAATCGTGCGCGCGGGGAAAATAGCCGGAGCCGAAACCGACGCCGCTCAGTTCTTTGATATCGATAACCTGCCAGCCTTGTCCCAAGGCCGGATTCTGCCGGAACAAATTCGACGACTGGATGCACTGCGCAATAACAGTGACGTCGAATTCGACTGAAGTTTTGCTTTAACGCCGGGGCGGCGTTTAACCCGTCATGCTTTCAGGCGGCGCCGGAGTGCTCTGTTCTGACTTTTGCCAGGCGGCTGCCGGCAAATGGGTCCTGTCGCCAGTCCACGCTTGGGGCTTTCACTGATTGCTGTTCAGGTTCAGCCGCCTCGCCGACTGCAAAATGCTCGAGCGACTGCCCCGCGCTTGTCGCCTGCACCACCCACCGCGGGGCGTCGCCCTTGCCGTCCCACGTGTGGCCAGCCGCATCCCGGTAACGGGCGGCGCGCATTTGCGCGGCGTCTGCTGCCATTGACGCAGCAACATCTTCGGGTTCAATACCGTATTCGGCCATCCGACGCCGCAGATAGGCCACGATGCTTTCGCGTTTTCGTTCGTCCATTTCTAGTTGTGCTTCGCTCTGAATGCAACTCTTGAGCAGAATATAGCGCAAGTCGCGTGCCGCCAGGATATCACAGCTTGAATAGGCGTCCCCGGCGGCTGTCGCGAAAGGTCCGGCGGGAATCAGGTGTTGAGCTTCTGGGCGCGCTCGGCTTGATGTTCTGCGGCCCGTTCCTCCGCATGCTTTTTCGCAACGTGATGCCCCACGATGCAGCCGCCAACGGCGCCAGCAACGGCGTGGTGGCCCGCATAATGTCCGGCTACACCACCCACGACAGCGCCTTTGAGGCAGCCGGCGGCATGTGCGCTGCTGGCTGCCGCGAGGCCTAAAGTTGCCGCCGCGGCAAGCACCCTGATTCGATTATTGACGTTCATGATAAACACTTGTGTGAAATATTAGCTTTGGAACCGGCTCAATAGCCCCAGCGGCCATTATCGTGCCACTCGCGCTCACGCCATTGGTGTTCGCGACGCTCGTGCTCCCGCCATTCGTGTTCCCGCCACTGACGCGCGCGCCAGTCGTCGTCGCCGCGCCAGGCCACCGCGACCGGAGGAGGCGCATAGGCGACAGGCGGCGGAGCAACGTACACGGGCTGAGCCGGAGCGTAGGCGGCGCCAGGCAGTGCGACGCCCACGGCCAGATCGACGTGCGCAAACGCTGCGCTCGAAGCAGCCAGTGCGGCCGCGCCCAGTACCACGCCGAGAATCGTCCTTTTCATTTCACTACTCCTTCGCACCTGTCGTGCGTTTCTGGTGAGCACGGTTCGGAGTGTAGGCGGCGAGCCCGGACACAGGTGCAACGGCCGTGCGAGTTTCGTAACGGCGCGTTATTTCGCATGTTCCGATATGTAAAAAAAGCGCGGACGCTCATTCACAGCGTTCCGGGCTGCCAGGTACCAAGCGGAAGAGGGGCTAGCGGACAAGGAATCCGTAAGTCAGCGGATCGCGCTCGTCTACGATCCAGGTCGCGAAGCCGCACACGAACGCGTTGCCTTCGACTTCGGGAATCACTGCCTCGAAGTCGCCGACAGTCGTTTCGCTGAGCACGCGGCCCTTGAAAACCGTGCCGATAATGGACTCGTTCACGAGGGTCTCGTCTTTGCCGAGTTCGCCACGCAGGTACAACTGGGCGACGCGTCCACCCGTGCCGGAACCAGTCGGTGAGCGGTCCACTTCGCGGTCCGCGAACACGCAGCAGTTGGCTTGCGTCGAGCCTTCGTGCCGCGGTGCATTGGCGATGATGGTCCCGTAAATGTGGTTGATTTCGGGAATCTCGGGATGCTCGACAGGGTAGGCCTTGTTCGCGGCTTCCTTCACCTCCGCGCCGAAGCGGATGAGTTCCTCGACCGACGACTCGCGCACGGCGAGCTCATGTGGCTGGCCGTCAGCATAGAAATAAAACGCGCCGCCGAAAGCAATGTCGCCCTTCACCGTACCGAAGGACGGCGTCTCGACAGTCACATCGCGCTTCCAGATGAACGAGGGGACGTTCACGAATCGCACGTTGCCCGCGTGTTCGCCATCCCATTGAACGAAGGCTTCGATAAAGCCACAGGGAGCGTCGATGCCGACACGCGTTTCCGGAACACTGCGCTGCACCCAGCCAAGCTCGACCGCTGCGGTGGACAGCGCGATCACGCCGTGTCCGCAGTGGTCGCTATAGCCCTCGTTGTGAAGGAAGATGATGCCGAAGTCGGCGCTCGGGCTGACCGGTTCGGTCAGATAGCCGCCGTACATATCGGCGTGACCGCGCGGCTCGAACATCAACGCGGTGCGGATTTCGTCGGCGTTTTCCTTGAGCCACGCACGACGCTTCACGATCGTGTCGCCGGGCAGGCGAGGCAATCCGCTGGTGACGATGCGGAATGCTTCGCCGCCGGTATGCACTTCGACGGTCGTTATCGTGCGAGTAGTCTTCATGATGTTTTTACGCTATTGACTCACTGGCCGTACGGAACCGGCAGGCCGTCCATTTCTCGGGCGCAATGTGGAACCAATCTATACCACTTGTGGTGGATAGCACGAAATGTGTCAATGTGGACTTAAACTAGACCAAAAAGTCTCGTCAGGTCCGGAAAATTGGTTTCTTCGCATGAACATGCCGCCAAGGCCAGCAGGGAGTGGTCGCGAAAGTGGTATGTTTGAGAACAACTCAAGGCGCACCGAGAACTCACGATGACCGCTTGCGGAAGAAATTGCATCGACCATGGGCCAGTCGCTGTGCAAGCGACTCAAGGACGATGGGATTGACGACCCGGCTCGCATTCGGCTGTACGTTGCCGAGCATCGTCTGATTTACGAAGCCATTGTCTGCGGAGACGCCGATGCGGCGGCGTTCTATGTCGAGCAGCATATTCATCGGGTGCAGAGAGATATCACGCCGCAGTAAGTGACTTTATTGCGGCTCCCGGCAGCGTCATCGAAACGACATCCAGGCAACATGCTTCGTTCACCGTTTCAACAAACTGATGGTTGAAACTGGGGCCTTTGGCTAATACAGCAGAGGTGAACGATGTCGACGAAGGTCCGCAGCTATCTCTCCCCGACGCTGGTTTTACTCGCGCTCGACTGGCCGGACGGTGCGACACGTGCCGACTTCCTCGGTTTCGCTATTGAACGCGCCCCGGGCTTCACTAGCCCGGACGGTAAATCCCATGAGACGAGCAGCTGGCTCCCTAATCGAATCACGTTCAAGGGGCCCGTGCCGGACGGTAAACCCGATGCGCCTTCGAATATCGCGCCGATTCAAAAATTCATGTGGTGGGACGCGCGCATCGAGGAAGCCGACAGAGGCAAGCAATTCAGGTACACCATCTACCCGGTAGTCGGTACGCCGGACAATCTGAATCTGCTGAACACAGAGGCGAGTTCGTGCGAGGTCACGTTACCGGCGCATATCGAAGACGGCGTGGGTACCTGGTTCAACCGCGCGGTGGTGAGCTCGCAGGCTTTCGCACGACAAGTGAAGGCGATGGGAATCGATCCGCATACCGCGCCGCCGGCCGCACAGGCGTTTGAACTTCGTACGTGGCTCGCCAACGATATGCAGCTCGTGTTCAAGGAAATATTCCAGGACGCGTCGCGCGCTGCAGCAGCCGTCTATCACCTGACCGACCCGCTTTGGGCGATCCCGGCGTTCAAGGAGTTCGGAACCGCTCACGGCAAAGCCAATGTCGCCGTCGTATACGACTCGCATCGAGTTCGCGAAAAAGGCAAAGCGCCCGCTGCATCGCCCAATCAACCCACGGTCGATGAACTGGACAACGTCGTGACGTTCTGCCCGCGTGACAAGACGCACATCATGCACGACAAGCTCATCGTGACGGATAGGGGCGATCGGCAAGGCAACCCGGCATTCGTGGTTGCGGGTTCTGCGAATTTCACGACAGAAGGCATTACGGAGCAGGCCAACGTACTTCATCTGTTCGATTCGGCAGACCTCGCGAAACTGTACGACGACAGAACGAAAGCCATCGCCGGCAATCCGCCGATCAACCAGACCGCCGAACTCACGAATGGCTGGTCCGATTCCGTGACGGTGGGAAGCGCAGCCGTGCGCGTTTGCTTCTCTCCGGAAACGAAAACCAGACGTACCCAGATCGATACCATCGTCGAAGCGATAGGAAAGGCGCAGCATTCGGTTTTGTTCTGCCTCTTCATGCCGACAGACGAACCGCTTCGCGACGCCTGCTTTGCCGCCGGCGACAAGGGGCTCATGATGTTCGGCCTCGTCAACAATATCAGCGAAAAGTCCGCTGAGAATGCGCAAGAGGCGCAAAAAGCGGGAGAGGCAGTGAGTACGACTGCGCTGGCAAACCTCGCGCTCTATCATCGAAGCAGGGAAAACCGCGACGTCATCGATGCATCGTACTTTTCCCCGGCGACCGTGCCTGAAGGTTTCGAACCCGAGCTCCGCCTCTTTCCCGGCGAAGTCGCGCCCAGTTACGCGCCGGTCATTATCCACCATAAGTTCATCGTCATCGACGCCGAAGGAGACAATCCGATTGTCTACACGGGCTCGGCCAACATGAGCAACAACTCCGAGCATTTCAACGACGAGAATCTGCTCGAAATACAAGACAAGCGAATCGCCGCCATTTACCTCGCGGAATTCATGCGGTTGTACGAGCACTATCGTGCGCGCGCCGTTGGCATCGAGGAGCAGCAGCATAGAACCGTGCAACGGCTGTTGCTACAGCCCGACCGCAAGTGGGCCGACAAGTATTACAAGGCGAATAGTCCGGAGGAGAAGGCGCGGATTGCGTTGGCATCGGAGCCGGCCAGTTGATGCATTCGCTTCTGTGTTTGCGAAGTCACCGTGCACGCCTCGCACGACGGGGGCGCTGCGCGTTGCCGGCTAAAAATCCAGCGTGAGCTGAGGCGACTCGTTACTGGAAGCTTCTCCGGTGTGTTGGAGGTTGCCGGCCTTCACCCCTAGCAGCCTGATGGATTTAACGAGTTCGACTCTTTTCAGGCACTCAGTCGCCGCGCGCCGCAATGCTTTCGCGTCATCAATAGGCTCAGGAAGCGTGACGTCACGCGTGACAGTCTTGAAGTCATTAAAGCGCAGCTTGATGCCGATCTTCCTGGCCAGATAGCCTTTTCGCTGGAGGTCGAGCGCCACCTGTTCGCATAGGCGGGTAAACGCTGCGCCCAGTTCCTGTCGATGCCGCACCGCGTGCAGATCGCGCTCGAATGTGGTTTCGCGACTCATCGAGACGGGCTCGCTATACGTCACCACCGGCCTGTCATCTAGTCCGTGTGAAACTCTGCGAAGCCACGCCCCGTAGCTTCGTCCGAAGTTTTCGATGAGCCAGTGCTCGTCGCGCGCAGCGATCTCACCGATGGTCGTGATTCCAAAAGACGCAAGCTTGGCGGCCGCCTTGGGGCCAACGCCGTTGATCTTGTTTGCGGCCATTGGCCAAATCCTGGATTGCACGTCCTCCGGCGTCAGGATTGTGATTCCGTCCGGCTTTTGCATATCGGAGCACAGCTTGGCGAGCAGCTTGTTTGGCGCGATACCGACGGAGCATGTGAGATTGGTTGCTTCGAAGACGGCGGATTTCAACTTGCGCGCGATTGCCTCCGAATCGCCATTCGTGAGTGAAACGTCTGCGTAGACCTCGTCGATTCCAACGTCTTCCATGTTCGAACTGATTGACCGGACGGCATCCTTGAACAGTCGCGAGTACGTTCGGTAGAGGTCGAAATTCACTGGAAGGAGAATCGCATCTGGCGCTAACCGGGCGGCTTTCATGGCGGGCATTCCGGAATGAACGCCGAGCGCGCGAGCCTCGTAGGTCGCGGTCGTCAGGACACCTCTGCCCACATAGTCGCGCAGGCGCGAGAATTCGCGAGTGCCGTCCGGCTTCGTTCGGGGCGTATCCGAGCGACGGCCAGCAACCACCATGGCTTGGCCTCGTAGCTCCGGATACTGCGAAAGTTCACACGACGCAAAGAATGCGTCCATGTCGATGTGGGCTATGCGCCGATCATCTGGCATGCCTTGGTACTCAAAAATAGCTCTCGATGGCTCCGCGCGACCGGCGCGCTACTCATCATCGGGTATGGCGGCAGGAGCAGCGGGACGACGGCACCGTGCGTCCTGTGGAAAATTGAATGGAACTGTACATTTATACAGTCACTTTGTCAGGATACTGGAGCTGATTCGGAGATATTTTTTTGAGTGCGGAGATGTTCGCAAACGGCTCCTCCGCGGACGCCGCCGCTCTGACTGTGGCATCCAGGAAAAAGCCCGCCAATGCGGCGGGCTGTTGCGAACAGGCTGGTGGAGCAGCCTGTCATGTTTCAGTCCTGGCGCGGGTGCAAACGCCGGTAGACGCTCCAGATCGCCACGGCGACGATCACGACGACAGCGGTGAGAATAAGCATGTTCAGTCCTCCGGTTGCTTGTCTGTTTGGTAATGCTTCAATGCTACGGAGCTTGGGTGCGCGCGAGGAGTGGCGCGACGTCGCGAATGGAATACCTGGTCGAATTCTGGTCCGCTACGAATTTTCGCCTTCAAACGTCTTCAGGAGCGAGGGTTCGCGAGCAGGCCCCGAATTACATGGCATCGACCGTCCGGTTTACTTTGCATGCGAACTACCTATATACTTCGCATGCAAACTAAATTTCAGGAGAGCACATGAGCGCGGAGATTCACGTCGAACAAGCCGACGGCATTCTGACGATTACGCTGGCCCGACCGGACAAGAAGAATGCATTGACGAACGAGATGTATGGCGCGCTGGCAGACATCATCGAGAATGCGGAGCACGACAGCGATGTCCGCGTATTGCTGCTGCAAGGGGACGGAGACATGTTCACCGCGGGCAACGATGTGGGCGAGTTCGCAGCCATTGCATCGGGGAAGGGGCCCAGTGAGCGACACGTGCATCGCTTTTTGCACGCCCTGGCGAAGTCGAGCGTGTCCATCATCGCGGCGGTTCAGGGCAAGGCGGTCGGTATTGGCACGACGCTTCTACTGCACTGCGACTACGTCCTGCTCGCGCCAGACGCAGAACTGATCACGCCGTTCGTCAATCTCGCGCTCGTCCCCGAGGCGGCGTCCAGCTACCTGCTTCCGCTGCGCGTCGGCCACGTGCGGGCGTTCGAGATGTTTGCGCTGGGCGAGCCGCTCGACGCGCAAACCGCTGTCGCGTGGGGTCTCGCCAACAAGGTCTGCGCAAAGGATCAACTACGCGACGACGCACGCAGGATGGCGGAAAGAATCGCCGCCAAGCCGGCCGGTTCACTGAGCGCCATGAAAAAGCTGATGCGCGAAGCCGAAACCCTGGTTGCGCAAATGGACAGCGAGAGCGCGAAGTTTCAGGAGCGGCTGACGAGCGCCGAGGCAAGAGAGGCATTCGCGGCCTTTGCCGAGAAGCGCAAGCCGGACTTCGCGAAGGTTGCCCGGCACTAGCCAGTGCCTTGCTGGCCGGCCACGGTCGAGGTTACGCGTCGCCGTCTTCGGCGAGCGGAAACCTGGTCTGCAGGCTGGTCAGCCACCGCGCTACGACGTCGATCTCCGCTTCCGTAAATCCTTCGGTCAATCGGGCGTTCAAGTCTTTCATGCGAAGCTTCGACTTTTGGCGCGCGGTACGTCCTGCTTGCGTCAACCACAGGCGCGACACCCGGCCATCGGTCTCGTCAGCCCGACGTTCGATCAACCCTGCCTTTTCGGTCCGGTCAGCGAGACCGCTCATGCCTGGTGCGCCCAGATCCAGCGCAGCAGCGGCTTCGCTCATGAGTGCGCCGTTGCGATCACCCAAAAAAAACAGCAGCCCGGCCTGGGCTGCTGTGACGCCGCCTCCGGCCGCGCGCGTTTGCGACCACCGTTGCAGCCGGCGCTGTCCGACGTTCAATAGATAGACGAGGCGATGTTTCATTTCCGCGCAGATAACATTGTGCGATTTAGTTCGCGTGCGAATTATATCATGCGGTGATCGACCCTTTCGAAAGGGCGCGAAGACGTTCAATGGCTTGCGGCCGTCGCGACAATCCCACTGGCCACGAACGGCTGATTGAGCACGGGTACACCCGCCTCTTGGACCCACGGCGTGGTGGTGAGGTCCGTGCATGCGGGAACGCCTTGCAGCAGGCCCAGCTTCGCGAGTATCGGCGTGGCGGAGCACTGTGCTCCGAGCAGCTGGCGCGTTGGGTCGAGCCGGAGTTGAGACATCAGCGCAGCATGGACTGGCGACGGCGGCTATTGAACGGCGCGCGGGATGACGAAATGCGTCTGGCAGGGCCGATCATGAATGAAAAAACACCCCAAAGATTGGATCGACGTCCAACTCTTGGGGTGCAATTCACTAGCCAGGATTTCTTTGTCGGGGCAATGCGTCCACGCCCCCGAGCTTCTGAACCTGCTATTAGAACCGGTGGTACATGCCAATGTTGGCTTGAACCTGGTTGCCGCCCGACGCCGTGTTGCCGAAGTCGGCAGCCGAAGCCTGAGCGCCCTGAGCATGAACGTAGGCACCCATGACGTATACCGACGTGAGCTTCGACAGCGCGTACGTAGCACCCAGCGAGGCCTGGTTGATCGAAGCCATCGTGCGGCCTTCAGCGGCTTGCGCAGGCGTGGCTGCCGAACCGTAGACGTACGTGTACCCAGCAGCCAGCGACAGCGCCGGGGTTGCCTGGTACTGCAGAAGGGCGCCCACTACGTTGAAGTGGATCGACGCCTGGCCGTCGTTGCCCTCGTATTGAGCGTTCGAGTACCGAAGGCCAGCCGTGTACCGGCCAAACTCGTATTGGCCAGCGATTTGAGCGATGCCCGCGCTCTTGAACGCATTGCCACCGTAGTAGCCCGAGCTCGGATAGCCCAGCGCACCACCGAACGACGGTTGTGCCGTTGCGTTCTGCCAGCCGTTCTCACCCTGGTTTGCAGCATGGAAGTAGCCGCCAGCGACCGTCAGACCACCTTGAGCGTAGTCCGCAGCCACCGACCACGATTGACCCGAACCCATCGCACCGGCAACGCCGCCGAACGAGTACGCGCCTTCAGCCTGGAAGCCGTGGAAAATCGGCGAAATGTACTTGACGGCGTTGTTCTGGTTCGTCGTATTGTCGTTGTTGTCCACGTCGCCCGGGGTCGAGAATGTCGACGCCGAAACGGCGTCGCCGGTCAGGCCCTGAACCATTTCCGTTACGGCGTCGATCTGGCGACCCATACGCAGGGTACCGTACTGGTCCGACGTGAGGCCTACATAGGCCTGGCGGTTGAACAGCGAACGCGAGGAACCGATGGGGCCCTGGCCGCCGATGCCACCGCTGGCAATGTTGAAACCGTTTTCGAGCTTGAAGACCGCCTTGAGGCCGCCGCCGAGGTCTTCCTGACCCTGGAGGCCCCACTTGTTCGAACCCGAGGCGCCGCCAACGAGGCCGACCAGCGAGTGGCCACCGACGTTCGAGGTGTAGCTGATACCTGCGTCCAGCATGCCGTACAGGGTGACCGACGACTGTGCCATTGCTGCCGAGGATGCGGCGAAAGCGGCAACAGCGGTAACCGTTGCCTTGATGGTGATGTTCTTCATCTGTAATTCAGTGTCCCTGAGTATCTTTTGGATTGGTTTATTCGTTACTGCGCGCCGGAGGATACGGCACGTCCTGCAAACTCACGAAACGAAAAAAAAAGACTGTCGCGAAAACGTAACAAAAGGCCCAATGCCTTGTGCGGCGGGCGATCGATGGACTTCGTGCCAGATCGGCAACAGCGGATGGTGGGCGCTTTCCGGAGGCGACAGGGTTCGACGTCCGGCCGAAACATTCTGTGACCCTATCTTGTACGAGAATCAGCGGTCCCTGGAGATCAAACATCGCGCAGTACGCTGACGAACGGAGTCTTCCTCCTGACAGTTTGACTGCTGCGTTCAGCGGCCGTAACGACGAGCGCATTCAGAGCGACTTCGTGAGTGGCATACGGAGTGGGGTGCATGGCACACCCACGCTGTTTATCAACGGTCATCTCTACGGCGGAGAGCACGACGCCCGAAGCTTGCTCGAAGCGTTGCAGGGTGCAGGGAAACGCTAGCGATCGTAACGATGCCAGGTTTCAAGTTCCGCACAGGCGCGGTATCAGTCTGCTGACGCCAGCGTTTTGAACTGTGCGGCGCGAGGCCGTCCCATCAGCACGGGCTGAAATACCACCGCGCCAATCAGTGTAGACACCAGCGACAACGCGAGCAGAGCACCCAGACTCGATGTCCCGGGATGATGTGAGAACCACAAGCTACCGAACGCTGCGCCCGTTGTCGCTGCGCTGAACACAACCGCATAAGTCAGGCTGGATTCCAGCAGCCGTGTTGCGCCACCTCGCCAGGCGATCACATAGTAGATCTTGAATGCGACGCCTACGCCAAGCATGAGGGGCAACGCGATGATGTTCGCGAAGTTCAACTGCAGATCGAGCGCTACAGACAATTCGAGTGTCAAAAGCGCGGAAACGAGCAACGGCACAACGGTTCGAAGGATGTCGTCGACCCGGCGCAGCGCGATCCACAAGATGACGACGATCGCTACCAGGGCGTATCCGCTCGCCTGAAGGAATGCCTTGATGACGAGGTTAGCTGAGTACAGGATCGAGATCGGACCGCCGATCGCATTCGGTTCCGCAGAACTCACTGCGTTGGCGAAGCTTCTCAACATCGCGTCATCATTGGGGTCGATACCGCTCGGGACGCGGGGAGAGATTTCGACGATTGCCTTGCCGTCGGCGGCGACCCAGTCTCTTGCGATCCCGGGCGGTAAATTGGCGCGGGTGATCCCGGCAGGATCGAGAAGCGCAACCAATCGCGCGAGCGCGATCTTCAACGGTGCCGTCATCGCATGGTCGGCGCGATCGCGTGTCGTGCTCGGCGCGTCGGCCAGACGGGTCAGCACGTGTGACAGTCGCGTCGCCTCGGCGGCGCCGGGCCCGGGGTGATCCTCTGCGGCAAGCGAGAGCTGGTGCGCCGCACGACGCAAGGCGTCGACGCGAACGGCGTCGCTTGCCGGCGGCGCGGGCGCCTGCGCCAGGACGGGGTCCAATACACGGGCAGCGTCTGCAATTGCGGCGAGTTTCTCTGCCTGGTCAGTCGGAATGAAAGTGGTGAGCGTGACCGTTCTGCCCACCTGCGGCAGCGTTGACAAGCGGGCGGCGATCGCATCGGCTTCGCTCAAGGAATTCGCCATGACGCGCACATTGTTGATGCCAATTTCGGGCGAGTCTTTCAGTGCGAGCAGGGTTGCCATCGATTCCGTGCGTGGATCCTTGAGATGCAGTGGATTGAAATCGAAGCGCAGGTGCAGCAGCAAGGGCGACGCGCCGAGAATGGCAACCGCCGCCACGGCCAACATGGCTTTGCGATGCCTGTCGAGGAAGTCGTCGGTTCCGGCAAGCCGCCTGAAGCCCGGCGACACTTTTTCGTCTCCTGGCCGCAGCACGCTGATGAGCGCGGGCAAGAGCGCCACACTGGTGAAATAGGCGACGATCATTCCCACTCCGGCGATCTTGCCCAGTTCCGACACGCCGCGATAAGCAGTCGGAATAAACGAAAAGAAGCTAACGGCGACGGCAATCGCGGCGAGGGACAGGCGACCGCCTAGTGTATTTGCCGTACTCATCAATGAGACGGGGATACGACTGTCCTTGTAGTGCTCTTCCCGATATCTCACGGTGAATTGCACACCGAAGTCGACGCCCAGGCCGACGAATAGCACCATGAACGCGACTGAGATCATGTTGAAGGCGTTCACCATCACCAGTCCCAAAGCTGCAGTGATGAGCAACCCGACGACGAGGCAGATAAAAACGGCCAGTACCAGTTTGGCGGACCGAAGCGCCACCCAGAGAATGCCGAGTACGACGAGAAGCGTCACGGCGCCGTTCAATGCCGCACCGTCCTGCACCGATGCGAATTCGTCATCGGCGAGCGGTTGCTCGCCGGTAAGGCGCACGCGTGCGCCAAATCTCGCATCGAGATGCAGCGAGGCCGCCGTGTCGCGTATCAATGCCGATGCGTTGCCGCCTGCCCTCAGCGATGCGTAATCGAGCACGGGCTGCACGAGTACGAATGCGCGCGCAGGTGACGTCGCGTGGGAATCCATCAGCGACCGCCACGAAAAAGCGGCGGCCTGGTTCGCTAGCACGCGGTCCATGACGTCCGCGCTTTGATCGAGAAGCGGAGCCATCTGCTCCAGCTTGACCCGCCCGATTTGCAGCGGAAAAAGCAGGGTCGTCGTCAGCAAGTTGGCGAGACCGGTCAGACTGGGGTCATGCGAGAGCGCGTTGAGCAACGGGCGCGCTTGCGTCAACTGCGATGTCGTCGACTGCACGTCGCGCAACGACAGAAAAAGCAACCCATTGTGTTCGAAGAAGGGACCGGCACCCGGCTGCGTCACCGCAACGAACCGGTGCGTGTCCTTGCGCAATGCAGTGGCAAGCTCACTGGCGGCGGTGTCGGCGAATTCCGGCGCACTCGATTCCACCACGACGAGAATGGAGCCCCCTCGTTGCGGAAAGGCGCGATCCAGCGACCTGGACAAGCTGTCCCACCGCTTGTCGACAGTCAGTAGCCGGTCCGTAGCCGTGTTGATCTTGAAGTGATGGGAGACGTAGTAACCGCTCAGCAGCGCGAGGACGAGCGATAGCGCAATCACGCTGATCCGGTGACGGATGGACCATGAAACAAGACGGGCAACCGACGACATGATGGCGAAGGTTCAGGCGCGACGGACATCTCAGTCTAGCGTAATTATCCGGAACGTGTCCGCACGTGGTCGAAGCGGTGCCGATCCGTCGATATCGCAATTGAACGGCTTGCGTACACGCACGAGTCGCGGCATGGATCAGCCGAATTGAATTAACGTTGACTGAGGAAATCGGGCTGGCGAACGACCCGACGAGTTGCATTCGATGATGGCGGTTCCGCTCATCGTGCGTGAGTCTTGCGGCAGCGCAATCAGACAGGCGTAGCCGCTGACATGGCTTTTACTCGCGTTTCGTGACTGGAAGTCAGACGACTTACCGATTTTGAAATAGAAAGTAATGTTTCTCAGTGCCTCGCGCAAACTAATTCGACACCAAATGTTGTATTCGTCGTTCGATGTGGCATAGTGGAAAAAACTAACTTATCAAAGGAAATCCACGAATGGCTACGCTCCAATCGATTCAGGCAAGAATCGCAAAGCTGCAGGCTCAGGCAGAATCGTTGGTAACAACGAAATCGTCGGCGGTACTCGAGAAGATTCGCGGCCTGATGGAAAAGCATGCCGTGACGGTTGCCGACATCGAGGCATTTGTCGGCAAGCGGCGCGGCCGCAAGCCGGGAAAGGCCGTTGCCGCGAAGCAGGGCTCGTCGGCAGCGAAATATCGCGATCCCAAAACTGGCGCGACCTGGACCGGCCACGGTCGTGCTCCCGCGTGGATTGCAAACGCCAAGGACCGAAGCAAGTTCCTGATTGCAGGCGCGGCGCCGAAACCGGCTGCTGCAGTGAAGGCGCCCAAGGCAGGTAACTACGTGCGCGGGCCGCAACCGCCGAAATATCGCGACCCGAAAACCGGCGCGACGTGGTCCGGTCGTGGCATCGCACCGGCATGGCTCGCTGGCGCGAAGGACCGGTCGAAGTTTTTGATTGAAAAGGCCGAGCCTGTAGTGAAGACAGCCAAGGCGCCGGCAGCGAAGAAGGCCGCCGCAAAAAAGAACGCTGCATCGAAAAAGGCTGCTGTCAAGAAGGTATCTTCGCCGGCACGCAAAGCTGCGCCGAAGAACGGCGCAGCGGCGAAATCGCCGGCCGTCCGCAAGGCCCGCGCGCCGAAGCTTGTGGTGAAATCAACGGCGCCCGTCGAAGTTGCCGCGCCTGCGGCGGCCACTGAAGCTGTGAGCACGGCCGCTGCGGCCTGAGTGGCGCACACCGGGCTCCGGAAGCCTGCTTCCGGCCCGGTTCAGCGCTTGTTACTCGTGGCGGGGACCGCTTGAACACACGGACGGTTGCTGGCATCGACGTAGGCGGTGACAAGAAGGGCTGCCATCTGGTCATTCTGGAGGGCAGTCGAGCTTTCCGGCCTGCCGATACCATAACCCCGCAGGAGATGCTGCGAGCCTGCCTCGAGTACGGCGTGCAGGCCGTCGGGATCGATGCTCCATGCCAATGGGGTATCGAACGTAAAGGGCGGCGTGCGGAACGGGAACTTGCGCGGCAACGCATCTTTTCCTTCGCCACGCCAACCCGACAACGGGCCGATGAGAATCCTGGGCGCTTCTACCGGTGGATGTTCAACGGAGAAGCCATTTACCAAGTCTTTTCTTCCGACTATCCGCTACTGTCATCTCGCGATTTCCAGGGCGGGCGTGTTAGCTTCGAAACATTTCCCCATGCCGTGACTTGCGCTCTCCGCGGCAAGGAGGGGACGTCTGCGAAGGAGAAGCGACCGCGAGATACCTGGTCGAAGGGCGCACATATGCTTACGGCGACGTGAAAGGTGGTTACATTCATGTTCCGATTCCACTGGCCTTGAACACGTTTTGACGCTGATACCGTGCCGCCGTGCGGGAAGGTGTTGCAGTTGGCTTGCCGTGCGTTATGTGCCACTGCAGTTGTCACAAGGGCAATCACAGCTATTGACTGGATTCTGCACCCTCACCCCTTTCCGAGCGGCGGCCGACGTGAGAATCCCGCCATATTGCTCAACTGGGCCAGTTCATTGGCCGCCTCGCGTAGCAGTCCAGAGTACTCGTGAATCTTCCCGGTCGTTAGCCGTACCCGGGGACCGGCAATACTGATGACGCCGACGCAGCGCGAACCGTTCACCACGGGCGCCGCCACTGCCGACATACGCGGGGCAAACACCTCGTCGATCATCGCGTAGCCACGCACGCGCGCAGCATGCACGAAACCCAACAGCGCTTTTAGTGTCGTCGGCGCATTGGGTCCGAACTCATTCGGCTGTCCGAAGCCTTGCTTCAAGACCAGCGAGGCCGCCTGTTCATCGGTCATCGTCATGAGCCATGCATGTCCGGTCGACGTGCATGAAAGTCGTGCCGCCTGGCCCATGTCGGGATCGTAGCGGAAGCCGGTGCGCTGTCCGTCCGCCTTCCCGACCCAGATGATCGCTTCGCCATCCACCAGCGACAGTCGCGCGAGTTCGCCTGTCTGGGCAGCGACGCGTTCGATGATCGGCTGGGCGATGTCCGCGATGCCCGTGAGGCTCAGGAATTCGAGTCCGTTCGACGTCATGCGCATGGTGAGGATGTAGCGGCTGTGATCGACCCGCTGCCTGACATACCCGCTTTCGATGAGTTCGGCGAGCAGGCGGTGGCAGGTGCTGCGCGGCAGAGACAAGGCATCGGCAATAGCCGCGAGACCTGCACCTTCGCCTTGCGACGCCAGCAGATCGAGAATTCTCAGGCCGTTTCTAAGCGACATCTTTCGCCAACTTCCATATTATGAAATGGAGTTCCGGTGCGGAACGCCCCGCCTGTCCAGCGCAAACAATAGCACCTGTTCGTCGCCAGAAACGAACGCTTCGCCATATCGAGAATCCAGGAGACAACATGTCATTTTTTGCTGATTCGGACCTCGCCGGGGAAGGGCGGTCCGCGCAAGCTCACTTGATGGCGCGTCGGGCAGTAGCGGGGGCAACCGTCGGTACAGCGCTCGAATGGTTCGACTTTGCGCTGTATGGCGTCGTCGCGGCCACGATCTTTCCCAAGCTGTTTTTTCCGTCGCTCGACCCGACTGCTGCGCTGCTCGCGTCGCTGGCGAGCTTCTGGGCTGGATTGGCGGCCCGCCCGCTCGGCGCGGTGATCTGCGGGATGCTCGGTGACCGTTGGGGACGCCGCAAACTGATGCTGATCACCGTATCGGTGATGGGCGCGTCGTCGTTCCTGATGGGCTTGCTGCCCACTTACCACCAGGTTGGCATCCTCGCGCCGACACTGCTGGTGTCGCTGCGCATCATTCAAGGTTTCGCGCTTGGCGGCGAATCGACGGGCGCGCAACTGATGGCGGTGGAGCATGCCTCTGCCAACCGACGCGGCTGGTATTCAGGTCTGCTTGGCATTTGTTCGCCACTCAGCCAGATTCTCGCCAACTTTTCGCTCTTTACATTGGCCGCGTTGCTTTCATCGGACGATTTCGATACCTGGGGCTGGCGAGTGCCGTTTCTCGCTAGCTTCGTTCTGGTGCTGCTCGGCATCTACATCCGCAGGAAGGTGAGCGAGACACCGGCGTTCGAGGTGCTCAAGAGGACTGGCGCATCCACACGCGCCGCCAATCCGCTCGGCACGGTCTTCAAAAAACACTGGCGCACCGCGCTGCGCCTGACGCTGTTCTTCTGCGGCCCGGCCGCGCTGTTTTATCTGATCGTGGTCTTCTCGCTCAGCTACCTGACGAAACACCTCGGCGTACCTAAGCAGACCGGTTTCATGCTGTTGATGGTGGCGAATGTCTGCGCCATCGTGGGCGCGCTGGCGGGCGGCTATCTGAGCGATCGGATCGGACGCAAACGTGCGCTGATGATCGGTTCGGCCTGCACGCTGATCTGCTGCCTGATTTACTTTCCAATCCTCAACCACAACTCGATCGCGATGACGATGGCAGTCATGGGCGCGTTCCTCGGCTTTACACAGTTCCAGAGCGGCATCCAGCCAGTCTGGTTCGCCGAGTCATTCCCGACCGAGGCGCGCTACACAGGGTCCGCACTGTCGTATTCGGGAGCCAACCTGCTCACCGGCGGCCCGATGCCTATCGTCGCCGTGGCGCTGCTCAATGCCTTTCACGGTTCCCCGTGGGCCATCGTAGCGGTCTGCGGCTCGCTGAACCTGATCTCCTTCCTGATGATCGCAATGTCCCGGGAAACCAAGGACACGGTCCTCGAACGCTCTTCTACACACTGACACCATGACGCGCAAACTCTACATCCTCAATGGTTCCAACCTGAACATGCTGGGCGCGAGGGAGCCTCATCTTTATGGCAGCACTACGCTGAAGGACATCGAACAGAATTGCCTCACGCTGGCCGACGCGCTCAAGTTCGACTGCGTATTTCGTCAAACGAACAGCGAAAGCGAGTTGATCGACTGGATTCAGGAAGCATTCCTGCAGGACGCCGCGCTGATCATCAATCCGGCCGGCTTTTCATTCGGTCGGATTCCGGTGCTCGACGCAGTCAAGCTCATCCGCCGGCCAGTCGTGGAATTGCATATCACCAATATTCACCAACGCTCGGAAGAATATCGTCACTCGACGATTTCGGTGGCGGCCACCGCGGTAATTTGCGGGGCAGGAGCGAACGGATACTTGCTCGCGATCCGAGCGATTGACGATCTGTGGGGCAAACAGGCTTGAACCGACTCTTCGATGTATGAAGCACGCGGGCGCCTGGATGGAGCCCGCGTCCGTCGGCATGCGCGACATCGTCATCTGTCCCGACTTGCAACATCCGGCAACACCGGTGGTAACATTTGTTGTCACCCACTGCCAGAGCGACGCATGCCAGACAGTTTCGACCAGCTCGCCGCGCTGATCCGCGCGCGTTTCTCCGATTTGAGCCCGCAGTTCCAGACCGGCGCTGCCTTCCTGCTCGACCATCCCGACGAAGTGGCCGTTTCGTCGATGCGCAAAGTGGCCGAGCGCGCCCGCGTGCAGCCTGCTTCGCTCGTGCGGCTTTCCCAGCAACTGGGCTTTCCGGGCTGGAACGAGCTGCGGGACCTGTTCGTCGCGCGCGTGCGCACGCGGCCGGAGCCGCTTTCCTCGCGGGCCCGCTCGCTCGTGGCGGGCAATGCGAAGGACGGCCTCGCGCGCGACCTGCTCGTGGCACAACAGCACAATCTGGAGGCGAGCGCCGCGCACAATACCCGCTCGATGGTCGAGGCGGCGCGCGTGTTGCGTCGCGCGAAGCATGTGCACGTGGCGGGCTTTCGCTCGTGCTATGCAGTGGCGTTCGGGCTCGTCTACGGATACCGCCTGTTCCGGCCTTCGGTTTCCTTGCTGGGCGGCGAGGCGGGGACGCTGGAGATGCAGTTGCTCGGCATCGAGCGCGACAGCGCAACGATTGTTGTCAGCTTCGCACCGTATTCGGTCGAGGCGGTGCGCGTGGCCGAGGCCGCGCTCGCCAAAGGCAGCCGCCTGATCGCGATTACCGACAGCGCCGTCTCGCCCATTGCGCTGAACGCCGACAAGGCGCTGATCTTCACGCACGAAAGCCCATCGTTTTTCCCTTCGCTCGTCGCTGCGACGGCCCTGGCCGAGTCGCTCGTCGCCCATCTGCTGGCGCTCGAAGGCTCGGGCGCGATCGCGCAGCTCGAACAGGCCGAGCGTTCCTTGAACGCACGCGGCGCTTACGTGCCCTGAGCGCCACCCCCGGCATTTCCGCGCCATTTCGCGCCTGTTTTCCCGCAGCCGGATGTCGTTGTGAGCAGGCATCCGGCTTTGCTTTGCACGTTTCCATCGCATTTGTTGTGATCGATTTTTAATTTGACAACATATGTTGCGGTGACGTATAAAGCGCACTATAGGAAGAGGTAGACCCATACCGGTAGCAAAAGCGAGAAACAGATGCAGGAACTCAAGACTATCCGCGTGGCCGGTTCGCCTGAGGCGATCGGCCGGCAGCTCGGCGCACACGTGAAGCCGATCTTTGCGGATTACATGGCGCAAAGCAGCGCCTGGCGGGCGGTGAGCCGCTGGCGCGGCAGTGCGTTTGCGCAGCAGTTGCGCGCCGCAGCCGCACAGTATTTTCCGACCTATGTCGCGGAAATCGACGCAATGGCGCAGGCGCTGGACTGGTCCGCGGAAGACCTGTTCCTCTGGAATTGCCGCGGTGAACTGATCCACCACGCACCGGACGGCTGCACGACGCTCGCGGTGCGCACGCCGGGTGTGGGCCTGATCGCGCACAACGAAGACGGCGACCCCTGGCTGCATGGCCACTGCAGCGTGGTCGAGGTCGAACCCGACGGAAAGCCCGGTTTCCTCAGCTTCTACTATCCGGGCTCGCTGCCGGGGCATACCTTCGCAGCTACGCGTGCGGGACTTGCGCAAGCGATCAACAACGTGCGCATCCGCGAGCCGCGCGTGGGTGTGCCGCGCATGATCCTGGCGCGCGCCGTGCTCGATTGCGCGACGCTGGAAGAAGCCCTCGCGCTGCTGCGCGACACGCCGCGCGCGAGCGGCTTCCACCACACGATCGGCGGGACCGACGAGGCGGGCGAGGTGCGTGTGGTTAGCGTCGAAGCCACTGCGCAGCGCGCTTCGGCGCGCGAAGTGAGCGCGCCCTCGGGACACGCGAATCACCTCATTCACTCGGGCTGCGAGCGTGAGGCGCAGATCGTCACCGACTCGTCGCGCGATCGCCAGACCCGTCTCGCCGAGCTGTTGCCCGCGCTTGGCGCGCAGCCCGACGGCGCGGCTTTCGTGCAGGTGCTGCAGGATCGCGCGGGCGCCGGCCTGCCGATCTTCCGCGACGATCCGCACGACCCCGACGACGAGAACACGCTCGCCACCGCCTGCATGCGCGTCGAGCCGCGCGGCGTGGCGTTCGACGTCTGGCAGGGCGGCGAGCGCGTGCTTGGCCGCTTTATCGATTCGAACGCGCGCGATGCAGACGGCGCGAACCGCTAAATATTCACGGACTTCATCGAGGACACATATGACCAAGGTGTTTCACCGGATGCCGAAGCAAAGCTTGCCCGTCGCGGTGGCAGGCGAAGGCATCGAAATCGTCGATTCCACCGGCAAGCGCTACATCGACGCAAGCGGCGGCGCCGCGGTTTCATGCCTCGGCCACAGCAACCAGCGCGTGATCGACGCGATCAAGCGTCAGGCGCAGCAACTGCCGTACGCGCACACCTCCTTCTTCACGACCGAGGTCTCGGAGCAACTCGCCGATCACCTCATCGCCGCGGCGCCCAAGGGGCTCGACCATGTGTACTTCGTGTCGGGCGGTTCGGAGGCGATCGAGGCCGCGCTCAAACTCGCGCGCCAGTACTTCGTGGAGAAGGGCGAGCTTGCGCGCCGCCACTTCATCGCGCGCCGGCAGAGCTATCACGGCAACACGCTCGGGGCGCTCGCGATCGGCGGCAATGCGTGGCGCCGCGAGCCGTTCCTGCCCATCCTGATCGAATCGCATCACGTGAGCCCTTGCTTTGCGTACCGAGAGCGCCACGAAGGCGAGACCGACGAGGCCTATGCGCAGCGCCTCGCCGATGAACTCGAGCAGAAGATTCTCGAACTCGGTTCCGAAACGGTTGCGGCCTTCGTCGCGGAAACCGTGGTGGGCGCAACGGCCGGCGCGGTGCCGCCCGTGCGCGACTACTTCCGCAAGATCCGCGCGGTGTGCGACCGTTACGGCGTGCTGCTGATCCTCGACGAGATCATGTCGGGTATGGGCCGCACCGGCCATCTGTTCGCCTGCGAAGAGGACGGCGTTGCGCCGGACCTGCTGACGATCGCGAAGGGCCTGGGCGCAGGCTACCAGCCGATCGGCGCGACGCTCGTGAGCCAGCGCATCTACGAGACGATCGTGGGCGGCAGCGGCTACTTCCAGCACGGCCACACGTATATCGGCCACGCCACGGCCTGCGCGGCGGCGCTCGAAGTGCAGCGCGTGATCGCCGAGGAGAAGTTGCTCGACAACGTGCTCGCCCGCGGCGAACAACTGCGTGCGCGTCTGCGCGAGCGTTATGCGAACCATCCGTACATGGGCGATGTGCGCGGCCGCGGCCTGTTCGTCGGTGTCGAGCTGGTGAAGGACCGCGCCACGAAGGCCACCTTCGACCCGGCGCTCAAGCTGCATGCGGCGATCAAGCGCGAGGCGTTCGCGCGCGGCCTGATGGTCTATCCGATGGGCGGCACCGTGGACGGCCGCAACGGCGATCATGTGCTGCTCGCGCCGCCTTTCATCTGCACGGAGCAGAACATCGACTCGATCGTCGAGCGGCTTGCCGCGGCCGTCGACGGTGCGCTCGACGTAACGGGCGTGGCGCGCCCGGCGTAAGCTTCGCTGTATGGAGTTGAAGTGCAACTAACTGTCCGCCGCTAGCGGCGGCCGAGATCGCGGCGACCGCAATCGGTCGCGCGCGCCGGTCATAACCTCCAACGGAGTCCATTGATGACGCAAAACCCGACCTCGCGGCTTCCCGCTTTCGACGCTGCCCAAGCGACGCCGGAGCAGAAGGCGGTGCTGGACGAGATCCTTTCCGGTCCGCGCGGCAACCTCAACGGTCCGTTCCTCGGCTGGATCCACAGCCCGGAACTGGCGCAGCATGCGCAGCGCCTTGGGGCGTTCTGTCGTTACCAGACAGGCCTGTCGCTGCGCCTCTCAGAACTGGCGATTCTCGTCACGGCCGCGCGCTGGCAGGCGCAGGCCGAGTGGTACATCCATTATCCCATCGCCCTGAAGGCTGGCGTGCCCGAGGTGCTGGCCGAGCAGATCCGCACGGGCGTCGCGCCCCGGTTCGACGAGCCCGACGACGCGCTGATCTACGCGTTCACGACCGAGCTGTACGACGCGAAGCGTGTGTCCGACGCGACCTACGCGCGTGCCGTCGAGCGCTTTGGCTACGAAACCACGATCAACCTGGTCGGGCTGCTTGGCTACTACGCGCTCGTCGCAATGACGCTCAATGTCTTCGCCATGCGCGCGGAAGGCCAGACGACCTTGCCGTTTGCCGAATAAGCGGACTGACCGCGTCCTGCGCGCGCAGCCCCATCCGGTTTTGCCGGATGGGGCATTTTTTTGCACCGCACTGCAATTCCATTTAAGTGACAACCGTATTTCAACAGCAGAATTTTGAGGGCATCGGTAAAACATGAGGATTTCCCCCCAGGAGAACAGTTCAAGTGCGGCGTGGGCGAATTAATCGAACGGACGGTTTATCCGCGTAGAAATCGTTTCCATTCGCTCTGGCAGGGCTTCCGGTTTTTGGACGAAATCGTTAATGCAGTTGCCGTGTGCCATGTTTATTGCCGCTGCATTGCGGGATTTTCTGGTTGTGGATTCGAAATAATATGACTGCTTCGGGGGAAACCTTGCCCGGTAGCTTTTTCCAGCCATGTACGGCTTTCCGCGTAAATTGTGCGGGAAGGGATTAAACGGGGGTTTGGGCGTGCTTCGAATAACAGGGTTTTCAGCAGGTTTAATGGAAACCGCTTGCGCGCATTAATTCGAGTTGTTAGTCTTGCCGAACTTATTAATGACCGTCCCATTCTGATTATCGAAAGGGCGGGCGGGAGCCAGGGGCTAGCCCGCCCGGGTTTTTTCTCTGTGCGACTTTTTTAACGGGGCACATCATGCTTGATACGACCATCGACGTAGCCGAAAAGCCGCTCGCTGCCATGGCCGGAATTGGCGACGTTGTCACCCTGAAATCGGGCGGTCCGCGCATGACCGTCATGTATGCCGGTTCGGTTGGCTTTGCCAGCGGTCACTGGCTGATCTGCCAGTGGTTCGACGAACAAGGCGAACTGCGCCAGGACATGTTCGCTCAGGACATGGTGCAGATCGAACCGCGCTCGATTCCCGCGGCGTTCGTCAAGATGCGCAGCCCGGCTGGCGGAAGGGCCATCGGCAGGGTCTGAGGCGTAGACCCACGCAGACTGCACACGCGCCACAGGCGCGTCAAATACGATGAAGTAGCGGCCGGGCCGGATGCGCCCGGCCGTTTGCTTTAGCGCTGGCCTTCGGCGGCGATACGCACGGCGAGTCCGGCCAGCACCGTACCCATGAGCCAGCGTTGAAGCTTGAGCCAGCCCGGCCGGTCGCCGAGAAACGCTGCAATCGTGCCCGCCGTCATCGCCACGGCGGCATTCACGCTGATCGAAAGCGCGATCTGCACGCTGCCGAGCACGATGGACTGCGCGAGCACGCTCCCGTGATGTGGGTCGATGAACTGCGGCAGCAGCGACAAATACAGAATGGCAATTTTCGGATTCAGCAGGTTCGTGACGAACCCCATCAGAAAGAGCTTGCGCGGGCGGTCGGCGGGCAACTCGCGCACCTGGAACGGCGAGCGGCCGCCGGGCTTGAGCGCCTGCCACGCGAGCCAGAACAGATAGAGCGCGCCGCCCAGGCGCAGCGCGTCGTAGGCGAACGGCACGGCCATGAGCAACGCGGTAATGCCGAAGGCGGCGCACAGCATGTAGAACACGAAGCCGAGCGCGACCCCGCCCAGGGAGATCAGGCCCGCCTTGTGCCCCTGGCAGATCGAGCGCGAGATCAGGTAGATCATGTTGGGTCCGGGCGTGAGCGCCATGCCGAGTGCGACGGCGGCAAAGGCGAGCAGCGGGGCGGCGTGTGGCATGACGAGGCTCCGTGTTGATGTTTGCTTGGGTTGCTGATGGGTGTGAAGGCGACTCGAGCGATGGGCACAACGCTGAGCGCTTCAGCCAGATATAGAACGATCAAAACGATCAAAACGGCGCGGCCAACGCAGCTTGATTCCCGGTGATTATTTCATGCGACGGCAGCGCTTGCGCGCCATGGCCTGAAACGTTGGCCAAACGGATAAGCCGCGACGGCCTCAATGCGGCGAGCGCTTGCTCTCAGTGGCGCGGCTTTCGCGCGCCTGGACCCGGTCGTCGAGCCGGCGCGAGAAGAGCAGCATCCCCAGCCGGCGGCTGCGAATCCTGGTCTGGCCGCCGAGATCCTTCGGCGGATTCGGTTGCAGCGCCCAGAAGAGCGCCAGCAGCCAGCCGAGCAGTGTCCAGCCGAGCACGGCATTGAAGACTGCGATGACCAGCAGGTCGTGACGCTGACGCCTGTCGGCGATCAGCGCTGGGAGAAAGTAGAGCGCGACCACCGCTGCGAGAACGATGATCTCGAAGACGGAACGGCTCACCATATTTCCATTCTCCAGAAAAAAGGGCGGAATATGCCCGAAGGATCATTGTCGCGCGGATTGGCCCTGAGCGCACGCCATGCCCTGGCCGGACGGCCATCACCGGGCGCGAGGGGTGTCGGCCGGTGGGGGTTCGGGTCTATCATCGGGTTTTTCATCGCTGGGAACCCACACCATGATCTCCGACCCGTCCGAGGCCACCCGTCAACTCGACCACGACGAACTGCGCGCCTTCGTCGAACGCAAATGGCATGACGAGATCGTGCCCGCGTTGACCGACTACATCGCGGTGCCGGCCAAGAGCCCGGCATTCGATCCGCAGTGGGCCCAGCACGGCTATCTCGAGCGCGTCGTGCAGGAGGCCGCGAAGTGGGCGGAACAGCAGCCGGTGCGCGGCCTGAAGCTGGAGATCGTGCGGCTGCCCAATCGCACGCCGGTGATTTTCTTCGAAGCGCCCGCCACGCGCTCGGGAAGCAGCGAGACGGTCGTGCTCTACGGCCACCTCGACAAGCAGCCGGAATTCGCGGGCTGGCGCAACGACCTCGGCCCCTGGACGCCGAAGCTCGAAGACGGACGCCTCTACGGGCGCGGCGGCGCTGACGACGGCTACGCGATCTACGCGAGCGTCACGGCGCTCGCCGCGCTCGACGCGCAGGGCATCGAGCGTCCGCGTTGCGTGGGTCTCATCGAAACCTGCGAGGAGTCGGGCAGCTACGACCTGCTGCCTTATGTCGACGCGCTGCGCGAGCGGCTCGGCAACGTCGGTCTCGTCGTGTGTCTCGATTCGGGCGCGGGCAACTATGACCAGCTCTGGCTCACCACGTCGCTGCGCGGTCTCGTGGCGGGCGACCTCGAAGTCGAAGTGCTCGAGGAGGGCATTCACTCGGGCTCTTACGGCGGCATTGCGCCGTCCAGTTTCCGCGTGATGCGGCAGCTCTTCGAGCGTCTCGAAGACGCCGCGAGCGGCACGCTGCTGCCCAAGGGTTTCCATTGCGCGATCCCCTCGCAGCGCTTGAGCGAAGCCGAGGCCACGGCGAAGATCCTTGGTGAAAGCGTCTGGAAGACCATGCCTTGGGCGTGCGGCCAGGACGGCCGGCGCGTGCTGCCCACCACCACGGACCCGCAGCAGGCGCTGCTCGACTCCACGTGGCGGCCTTCGCTTTCGGTCACGGGAGCGGCGGGCCTGCCCGCACTCGCCGACGCCGGCAACGTGCTGCGGCCGCGGACGGCGTTCAAGCTCTCGCTGCGCCTGCCGCCGCTAGTCGAGGCTTCGAAGGCCGTAGCCGAACTGAAGGCGCTGCTCGAACTCGATCCGCCGTATAACGCCAAGGTCACCTTCAGGCCGGACGCGGGCGCGGCCAACGGCTGGAGCGCGCCGGAACTCGCTCCGTGGCTCTCGGAAGCGCTCAACGCCGCCTCGCGCACGCATTTCGGCGCGGACTGCGCGTATCTCGGCCAGGGCGGCACGATCCCGCTCATGAACGTGCTGCAGGCAGGGTTTCCCAAGTCGCAGTTCATGGTGTGCGGCGTGCTCGGCCCGAAGTCCAACGCGCACGGGCCGAACGAGTTCCTCCATGTGCCCTACGCGAAGAAGCTCACGGCCACGGTGGCCGAAGTGATCGCCGCCGCGCCTTGAATTGCCCTTGAGCGGCTAGTGGCGGTGAGGGGAAGGCGCGCCGTCTGCAGGCGGCGCGTCCTGTGCAGCGTGCCCATCGCCATGGCATGAGCAGCTTTCGTCGTCGACGGGCTGTTCGAGACTCTTCATGATCCCGCACTCCGCGCTGCTGCTCTGATTGGCATGGCAGCTCTCGCGCAGCGTGCGTAATTGCTGCTCGAGTACGCGCATCGCTTCGATCTGCTGATGGATGCGCTCGATCTGGCTGTCGATCAATTCGTTGACTTCGTCGCAGGGTTGGCTCGGGTCGGCCTGGAAGCGGCGCAGCATGCGAATGTCCGTGAGCCCGATGCCGAGTGACCTGCAATGACGGATGAAGTTGAGCTGCGCGGCGTGCACGGCCGTGTAGCTGCGGTAACCGTTGGTTTCGCGCGCGGGCTCGTCCAGCAGGCCTTCGCGCTCGTAAAAGCGCACCGTTTCGACGTCGCAGTGCGCGCAGCGCGCCAGTTCACCAATTCGCATGGTCGCGGCTCTCCCAAATCACTTGACCCTGTAGCGGCTACAGGCTGTTCAATGATTGTGTCACTTTTGGGAGAAACCGGCTATGAACCAGAGCTACGTGTCGCGGCTCGGCATTGCGCAACGCCTTCGCGCGCGTGATGAGGAACGGACGGTGGGCGGCGCTCACGGGTCTGGCGGCGTGGGCGGCGCGTGCGGCGGCCACGGGCATAGGCACGACCAGGATCAAGGACAAGACCATGATCGTGCCCATGGTCACGAGCACGCCCACGACCAAGGCCATGCGCACGGCCACGACAACGATCAGGGCCGCGGTCACGGCCACAACCATGACCACGACAACGAGCACGGCCACGGACAAACCGAGCCGAACAGCCACGCGCACACCCATAGCTGCTGTCACGGTGACACTGCGCACAGCACGCCGCCGCAAAGTCAGCGCAACATGGCTCCGGCGCCCGAAGGCACGCGCCGCGCTCGCTGGCGCATCCAAAACATGGATTGCCCGACCGAAGAGCGCCTGATCCGCAACCGGCTCGAGCCCCTGCCGGGCGTCGTGCGCCTCGATTTCGACCTGCTCGCGCGCGAGCTGACCGTCCATCATCGGCTCGACGATACACAGCCGGTCGTCGCCGCGCTGCGCGCACTCGACATGGCGCCGCGTGAGTTGGATGAAAGCGCGTCCGCGCAAGACGCCCCGCCTGCGCCGGTCGGTCTCGTACTGCGCCAGAAGCTGCTGCTGGCGGTGAGCGGCGTGGCAGCCGCAGGCGCCGAGGTGCTCGCCTGGCGCGCCGGCCGGGAAACCAGCCTGCTCGTACTCGCTTGCGCAGCCATCTCGATCGTGTGCGCGGGTCTGCCCACGCTGCGCAAGGGCTGGATCGCGCTGCGCAACTTCACAATCAACATTTATTTCCTGATGTCGCTGGCGTTGATCGGCGCCATTGCGATCGGCAAGTGGCCGGAAGCGGCGATGGTGGTGTTCCTGTTCGCCCTTGCGGAGGAAATCGAGGCGCTGTCGCTCGAACGCGCCCGTCAGGCCATCCGTGCGCTGACCGCGCTCGCGCCTGAGACCGCCGAAGTCTGGCAACCCAGCGAGGGCGCATCCGGGCAAGGCGAATGGTGCGAGTGCGCGGTGGGCGATGTGGCTGTCGGCAGCCGGATTCGTGCACGCACAGCCCAGCGCGTGCCGCTCGACGCGCGCGTGATCGCCGGCCGTGCCGCGCTCGATCAGGCGCCGATCACGGGCGAAAGCCTGCCTGTCGACAAGGAAACCGGCGCGGTGCTTTACGCGGGCAGCATCGTCGTCGATGGCGTGGTCGAAGCGCTCGTCACCGCGCCCGCGAAGGACAGCACGCTCGCTCGCATCGCCGCGGCGGTGCAGGAGGCGCAGGCGCAGCGCGCGCCCACGCAGCGCTTCGTCGACCAGTTCGCGCGCTACTACACGCCGGCCGTGGTCGTGCTTGCCGTGGTGCTGGCGCTGGCCGGGCCGCTCGTCTTCGGCGGCGCGTGGAGTGCATGGCTCTACAAGGCGCTCGTTCTGCTCGTGATCGCCTGCCCGTGCGCGCTCGTCGTTTCGACGCCGGTGACGGTCGTGAGCGGCCTGGCCGCCGCCGCGCGCCACGGCATGCTCGTGAAGGGCGGCGTGTGGCTCGAACGCGGCCGGCTGCTCAAGGCCGTCGCGCTCGACAAGACCGGGACGCTCACACGCGGCGAACCTGTCCTGACCGATGCGCTCAAGGCGCCGATGCGAGCGCTGGTCGGCGCTGGGGCGTCCAGCGAACCGCCGCTTTCGACAGAACACGCACTGCGCATTGCCGCGAGCCTGGACGATGCGAGTACGCACCCCGTCGCCCGCGCGGTGGTCGACGGCTGGCGGGCGCGACAGCCGGAGGCACGCCTGCTCGCCGTCGATCAGTTCGCGGTGCTGAACGGTCGCGGCGTGCAAGGCCGCGTCGACGGCACGCTCTGGCGCCTCGGCAATCACCGTCTGGTGGAGCAGCTTGGCTTGTGCTCGCCCGAACTCGAAGCGCAGCTGGCCGCGCTGGAACTAGCGGGCAAGACGGCGATCGTGCTGTGCGCGCCGCAGGAGGCCGTCGCCGTGTTCGCCGTGGCCGACGCGCTGCGTACGGAAAGCGCACCGGCCGTGCGCGCCTTGCGCGCGCTCGGCGTGACGCCCGTCATGCTGACCGGCGACAACGCGTCGACCGCGCGGGCGATCGCCGATCAACTCGGCATCGACGACGCGCGCGGCAATCTGCTGCCGCAGGACAAGCAGGACGCGATCGCCGCGCTCTCGAAGCAGTACGGCATGGCGGCAATGGTCGGCGATGGTGTGAACGACGCGCCCGCGCTCGCACGCGCCGACATCGGCTTCGCGATGGGCGCGGCGGGCACCGCGACCGCACTCGAAACCGCCGACGTCGCGATCATGGACGACGATCCGCGCAAAATCGCCGCGTTCATCGGCCTCTCGCGCAAGACCGCGGGCGTGCTCAAGCAGAACATCGCGCTTGCGCTCGGCATCAAGGCCGTGTTTCTCGTGCTCGCGATGGCGGGCGAGGCCACGCTCTGGATGGCCGTGTTCGCCGACGTGGGCGCGAGTCTGCTCGTCGTGGCGAACGGTCTGCGCGTGCGCCGGCATTTCGACGGCACGCGCAACGTGTTGAAGCCTTCCGCGCAGGCAGAGCAACGCAACTAACAGCCAGTCCCGCCCGCGAGCGCCCAGCGCGCCTCACCAAGGCTTCGCGAGGCGGGCTCGGAGTTCGGCGCGGGTGCTTTCGTCGAACTCGCCGAGAAAGCCGAAGCGGCCGGCAATCAGGGTGGCGGCCGGCACGCCGTCGCGGAACACGATACGGTTGCCGGCGAGCGCGGGCACCTTCTCGCCAGGCAGCAGCGTGCCGAGAAGATTGAGGGGGTCGGCGGCGCTCACGCAGACGAGCGCGCCGCCTTCACCTTGCGCTGCTGCACGCCGCCGCACGTCGCGCAGCAGCGCCACGGCTTCGGGCAGCGCGAACTGTTCGCCCGAAATCCCGGTGACGAAGCGTCCACCTCGTATCTCGCCGCGCGCCTCCATGCGATGCAGCACGCGCAGCAGATCGCGCCACGGCGGCAGCCACGCCGCCTCGCGTCCGAGCAGGTGCCAGCTGACCACGCCGTAACGGCGCAGCAGCACGTTGGCGACGTGCTCCAGCAGATCCGGGTCAGCAGGCGGCTGGCGCGCGGTGCTGGCGGTCGTTTGCCTTGCACGCGCAAGCGCCTGCGAACGCAGGCCCGCTGCTGCGCTCGAAATCGGTCCAGTCGGTCCAGTCGGTCCAGTCGTTTCCGTCGCGACAAGCGCGGCTTCATCGTCCAGATCCGCAACCGGAGCGCTCGACGCATCGGCCAACGCAACACGCCGCAGCGTCGCCCAGCGCCCCGCGTCGGCCATGCCGCCGGCGAGCGGCCCGAAGCCGCGCGGCCGGCGTCTGCCGTGATGCGCGCTGCGCTGCGCCGCCGGCTTCACGAGCGCGCGCAGCCCGGCAAAGCTGTCTGCGTTGACAAGGCCTGCCGCCACCAGTTCGCCGAGCGCGTTCTCCAGTTCGACGCCGAGCAGGTGCGCGTCGGCAGCGAGTTCGTCGAAGAACATCGCACCGTGCCGCAGCAGCGCCTCGTACACGCGCTGCGCGCGCGCCGACAGGCCGGCCGTGTCGGTCGTTTCGACGAGCGCCATCCAGCGCACTAGCTCACGGCGCGTAAGCAGCACCACCGGCGTGCTGCGTACCGTCGAAGCGGCCGCCGCACGCGCGGGCAGCCGCGCCCAGGCAAGGCGCCCCGAGCGGCACAGCTCGTCGAGCAGCATGGGCGTGTAATCGTCGATACGCGCCGGCAGGATTTCGTCCTCCCATGCGAGTGCCGACGCTTCCCAGCCTTCGAGCTGGTCGAGCACGGCGGCAAGCGCGTCGCGGCCAGAGCCGCGCGTGCCGGGGGCCACGCGTTGCCATTCGAACAGGAAGCGCATGAAGTCGTGACGCTCGACGGGCTCGATTTCGCGCCGCAGCTTGCGCACCGTGTAGCGGTGGATGCGCGCGAGCAGATGGCGTTCGCACCATTCCTGCTGACCGCCGCCCATTGCTTGCGGCGTGAAGCGTCCGCGCATCACGGTGCCTTCGGTTTCGAGGCGCGTGAGCGCGAGCGCCGCCACGCTCGCCTCCAGCGCGAGCGGCCGCGCCACCTGCGCAATCGTGAGCGGTCCGAAGCCCGACAGCCGGGCGCGCACGATCTCGACCAGCGCCGCGTCCTCGGTCCACGTATCCGCGTATTCAGGCGGCGGCGTGAGCGGCGGCTCGCACTGCGCCTGGGGATAGATGGCCTGCACACATGCAAGCCGCTCGATGCCCACCCACAGCGCGTCGTGATCCGAGACCGGTAGCCGCGTTGCGCGGCCCGCCGCCGCCAGATCGGCGAGCCATGCGAGCCATTGCGGCGCCTGCTGCGCCTCGCTTTCGGCGAGAACGCCGAGGCTCGTGAGGGCGTCGTGCATTTCGTCGGCGTCTCGCACTTGCGGCCAGGCTTCTTCGCGCACGCTCGCAATCGCTTCGGGGTCGAGCGCGCCGAGATCGTCAGTGGATTCTGGGTCGCTCCACCGGCGCGACAGCACGGCCTGAGTACGCCGCTCTTCGATCGGGGCGTCGTCGAGGAACGCATAGGGGCGCGCGGTGAGGATTTCGGCAGCGAGCGCAGGGGGCGCGGGCAGTTCGCGCACAACGAGCTTCAGGTCGCCTGCCTCGATGCGCCGCAGCAGCGCGATCCATGCTTCGGTATCCATAGCATCATGGAGGCAGTCGTCGAGCGTCTGGTCGACGAGCGGATGGCGCGGTACTTCACGCTCGCCCGCGATGTTTTCGACGCACGCCACCTGGTCGGGAAACACGGCCGCGAGCAAGTCTTCGCTGCGCATGCGCTGGATCTGCGGCGGCGTCTTGCGTCCGCTGGTCTGACGCGGCAGCGCGAGCGACGTGGTCGCATTCCAGCGCCAGCGCACGCCGAACAGCGGCGCCTCGAGCAGCGCCTGCACGAGCAGATGTTCTGCGGAATTCGAATGGAGATAGCGCCATACCTCGTCCAGCGCGAAGCTGTGCGCACCGGTGAGCGAGAGGATGATGGCGTCCTCGGTCGCGGCGGCCTGCAGCTCGAAGTTGAACTGGCGGCAAAAACGCTTGCGCAGCGCGAGACCCCACGCGCGGTTCAGGCGGCTGCCGAACGGGGTATGAATCACGAGCTGCGTGCCGCCCGCCTCGTCGAAGAAGCGCTCCATGACGAGCGTGTCCTGGGTGGGCAACACCGTGAGCGCGGCGCGGGCGCGCGCGAGATATTCGACGATCTGGCGCGCGGCGGCATCGTCGATCTCGAGGGATGCGGCGAGCGCCGCCGTGGCGCGATCGACCACGGCGGGCGACGCGGCGTCATCCGTCGCGCCAGCGCTCGCGCTCGCATCGATCAGCGCGGCTTCCACCTGCTTGCGCAGCCGCGAAATCGCGAACGAAAGCTCGTCGCTGCGACCTGGCGCCTCGCCTAGCCAGAACGGAATGCTGGGCGGCTGCCCCTGGGCGTCTTCCACGCGCACGCGGCCCGCCTCGATGCGCAGGATCCGGTACGACGCGTTGCCGAGCTGGAACACGTCGCCCGCGAGGCTTTCGACGGCGAAGTCCTCGTTGACGGTGCCGATCTGCACGCTCTGCGGTTCGAGCAGCACCGAGTAGTCGGCGTTGTCGGGAATCGTGCCGCCCGACGTGAGCGCGACGAGCCGCGCACCGCGCCTCGCACGCAGTGTGTGGCTCACCACGTCGCGATGCAGATAGGCGGCGCGCGGCCCGTGGCGGCTCGTGTAACCTTCGGCGAGCATGCGCAGCACGGCGTCGAACTGCGCGCGCTCGAGCGCCGCCCATGGCGTGGCGCGCCGCACGAGCGCATAGAGTGCGTCTTCTTCCCAGGCCTCGCAGGCCACTTCGGCGACGATCTGCTGCGCGAGCACATCGAGCGGCGCTTGCGGCAGCGCGAGGCGGTCGAGTTCGCCGCGCCTCACGCTATCCAGCAGCGCCGCACATTCGATCAGGTCGTCGCGCGACGTGGGGAAGATCCGTCCCTTCGGCACGCCGCCGACCTGGTGGCCCGAGCGCCCGACGCGCTGCAGGAAGCCCGCGATCGAGCGCGGCGAGCCGATCTGGCACACGAGATCGACGTCGCCGATATCGATGCCCAGTTCGAGCGACGCCGTCGCCACAAGCACGCGCAGATCGCCGCTCTTGAGCCGCTGCTCGGCGAGAAACCGATGCTCGCGCGCGAGGCTGCCGTGGTGCGCTGCCACGGCTTCGGCGCCCAGACGGTCGGTGAGATGGCGCGCCACGCGCTCGGCCATGCGGCGCGTGTTGACGAACACGAGCGTCGTGCGGTGCATGGCGACGAGTTCGGCCATGCGGTCGTACACGCGCTCCCACACGTCGTTTGCCATCACGGCTTCGAGCGGCACGGGTGGCATTTCTATCGCAAGATCGCGTTTGCGCGTATGGCCCACATCGACGATCTCGCACGCGGGCGGGTTTGCATTCGGATCTTGCGCCGCGTCGCCCATGCCCACCAGAAAGCGCGCGACGGTTTCGATCGGCTTTTGCGTGGCCGACAGCCCGATGCGCAGCAGACGCGCGCCGCACAACGCATCGAGCCGCTCGAGGCTCAGCGCGAGATGGCAGCCGCGCTTGTTGCCCGCGAGCGCGTGAATCTCGTCGACGATCACGCTGCGCGTGCTCGCCAGCATGCGGCGGCCCGATTCGGAGCCGAGCAGCACGTAGAGCGATTCGGGCGTCGTGACGAGGATGTGCGGCGCGCGTTTGCGCAGCGCCGCACGCTCGGGCTGCGGCGTATCGCCGGTGCGCACCGCGATACGGATGTCGATCGGGGGCAAGCCAAGCCGCGCGAGTTCCTCGCCGATACCTTCGAGCGGCCGTTCCAGATTGAGCCGGATGTCGTTGGAGAGCGCCTTGAGCGGCGAGACGTAGACGACAAGCGTCGTGTCGGGCAGTGCGCCACCGTTCGCGAGGCCATCGCGCACGAGTTCGTCGAGCGCGGCGAGAAAGGCGGTGAGCGTCTTGCCCGAGCCGGTCGGGGCGGCCACCAGCGTCGCGCGCCGGCTCGCAATTAACGGCCATGCGGCGCGTTGCGCGGCAGTGGGCGCGTCGAAGCTGCGCCGGAACCAGCCGGCCACAGCCGGATGAAAGCGCGCGAGCACGTCGCTTTGCTCGCCGTCTTGACTGGCGGCGGCTGCCGGGGCGTGCGGATCGGATACGGGCGAAGGCGTTGTCATGCGGGCGATGTGCGGCAAGAAAAGCGGCAGAGGTGGCGGCATTGCACGTCTGCCAGTCTCGCAGCTTTCTTGCGCGTCTGCCTGGCGCGGGGCGATGCGGCTGCTGGCGTTGCAGGGTGCAGGCAGGAATGTACGGCCGCCTTGCTGCGTTTCAAGCCGTGACGGCCATCCGGCAGGCGCGGCCCGAACGCAGTATCCTCGCCGCGTTGGACTTTCCCTCGAACCCACGACGGAGTCACACCATGCGTTACAACCCCCTGGGCCGCACCGGCCTGTTCGTTTCGGAACTCTGCCTCGGCACGATGACCTTCGGCGGTGGCACGGGCATCTGGAACCAGATCGGCGATCTCCAGCAGTCCGACGCCGAACGGCTCGTTGGCCGCGCGCTGGACGCGGGCGTCAATTTCATCGATACCGCCGACGTCTACTCGCAAGGCGTTTCCGAGCAGATCACCGGCCAGGCGCTCAAGAACCTCAAGATCCCGCGCGAGCAGGTGGTGATCGCGACCAAGGTGTTCGGCGAAATGGGCTCGTCGCCGAACGAGCGCGGCGCCACGCGCTATCACATCATGGACGGCGTGAAGGCGAGCCTGAAGCGACTGCAGCTCGACCACATCGACCTGTATCAGATTCACGCCTTCGACCCCGTCACCCCGATCGAGGAAACGGTGCGCGCGCTCGATACGCTCGTGCAGCAGGGGCACGTGCGCTACGCCGGCGTTTCGAACTGGGCCGCCTGGCAGATCGTGAAGGCGCTCGGCATTGCGCAGCGCGAAGGGCTCGCGCGCTTCGAGTCGCTGCAGGCTTACTACACGATCGCAGGGCGCGATCTCGAACGCGAGCTCGTGCCGATGCTGGAGAGCGAGGGGCTCGGACTGATGGTCTGGAGTCCGCTCGCGGGCGGGCTCCTGAGCGGCAAGTACGGGCGCGACCAGCAAGGCGAGTCGGGCAGCCGCCGCACGACCTTCGATTTTCCGCCGGTGAACCGCGAGCGCGCATGGGACTGCGTGGACGCGATGCGGCCTATCGCGCAGGCCAAAGGCGTGTCGGTCGCGCAGATCGCGCTTGCGTGGCTGCTGCATCAGAAGGCGGTGACATCGGTGATCATCGGCGCGAAACGCGTGGACCAGCTCGACGACAACATCGCGGCCACGAAAGTGAAGCTCAGTGTCGAGGAGCTAGGCGTGCTGGGCGAGGCGAGCGGACTGCCCGCCGAGTATCCGGGCTGGATGCTCGCGCGTCAGGGCGAGCAGCGGCGCGCGCAGCTGCGGCAATCGCGGCAGGAAGAAGAATGACGCGGGAATGACGCGGGAATGACGCGGGAACGAAGCTGGAATGAAAAGCGCCGGCGGTGGAAGCCGCCGGCGCGGTCTGGCCTGAAACTGGGTCGATCCGGTTGCCCGGCCGATCGGTCAGCTCGCCGCCGAGACCTTCAGATGGTTCTTCACCGAGGTCACGCCCGAGACGCCTTCCACGACCTGCCGGGCGTTGTCGCGGTCCTCGGCGCTCGGCACGGTGCCGGTGAGCGAGACCACACCCTTACGCGTCTTCACATGGATGTGCTCGGACTTCACGTTCTTCGCGCCGAGCAGTTCGGCCTTGACCTTGGTCGTGATGGTTGCATCGTCGACGTGCTGGCCCATGGACTCCGAACTGGCCGCGGGCGCGGAGCTGTTCGTCGTGGCCTGCGCACCGGCGAGAAGTGCGAACGTCATGCAAGCGGCGCCAGCCGCGGTCTTGAGGATCAGGATGCGCTTCATGGCTACTCCCTTTCTGGTTGTGGTCGCAGCTTCCCTCCGCAAGGTGCGTGCCTCGCCGCGTCGGTGCTCGCTGCGCACGCCGTTGAAAGCCTGCTGGAAGCCGTCTGCGCAGCCCACTATGCGGGATTGCGGCCGATTCACGCGACCCGGTTTCCCCGACCGGCGCGCGCAAAAATTTTTCCGCACCGTTGTAAAAATCTCCACGGTGGGGTCGGAAAAAGGCTCGCGTCGTAGGCGTTGCAAGTGCCGATCCCGTTTCAAAACAGTGCGTTGTAAAAACTGGCATGGCTGTTGCATGAGCGGTGTTACCACTCAATTCAACAAAACGGGATTGCCATGCCTTCCATCGCGTTACACGCGCGCCAGCATCTGGCGCTCACGCCGCGTCTTCAGCAGGCGGTGAGGCTGCTGCAACTGTCATCGCTCGAATTCCAGCAGGAGCTGCGCGAGGCGCTCGACACCAATCCGTTCCTCGAATATGTCCCGCCCGCCTCGGAGACCGGCGAGGCTGCCGAAGCGGCCGACGGCGCAGCGGGCATCGGCTCCGCGGCGGCGCCCGCGGCCGAAGTTCCCGCCATGGCGACCGAAGGCGCCGGCGAGTCCGGCCTCGATGCCGGCATGGCGCAGGAAGCGTCCCCCTACGCCGAGACCTCGTACGCCGAGGCCAGCTACAGCGACGAAGGCTCGGGCTACACCGCCGAGATGCCAACGCCCGGCGCGTTGCGCACGTCGAGCTATCGCGGCGGCGAGGATGGCGATTCCGAGGCCTCCGACTGGGTGCGCGTGCCGGTTACGCTGCGCGAGCAGTTGCACGAGGCGCTGCGCCTCTCGCCGCTCGACGACCTTGACCGGATCGCAACGCAGATCGTGATCGAGGCACTCGACGACGACGGCTACCTGCGTCAGGACCTCGCCGATCTCGCCGATGTGGATGGGGCGGGCGACACGCTCGACGAGGACCGTCTGCGCGTGGCGCTGCGGGTGGTGCAGACGCTCGATCGCCCCGGCATCGGTGCGCGCTCGCTCTCCGAATGCCTCGTGCTTCAGCTCGAGGCGATGCCGCATGACACCCCGCATCGCGAACTGGCCTTGCAGATCGTCTCGCAGCATCTCGAACGCCTCGCGCGCCGCGAGCACGGGGAGCTACAGCGCCAGCTCGGCTGCGACGCCGCCTCGCTGCAGGCCGCGAGTGCGCTCGTGCGCCGCCTCGATCCGAAACCGGGCAACCACTATGGCCGTGCGGACGGCGGCTACGTCATTCCTGACGTGATCGTGCGCCAGGTGCGCGGCAAGTGGGTGGTGAGCGTGAACCCGGCCATCGAGCCGCGGGCGCGCATCCACAAGCTCTATGCGGAAATGTTCGCGCGCTCGGATCAGACGAGCCGCTCGCCGCTCGCTCAGCAGCTGCAGGAAGCGCGCTGGCTGATCCGCAACGCGCACAAGCGCTGCGAGACGATCCTGCGCGTGGGCGAGTGCATCGTCGCGCGTCAGAAGGCGTTCTTCCAGTACGGCGAAATCGCGCTGCGGCCTATGCTGCTGCGCGACGTCGCCGACGAATTAGGTCTGCACGAGTCGACCGTCTCGCGCGCCACGGGCAACAAGTACATGGCCACGCCGCGCGGCATCTTCGAGTTCAAGCGCTTCTTCCCGCGCGAGCTGGAGACGCGCACGGGTGGCACGTGCTCGGCGGCTGCGGTGCGCGCGCTCATCAAGGAAATGATCGACGCCGAAGATCCGCGCGACCCGCTTTCCGACGTCATCCTCACGCAGGAACTCGAAAAGCAGGGCGTGCAGGTGGCGCGCCGCACGGTCACGAAGTATCGGCAGATGATGAAGCTGCCAGCGGCTGAGATGCGCCGGCAGATTTGAGGCATGCGGTTTCTTCCGCGTGCCGGAAGACGGGGGGAGGTCAGCGGCGCGTGACCGGCGTAACGACACGTGTGGTAGCGCGTGGACCGCATGTGACGTTACGCGCGCCGCGATCGGCTATTTGTGGCGCACCCAGCGCAGGGCGAAGCGCCGCGCGCGTCAGCCGGAAGTGCCTGGCGCAATGCCGAGCCATCGCGCCACACGTCCTAGCGTGAGGCCGTTGCAGAGCAGATTCAGCAGGACGAAGGCAGCGGCCATCGCGGCCGCGAACGCGCGCGTGTCGGGCGAAAGCGCGTCGTTGCGCGCGACGCAAATCGCGAGCGTGAGCGTGACGGGCCCGCGCACGCCGCCCCATGCGATCAGCCATTGATGCGCGCGCGGCAACGGCTTGCAGATGCCAAAGCGGCTCAGCAGCGGCACGAAGATCGTGAGGATGCCGAATCGGCTCAGGGTGGCGGCCACCAGCGCCAGCCCGAGCGGGAGGGCGTCGCGCAGATGCAGCGTGTGCACCAGACCGGGCACGTGCGCTGAAGCGAGCAGAAAGACAGCGGCGGAGGCGATGCCAGCCTGGTACGCCCAAAGCTGGCGAAACAGCCCCTGGCTCGCGGCGCGCGGGCGTGTCCGCATGAGCTGGCTGGCCGCGAGACCCGCGCACACCACTGCGGCCACGCCGGAAACGTGAAGCCCGTGTTCCGCGGTCGGATAGAGCAGCGTGGGCAGCGCGAGCGACAGCGCGTACTCGGAAAAAGGCAGGCGGCGCAGCGCGCTCGACGTCGCCACGAAAAGCGCTCCCGCGAGCGCCCCAAACGCGCAGCCGCCAACGAGCGAAACGAGGAACGATGCGAGCGGATAGCCGTGGTTGTGCGCAGCGGTCGGCGCCAGCACCAGTGCACTCGTGAGGAGCGTGGAGATGGTGATAGCGGCGGCATCGTTGAGCAGGCTTTCGCCCTCGATCAGCCGGATCAGGCGTTCGGGCGCGCCGCTATTGCGAAAGAGCGCGATCACGGTGGAAGGATCCGTCGTGCTGACGATTGCGCCGAGCAGCAGGCAGACGATCAGGCTCTCGCCGCTGCTGATCCACGTGGCGAGGCCAACGCCTGCCGCAGCGGCCACCACCGCGCCGATCGCGAGCAGAAGGATGGGCGCGAGATCGGCGAGAAGACCGCGCGTATCGACCTGCAACGCCGCTTCGAAGAGGATGGGCGGCAGAAATATCCAGAGATACGCCTCGGGCGGAAGCGATGTCGTGAGCAAGGGTACGACAGTCGAAGCGGTGAAGGCTGGGGCGAACTGTTGCAAGGCGAGGTAGCCCGCGCCGAGCAGCACGCCGGCGCTGGTCAGGCCGAACGAATCGGAGAGACGAAAACGCTGTGCAGCGGCGTGGCAGAGCGCAATGATGAGTAGCAGGATACCGGCGCGGATGGTGAATTCGATTGCAGTTTGCAAAGGCAGGACACTCCGTGGTGCGGTTGGGCGCCGGGAGTGGCAGTGCCCGCAACGCATCGATTCAGTATCTCGCTGCGTTGCAACTTTGCATGTTGACCCATATCAACTCGCTGCTGACCAGGTCATGACGGCGGCATTACGGTCTTTTACGTGTCAGATGAGATTCGCCGTGCGCGGCTAGCTCGCACCGACGCGCTCGATCAGCGCCACCGCTGCCGCCGGGTTGCGCTCCTTGAAGCCGCTGATGACGTATAGATACACGTCGCGGCCGGCCTTCGCGGCGAGCGGCTTCGCGTAGGTGGCGAGGTCGTCGGGTGTTTCGCCGCGCGACCAGGCGAGCGCGCGCTTCGCCCAGAGGTCGAGATCGGCGGGAGCATAGCCCTGCGGGTGATTCTGCGCGGTTCCCATGATGCGGGCATAGACGAACGGCGCGCTCGTATCGCCGATCAGCGGATAGTCCGAATCGCCGCTGATGACGATCGCCGCCTTGTGCTTGCGCGCGAGTGCGACGAATTCCGGCGTGCAAAAACTCTCGTCGCGCACTTCGAGCGCGTGGCGCAGCGGGCGGCCTTCGGCCTCGTCCGGCAGCAGTTCGAGAAATCGTGCGTAGTCCTCGGGATCGAAGCGCTTGCCCGGCGTGATCTGCCAGTTGATCGGCCCGAGTTTGTCGCGCAGGTTCAGCACGCCGCCGCTCAGGAAGCGCTCGATCGTGGCCCCGGCTTCGGCCAGCACACGGCGATTCATCGCGAAGCGCGGGGCTTTCAGCGAGAACACGAAGTCCTCCGGGGTTTCATCGTGCCAGCGCGTGAAGCTTTCGGGGCGCTGCGCGCCGTAATACGTGCTGTTGATTTCCAGCGTCGAGAGATGACGGCTCGCATATTCCAGCTCGCGGCGCTGCGCAAGGCCGTCGGGATAGAACGTGCCACGCCACGGGGCATAGATCCAGCCGCCCACGCCGACACGAATCCGGCCGTGCCGGGCTTTTGAAGTGGATGAAGGCGCCATTGGAAATCCGTCAGCGAAGCCGGGATGGCGCAGTGTAGCGCAGCACTGGCCGCGGCCGCTGGTTAGCGTGCCGATCTGAACCGCCGAGTTCATCCCGATTTTTAGGCATAGTCCGATATTTTCCTGTCCGCTGTGAGGCTACTTTAGTCCAGTTGTGTCAGATAACTTCACAGGGGCCATCAGATGTCTTCCCGTATATCTCCGGAACTTACCGATCTGCAGTGGCGCAGCATCGCGCCCATGTTTCACGAAATCCGTGTTGAAGGTCGCCGCCGCGGGCGCCCGGCGCACAATCCTCGTCGCGTTTTCGCGGGCATCCTTTGGGTACTGGCCACCGGCTCGGTCTGGTCGAAGCTGCCCGAGCAGTATCCCGATTTCCGCACCTGCCATCGCCGCTTCAAGCTGTGGTTCGACGCCGGTCTCGTGCATCACGCCATGGAGCGTCTGCACGGCGAGGAAGGCCTCGCCCTGTGCGCGGCCATGGCCGCACGCATGCAGCCGTGGCGCTCGCCGGCCGGCCGCAAGCCGCGCTTTCCGGTGGCGTCCTCGCTGCGCTGGCCGCTCTCGCGGCCTTTCGTGGAGCGATGAGCGGGCAGCGCGCAGGTCTTCTGCGGCAGATCATCGGTCCGCCGCAGCATCAAATTCCCCCATCCTCCGCTCGCATGCGTGCGAACAGCGGCGCCCACCAGGGCTCGCGCGAGAATGCCGCGATTTCCACGTCGGTATTGAGATCAACGGTGCGCTGCCGTTCGCGCGCATCGAGTGGGTCCGCTTGCGCCAATTGTGCGGCGAGCACGTGGGCGCCGGCGTCGGAAGCGTCGCGCGGCCCATGCGCGCGAGCGCTCACACGCTCGGCGAGCCGCGCTTGCGGCGCGTGGAAGTTCAGGATCAGCATTGGCCGGTTCAGCTCACGCGCGAGCGCTGCAAAACGTGCGCGATGCGTTGCCTTGAGAAAAGTCGCATCGACTAGCGCCGTGTAGCCCGCGTTCAGCACGTCGCGCACATGGGCGACGAGGCGCTCGTAAAGCGCATCGAGCGCGGCATGTGTGTAGGCGCTTGCCGGCAGCGCCTCGAGCGAGGGCGGGGCGAAGGGTTCGAGCCGCTTGCGTTCGAGATCGCTCGACACACGGATCGCCCCGCTCAATTCGGCGAGCGCGCGGCTCGCGACCGACTTTCCCGACCCCGAAAAGCCGTGGCAGAGCAGAAGCCAGGGTGCGGGCTCGCGCATGGCGCGCGCTTCGCTGGCCGCGAGCGCGAGGTAGCGAGAGGCGACGCCTGCGCGGGCTTGCGCATCGGACCGCGCGGGCGGTCCCGCCTTGAGCGTCGCTACCAATGCCCGTACCAGCGCGCGATAAACGATATGCAGCCGCAACGCCGCGAGCCCCGCGAAATCGCCTGTCGCTTCGAGGTAGCGATTGAGCAGACGGTGGGCATAGGCGGAGCGGCCATGCGCGAGCAGATCCATCAGCAGGAACGCAAGATCGCAGGTCACGTCGATCCAGCGCAGTTCGTCGCTGAACTCGATGCAATCGAACATCAGCGCGTGCCGCCCGTACCGCACGATGTTGTCGAGATGCAGATCGCCGTGGCAGGCGCGCACGAATCCGTTCGTGCGGCGGCCGTCCAGGTGCTGCGCGAGACGTGCGAGTTCGCTTTCGCACGTCTCGCGCAACCCGGCGCGTGTCACTGCATGCGCGGTGCGCGGATCCGCTTCGAGGGGCGCGAGCGCCGCGAGCACCTGTTCGCGCAGCAGTGCTGCCGAGCCGAGGCGCGCTGCGGGCGCCATCGGCCCGCGTCCGGCCCGGTGCGCATGCCGATGGCTCGCGGCGAGGCTGGTTGCGGCTGCATCGATATCGTCCGTGCCCAGTTCACCGTGCGCGAGCAGGTTCGAAAACAGCAGACGCTGATCGAAGCGGCGCATACGTACCGCATAGTCGATGACCTTTACGTTGCCGCGCACGCCGCGTCTGGACCTGAGCCTGCAACGCCGACCGTCGAGAAATAGTTCGCCTGTGTCGCGATAAATCGGTCCGGCGAAGGGCGCATTCAGACGAATCTCAGCTTCGCAGCAGCGGAGCCGGGCATCGAGCCGCACAAAATTGACGAAGCCGAAATCGACGGGCTTCATGATCTTGTACGCGTACCGCCCGGCGAGATACACCACGGAAATATGCGTTTCGATGCGCACGATGCGCCCGGCCGGGTGCGCATACGTGGAGGCGCGCGAGAGCGCGGCGTCCACGAGGCGGCTGTGGCGGCGCGCTACGCGCTGGCGATTGGGGACATGGCGTGAGATAGGCGTGTCGGACATCGGCGTGGCTGTCGTGGGAAAAGAGGGCAACGGGGCGACAAGCGTCGGAACCAGCATAGCGCGAGCCAGCTCGGGAAGGCCGTTGCGCGGCATGTCAATGCCTTGGTCGAAACGGTCTGCATGGGCATCGGCGTCTTGTACCTTTTGTGCAATCGGGGGAGGCTGCGCGATACTGTCTAGTTCAACCCAACGGAATTCCGGATACATGGCGCATTTCGACGTATTCAACGGCGACGCAGACGGCATCTGCGCGCTGCATCAACTGCGGCTCGCAAGGCCGCGCGAGGCGACGCTCATCACCGGCGCGAAGCGCGACATCGCACTCGTCGAGCGCGTGCCCGCCAAGCCGGGCGACTCGCTAACGGTTCTCGACATTTCGTTCGATGTGAATCGCAAGGCGCTCACCGCGCTACTTGCGAAAGACGTCGTGATCGAATATTTCGATCATCACCACGCGGGCGACCTGCCTGTGAACAGGAATCTCGTCGCGCATATCGACACGACGGCGCAGGTCTGCACGAGCGTGCTCGTGGACCGCCATCTCGCCGGCCGCTACCGGCCGTGGGCGATCGCGGCGGCCTGGGGCGACAACCTGCCCGACACGGCGCAGGCGCTTGCCCAGCAGGCCGGGCTCGATGCCGGGCAGGCCGTGCAGCTGCGCGAGCTTGGCGAGTCGATCAACTACAACGCTTACGGCGACTGCGTCGAAGATCTCATGATTGCGCCGCTCGATCTGTACGCGGCGCTGAAGCCTTATGCCGATCCGTTCGATTTCATCGCCTCGGAGCCCATCGTCGGACAGCTCGCCCGTTGCCGTCACGGCGATCTCGAACTGGCCCAGGCCATCGCGCCGCTCGTCGCGCTCCAGTACGGCAGCGTTTGCGTGTTGCCCGACGAGCCGTGGGCGCGCCGCGTGCGCGGCGTGTTCGCCAATGTGCTCGCGAACGAGGAGCCCTCGCGCGCGCACGCGGTGCTGAGCGTGAACGCGGACGGCAACTATGCGGTGAGCGTGCGCGCGCCGCTCACGGAACCGCGCGGCGCGGATGAACTCTGCCGCGCGTTCCCCGGCGGAAACGGCCGGGTCGGCGCGGCGGGCATCGATTGTCTCGAATCGAACCGGCTCGACGCCTTTGTCACCGCGTTCGCGCGCGTGTTCGGGCGCACGAAGCCGGCTTCGGCCTGAGCGGCGCAAGGCGCAACTAAGCCGTGTCACCTGAGCCCTGCGCGGCGCGCGCCGCCGGCCAGCGCCAGTCGCGGATTTCGGGCATGTCGTCGCCGTACTCGTCCACGTAGCGGCGGTGCGCGGCCAGCTTGTCATGCAGGGTCTGGCGCAGATGCGCCGCGCGTTGCGCGAGGCCGTCCACGCGGTCGATCACGGCTTCGCACAGGTGGTAGCGGTCGAGCCGGTTGAGCACCGTCATGTCGAATGGCGTGGTCGTCGTGCCTTCCTCGATGAAGCCGTGCACGTGAATGTTCGCGTGATTGGCGCGCCGGTACGTGAGCTTGTGGATCAGCGTCGGATAGCTATGGTGCGCGAAGATCACGGGCTTGTCGGTCGTGAACAGCGCGTTGAAATCGGCGTCGGGCAGACCGTGCGGGTGACGGTCGGCGGGTTGGAGTGTCATCAGGTCCACCACGTTCACCACGCGGATCTTCAGGTCGGGCAGGCAGGTGCGCAGCAGATCCACGGCGGCTAGCGTCTCCATGGTCGGCACGTCGCCGGCGCAGGCCATCACGACGTCGGGCTCGCCGTCGTCGTCGTTGCTCGCCCATTGCCAGATGCCAATGCCGTCCGCGCAGTGGCGAATGGCTGCGTCCATGTCGAGCCATTGCGCCTGCGGCTGCTTGCCCGCCACGATGATATTGATACGGTTCCAGGTGCGCAGCACATGGTCCGTCACGGCGAGCAGCGTATTGGCGTCGGGCGGCAGATACACGCGCACCGTGTCCGCCTTCTTGTTCACCGCATAATCGATGAAGCCCGGGTCCTGATGGCTGAATCCGTTATGGTCCTGGCGCCACACGTGCGAGGTGAGCAGATAGTTGAGCGAGGGCAGTGGCCGCCGCCACGGAATCTCGCGGATCACCTGCAGCCACTTCGCATGCTGGTTGAACATCGAATCGATGATGTGGATGAACGCCTCGTAGCACGACATGAAACCGTGGCGGCCCGTGAGCAGATAGCCTTCCAGCCAGCCCTGGCAGGTGTGCTCGGAGAGGATTTCCATCACGCGGCCGTTGGTGGCGAGCTGGACGTCGTCGGGCGTGACCTCCGCGAGCCAGGTGCGCGACGTCACGTCAAATACGTCGCCCCAGCGGTTCGACGCAGTTTCGTCGGGCCCGAAGATGCGGAAGTTGCGCGTGGCGTCGTTCACGCGCATCACTTCGCGCAGGAACGCGCCCATCACGCGCGTGGCTTCGGCGTCTACCTGGCCCGGTGCGGGCACAGCCACGGCGTGGTGCTCGAAGGGTGGCACGCGCAGTTCGCGCACGCGGCCGCCGCCGTTCGAACGCGGGTTCGCGCTCATGCGCTTTTCGCCTTGCGGCGCGAGCGCGGCGATGTCGGGCACGAGGCGGCCTTGCGCGTCGAACAGTTCCTCGGGCTTGTAGCTGCGCATCCAGCCTTCCAGCAGCGCGAGGTGCCCCGGCTTCGAAATGTTGGCGAGCGGCACCTGGTGCGAGCGCCACGAGCCTTCGGTTTTCTGGCCATCCACGGTCTTCGGGCCCGTCCAGCCCTTGGGCGTGCGCATGACGATCATCGGCCAGCGCGGGCGCACATAGCCGGACGGCAGGTTGCCGTGTTCGTCCGCGAGTTCGCGCGCAGTCTTCTGGATGCGGGCGATTTCGTCGAATGCCGTGTCGAGCGCGGCGGCCATCAAGCGATGCGCCACGTCCGGTTCCTCGGCCTCCACGAAGATCGGCTCGTGGCCATAACCCTTCATCAGCGAGGCGAGTTCGTCGTCGCCTATGCGCGCGAGCACGGTCGGCCCGGCGATCTTGTAGCCGTTCAGATGGAGGATGGGCAGCACCGCGCCGTCGGTGGCGGGATTGAGAAACTTGTTCGAGTGCCAGGCGGTGGCGAGCGGGCCCGTTTCGGCTTCGCCGTCGCCCACCACGCAGGCGACGACCAGATCCGGGTTGTCGAACACCGCGCCGTAGGCGTGCGAGAGCGCGTAGCCGAGTTCGCCGCCTTCGTGGATCGATCCCGGCGTTTGCGGCGCGACATGGCTCGGAATGCCGCCCGGAAAACTGAACTGCTTGAAGAGCACGGCCATGCCTTCGACATCCAGCGGCACGTTCGGCCAGGTCTCGCTGTAGGTGCCTTCGAGCCAGGTGTTCGCGACGACGGCGGGGCCGCCGTGGCCCGGCCCCGCGAGAAACAGCACGTCGAGATCGCGCGCGTTGATGATGCGATTCAGGTGCGTGTAGAGGAAGTTCAGGCCCGGCGTCGTGCCCCAGTGGCCGAGCAGGCGCGGCTTCACGTGCGCGAGTTGCAGCGGCTCGCGCAAGAGCGGATTGGCGAGCAGATAGATCTGGCCAACCGAGAGGTAGTTGGCCGCGCGCCACCAGGCGTCCATGCGGCGCAGCAGGTCGTCGGAGAGCGGCGGGTAGGCAGGGGTGTCGGTGGCGTTCATGCGGGGCTCCGGTTGCGCGGCGGCGGAAGGCGGACCGAGGCGGACTGCGTGCGCGGCGCGGCGGCGTGCGTGGCGCGAGCCGGTGGCCCGCACGGCGGACGGACTCCGCGCGCCAGGCCGGGCTGCGGCCCTCGTGGTCCTGTGGGATTCGTCTTATGGTGCCACGATCGCGCGGCGCGCCACGCGTGGATGTCCTGTGGCGGCGAGTCGCATCGGGGTAGCTGCGCCGCAGCGCGCAATGCACGACAGCGCGCGGTCCGATTGCATAACATGGTTTTATGGTGATCGATGCGGCGCGTCTGCCGCGTTCTGGCGAGGAGGATAGCGATGCGGGCAATGCTGTTCGACGGCGAGAATCCGCGGCTGCGCGAAGCCGATCTACCCGACCCGGCACCGGGCGCGGGCGAACTGCTGATCGACGTGCGTGCGTGCGGCGTATGCCGCACCGACCTGCACGTCGTGGACGGCGATCTCGCTCACCCGAAAAGACCGCTCGTTCCCGGTCACGAGATCGTCGGAACGGTCGCGGCGCTCGGGGCCGGCGTGACGGGTTTCGCGCCCGGCGACCGCGTGGGCGTGCCGTGGCTCGGCCGCACCTGCGGCCATTGCCGTTTCTGCGCCGACGGGCGCGAGAACCTCTGCGACGCACCCGGCTTCACCGGCTACACGATCGACGGCGGCTACGCCACGCGCACCGTCGCCGACGCCCGCTATAGCTTTCATCTGCCGCGCCAGTACAGCGACCTCGAGGCCGCGCCGCTCCTCTGCGCGGGACTCATCGGCTATCGCTCGCTCGCGATGGCGGGCGATGCACGGCGCATCGGCATCTACGGCTTCGGCGCCGCGGCGCATATCGTCGCGCAGGTCGCGCGCCACCAGGGGCGCACCGTCTACGCGTTCACGCGTCCGGGCGATGTCGCGGCGCAGCAGTTCGCGCGGCGCCTCGGAGCGACGTGGGCCGGCGGCAGCGACGAGCGCGCGCCCGAGGAACTCGACGCGGCACTGCTGTTCGCGCCGGTCGGCGCGCTCGTGCCCGCTGCGCTGCGGGCGCTGACGAAGGGCGGCACGGTCGTGTGCGGCGGCATCCACATGAGCGACATTCCCTCGTTTCCTTACGCATGGCTGTGGGAAGAGCGGCGCATCGTTTCGGTGGCGAATCTCACGCGCGAGGACGGGGCGACGTTCATGGCGATCGCTGCGCGGCACAAGCTCGAAATCGAAACCACGCCGTACCCGCTCGCGCGCGCGAACGAGGCGCTGGCCGATTTGCGCGAGGGACGGCTCACGGGCGCGGCGGTGTTGACGATGCGCTGAGCCGGTCAGGTGGATCACGATGGTGACGCAGTAGAGACAACGGGTCGCACTGGCCGGGGCGCGCATCCGTACCTGAATGCGCTACAACGATCTTTATCTGGATAGCGCGCCGGGAGCCGGTGCGCAACATGGGCGACGCCCGGGAGGTCCATGATGTACAAGCAGATTCTGGTAGCGGTCGATGGCAGCCGCAGCGGCCGGCGCGCGCTCGAGGAGGCCGTGAAGGTCGCGAAAGCGACTGGCGGCGCCGTTCAGGCGCTGTATGTCGTGCGGCATCCGGCGCGGCTCGTGGACGTCAGTACGGGCTTCGCCGAGGAACAGGCGCGCCACTCGGCGGAAAACGACGCGGCAACGGCGGCGCTCGAAGAGGCGAAACTGGTGTTCGCGCAGGCTCAGGTGCCGGGCTCAACGCGCGCGGCCGATGCAAGCGGCGAGGAGATCGCCGCAGTGATCTCGCGCATCGCCGCCGAGGACGGCGCGGACCTCGTCGTGATGGGTACGCGTGGCTTGTCGGGCATGAAGCGCCTGTTGCTCGGCAGCGTGGCCGAGTCGTTCCTGCGCATGGCGGACCGGCCGGTGATGCTGGTGCGCGACGAAGAGCTGCCGGCCAACTGACCGGTGTGCCCGGTTCCACCGGCCGGTTCGGGTCGAGGGCGCGATCGGCCGGGCAGCGTTCCCGCCCTTACAGTCCGTCGCGAAATACCCGCGATGACAAGCCTGGTGTTGACTCGCTGCGCATCAGGTATCTCGAAATGTGACGTCGATCAAGCGACAAATCGCCCATTCGTCGCGCGGGACGCCGTCTTCCTGCCTATGATGTTGGCTTGAGTCGGCCGTCTTGCGAACATACGGCACTCCGAAGCATCCCGTTCCCCATCGTCGCGCGTGAAGCGCTTTCATTTCGCTCGCCGCAGCCCGCGTCCCGTCGCGGTCCACCGCGGTCTCTTTGGCAGCAAACGCATCCGGCCGCGCCGGGCGAAAGCTACATAAGGAGGAGATTGACCATGGCAACCGCTTCCCATCCCTCATTCGACGCCGCCTCGCCCGGCAACGCGATGGGCGCCTCATTCGACACGTACCGTGCCAACACGTCGGCCGCGTTGCGCCTGCTCGTCGGGCAGCAGCAATGGCGCGAGCAGTTGCTGAAGCTGGAGCAGCGCCGCATCGCGCGCGACCGCGAGGCGGTCGAGGGCCTGCTCGAATCGCTGCGCACCGCGCGCGACTGGACCGATTTCGCGGTCGCCACGCAATCGGTCTGGCGCGACTATCTCGGCGCGAGCACCACGCTCTGGCAAGAGGGCGTCGCGGCGGCGATGCAGAGCGCGAGCACGTGGTCCGACAGTGCGCGCGACTTCACGCAGCAGTGGCAGGAGGCCTGTGCGGGCGCGCAAGCCAGCGCAGCCAAGGTGCCGGGTGCGCTGCCGATGCGCGAGTGGATGAACGCCTTCGAGCGCGCAATGAGCAGCGCCGCCAATGGTGCAGTGCATCCGGGCAAGGCGGCGGGCGCAGGCCGTGCGCAGGGCGCGAGCGCGGGCGGAGGCCAGCATGGCCACTAAGCGCGTTGCTTTCGTCACGGGCGGCATGGGCGGACTCGGCGAGGCGATCAGCCGGCGCCTGCACGATGCGGGCATGACCGTCGCCGTCTCTTGCTCGGCGGCGAACACGCGCGCCGATGCCTGGCTTGCCGCCGAACGCGCGGCGGGCCGTGACTTCGGCTGCCACCAGATGAACGTCGCCGACTACGAGGCCTGCGAGCGCGCGGCGCAGCAAGCGCTCGACGATCTCGGCCAGGTGGACGTGCTCATCAACAATGCGGGCATTACGTGCGACCGCAGCTTCGTGAAGATGTCGAAATCCGATTGGGACTCCGTGCTGCGCACCGATCTCGACGCGCTCTTCAACGTGACGAAGCCGTTCCTGCCCGGCATGATCGAGCGCGGCTTCGGGCGCATCATCAATATCGGCTCGGTCAACGGCTCGCGCGGCGCTTTCGGGCAGACCAACTATTCGGCGGCGAAAGCGGGCATGCATGGCTTCACGAAGGCGCTCGCACTGGAAGTGGCGAAGAAAGGCGTGACGGTGAACACCGTGTCGCCGGGCTACCTCGCCACGCAAATGGTGGAAGCCGTACCGAAAGATGTGCTGGATGCGCGCATCCTCCCGCAGATTCCAGTAGGCCGTCTCGGGCAACCGAACGAGGTCGCGGCACTCGTGGCGTTCCTCTGTTCGGACGATGCGGCGTTCATCACCGGCGCCGATATCGCGATCAACGGCGGCATGCACATGCAATGACGCGCCGCGCGGCGACACAAAAATTTCGCGCGCGGCAAAAAACGGGTCTTGCAAACGCGCGAGGCGCCTTCATGTTGGAACGGCAAGCGGCAGCGACCGCGCCGCGCGAGCGGCGCGCTTCGTTGCAGGCGATTCCCGGACGTCGGCCGCAGAGGTGTCATGCGCCTGTGCGAGTTGATGGGGGAACTTAGGAATCCGACGCAACGCCGTCGTTGTGTGGACACGAAAAACGTTCTGCCCATGGAGGCATCAATGAGCACTATCTCGCGTTACGATCCGTTTTCGATGGAAGGTGTGCCCGATCTGTTTCACGGGCTGTTCCGGCCGTTGCGTGCTACGAGCGGCGCGGAAGGGCAAGCGGCCAGTATCCGGATCGACGTGACGGAAGACGAGGCTGGTTTCACGGTGAAGGCTGAAATGCCCGGCGTCGACCGGAAAGACATCGACGTGAAAATCGATGGCAATCTCGTTTCGATTGCCGCGAAAGTCGAGCGCGGCAGCGAACGGAAGGAAGGTGAGCGCGTGGTGCGTCGCGAGCGTTATGCGGGCAGCGTGAGCCGCGCGTTCACGCTCGCCGCGGAAATCGACGATGCAAAGGCGGCCGCGCAATACAAGGATGGCGTGCTGACGCTGACGCTACCGAAGCGGGCCGCAAGCGCCAGTAAGCGCCTCGAAATCAACTAAGGGCGAGAGGCTGTAAGCGGGCGGCGCGCAGACTGCATATCGTGCAGCTGCGCGCCGCTTTCTTGCTTCAGACACCGGCGCGTAACACAGCGAAACATGGCTGTAGCGAAACTGTACGATTGACTCGCTATGCTGGGGTGACTCAAGCCCACGGCCCTTCGGTCGATTGCTTTTTCGGGCATGTGGCTGGAATCGGCGCTTGCGCCTCGACTCCGGCCAACAACTGGAGAGACCTGATGCTCAGTCACCACGAACTAGCGACCCTGCTGCTGATCCGTGATGCGGACGCGCCGATTCAAATGATCGATTCCGATTTCCTTGCGCTGCAGCGCTATCGTCTCGTCGAAATGGACGAGGCGGGCGGCGACCCCACGCTGCGCCTCACCACCCGCGGTCGCGAACTGCTGCGGCGACTCACCCACGACGAGGGTGGCGAGCCCACTATTTGAGCGGCCGCCGCGAGCCGCTCTTGCGTAGCAAGGCGTGTCAAGAGCGTTTCATCGAGCGCTACGCCCGTTACATCCGTGTAATGCGTCGCGGAACGCTCTGCGATACAGTGCTGGCTTTTGATTCCCACCACGCTGTTTTCATACGCAAGAGCCGAGTCATGAACGCCGTTACCAAGCCCGCTGTCCGCCTGTTTGCCCTGATTTCCTGCGCCGCGCTTTTCGCGCCGCTCGCTGCTGTCGCCCAACCGTATCACCACGAGGTATGTCACGTCGAGCACGTCCACCATCACGCTGAGCGCGTCTGTCATCACGTGCGCTGATATTGCACCGCTTGCAAAGCTGAATGCAGGAAGACGCCGCACTTTTTGTGCGGCGTTTCTTTTTTATTCATGTAATTAGGATGGCAAAATAAATATCAGAAATTTGTGCTACGTCATGTCGTAATTAATTGAAAGAGTGGGTTTCCACAAAATATGCCGCGTCGCGGTATGCTCCGCGTTCCGTTGCATACGTTTTCCTTGCAGCGAGTCACGTCATCCCAACCGCAAGGCCAAACGCACGCAATGAAAAACATCACGTCGCTAGCCGCAGCCGGTGTTGTCGGCAGCGCGCTCGCCTTGGCTTCGGGGTCAGTTTGCGCGCAGGAATTCACGCTCTACACAGGGCCGCTCAAAAGCGGCGCCGATCATACCTATTCGTGGCAAATGGATTACACGGAGGGTTTCGGCCAGTATTTTGCCGGCAGCATTGCCTGGCTCAACGAAGGCCATATTCCGGATCATCACCGCGACGGCCAGGCCATCCAGGCGTGGGCGCGTTTGCCGCTCGCGCAACGCCGCTTCGTATTCGCGCTGGGTGTCGGGCCGTATCGCTATTTCGATACCGAGGCCGCGTCACAGGGTCAGGGCTGGTCCGATACGCACGGCTGGGGCGTGCTCTACAGTGCGCGCGCCACGTGGTACTCCACGCATCGCTGGACAGCGAACCTGCAGCTCAACCGCGTGCAAGTGTCGCGCGGGCCATCGACGACATCGCTCATGCTGGGCGTGGGCTATCAGCTCGACGCGCCCGGCACGCCAGGGCCGCGCGATTTCGCGCTGCCGCGCACGCAGAAAGTGACGAACAACGAGATCACGCTGATGGCGGGCGAGACGATCCTCAACAGCCTCGAATCGCAGACATCTGCGGCCGAGGCAATCGAGTACCGGCGCGGCATTAATTCCTTTCTCGACGCCACAGTGGGATATCTGCACGAGGGCAATGGCATCTCGGCGCGGCGCGATGGCGCGACGGCGCAAATCTGGCTCACGCGCGCGTTCTTCGACGAGCGTCTCACGCTCGGGTTCGGCGCTGGCCTCTACGCGGCGATCCATCACGGCGAGCATCCCGACGAGCGTGATACCGGCGACGGGATTCTCTCGGGGCTTGTCTCCGTTTCGGCTTCCTATCGCTTGACGCAGCACTGGGCGGCGCGCGTCACCTGGAACCGCGTGGTCACGCGCTATAGCCGCGATACGGACGTGATCCTGGGCGGTATCGGCTACCGGTTCTGAGCGATGGTGAAGTAGCCAGCGCGGGCACGCCTTGCGTCGGCATGGACTTTTGCCCGCTAGTCGCGACGTTAGCTACCCTGAGGCGGACGGCCACCGCCGCCGCCAGGCCCGCCACCGCCGCCAGGTCCGCCACCGCCTCCCGGTCCGCCACCACCACCGCCGCCACCAGTCCCGCCACCACCGCCACCTCCCTGCGGTCGATTATTCCCGCCGCCGGACGGCCGCCCACCGCCTTGCCCCTGAGGCCGGCCGCCGCCCTGGCCGGGCGGACGGGCATTCCCTTGACCAGGCGGACGGGCATTTCCTTGTCCCGGCGGCCGCGCGTGCCCTTGTCCGGGCGGCCGCGCGTTGTTATTGCCGGGGCCCGCGCCGGGTGGCCGGTTTCCCTGTCCCGCGTTGTTGTTGGGCGGCCGATTCCCGCCGCCCTGGTTGGGCGGCCGTGTGCCGCCCGGCGGACGACCGACGGGCGGACGCGGCCGCACGGGCGGCGGCGGCAGAGGTCGTGGTCCTGGATGGCGCGCCCAGCGCGATTGATTGGAGTACCACGGCCGGTCGCGGTAGTGCATGCCCCAGTACGCGCCGAGCGAGAACGTCACGATAGGCAGACCGATGCGCGGGCCATAGTTCATCACCGGCACGCGTTGTCCTTGCCACGGATAGCTGATGAAGGTGCCGTAGACCCAGCCTCGCAGGCCCGGAAAACCGATGTCGCACCAGCTAAAGCCCGCGACGCAGCCCCATACCGTCACTGCCACGCCACCCGGAATCTGCGCGACGATAGGAAAGTCGGCTGCGGGTCCTGCGTAGATGTTGACGGTCTGATTCGTGAATGCCTGCGACTGGGCGTGCGCGGGCGGAGTAGCCACGAATATGCCGGCTAGCGTGGCGAGCACGACACCGAGAAACTGCTTGCGCATTGCTGCCTCCCGCTGGGTGGAATCACCCGGACATTTATTGAGATAGCAACCATAACGGTAGCAGATAAGGCTTTTAGGGCGCACCGAGGCATGTAACGGCTTATTTCGTGCGGGTGCGCGCGCACCGGTCAGGCGCAGCGTTCAGCACGCATTCGGCCAATTGCCGGCGTGGCGCACGCAGTATGCCGCGCTGTGCAAAAATCGCGGCCTCGGTTCGCAAAGAAGAAAACAGGCGGCCGATTCCGTATCAGCAGACGAGGAGCAGACCACCGTGATTCAGCGTATTTCCCACTTCTTTACCGGCGTAGTGCATCGGATCCTGCCGGACCCGCTCATCTTCGCCATTCTCCTCACCGTCGTGACCTTCGTGCTGGCGTTCGCGCTCACGCCGCAGCCGCCTGAAGCGCTCGTCTTGATGTGGGGTTCGGGCTTCTGGAACCTGCTCGCGTTCGCGATGCAGATGGTCCTGATTCTCGTCACCGGCCACGCGCTTGCCAGCTCCGGCCCGGTCAAGCGCATGCTGGTCGCGCTGGCGAGTTGCGCGCGCACGCCGGGCCAGGGCGTGATGCTGGTGGCATTCGTGGGCGCGATTGCCTGCGCGATCAACTGGGGCTTCGGCCTCGTGCTCGGCGCGATGTTCTCGCGCGAAGTGGCCCGGCGAGTGCGCGGCGCGGACTACCGGCTGCTCGTCGCCGCCGCGTACATGGGCTTTCTCACGTGGCACGGCGGCCTTTCCGGCTCGGTGCCGCTCGTCGCGGCCACGAAGGGCAATCCCATGGAAAAGGCCGTCGGCCTGATTCCGGTCTCGCAGACCATCTTCACGGGCTATAACGCGTTCATCACGCTCGGACTGATCGTGCTGCTGCCGATTCTCGTGCGTCTCATGATGCCGAAGCCCGAGGATGTCGTCTCGGTCGACCCCGCGCTGCTCGAAGATCCGCCGAGCGTCGAGCGCAAGCTCGGCCCGGATGCGACCTTCGCCGAGCGCATCGAGGAAAGCCGCGCGCTCGCGCTGCTGGTGGCGGCACTGTGCTTCGTGTTCCTCGGCTTCCGCTTTCACACGAAGGGCTTCGCGCTCGACATCGACACCGTGAACCTCGTGTTTCTCGCGGCGGGCCTCGTGCTGCACAAAACGCCGATGGCCTACGCGCGCGCCGTGGCCGGCGCCGCGAAGGGCGCCTCGGGGATCATGATCCAGTTCCCGTTCTACGCGGGCATTCAGGCGCTCATGGACCACTCGGGTCTCGCGGGCGTCATCACGAAGTGGTTCGTCGATATCGCGAACGTGCACACGTTTCCGCTGCTCGTGTTTCTCAGCTCGGCGGTGATCAACTTCGCGGTGCCTTCGGGCGGCGGCCACTGGGTCGTGCAGGGGCCGTTCGTGATGCCGGCGGCGCAGGCGCTGGGCGCGGACCTCGGCAAGTCGGCGATGGCGATCGCTTACGGCGAGGCATGGACCAACATGGCGCAGCCGTTCTGGGCGCTGCCCGCGCTCGCGATCGCCGGCCTCGGCGTGCGTGACATCATGGGTTACTGCGTGACCACGCTGCTGTTCTCGGGCGTCGTATTCGTCGCGGGGATGTATCTCTTCTGAGCGTGAAACGGGCGGGGCGCGAGCCCCGTCCGGTCATTTGTGCTTCACGTGCTTCGCCAGATAGTCGCGCAGCACGATTGCGTGATTGCGCTCCGTATCGTGGGAGCCATAGAGCAGGGTGATGTGCCCGTTCCCGGCCGCTTCGGCGAGCGGCCGCCAGGCGTCCGGATTGGCGTTCAGCTCGGCCAGATAGCGCTTCCTGAATTCGGTCCACTGCTCCGGGTCCTTGTGGAACCATTGGCGCAGTTCGGTGCTCGGCGCCACCTCCTTGAGCCACTCCACGTTCGCGAGCTTTTCCTTGCTCAGGCCGCGCGGCCACAGCCGATCCACCAGATAGCAGTGGTGTCCCTGCTCGGGCAGCGGTTCGTAGACGCGCTGGATATCGATTGCCGGTTTCGTCATCGTCGGCTCCTTTTTAGTGGTGTGCGCGTGGCGGCCGTCGGGTGCCAGCAATGCTTTTACGCGTGCCTGCAGCGCGGGCAGGACGTCGAGTTCGAACCACGGATGGCGCTTGAACCACGCCTGATTGCGTGGCGACGGATGCGGCAGCGGCACGAAATTGGGTGCATAGTCGCGCCAGGCCGCCACCGTCTCGGTGAGCGAGCCGCGGCGCTCGCTGCCGAGAAAATAGCGCTGGGCATACTGGCCGACGAGCAGGGTCAGGCGCACGCCGCGCAACTGCTCGATGAGCCGCGCGTGCCACAGTGGGGCGCATTCCGGGCGCGGCGGGTTGTCTCCGCCGCCGCCGCGGCCGGGGTAACAAAAGCCCATCGGCACGAGCGCGACCTGGGCGGCGTCGTAGAACGTTTCGCTGTCGATGCCGAGCCACGCGCGCAGCCGTTTACCGCTCGCGTCGTCCCACGGCACGCCCGAGGCGTGGACCTTCGCGCCCGGCGCCTGGCCGACGATCAGCAGGCTTGCCGTATCGCTTGCCTGCAGCACAGGGCGCGGCCCGAGCGGCAGCGCGTCGGCGCAGGCATGGCAGGCGCGGATTTCAGCGAGCAGCGCGGGAAGCGGGCCCGATAGCGAATCCGGCCCGCGAAGCGGATGGGCATTCGACACGGCAAGGCAGGAAGGCGTGGCGGGAGATCCAGTCTACCAAACGCCCTGGTGCGCCGCTGCGACCGGCCCGCCGCGCGCTGATCGCAGCGCGACTCCAGCGCGTTCGAGCCAGATTGCGCGCTGCGTCATTCTCGTGCGGCCATTTGCGCTTTTCCTGTAATCTCGCCCGTGGTCTGTCTGGAACGGAGCCGCAATGCCTGCCGAAGCCGAGACGTCAACCCGCACGACCCGCACCGAGCCCTTGCTCGTCGATCTCGCACTGCAAGGCGGCGGCTCCCATGGCGCATACACATGGGGTGTGCTGGACCGCCTGCTCGAAGAGTCGTGGCTGCAGATCGAAGGCATTTCGGGCACCTCGGCGGGCGCGATGAACGCCGCCGTGCTCGCGAGCGGCCATGCGTTGGGCGGCGCGGCCGGCGCGCGCGAGGCGCTCGAACGCTTTTGGCGCCGCGTGGCCGACGCCGCGCGCTTCAGCCCGTTCCGGCGCGGCCCCGTCGACATCCTGCTCGGGCGCTGGACGCTCGATCATTCACCCGTGTTCGTCGCGCTCGACATGATGGCGCGTGTCGTCTCTCCGTACGACCTGAATCCGGGGCGCGTGAACCCGTTGCGCACGATCCTCGCCGACACCATCGACTTCGACGCGTTGCGCCGCTCGCGCATCAAGCTCTTCGTCACGGCCACGCGCGTTTCCAACGGGCAGGCGCGCGTGTTCCGCAATGCCGATGTCACGCCCGACGCGCTGCTCGCCTCGGCCTGTCTGCCCACGCTCTTTCAGGCCGTCGAGATAGACGGTGAGGCCTACTGGGACGGCGGTTACGCGGGCAATCCGACGATTACGCCGCTGATTCGCGAGACCGATTCAATCGACACGATCCTCGTGCAGGTGAACCCCGTGGAGCGCGCGGGCACGCCGCGCTCGGCGCGCGACATCATCAACCGCGTGAACGAGATCGCATTCAACTCGCCGCTAATCAAGGAGCTGCGCATGATGGCGCTGCTGCACAAGGTCGCCGACGCAGGCAGCGAGGAGGGCCGCCGCTGGGCGCATATGCGCCTGCATCGCGTGCATAGCGCGAAGCTCGTCACGCTGGGCGCGTCGTCGAAGCTCAACGCCGAGTGGTCGTTCATCACGATGCTGCGCGACGAAGGCCGCCACACCGCCGATGAATTCCTGGCGCAGCACGGTGCGCAGCTCGGCGAGGCATCCACGTTCAAGTTCGAAGCGCTGCTCGAAGGGGTGCTGCAATGAGCGCGGGCACGCTCGTTATCGGCCTCGGGGGCATGCTCGCGAGTCTCGCGCTGCTGATCTGGCTCGCGTATCGCGGCTGGAGCGTGCTGCTGCTCGCGCCACTGTGCGCCATGCTGGCCGCGCTCATTTCCGGCGAGCCGGTGCTCGCGCATTGGACGCAAACATTCATGTCGAGCACGGGCCGTTTTCTCGCCCAGTTCTTTCCGCTCTTCCTGCTCGGCTCGCTGTTCGGCAAGCTGATGGAAGACAGCGGCTCGGTGGACGCCGTGGCGCGCCTCATGATCGACAGGTTAGGAACGCGTCACGCACTCGTGGCCGTGGTGCTGGGCGGCGCGCTCGTCACCTATGGCGGCGTGAGCCTGTTCGTCGCGTTCTTCGTGCTCGCCCCCATGGCGCAGGCGCTGTTTCGCTCCGCCGATATCCCGCGCCGCCTGATGCCCGCTGCGATCATGCTCGGCACGGCGACCTTCACGATGTCGGCGCTGCCCGGCACGCCCGCGCTGCAAAACGCCATTCCGATGCCGTTCTTCGGCACGACGCCGTTCGCGGCGCCGGGCCTTGGCGTGATCGCGAGCCTCGTGATGGCGGGCTTCGGCCTCTGGTGGCTCGGGCGCGCGGCGGCGGCGGCGCGGCGCAACGGCGAGGGCTTTGTCGAGCCCGATAACGGCGGCGCCGATGACGAAGAGCGCGGCAAGTCCTCGCTCGTGCGCGAGCGCGCGAGTCTCGCCCAAGCCTTCGATCCCGCCGAGATCGGCGGCGCGGCTGTACCGGACCATGCGGGGCCGCCGTCGCCCTTCGTTGCGCTCGCGCCGCTCGTGGTCGTCGTGGCGATGAACTTCGTGATGAACGTCGTGGCGTTCCCGCGCATCGACGCCTCGTATCTCGCCGAACCGCGCTGGGGTTCGACCACGCTTTCGGCGGTGGCGGGCGTGTGGGGTGTCTCGGTCGCGCTCGCGCTCGGCATCATCGTGCTGGTGGCGCTCAATCGCGGGCGGCTCGGCGCGCTACGCGAGAGCGTCGATGCGGGCGCCAACGCGTCGGTGTTGCCGGTGCTGAGCGTGGGCAGCCTCGTGGGCTACGGCGCCGTGATTGCCGCATTGCCCGCGTTCGAGGCCGTGCGCGACTGGGTGCTCGGCATCGGCGGCGGCCCGCTCGTCTCGCTCGCCGTGGCCACGAACCTGCTCGCCGGGCTCACGGGCTCGGCCTCGGGCGGCTTGACCATCGCGCTCGACGCGCTCGGTGGCACCTACATGGAGCTCGCTGCCCAGCATGGCATCGATCCCGCTTTGCTGCACCGCGTCGCCGTGATGTCGTCGGGCACGCTCGACAGCCTGCCGCACAACGGCGCCGTCGTCACGCTGCTGGCCGTGTGCGGCTCGACGCATCGCGAAAGCTACCGCGACCTCGTGGTGGTGAGCATCGTCGGCGCGCTCATCGCGCTCGCCGTCGTGATCGTGCTCGGTTCGCTGTTCGGCAGTTTCTGACTGGCGTTCCTGCGCGAAACACGCTGCGGGGCAGCGATCCGCCAACGCGCGTAGACTCTCGCGAAGCGGCGGCCCTTCGCAAGGAGGCTTCATGAAATTGCTTGCTGTCCACCCGAGCGGACTGATGTACACGCGCGTGTTCCTGCGGCTCGAGCCGCTGGGTCTGGAATCCGTAGCCGGTACGGCGCGCGAGGCGGGCCATGACGTGCGCCTGCTCGATCTGCAGGTCGAGACACACCGTGACCTCATGCGCATGGTGCGTGACTGGCAGCCCGAGGCGCTCTGCTTCTCGGGCAACTATCTGGCCAACATTCCCGAGATCATCGATCTCTCGAAGGCCGTGAAGGCCGCGCTTCCCTCGTGTTTCGTCTTCGTCGGGGGCCACAGCGTGTCGTTCACCGCACACGATCTGCTGCGCCATGCCGAAGGCGCGATCGATTGCGTGCTGCGCGGCGAGGGTGAAGCTTCGGTGAACGAACTGCTCGAAGCAGTGTCGCGCCGCGCCGACCTGCTCGAGGTGCCCGGCGTCCTCACGAGCCACGGATCGGGTCCGCCGCCAGGCTTCGTCGAGAATCTCGATCCGGTGCGGCCCGCGCGCGACCTGCTACGCCATCGCCGCAAGTATTTCATCGGCACGCTCGATCCCTGCGCCTCCATCGAGTTCGCGCGTGGCTGCCCGTGGGACTGCACGTTCTGCAGCGCATGGACGTTCTACGGACGCAGCTACCGCACGCGCAGCCCCAAAGTCGTCGTGGACGAACTGGCGGCGTTGCGCGAGCCGGGCGTATTCATCGTCGATGACGTGGCGTTCGTGCATGCCGAACACGGCATGGCGATCGGCGAGGCGATCAAGCGGCGCGGCATCGACAAGCGCTACTACCTGGAAACGCGTGGCGACGTGCTTCTGCGCAACAAGGACGTGTTCCGTCTGTGGCAGTCCATTGGCCTGAAGTACATGTTCCTCGGTCTGGAGGCGATCGACGAGGCGGGGCTCAAGGCGTTTCGCAAACGGATCAGCCTTGACAAGAATTTCGAGGCGCTCGAATTCGCGCGTTCGTTGGGGATTACCGTCGCGATCAACCTGATTGCCGATCCGGACTGGGACCGCGAACGCTTCGAGACGATCCGCCAGTGGTGCCTGGAGATTCCCGAGATCGTCAATATCAGCGTGAATACGCCATATCCGGGCACGGAGAACTGGCAGCGCGAGGCGCGGCGCCTCACGAGCCTCGACTATCGCCTTTATGACATCCAGCACGCCGTCGTGCCGACGAAACTTCCGCTGCCCGAGTTCTACGCGGAACTCGTGCGCACGCAGCAGGTGCTCAATCGCAAGCACATGGGCTGGACCGCGCTGCGCGGCGCGGCGGGGCAGGCCACGCATCTGCTATTGCACGGCCAGACCAATTTCGTGCGCATGCTGTGGCGTTTCAACTCGGTGTTCGATCCGCGCCTGCAAATGGCCGACCACGCGCGCGAAGTCCACTACGAGATGACGCCGCCGCCCGGCATGAGCGGCGCGCCGCAGGTCGATATGAAGACCGTCTACATTCATGGCCCCTCCGGCCGCAAGGGCCGCAAGATCGACGACGCCACGGAGAAGTTCGTCGACGAGACACGCATGGGGCTAGGCTGATTGTTCGGCCGGCGCCGTCTTGACGTACACCGGTTGCGCGCGCGTCCTGCCGTCGAGGTTGGACGCGCGCGGCGCCGAATAGCCCGCTGAGCACAACGTCGGCCGTCTCTACGATGCGAAGCCTGCGCTGAAGTCGTTTTACGAAACGCTCGATCCATGCAACTGCTTCAATCCCGGCATCGGCCATACATCGAAGTTCGCGCGACATCGTGAGCCGCAGGCGCAGCGCGAACCGCAGGCGCATTAAACAAAAAGACGGCGGCGGTATCGAACCGTCGCCGTAAAGGGCACGTACCCTCGCGCTGCGCAGCGCGCTTCCTCCGTATCAGCTCTTCGTCGTCGTTGCCATCCAGCCGTTCTGCGTGCTGATTTGCGTGATTACCTTCGCAATCGAGCGGGCCAGCTTGCCGGCATCCGACGAGAGCGTGTCGCGCTTCGCCTCCGAGGCGCCGTGCAGACCGCCGCCCACCACCGCGGCCGTCGCCACATGGCCAGCCGCCGCGCCCACGCCCGCCGTCTCGGCCATGCCAGGCATATGGCCGCTATCCGACTTCGTCTGGAAGCTCAGGAGCGGTTGCGGTTCGCCGCCGTTGGCGGGCCGGAACAGCACCGCGATCGTCGCGCCCACTTCGCTCTTGCCCGCGCCGAGACCAATCAGCATGCGGCGGCGGCTGCTGCCCGCGTCCATCGTGTCGATGCGGCCTTCCACGATCAACGCGTTGCGGCCAGCGGGTGCGGGACCGTCCATGCGCACGGCGGGCAGGCCCATTTTCTGAAGTTCGCTCACGAGCTGATCGGCGAGATGCTCGCGCGTTTGCAGCGCGGCCTGCTGTTGCTGCTGCGCCGACGACTCGCCGCTCGTCATCGTCTTGAGCTTGTGCAGCATGCCGGTGCTGTCGAGCTTCACCTGGTCGGCGGCGGCGTCGAACGTATAGACGTAGACGACGTCGGCGTGCAGTTGCGGGAGCGGGCCGTTCGTCTGCACGACCGGCGCGGCCGACGCGCAGCCGCTCGCGAACAGCGCGCCGGCGAGGAACGTGGTGCCCGCGATGCGCTTGGCCTTGTTGACGAGGAAGTTGATGATCGTTTGCATGTCGATGTCCTTTTACCTGAAAGAGTGTCTCGTTTCTGCCGATACTCGCAATTTATTCAGGATGGCGAACTATCGACCGGGGTGCTTCGGCGTCTGGGCTTCGGTTTGTTCTGCTCCGTTGCTCAGGCTCAGGCGCAAGTATGGGGGGAAGGGCGCACGAAATCCACGCGCAAATTATGTCGAGTCATGTCATGGGCGCGCGGCCGGCGGCGCGCCGTTCCGACTCGACGAGGGACGGTTCAGCGGCATGCGCACTACGGCTTCGAGGCCGCCGCCTTCGCGGTCGCGGAAGGTGAGCGAGCCGCCGTGCAGCCGCGCGATGCGCTCGACAATGGCAAGCCCGAGCCCCGATCCGCCCGAATGCGTACGGGCGTTCGCGCCGCGGCTGAAGGGCGATTTGAGGCGCTCCAGTTCCTCGGCGCGGATGCCGTTGCCACGGTCGGCAACGATCACGCAGGCGGTGTCGTCGTCGCGCCACGTGCGAATCGTCAGACCTGTGCGGCCATAGTTCACGGCGTTCTGCATGAGATTCATCAGCAGACGCATAACCGCGATGGGCCGGAACGCGAAAACCGGCAATTCACCCTCGTCGAAATCGAATTCATGCCCGAGCCCCGCGAAGTCGGCAACGAGTTGGCCTGCGAGCGCGTTGAGGTCGCCTGGTTGCGGCGCTTCGCGCTCGCCGCTGCCTGCGTAGTCCATGAACTGCTGGAGGATCGTGTCGATCTGGTCCAGATAGCTCTCGGACGAGGCCACGAGCGCGTCGTTGCTGCCGCGCGGCAGCGCCATCGCAATCGCAAGGCGCAGTTTCGTGAGTGGCGTGCGGATGTCGTGCGAGACGCCGGCCAGCATCAGCGCGCGCGTGGCCTCAGCCTGCTTCAGCGCTTCGGTCATCTGGTTGAAGGCGCGGCTCACCTGGGCGATTTCGGTCGGGCCGTTGGTCGGCAGTGGCGGCGGCGTTTCGCCTGCGCTCACGCGCCGCGCCGCGCGCGCGAGTTTGCGCAGCGGGCGGTTGATGTGGCGCTGCAACAGGTAGCCGGTGAGCGCGGCGAGCAGCGCGAGCGCGGCTGAGAGGATCAACGCCGTAGTGATGCCGCTCGCTCGCGCGTCGGCGGTCACCGGCAGGGCGATCCAGACCGGTTCGCCCGCTGCGTGAAGGCGGATCCACAGGCGCTCCTGCGCGGCTTCGCCAGCCTCGGCGGGTGCGGTCTCGTCGTGACTCGCGTCCCAGCGCACCAGCAACTCGGGCGGCAGATGGCTTTGCAGCGCTTCGACGAACACGTCGCGCTGCCAGGTGCGGAAAAAGTCGACGAGACTCGGCTGCGCCTCGCTCGACGCTTGTGGCGGCGCCGCACGGCGCGCATCGAACCGCGCGGCCGCCGCGCGCCCTTCGTCGGGTGGCATGGACGCGAGCGTGGTGTCGAGCAGCTTGACGTAATCGGCGAAGATGATCGAGGCGCGTTCGATGCGTGGGCGCTGCACGAAATGCAGCAGGACGACGAGCGAGCAGATCTGCGAGAGCGCGACGAGCGCCACCAGCAGCGCGATGTTGCGCGAGAGCAGCGAGCGCGGCAGCCGCAAGCGCATTACGATTCGACGCCGGCCACCAGCATGTAGCCGATGCCCCAGACGGTCTTGATGAAGCGCGGCTTGGCGGGATCGTCCTCGACGATCTGGCGCAGGCGCAGGATCTGCACGTCCACGCTGCGGTCGAGCGCGCTGTGGTCGCGTCCGCGCGCGCGGGCGAGCAGGTTCTCGCGGCTCACAGCGCGATTCGGCGACGAGCCGAGCGCGTGAAGCAGCAGCATCTGCGCCGAGTGGACTTCGATGGGCGTGCCGTCGCGGTAGAGCGTTTGTTTGCCAACGTCGAACTGAAAGTCGCCGAAGCGCAGCATTTGCGAGGTGACCGTGGGCTCGCCCGAGGCCATCTTCTGGCGACGCAACAGGGCGCGAATGCGCGCGACCAGTTCGTCTGGGAGAAACGGCTTGGCGAGATAGTCGTCGGCGCCGGTTTCGAGGCCGATCACCTTGTCGGCGGCATCGCCTTTCGCGGTGAGCATGAGGATCGGCAGCGTCTGGCCTTCGGCGCGCAGGCGTCGGCATACGGTGAGGCCGTCTTCGGGCTCCATCATGAGATCGAGCACCAGCAGGTCGTAGGGCTCACGCTGGAGCAGGCGGTCGAGGCGCTTGCCGTCGGCGACGGCGCGTACCTCGAAACCCTGGCTCGTGAGAAAGCGCTGCAGCATGTTGCGCAGTTCGGCTTCGTCGTCGAGCACGATGATCCTGTTTGCCTGCTCCATGTGACGCCTCCGGCGTTCATCGGGCTGCTGCGCGCGCTCGCATGAAGTCCTCGATCTGCGCGAGGGTGACGAAGCCGGCCTTTTGCGTGTCGATTTCGTCGAAGTGCTGCGCGACCTTCGGCATACCCGCCTGCGCCTGCTCGCGCGTGAGCTTGCCGTCGTGCGTCGTGTTCGCGGCGGCGAAACGCCCTTGCAGCTGCGCCATCATGCGTTCGACGCGCGCGCTGTCGCCTGAGCCGTCCGGCAAGGCCTGAGCCGATGCCGGCACGCAAACCGCTGCTGAAACGATACACAAAACGAGGGCAGCGATCATCTTCTTCATGGTGTTCTCCGTGAGGTGGCCGACGAAGCTCGCCGGCCGGTTGATCAAGCGAATGAGGCGGGCGGCTGCGGGTCATGCGAATCCGCAGCCGCCGGTGATGGTTCAGGCCCAGTGAGCAGGGACCCACACGCGGCCGACCCAGTGGCCGGGAATCCACACGGCGGGGCGCGGGGCGATGTACACGGCGCGCGGCAGCGGCTGGCCCACATAGACGACCTTGGGTGCCGGCGGCGCCACGTAGACGACCTTCGGTGCGGGAGGCGCGACATAGACGGTCTTCGGTGCAGGAGTCGCGACATAAACCGTCTGCGGTGCAGGTGCGGGCGCGACGACGACCGTCTTGGGGGCGGGCGGCGGCGGGGCGACATACACCGTGGTGCTGGGCGGCGGCGGCGTGACGACGACCGGCGCGGGCACGGGGACCGGGGCGCCGACGACGGCGACCGTCGTGCCCGAGGTCGTTACCGTGCCGGTGGTCACGGTGCCGCCATGGACAACGGTCGTGCCGCCGCCCGTGGTCACCACGCCGGTTCCGACGCCCGTGGCGCTGCCCGAGTGGTAGACGGTGCCGCCCTGCGTGCCGGTGACGGTGCCCGAGCGATTGCACGTGTTGCCCGCGCAGCTCGTGGATGCCGAGTGCCCGTAGGTGTTGCCGTTGCCCGTCGTGACCGTGCCCGTCGACGAATACTGGCCCGGCGCCGTGCGCGTCACGCTGCCCGAGGTGCTCGCGCTGCGGCCATCCGAGCCGTTGAGCGAGCCGGTGTGCGAGCAGGTGCCGCCCGCGCAGCTCGTATCGCCCGAATGCTGGACCGAGCGGCCGTTCGGACCGTAGGCCGTGCCGCTGTTGCTGAACTGGCCCGGTGCGGTGCGGGTGACGGAGCCGCTGTTGGTGGCGACGCCGCCCCAGGGACCGGCCACGCCGCCCGCATGCGAGCAGGTGCCGCCGCTGCAGGAACCGTAGTGCGCGCCGTTGTACGTGCCGTGCGGCGTGTATGCCGTGCCGTGGCCGGACCAGCCGGCGAAAGCGGGGGCGCTGGCGAAGCCGATGAGCGCGGCGACGACGAGGGGGAGCGTTTTCATCAGAGGTCCTTGCGGTTCGTTTCGGGAGGCACGCTGCGGCGTGTCAGCGGAACGAACTATAGGGCTGGGCCAGGCGCAAGTCGCGTCGTAAACCATGTCACGGTGTTACACGTCGCGGGGCCGCTGACGCGCCCTCCCCGCGCACGCGGCGCGGCGGGCGTATCGAGGTGTTTCGCGCGCGTGGCGCGTGACATATCCCGACATACTTTGCGCGTGGTTTTTGCCGCTGCGCGCCACTACAGTGCCCTTCATCCGACGCAACGCCGCGACTCCTGCGTGCAACACGCGTCTTTCTTCACCGCGCAAGACGCGCTCAATGCACACGATCCATCATGCTCACTACAGGAAAACTCGCGTTCTATGTCACGCTGTTCGTCGTTGCCGTCTCGCTGATCGAGGCGTGCGTGCTCACGTTCAGGAAGCGCCGCGAAGCGGCGGGAGAGGCCGCATTCGATTGGTCTGAGGTTGGGCTTTCGCTCGCCGACCTCGCGGGCCGCAAGCTCCTCGCGTTCCTGCCGCTTTCTCTCGCCGCGCCGATCCTGGATTTCGCGTGGGAGCATCGGCTCTTCACACTGAATATCGACACGGTTGCGCTCGTGCTGCTGGTCTTCATCGGTCAGGAGTTCTGCTATTACTGGTATCACCGCGCTTCGCACCGCATCCGCTTCTTCTGGGCCACGCATGCCGTGCACCATTCGCCGAACCAGTTGACGCTTTCGTCTGCCTACCGGCTGGGATGGACCGGCAAGCTGACCGGCCCGGCCATGTTCTTCGGGCCGCTCGTGTGGCTCGGCGTGCGGCCCGAAGTCGTGCTCGCCATCCTCTCGCTCAATCTGCTCTATCAGTTCTGGCTGCACAACACGTGGATTCCGAAACTCGGCTGGCTCGAGTACGTGTTCAACACGCCGTCCAACCACCGCGTGCACCACGCTTCGAACGTCGACTATCTCGATGCCAACTATGGCGGAGTCCTGATCATTTTCGACCGCCTGTTCGGTACCTACGTGCCGGAACGTGCCGAAGAGCCTTGCCGCTACGGGCTCGTGACGCCCGTGCGCTCGCGCAATCCGTTCGTCGTCGAACTGGAACACTGGGAGACGCTCGCACGCGACGTCGTGATGGCGAAGGACATCTGGACCGCCGTGCGCTATGTTTTCCTGCCGCCGGGCTGGCGCGCGGACGGCGGCGGCGACACCACGGAGAACCTGCGCAAGCAGCACGCGCTCGCCACGGTACGCGCGGAGGTTTCACGCGGACGCCCGCGCGCCGGTTGATGGAAGGCCGCGGCTCGCGTAACGTGGCGCCAGCGGCGCCCGCATCGATCGCGGGCCGCATCGAATTCAGGTTAGCAAAGGAATAAGAGCATGGAAAATGGTTTGAACGGCAAAGTGGTCGCGGTGACGGGCGGCTTCGGCAGCCTGGGTCTGGCGACGGCGCAATTGCTGGCCGAACGCGGCGCCCGCGTGGCGCTGATCGGCCGCGGCGCGGCCCCCGAAGCGGCGGCGCTGCCCGCCGCGCTCGCGAACGCGCTGCGCATGGGCGGCGTCGATCTCGTCGACGCGAAGGCGGCCCAGACTGCCTTCGGCGCATTGCAGGAGAGACTCGGCGGGCTCGACGCGCTCGTCAACGTGGCGGGCGCGTTCCGGTGGGAGACTATCGGCGACGGCGACGCGCGCACGTGGGATTTGATGTTCGATTTGAACGTGAAGACGGCGCTCAATGCCTCGAAGGCCGCGCTGCCTCATCTCGTGAAGAGCGGCGCGGGGCGTGTGGTCAACATCGGCGCAGGCGCGGGACTCAAGGCGGGGCTCGGCATGGGCGCGTATTCGGCGTCGAAGGCGGGCGTGGCGCGTTTGACGGAAGCGCTCGCGGAAGAGCTGGAGGACAAGGGTGTGACGGTGAACGCGATCTTGCCGAGCATCATCGACACGCCGCAAAACCGCGCCGACATGCCGGACGCCGATTTCACGCGCTGGGTACAGCCGCGCGAGATCGCTACGGTGATCGCGTTCTTCCTGAGCGAGGACGCGCAGGCGATTACGGGAGCGCTGATTCCGGTGAACGGGCGCGTATAAGCGCGCGCCGCGCTGACACGCACGGTATACGGACCGCTTCAACAGAGTGGTCCCGCTGTGGTCGCGCTGTGACGGGTTAGTGGCCGTGGCCGCCGCCGGCCCCCCTGCCACCGCCGCCGCCTTGCCACGTGCCGCCACCGCCTCCATGCCAGCCGCCGCCGTGTCCACCGCCACCGTGCCAGCCGCCGCCATGGCCACCGCCGTGCCAGCCGTGGTGATAGCAGCATCCGCCGCCACCGCCCCAAATTGCGATGCCGCCATAGCCGCCGCCGAAATAGCCGGGGTAGTAGTCGTAACCGTAGGCGTACGGATAGCCCGAGTCGTACGGGTAGCCGTAGTCATAACCGTAGTACCCGGGGTAACCAGGATAGGGCGCGACCGCGCAGCCCGCAAGCACCGCGGCCGCGCCGAGCGCTGAAATTCGCCGCAACACGATAATCTCCGCATATCTACGTTTGAAACCATTTGGCGCAGCCAGGTTCAGACGTATTTGTGTCCGCAGATTACCGCAGGGCCGCCGCTGCCGCCGACGCCGGCACGACGGCAGCTTCTAGGCGCGTCGGAAGGCTGCACGGTCGAACAGCCAGACCGCCACGAGCGTCGCGCCCATCAGCGGAAACACGATGCCGAGCAGCACGAGACCGGTCTTCCAGGCGCGCAGCGGGGGCGCGGCGCGCTCGCGTGAGGGCGCCGCCAACATCGATGCGCCCTTCGCGCGGGCGGGGCGGCGTAGCCACCACATCACGAAGCCCGTCACCGCGAGCGCGCCGAGGCCCAGCGAAATCGCCGCGCAGATCAACTGGTTGGCGAGGCCAAAGTAGCGGCCCATGTGCAGCGACGTGCCATATGAAATGGCCTGCGAAACTGCGCCGTAATCGTCATAGCGAATGTCCTTGAGCACGGCGCCGCTGTATTGGTCGATATACACGGTGCGTTCCGCTTTCGGATCGGGCGGAAAGTACGAGACCGTGTAGACGCCATCGGGCGTGGCGGGCAGCACGATGTCGTAACCGTCGCGCACGCCGAGATCGCGCATCTGGGCGACGACCTGGGCGAGCGTCCAGTGTTGCGATGCGCCGGACGCGTCGGGCGAGTGCGGCACGGGAACCGCGCCGACGGCCCAGGGCACGAGCGGCAGCGGCATGTCGTCCATCACCATGCCTGGCATCGACGCCATGTCGTGCCCCGCGTGCTCTCCGCTGTGTTCTTGTCGATCGGCGTGGCTTGCGGGAGGATTCGCCGCTGCGCCGCTAGCTGCTGCCGGCGCACCCGGCAAGGCCGACTTCAGCGCGAGACCGCCGCCCCACGCGCCGCGCGGCGCGCCGAGGCTCGCGCGCGTGGCGAGCGCCTTGAACTGCTTGCCCCACGAGCCGGTCCACGGCAAGCCGCTCAACACGAACGCGAGCGCGCCCACGGCGAGCCAGATGCCGACGCTCGCGTGCACGCTCTTCCAGAACGGCCGCCCGCGCGCGGCGAAGCGAGGCAGCAGCGCGGCGCGCCACGACGCACCCGGGCGCGGCCACCAGAGCGCAATGCCGGTGGCGATCATCACCAGCGTCCAGCAGGCGGCCAGTTCCATCAGCAGCTCGCCGGGCTTGCCGAGCAAGAGCTTGCGATGCAGCATGCGGTCGACCTGCATGAAGCGGCGATCGACGTCGAGCGTGCCCAGCACCGCGCCATCGTATGGATTCACGTAGACGCTCTCTTTGGTCCCCCCAGGCAGCGCGAAAACGAATTCGGCACTGCGCGCGGGATTCGACTCGACGTGCGCGCGCAGCGCCCGCGCGTCGGGCGGCAGCGCGGCTCGCGCGCGGGCCAGCAGTGTATCCACGGGCAGGCGCGGTGTCGCCGCCGGCGCGACCACCAGCCGATGCGGGTAAAGCAGCGGTTCGATCTGCGGCTGGAAACAGTAGATCGTGCCCGTAATGGCGAGCACGAGCAGCAAGGGCATGACGAAGAGGCCGGCGTAAAAATGCCAGCGCCACAGCGTGCGGTAGCCGGACTGCGCCGCGTGGGCAGGCGGTGCGCTGACCGGGTCGGATATCGTGGACATCGGGGACTCCCTGTCGAGCCGGCACGGCTCGAATGCATGGATGATTCAAACGAAAACGAGCCGCTCAAATGCCGAGCTTCGCTTCGAGGTAGTAGGTACGGCCGGGATACGGGTGATAGACGAAGTAGCGCGCGTCGAACAGGTTGTCGATGCCCACGCCTATCTCGCTCTTCTTCGTCGGCCGGAAGGTGTACTTCACGTCGGCGACCGTGTAGGTGCTCGTGCCGCCGAATACGTTCGGGTTCGTGTCCGTATTCGTGAGCGTGTTGTACTGGCGCCCCGAGTAGCGCGCGGCGAGTGTGAGCGCGGAGCGCGCGTCGAACCGGTAGGTCGCGACGAGATTCGCGCGCCACAGCGGAATGCGATAGAAGTACTTGCCGACGCTCGCCGGATTCTGCGCGTTCTCCAGGATCTTCGACTGCGTATACGCCACGCTCGCCGCGAGATCGAGCCCGCGCACGATGACGTCTTCTCCCTGATAGCTCGTTTCCACGCCGCGCGAGCGCACCTTGCCAATGTTCTGGAAGTTCGTGACGTTCGGAATGACCGTCGTATCGGTCTGGCTAAAGATCGTGTTCTTTACGTCGTCCTGAAAGAGCGTCAGGCGGAACAGGCCGTTCCAGTGCGCCCATTCGGCGCTCAGTTCCTTCGAGAGATCGTCCTCGGGGCGCAGGTTCGGATTGTTGTTGACGATGGACGAGCCGTTCACCTGCCCCTGGAACAACTCGCTCACAGTCGGGAAGCGGTAGGCGCGCGCAATCGATGCACGCAGCGTGAGGTCGTCGGTCACGTCGAACGAGAGCGAAGCTTTCGGCGAGAAGTGATGGTCGCCCACGTTCGCATAAGGCACGTTCACACTGCCGAGCGCCTGATAGCCGTCGAAGGCGCGCCAATTCTCGTAGCGCACGCCGTACACGAGCTTCCAGCGTGGCAGGAAGCGCCAGGCGTCCTGTGCATAGAGCGCCTGCATTTCGGTCTTGCCCGCGAAGGCGTTGGCGAAACTGTTCGCACCGCCGTCGCGCCACGCGAGCGTGTTGTACGTGCGGTTGTCGAGCGCGTAATCGTCGTAGTGATAGCCGAAGGTGAGCCAGTGGGCGGCGAGTCCGGCGTCGGGTGTGGCCGGCGTCCACGTCGTCTTGAGGTCGAGCGTCTTCCAGCCGGTGCCGTCGCCGAGCGTCATGACGCCGGGGCCGTTGCCGGGTCCCCCGGCATTCGCCGTGCGCCCCACGCTGTTGCTTACGTCGTAGTACGAAGCAACGGCTTCCGCATTCCAGCCGGTGGCCTGATGCGTGCGCAGTGTGGCACCGTAGAGCCAGTTTTCGCTCCAGCCCCGGCTCGGCGCGAACGCGGCGGCGGGAATGGTGTACTCGTAGCCATTGATCGATACCTTGCCGCTGTACACGGGGTTGCCGTTCGCATCGTAAAGGAAGGTCGAGGTGGCGTTGTTATAGGTCTGATGCCAGTAGCCGAGCGTCACGCCGCCTTGCACGGTGGGCGTGAAGTCGTACTGCATGCGCAGCTTGAACTGGTCCTGCACCGTGTGCTGCATGCCTTCGCCGTTCACGCCGAGCACGACCGTGGGCGTGTTGGTCTGGTTGTTGTAGAAGTAGGCGCCACGCACGGGCACGTCGCCCGGCTGCGCGGGTTTCGTCGACTGCGCAAGCGTGGCGAACTGCAGCGGCTGGCTCGTGTTCTCCAGGTGGTTCACGCCAAGCAGATACGAGAACTTGCCGATGCGGTCGCCGATCGAAGCGCTCATCTCGCTGCCGTTGAAGTTCTGGTTTACGCCGAAGAGGCTGAAATGCTGGGTGAACGCCTTCACGTCCGCGGTCGCTTCGAACGCCTTCGGCATGCGCGTGGTGATGAGCACAGTGGCGCCGAGCGAGTTGCCGGGATAGAGCGCGGAATACGGCCCGTAGATCACATCCACTTGCTGGATCTGGTCGGGGAACACCATCGACCAGCGTGGCGGAAAACTGTAACTGTTGCCGAGCAGGTTCGAGAGCAGCAGGCCGTCGGCATAGACGAGACCGCGCGCGCTTTGCGTATTGCTCGTGCCGCGCACGGCGATGATCGAGTTCAGATCGCCCACGTAGCGCTTGCGTACGGCGAGATTGGGCAGGTACTTGAGCACGTCCTCCGTGTTGACGACGTTCCAGTTCGCGAATTGCGCGGGCGTGACGGTTTTCACCGTCGCGGGCAGGTTGGGATCGACGGCGGGCGCCGCGGCGCTGCCAGCGGAGGCGCTGACCGTGACGGTGGGCAGCGTGGTGGCCGAGGCGGCATCGGCGGCTTGCGCCTCGGCAGCATGGGCTGCATGAAAGACGACGGGTGCAACGAGAGGCAGCGGCAAGACGCGCGGCAGCATGGCGAGCGCGAGGCGCCCGGCATGCCGCAGCGCGCGCGGCGTTGCGCGTTCGCGCGAGCGAACGCCAGCGCCACGCGTGGTGAGCGTGGACATGAAATGCTTTCCTGGAAACGGGAATCGAGCAGTCGCGCGTGTCGTGCGTGCTCGTTGGGCACGCGATCAGATCGCGGTCGAACGGCCGGTAAAGGCGTAACTCAGGAAAGGACGGGTGGGGCGCGCGGCCTGCCCGAAGGGAAGGCGCCTAAGGGGAGGTCGTGGGTGACGGGCGGCGCGATCGTCTCGCGGGCGAGCACGAGGGCGGCAAGCGGAGCGGGCGCGGCGACCGAAGCCATCGCCACATGATGCTCGAGCAGATGGCAGTAGCCGCAGGCGCCGAATGCGTCGTCGTGCGAAAGATGCGGCGCGCTACCGGACTGTACCGGCTGCACGGCCGAGCATAGCGTGGCGTCCGGCTCATGCGCGTGCTGCGCGGCGACGAGCTGGCTCACGAGCGGCGCAAGCACGATGAGCCACATGGCGACGAGGCCAAGCCATGCGGTCAGCAGTGAATGCTTGCGTGAATTCATGAGAATGAGAATGATTGCGCGGCGGAGTCTAACACGGCCTTTCGCGTTTGCGCACGCGCGCCCGCGGCCCTGAGGATGGCAATAAGCGCGGTGAGATGTCGCGTCCGTCGACGCCGTTGCGTGGCATCGAAACGCCCGCGGCTGGGGATTTCCTTACCTCTTCGCGCGAACTCGATGCCCGCTGCATGGTCCTATACCCCCAAGGATGAGCGGTCATGGCCGCCGCGGGCGGCCGGTGCCCACGCGCCGGATTGCGGGTTTGCCCCGGCGACGGCCATGCGCGCTATCCTGTAGCGCTTTGCGCACGGCCCGGATGTCCACGATCGGGCCGGCGCGGGCACCCGAAGCCCCATTTGCACAGGAAAACCACGCAATGCGCCGACGTCAATTTCTTCTCAGCTCCAGCGCCGCTCTCGCCGCCAGCGGCCTCGCGCTTGCCGGCTGCACGACCACGCCGCTCGGCACGCAGAACAGCGCCTCGCAAAACACGGCGAAGCGCAATTCGATCGACGCAGGCGTCGACGCCACGCTCTCGCGCCTCTTCAGCACGGTGAGCGGGTCGCAGGAGCTGGTCTCGAAGGCGAGCGGCGTGCTCGTCTTTCCGCAGGTGCTTTCGGCAGGTTTCTGGATCGGCGGTCAGTACGGCACCGGCGCGCTGCGCGTGGATGGCCGCACGACGGGCTACTACAGCACCATTGCGGGCTCGTTCGGCCTGCAGATCGGCGCGCAGTCCAAAGCCATCATCTTCGCGTTCATGAACCCGGTCGCGCTCAACGATTTCACGAGTAGCCAGGGGTGGTCGGCAGGCGCAGACGCCACGGTTGCGCTCGTCACGGTGGGCGCGAACGGCAATGTCGATACCTCGACCGCGACGAGCCCCGTGGAAGCGTTCGTGCTGACCAACGCGGGCCTCATGGCCGGGGTGTCGCTGGAAGGCGTGAAGGTGTCGCGGCTCGTCATTTGACGCTGCCGCGCGCAGTGACGAGTTGGCATGAAAGGAGACACACGCATGGCGATGCCCACGTACCGCCGCAAACACAAGATTCACTTCTCGGAGTGCGATCCCGCCGGGATCGTGTTCTATCCGCAGTATTTCGTCCTCTTCAACGATCTCGTCGAATCGTGGATCGACGAGTTGTTGCCGCAGGAGGGCTATCACGGCGTGATAGGCGCTCGTCGCGTGGGCATGCCGACCGTGCGGCTCGAAGTGGATTTCAAGGCGGTCAGCAAGATGGGCGACGAGGTCTGGCTCTCGCTCGACGTCGAGCGCCTGGGCGGGGCGTCGCTCACGCTCGCGTGGGCCTGCACGGGCGTGGACGGCGTGCTGCGCATGGCGGCACGCCAGACCATCGTGACCACCTCGCTCGACACTCACAAGTCGATTGGCATTCCTGAGGACATTCGCGATGCGATCGCGCGGGCGATGACGGCCGCCGCGCGCGATTGATCATTGGACCACGTTCAGGCGGCAGCGCCGAGTGCCGCTTGCAACGTGACAAACGTTTTTTCGTCGGTGCGTTCGAAATGCAGCGGCGTGACCGAAACGCGGCCGGAGTTCACCACGGCCGTTTCGCTGTCGGGCCCGTTTTCGCGCGGGCCGCGATTGAAGCGCAGCCAGTGGTAGTCCATGCCACGCGGGTCGATCTGCGGCACGACGTCGATGCCCTGCACGAGCCCGACGCCCTGGCGCGTGACCGTGAGCGGGCCTGCGGCGCTGGCGTCGATATCGGGAAAATTCACGTTCAGGCAGACCGGCGCGTCATGCGCGACGGCGGCGAGGCGGCGAATCACGTCCGGCGCGAGCGCGCGGGCGGTGTCCCAGCGCACCCGCTCGCGGTCGCGGAAGGTCTGGCTCAAGGCGATGGACGGCAGGCCGAGCAACAGGCCCGTCATGGCTGCGCCCACCGTGCCCGAGAACATCGTCTCCACGCCGAGGTTGCCGCCGCGGTTGATGCCCGAGAGCACGAGCGAAGGGCGCACGTCGCCCATCAGCTGGCGCACCGCCATCACCACGCAATCGCCGGGCGTGCCGAGCACCCCGAAGCGCCGCGCGCCGCGCCGGCTCACGCGCAGCGGCGTATGCAGGCTGATCGAGTGCGAGGTGCCGCTCTGGTCGTGCTCGGGCGCGACGACCCAGACTTCGTGCGCGAGCTCGGCGGCCACGGCTTCGAGCACGGCGAGGCCGGGCGCATCGATGCCGTCGTCGTTGGTGAGGAGCACGCAGGGCAGTTTCGTATCGGTTGCGGTCATGGCTGGCTCTTCTTCGTGGCAAGGTCGGGGGAAAGGGGCATTATTCCAGAGTGCGTTCCGTGCTGCCGTGCGGGACTTTTGAAACGGATTCGTAGCCTATCCGATATAGACTAGCGCGTCGGCGCCATGAGGCGCGCCCTGCATCGAGGAGAAGTACGTGAAGCCGCAAGCCCTGCCGGACCTGGCCCGCATCCTGTTCGTTGTTGCCATACTCTGCGCGCTGACGATCGGCAGCCTCTATGTCATGCGCCCGTTCCTCCCGGGGCTGATCTGGGCCACGACCATCGTCGTCGCGACCTGGCCCGCCATGAAAGCCATCGAGAGGCGCTGCGGCAACCGCCGCTGGCTCGCCACGCTCGTCATGCTGCTGATCCTTCTGGTCGTGATCGTGCTGCCGCTCTATGAAGCCATCTCGACGCTCGCGGTGCACGGCGGCGAGATCATGGAGCTGATCCGCAAATTGCCCGACTATGCGTTGACCGCGCCGCCGCAGTGGGTCAGCGACATTCCCGTGGTTGGCTCGCGCATTGCCGCCAAGTGGCAGGAGTTTTCGGACGCCGGCCCCGGCGGTCTGCTCGCGCAGCTCGAACCGTACGTTTCGATCGCGGCGCACTGGTTGATCGGCCACGCCGCTTCGGTGGGCGTGTTCGTCATGCACATGTTCATCACCGTCATCATCACGGGCATTCTGTACAGCAACGGCGAGCAGGCCGCCGACTATGTCACGCGCTTCGCCATTCGCGTGGCTCCCGCTTATGGCGAGCAGGCCGTCAAGCTCGCGGGCGCTTCTGTCCGCGCAGTGGCGCTCGGCATCGTCGTGACGGCGGTCCTGCAGTCGGCGCTGGGCGGCATCGGTCTGTGGGTGGCGGGTGTGCCGGGCGCGGGCGTGCTCACGGCCGTGATGCTCATGCTGTGTCTCGCGCAGATCGGCCCGACGTTGCCGCTACTCGGCGGCGTGATCTGGCTGTTCGTGCACGACGCGCATGTCACGGCGATCCTGCTCGCGGTGTGGTCGGTGATGGTCGCCATGCTCGACAACCTCGTGCGTCCGGTGCTGATCCGGCGCGGCGTCAATCTGCCGATGCTGCTCATTCTCTCCGGCGTGCTCGGCGGCCTGTTCGCCTTCGGCATCGTCGGGCTCTTCATCGGGCCGGTGATCCTCGCCGTTTCGTCCACCTTGCTGAGCGCCTGGATACGCGACCCGGCGGCGCAAGCCCACGGGGCGTCCAGTTCGGCCGCCCATCAGGACGTTTGACGCCGCGCACCCAACACCATCGATTAGCAAACGTCTCCTCTTGCCGACGCGCAGTTCGATTCGACGTTACGATGACGTCTGAACTTCGCTTCGGCATTCGTTAGAGCATTCATGCGGTGCTCGCGTGGGCATGCCTCGTGCCGTTCCTGGTCGCGGGCAGCGCACCGCGCGCGCCGCGCATCGCTTCCAAGGAGACGAAATGGCTCAGTTCAACTGCGATATCTGCGGCGTGCGCCCCGCGACGGTGCGGGTCGCCGTGTTGCAGGACGGCAGGCGGCGCTTTCTCGATGTCTGCGACTATCACTACGCGCAACTCACGCGGCATCAACGGACCTTGAGCCCGCTGGAGGCGCTGTTTCGCGCCACGCAGCAGGGTGACGGCACGGACGATGCGGGCGGCCCGGCGGCTGAACCTACGCCACAGGCCATGGAAGCGGGCGACGGCGCCATCGTCGAACGCTATTTCAGCGACGTGGCGCGTGAATTGCTCCAGCGCGCGGCGGAGCGGGCGGTGCAGTTCGGGCGGCGCGAAGTCGACACCGAGCATCTGCTTTACGAACTCGCGGGCAACGACGCGGGCGCGGCGATCCTCAAGCGCCTCGGCATTCAGCCCGACGATGTGCGCGCGTTCATCGACGCCAACGCGCAAAAGCGCGAAGGCGCGCCCGCGCGGGAGGACGGCCGTATCGGCGTCTCCCCGCGCCTGAAGGGCGCGCTCGACCGCGCATTTCTCGTCTCGCGCGAACTGGGTCACAGCTACGTTGCGCCCGAGCATCTGCTCTTCGGGCTCACGCAGGTGCCGGAAAGTTTTGCGGGCCATCTGCTGGGCCGCTACGGCGTCACGCCCCAGAAGGTATTGCAGCGGCTCGTGGAGGCCCAGGGCGACAAACGCGAGCGTCCCGCCGCGAAGGGGCCGAGCGCGACGCCGCAGCTCGACCAATACAGCCGCGATCTCACCGCGCTCGCGAGCGAGGGCAAGCTCGACCCCGTGATCGGCCGTTCGAGCGAGATCGAGACCGTGGTGGAAGTGCTCGCGCGCCGGCGCAAGAACAATCCGGTGCTGATCGGCGAACCGGGGGTGGGCAAGACCGCGATCGCCGAAGGCCTCGCGCAACGCATGCTCAACGGCGACGTGCCCGAATCGCTGCGCGGGCGGCGCCTCGTCGAGCTGAACGTCAACGGGCTGATCGCGGGCGCGAAGTATCGCGGCGAATTCGAAGAGCGCGTGAAAGGCGTGATGGAGGAAATCTCGGCGCAGCGCGAAAGCCTCGTGCTCTTCATCGACGAAGTGCACATGATCGTCGGCGCGGGCCAGGGCGGCGGCGAGGGCGGGCTCGACATCGCCAATGTCTTCAAGCCCGCGATGGCGCGCGGCGAACTGAACCTGATCGGCGCCACGACGCTCTCCGAGTACCAGAAGTACATCGAGAAGGACGCGGCGCTCGAGCGGCGCTTTCAGCCCGTGTTCGTCTCCGAGCCCAGCGTCGATCAGACGATCAACATCCTGCGCGGCTTGCGCGACAAGCTCGAGGTGCATCACCACGTCACCATTCGCGACGACGCGCTGGTTTCGGCGGCCGAGCTCTCGGACCGCTACGTGATGGGGCGCTTCCTGCCCGACAAGGCCATCGATCTCGTCGACCAGGCGGCGGCACGCGTGCATCTTTCGGCCACCTCGCGACCTGCGGCGATCCTGGAACTCGAGGCGGAGCTGGCGCAATTGCGGCGCGAGCAGGACTACGCGGCGACGCGCAAAAATTTCGAGCGCGCCCATACGCTGGATGAGCCGATCGCCGACAAGGAAAAGGCGCTCACGCAGGCCACCAACGACTGGAAAGGTCAGCTGGGCACCGTGACCTCGGACGTGACGAGCGAAGACGTCGCGGAGATCGTCTCGAAGCTCACGGGCGTGCCGGTCACGCAATTGACCGCCGAGGAGCGCACGCGGCTGCTCGAAATGGAAGCGCGGCTGCATGAGCGTGTGATCGGGCAGGAACAGGCCATCGTCGCGGTCAGCGACGCGGTGCGCCGTTCGCGCGCCGGGCTGCGGCGCGGCCGGCGGCCCACGGCAGTCTTCCTGTTCCTCGGGCCGACCGGCGTGGGCAAGACGGAGCTTGCGAAGGCGCTGGCCGAAGTGGTGTTCGGCGACGAAGACGCCATCGTGCGCATCGACATGAGCGAGTACATGGAGCGCCACGCGGTGTCGCGGCTGATCGGCTCGCCGCCGGGTTACGTCGGCTACGACGAAGGCGGCCAGTTGACCGAGAAGGTGCGCCGCCGACCCTATTGCGTGATCCTGCTCGACGAAATCGAGAAAGCACACGCCGACGTCTACAACGTGCTGCTGCAGGTGTTCGACGACGGCCGGCTCACCGACGGCAAGGGGCGCGTGGTCGACTTCAGCAATACGGTCGTGATCGCGACGAGCAATCTCGGCTCCGACCTGGTCTCCGGGCAAAAGCGCTCGGGGCCGGGGTTTCTGTCGAGCGCAGAAGGGTCGATGCAAGGCGCGGTCATGGGCGAGCTGCGCCAGCATTTCCGGCCCGAGTTCCTGAATCGCATCGACGAGATCATCATGTTCCAGCCGCTCACGAGCGACGAGCTGCGCTCGATCGTGCGGCTGCAGCTCGAACAGGTCCGGCGGATGGCACACAGCCAGGACATCGACCTGACGTTCGACGACAGCGTGATCGATTACCTCGCGGCGGAGGGATATCGGCCGGAATTCGGCGCGCGCGAGTTGAAGCGCAAGATGCAGCAGGCGGTGGAGAACGAGCTGGCGAAGGAAATGCTCAAGGGCGGCGTGAAAGAGGGCGCCAAAGTCATATGCCGTTACGACGCGGCGGGCAAACGCATGGCATTCGCGTTGCAGGGGGCGGCCGCAAGCTGATGCAGTTGGCCGGGCGGCGTTGCCCGTGCTCGCGCGCCTAACGCACCAGCTTCGGGCGCGAGACGGGTTTGACGCCCGGACGTTCGACGGCCCGCCGGATCCTGGCGAGCAGGTCGCCCTCGTGGAATCGCCGGTCCTGCGCAAAACGCTCGGCGACCGTGAGATAGGCGCCGTGCAGGCGGCTCATGATTTCCTCGCCTTCGGACTGCCGCATGCCGAGGCGCCGGGCGAAGGCATGGAGTTCCGCCGGCAGCGGGAACGTCTTGCTCCGGTTGAGGCTGAGCGCCATGCGTCCATCGAGATCCGGATAGATGTCCGTGCAGACCACGTCGAACACCGGAGCGAGCCGGCGCGGTCCGGTCGGATCGATATAGAGGATTCCCAGGTTCTTCATGTGGGCGTCGCCGTCGCGCAACAGGCACGAGAGGGCGATGCGCTCGAACAGGCGGCGTTTCTGCGCCGGGTCAGAGCGCGTATAGATGTCCACGGCCTTGGCGATCATCTCGTAGCTGCCCTCGTATTTCGCCTTGCCGGTGAGCACGCTCATGTCTTCGAATCCGATGGGCGTGCCGTCCGCCTCGCGGTCGAAGCGTGACATGACGAAGAGTTTGCCGTCTTCGGAAAGCCAGAAGTCGGGGACTTCGAGCGCGGCCTCTTTCGCCACCGACATGCAGAAGTATTCGTTGCGCGCGAGCCCGGGGAAGTCGTCGCCTTCGGCCTTCACGATCACCGTGCGCAGGGGCAGCGCCGTGTGTTCGGCGGGGCGCGGGGCGTTTTCTGCGGCGAGCGGGACGACCGCCTTCGGCTGCACGCCGGAGATGCCCGAGCCGAGTGCATAGCGGTCGATCAGGCGCTCGAACAGCCGGCCCGACGGCGAGGAAAGCAATTCGTCCAGACGTTCGCCGTCGCTCTGCGGCACCCGCTCTCCCGGCACGGAATAGGTGAGCCGCCCGATTTGATTGGTGCCGGCGAGAAAGAGCAGAAACATGTCGCTCGGCGCACCGTAACGCGCGAGCCGTTCCTCGATGACGAAACGCAGGTAGCCCTCTGGCCGGTTCATCGCGAAGATGCCCATCAGGTCGCCGCTCGCGTAACTCTGGCGCCGCACGGGCATGGTGAGTGATACGGCGGCCATGTCGGGCGCGTCGCCGTAATTGAAGACGAAGCGGCTCTCGCGCGCCAGCAGACCGCTCGGTCCCTGCGGCGTATGGACTTCCAGGTTGCGGATTTCGCGCAGGAGCCGCTCGAGGTCGAATGAGGCGCTCGCAGTCATTCGTCGTCCCTGAATATGTCGTTCAGGTCCTCGAGGATGACGGTATCCATGGGGCGAAGCACGACTTCATAGCCGAGCGCGTTCACGAGCCGGCAGAGTTCGCGTACGCCGACGTTGCCTGCGTGTTCGGCGTTCGTGACGGTGCGACGGGCGACGCCGGCCTGCTCCGCCAGGGCCTGTTGGGTCAGCTTGCGCTCGCGGCGCGTCGCGCGCAGGCCTTCTGCCAGGCGCTCGGCGTTGGAAATCGAGAGGTTCGTGGTTTTTTTGCGCATCATAGTGCGCATTATAGGTCGTTATCAGTGTTTTGCGCAGAATTCTGCGCATCCAATCAATCGGATTCGTGGCGGAAAATGCGCGCAATTTTGCGCAAGATGGTGGATAAAACGCCGATATGCGCAATATCGTGCGCATATCGGCGTTTCAGGGGGTCAATGCGTGTTCGTTGAAGATTCAACGGTTTACGTTGTATTTTCCCCCCAGGGGCCGCTTCACATCGACCGCAGCGCCGAGCGCTTGAGCTTGCCGGTCTCGGTGCGCGGCAATGCGTCGATAAAGGCGATCAGGCGCGGATATTTGTACGCCGCCACCGCGTTCTTCACGAAGTTCTGCAACTCGGCGACCAGGGCGTCGCCGGCGCTGAAGCCCGGGCGCAAGACGACGAACGCCTTCACCACCTGGCCACGCACTTCGTCGGGCACGCCCGTTACGCCGCACTCGGCCACGGCGGGGTGCTGCATGAGCACCGTCTCGACTTCGGGACCCGCGATGTTGTAGCCCGACGAAACGATCATGTCGTCGGAGCGGGCCTGGTAGAACACATAGCCGTCGGCGTCGATGGATACGGCGTCGCCGGGCAGGTTCCAGCCGCCGCGCACGAACACGGCCTGGCGTTCGTCGGCGAGATAACGGCAGCCGGTCGGGCCGCGCACGGCGAGATTGCCCGTCACGCCGGGCGCCACCGGCTGCAGGTCATTGTCCAGCGCCTGCACCACGTAGCCAGGCACCGCGCGGCCGATCGAGCCGGGGCGCACATCGGCGCCGGCGGACGACACGAAAATATGAATCAGCTCCGTGCCGCCAATCCCGTCGATCATCTCGATGCCCGTCGCGTCGCGCCATAGATCGCGCGTGGCCTGCGGCAGCGCTTCTCCGGCGGATACCGTCTTGCGCAGGCTGGCCAGGTCGTACTGCGTGACGAGCGCCGCCATCTGCCGGTAGAACGTGGGCGCGGTGAAGACGATCGTCGCGTGAAAACGCTGGATCGTGTCGAGCAGCAGCGCCGGCGTGAGCTTTTCGATCAGCACCGTCGACGCGCCGACGCGCAGCGGAAAACACAGCAGCCCGCCCAGCCCGAACGTAAACGCGAGCGGCGGCGTGCCGCAGAACACGTCCTCGGCCGTGGGCTTCAGAATGTGGCGCGGGAACAGGTCGCACATGGCGATCACGTCGCGGTGAAAGTGCATGCAGCCCTTGGGCGTGCCCGTCGTACCGCTCGTGAAGGCAATCAGGCAGACGTCGTCGCTGGCCGTGTCGCAGGCCATGAAGTCGGCGGGCTTGTCTGCCGCGAGCGCTTCCATCGTGCCCGGCGCGGTGTCGTGAAAGTAGCAGACCTGCTTGATGCCTTCGCAAAAGAACTCGTCGGCGGGGTCCATGCAGCGCGCGAGCTCTTCAGTGAGCCGCACGTCGCACAGCGCCGCGCAAACCTGCGCCTTGTCTGCGATCTGCTTGAGTTCCTTTGCACGCAAGAGCGGCATGGTGGGAATCACCACGAGCCCCGCCTTGAGCGACGCGAGAAACGCCACCGCCATTTGCAATGTGTTCGGCCCGCGTAACAGGACGCGGTTGCCCGGCTTCAGTCCCATGTCTTCCACCAGCACGCGGGCGCTGCGATTGACGAGCGCGAGCAGTTCGGCGTACGTGGTGGCTTGTGGCTTGCCATCGATATCCGACCAGATGGCCGGGCGTTCGCCGTGTCCCGCCTCGATCGCGCGGTCAAGCAACTCGACCGCGCAATTCATGCGCGCAGGGTAGGCAACATCGGGATTGTCGAGCAGCATGTCGGGCCACTGCGACTCCGGTGGCAGATGATCGCGTGCGAACGTATCGACATGGGCGGTGGGTTGCATGGCGTCTCCGGCTGTCTGTATGAGCTGATCGTGCTGTTGCGCGGGCGCCGGTCTACTGGCGCGAGAGACGCGCGTCGTCGGGAATCACGGCCGTCGCTTCGATTTCCACTTTGGCGTCATCTTCCATGAGGGCCACCACCTGCACCGCGCTCATGGCGATGTCGTAGTCGCCGATCAGCTCGCGAAACGCAGCGCCAATTTCCTTCAGCGATGCCAGGTACTCCTTCTTGTCGGTGACGTACCAGGTCATGCGCACGAGGTGCTCGGGCTTGCCGCCCGCGGTTTCGAGAACGGCAACGATATTGCGTAGCGCCTGCACGGCCTGGGCGCCGAATTCGCGGCTCGTGAAGCGCGCGTTCCCGTCCCAGCCGATCTGGCCGGCGATATAGACCTGCGTGCCGGCAGCGGCGACGCCGTTGGCATAACCGCGCGGCTTGACCCAGCCTGCGGGAAGAAGGGCTCGTTTCATGTTTGGTCCGGTTCCGTAGTGAAGCGTCGCGCAGCAGGCGCTTACGCGGCGTTGTATGCCTTGAGCAAGTCACGCCCGACAATGAGCTGCTGCACCTCGGTCGCGCCTTCGTAAATGCGCAGCGAGCGAATCTCGCGGTAGAGCGACTCGACGATGTTGCCGCTTTGCACGCCCATGCCGCCCCAAAGCTGCACGGCCGCATCGATCACCTGCTGCGCGCCTTCGCTTGCATGCCACTTCGCCATGGCGGCTTCGCGCGTCACGCTTTCGCCCTGGTCGCGCAGCCACGCCGCGCGATAGACGAGCAGGGCGCTGCTGTCGATGGTGAGCGCCATCTGCGCGAGTTTTGCCTGGGTCAGCTGAAAATCGCCGAGCGTCTGGCCGAACATCTTGCGCGAAGCGGCGCGCGCGAGCCCTTCGGCCATCGCGCGGCGTGCGAAGCCGAGCGAAGCCGCGGCGACCGAGGTGCGGAAAATATCGAGTGTGCGCATGGCGATCTTGAAGCCTTCCCCCGGCGCGCCGAGCATCTGGCTGCGCTTCACGCGCGCGCCGGTAAAGCGCAGGCGCGCGAGCGGATGCGGCGCGATCACGTCGATGCGTTCGGCGATTTCGAGCCCCGGTGTGTCGGCATCGACCACGAACGCGCTGATGCCGCGCGAGCCCGGCGCATCGCCGGTGCGGGCGAATACCACGTAGAAGTCGGCGATGCCGCCGTTCGAGATCCACGTTTTTTCGCCGGCGAGCACGTAGTCGTCGCCGTCGGCGCGTGCGGCGAGCGCCATCGCGGCGACGTCGGAGCCGGCTTCGGGCTCGGAGAGCGCAAACGCGGCGATGGCTTCGCCGCGCGCGACGCGCGGCAGATAGCGCGACTTTTGCGCTTCGTTGCCAGCCAGCGAGATCGCGCCGGAACCGAGGCCCTGCATGGCGAGCGCGAAGTCGGCGAGACCCGAGTGTTTCGCGAGCGTTTCGCGCAGCAGGCAGACGGCGCGCGTGTCGATCGTGTCGCCATGGCCGCCATAAGCGGTGCCGCCCACGCCGTAGCGTAGCCAGCCGGCTTCGCCGAGCTTGCGCACGAGCGCGCGGCAGGTCGCATCGACGTCGTCGTGCGGCACGTGCGCGAGATGCTCACGCGCCCATGCTTCGATTCCCGCGCCGAGCGCGCGATGGCGATCTTCGAAGAACGGCCACGCGAGTGCGTCGTGGAGATTCGTTTCAACGGCAGCGTTCAATTCAATCCCCTTCGAAAACCGGGCGCGTTTTGGCCGCGAACGCCTCATAGGCGCGGCCGAAATCGCGCGTGGCCATGCAGATCGCCTGCGCCTGCGCTTCGGACTCGATGGCCTCGTCGATGCTCATGGTCCATTCCTGATGCAGCATCGTCTTGGTGATGCCGTGCGCAAAGGTCGGACCGGAGGCGAGATCGGCGGCGAGTTTCTGTGCATCGGCGAGCAGCATTTCGGGCTCGCAGATGCGGTTGTAGAAGCCCCATGCGTGGCCTTCTTCTCCGCTCGCGGAGCGGCCCGTGTAAAGCAGCTCGGCTGCGCGGCCCTGACCGATGATGCGTGGCAGGATCGCGCACGCGCCCATGTCGCAGCCCGCGAGCCCCACGCGCGTGAAAAGGAACGCGAGCTTGCTGCGCGCCGTGGCGTAGCGCATGTCGGAGGCCATGGCGAGAATCGCGCCCGCGCCGGCGCAGACGCCGTCCACGGCGGCGATGATCGGCTGCGGGCAGTGGCGCATGGCTTTCACGAGGTCGCCGGTCATGCGCGTGAACATCAGCAGTTCGGGCATCGGCAGATCGATGAGCGGCGCGATGATGTCGTGAACGTCGCCGCCCGAGCAGAAGTTTTCGCCCGCGCCATGCAGCACGATGGCCTTCACGTCCGTCGCATAGGCGAGCTGGCGAAACAGATCGCGTAGTTCCGCATACGATTCGAACGTGAGCGGATTCTTGCGTTCGGGGCGGTTCAGCGTGATGGTTGCGACGCGGCCTTGAACCGACCAGCCGAAATATTGCGCCTCATAACCGGCAAGCGTGACGCGGTTTCCCGCGAAGAGCGCTTCGGCGCTGGAACGTGTCGTCAAGATATGTCTCCCGGATCTTTGCAATTTCAGTGTGTTCAGCTTTCGAGCCCGTTGCGCAGATGCTGTTTGAGCTTGCCGAGCCGCTCGTGCATCTTCGACTTCTCGTCGAGCGAGAGGCCGCCGAACAGTTCCACCACCCATTGCTCGTGCGCGGCCGCCATGCGGTCGAACAGGGCGCGGCCCTCGGGCGTGAGGCGCACCACGAAGGCGCGCCGGTCGTCGGGGGCGACGTCGCGCACGACGAGGCCTTCCTTTTCGAGCTGATCGGTAATGCCCGTGACGTTGCCGCCCGTCACCATCAGGCGGCGCGAGAGTTCCGTCATGCGCAGACCTTCGGGGTGGCGCTCGAGTTGCGCCATCAGGTCGAAGCGCGGCAGCGTCGTGTCGAACTCGACGCGCAGGCGGCGGCGCAATTCGGCCTGCACGAGGTTCGTCGTGGTGAGCAGGCGCAGCCACAGGCGCAGGCCCATGTGGCTGTCGGCGCCCGTGCTCATTTCCATGTCGACGACATTCTCCGCCGGCTTTTCGACGCCCTTGCGCGGCGCTTTCGTTGCGGCCTTCGCGGTGGCGTTCTTGCGCGTGGATGCGGGCGATGTCATGTGATTTCTCCACCGGAAACGGATAGGGACTGGCCCGTGATCGCGGACGATCCAGGCGCGCAAAGCCACAGCACGGCGTTGGCGACTTCTTCCGGCGTGACGAAACGCTGCTGCGGGTTGTGGCGCACGAGAATGCTGCGCGCCTCGGCTTCGCTGCGCGAAGTCTTGCGCGTGATCTGTTCGAGCGACGCCTGCAGCAGTTCCGTTTCCGTGTAGCCGGGGCACACGGCGTTCACGGTTACGCCCTGGGTGGCCACTTCGAGCGCAAGCGCGCGCGTCAAGCCGATCACGCCATGTTTCGAGGCGCAATAGGCGGCGACATACGGATAGCCGACCTGGCCCGCCGTGCTCGCGACATTGACGATGCGTCCGGCCTTGCGCGCGAGCATGCCGGGCAGCACCGCGCGCGTGCACAGAAACGCGCCCGTGAGATTCACGTCGAGCATGCGCTTCCACAGCGCGAGGTCGGTTTGCGTGAACGGCGCGGCCTGAGCCTGGCCCGCGTTGTTCACGAGGATATCGACAGCGCCGAGCGTTTGCGCCGCATGCACGAACGCGGCGTTTACGGCGTCTTCGTCGGTGATATCGACGCTCACGCAAGCCACGTTCTCGCCGCCGCCGAGCGCGGCACGCTGGGCGTCGAGCCGCGTGGCGTCACGGCCCATCAGTGTGACGCGCGCACCGGCATGCAGGAGCGCGGCGGCAGTCGCCGCGCCGATGCCGCTGCCGCCGCCGGTCACGACGGCATGACGATCGTTCAGGATTGCCTGGTTCATGCTCACACGGTTCCTTCGGCGCGTTGCGCACGCTCGATCGGCGACTGGCCGGCCGCGGCTGCCGCTGCGGCGCGTTCGCGCTCGATGTTGCGTTCGAGTTGGGTCTTGGCCGCCATGTACTGGTTCGGCCACTTGATGTCGAGATAGCCGATGCGCGCCGCTTCGGTGAGCGTCCACGAGGGGTTGGCCAGGTGCGGCCGCGCCACGGCGCACAGGTCGGCGCGACCGGCAGCGATGATGCCGTTCACGTGATCCGCTTCGGAAATCGCCCCGACGGCGATCGTCGCGATGCCCGCTTCGTTGCGGATGCGGTCGGCGAAAGGCGTCTGGAACATGCGGCCGAAGACGGGCTTTTCTTCCTTGCTCACCTGGCCCGACGAAACGTCGATCATGTCCGCGCCTGCCGCCTTGAACGCGCGCGCGATTTCGATGGCGTCGTCGGGCGTGTTGCCGCCTTCCACCCAGTCGTGTGCCGAGACGCGTACTGAAATGGGCTTGTTTTCCGGCCAGACCGCGCGCATCGCCTTGAAAACCTCGAGCGGATAACGCAGCCGGTTTTCGATCGATCCGCCGAACTCGTCGGTGCGCTGGTTCGTGAGCGGCGAGAGGAAGCCGGAAAGCAGATAGCCGTGCGCGCAGTGCAATTCGAGCCAGTCGAAGCCCGCTTCGTCTGCCATTTGCGTGGCTTGGACGAATTGCGCCTCGATGTCGCGCAGTTCCTGGGTGCTCGCTTCATGCGACCACTGGCTCACACCGCGCAGATATTGCTGCGGCGAAGCGGAGACGAGCGGCCAGTTGCCGTCGTCGAGCGGCTGGTCGATGCCTTCCCATGCCACGCGCGTCGAGCCCTTGGCGCCGGAATGGCCGAGCTGCATGCCGATTTTCGCGTCCGAGTTCGCATGCACGAAATCGACGATGCGCTTCCACGCCTGCAGATGCTCGGGCGCATACATGCCGGGGCACGCGGGCGTGATGCGGGCCTCGGGGGAGACGCAGGTCATTTCGGTCATCACGAGCGCGGCGCCGCCCATGGCGCGCGCGCCCAGATGCATGAGGTGATAGTCGCCGGCCACGCCGTCATGGGCGGAGTACTGCGCCATCGGCGAGACGATCACGCGGTTTTTCAACGTCACGCCACGCACCGTAAAAGGCGTGAACATGGGCGGCACGGCGCGCGCCTCGCCACCCGCGCGTTGCGCGAGCCACGTTTCGAAGCCGGACAGATAATGCGCGTCGCGCTCGCGCAGATTCTCGTGCGAGATGCGCTGCGAGCGCGTGAGCAGCGAATAGGCGAACTGCTCCGGATCGAACTTCGCGTAGCGGTCCACGTGCTCGAACCACTCCGTGGAATTGCGCGCGGCGTTCTGAATGCGCAGGACGTCCACGCTACGCACGTTCGTGTAGTGCGTGAGCGCCGCGCGCAGATCGCCGGGATGCGCTTGCATGCTGTTGGCGAGTTCGATCGCGTCTTCGAGCGCGAGCTTCGTGCCCGAGCCGATCGAGAAGTGCGCGGTGTGCGCCGCGTCGCCCATCAGCACGACAGGCGTTTGCTTACCGTCGGCCGCGGTTTTCCAGTGCACCCATTCGCGATTGACCACGCGGGGAAAGCGGATCCATTGCGACGAGCCGCGCATGTGCGACGCGTTCGAGCGCAGCGCGTGGCCGTCGAGATAACGCGCGAACAGCTTCTCGCAGAACGCGATGCTGTCTTCCTTGCTCATGGTGTCGAGGCCGGCTGCGCGCCACACGTGATCGGGCGTTTCGACGATGAACGTCGACGTGTTGTCGTCGAAGCGGTAGGCGTGCGCCTGGAACCAGCCCCATTCGGTTTCTTCGAACGCGAACGTGAACGCGTCGAAGAGTTTCGACGTGCCGAGCCACACGAAGCGGCAGTTGCGCAAATCGATATCCGGCTGATACGTGGCGGCGTACTTTTGGCGCGTGGCGCTGTTCAGGCCGTCGCTCGCAATGATGAGGTCCGCGTGGGCGACGTCGTCGTCGGTGATCTGCGATTCGAATACAAGCTTCACACCGAGCGCCTCGCAGCGCGCCTGCAAGATGTTGAGCAGACGCTTGCGGCCAATGCCGCAGAAGCCATGGCCCGACGAGCGGATTGCGCTGCCGCGAAAGTGAATCTCGATGTCGTCCCAATGATTGAAGGCGTCGAGAATTTCGTCCGCGCTTTCGGGGTCGGCCGCGCGCAGGTTGCCCAGCGTCTGGTCCGAGAACACCACGCCCCAGCCGAACGTGTCGTACGGACGGTTCCGTTCGATTACGGCGATTTCGTAGTCGGGGTGACGGCGCTTCATCAAAAGGCCGAAATAGAGGCCCGCGGGCCCGCCACCCATGCAAACAATGCGCATGCTCGCTCCTTCGTTCAGTCTGCAAGGCCAATGTAGGTTCAATTACTTTAGGTGTCAAGTAATATGCGAGCGAGGGCGGGATGACCCTGGGCGCAGCGGCGAAACATCTGAATATTTGTGGAACCCTTGGTGCGGCGCGGCGTCAACTCGCCAATGACGCAAGCAAAGGGAACACGCAGGCTTTCGTGCGCCTTTCCACGAGACGCGACGGCCCAAATGCCGCGACGGGGCGGACGCCGGGACGCCATAGGATGTGGCACCAGAAACGGGCGGATGCCGATTCCGTGTGCATGGCGCGCACCGTCCGGGGCTGCGCGCGCGACTGCGTGCAACCGTGAAGCGGGCGAAATGCTTACCATGGGTCACGCTGGCGCATTGCGCGTGGAGCTGGCATTAAAGTCGCTTGGTGAGGCGGCGCTCCGGTGCAGCCTTTTACGGAACCCTTTCATGCGTTGCGCGTGTGGCCATGAATCGATCAGGCATCCTTACAAAAATAGCCGTAAAGCTGAAAGCTTCATTGAATCGAAGTCGCGCACCCCTTCAATCGTAATCTTCGACACGAACGGGAGTCGTCACCCATGAGTCAGACAGCGAAGCGATCGATCGAAATCGACTTTTTCCGGGGTTTCGCTTTGATTTCCATCGCGCTCGATCACATTCCTTCCAGCGTGCTTTCGCATGCGATGCTGCACAACTTCGCGTTCTGCGACTCCGCGGAAGTGTTCGTGTTCGTGAGCGGCTATGTATGCGCGGCGAGTTGGCTCGCCATTGCCGGACGCAAGGGCGAGGGCGCGGCCAACCGGCGCTTCTGGCGTCGCGGGCGCGAGATCTACGCCGCCTACCTGTGCACCGCTGCGCTCATGCTGCTGTCGGGCGCCGCCGCGGTAACGATGCGGGTGGATTCGCCGCTGGTCGCAGAGTCGGGTTATCTGCGCTTCGCCGCGCAGCCGTTCACGATGCTCGCCAATATCGCGGTGTTTCGCGACCAGCCGTATCTGGCCGGCGTCCTGCCCATGTACATCGTGCTCGTGATGCTCCTGCCATTCGTGATGCCACTTGCGCGCCGCTCGCCCGATCTCGTGCTCGTGGGCAGCTTCGTGCTGTGGTTCGGCGGGTGCTGGCTCGTGGGGTATTTGCCTACCGCGCCCGGCGCCATCTGGCCGTTCAACCCGTTTGCCTGGCAGGCCATGTTCATGCTGGGGCTGCTATGCCGCATCTATCCGGTGTCGCGTGCGTTCCAAGTCTCCTGGACGGGCCGCGCGTTGACAGCGTTCGCGCTGGTGCTCGTCGCCACGTTCGCGTTAATCCAGTTGTTCGCCGATCTGGACCCTCAGCCTGGCTACATGAAGCAGAATCTCGCGAGCGTGCGCATCGTGAACTTCGCCGCCGTGGCGTGGCTCGCCGCGCAGGCGGTGCGCAAAGGCTGGATAGCGTGGCTTGCGCAGCGGCTGCCGGCCGTCGTCACCGTGGGGCAGCAGGGCCTCGTCTGTTTCGTGGGGGGCGCGGTGGCTTCGAACGTCATCGACACGCTGCTGCGTGCAACGCATGTCACCGCTTCGTTGCCCGCACGGCTCGCGGGCGACGTGCTCGCGGTCGGCGCATTGCTCGCGCTCGCGGGTGGCATGCGGCGCCTGAAAGCGGTACGGCCGCGCGTCGCGCTTACGTGAAGCGCGACGGCAACGATTCAACGCACGACGCGCTCACGCCTTGCCAAGTTCGCGCACATCAACGACGGGCAACGAGCCGAAGGCATCGCTCAACGCATAGTCGATCAATTGTTGCGCGGCCGCTTCGGGCGTGGACAGCAAACCGTTCTGCTTGAGCTGTTCGAAGCGCTCGCGCATCGGGAACTGGTCGACGCTCGTCGCGCGGATCATCCTTTGCATGCCGGTATCGATCACGCCAGGTGCGATGCTGCAAATGCGCAGGCCGGCCGGCGCATCGAGGGCGACGGCGCGCGCGTGGTGGTCGAGCGCAGCCTTGGTCGCGCAATACACGCTCCAGCCCGCATACGCGTTGCGCGCGGCGCCGCTCGAAATATGCACGATGCGTCGTGATGCGCTCGCGCCGGGCGCAGACGTGGCGGCGAGCGCATTCGCGAGCATCAACGGCGCTGCCACGTTGAGCGTCACGGCGCGCGCGATGGCGAGCGGGTCCTGCGCGCCGAGCGGGCCAATCGGCTCGACGCTGCCCGCGTTGTTGAAGAGCAGCACGCACTGCGCGCCGAGCGCGAACGCATCGAGCGTGTCGCCCGCCAGCCAGCGTTCGAGTGCGGCGGGATCGGCGAGGTCCACGACGGCCTCGGCGAACCGTTCCGGATGGCGGGAAGCCAGTTCCGCATGCGCGCCACGGCCGAGGCCGAGCACCTCGATGTCCCGTTGCAGCAGCGATTGCGCGAGCGCCGCACCCAATCCGCGCGTATGGCCGGTCACGATGGCGCGAATGGTGGAACGGGGGGCGGATGTCGAAATCGTCATGGTGTCGTGATGATAAAGGGATGCGATCCTTGCGTGCGCAAGGTGTCGATGCATGAAATCGAGGGATTTTGCCGCGCGCCGCGTGCAGTCGCGGTGTGGCGCGGCACACGACGGCGGACGCGAAACGGGGCGCAACAAACGATTGCCCGGTTGGATCGGCCGTGTTTTCGGTATCATAGCGTCCGGTTCCATATGGAAGAGATCTGGACGTGAAAGCCGCATCGCAACAACGCCGTACCCTGAGCTTCAAGGAAGGTCTTCTTGAGATCAAGAAGAGCATGGGGGGCGGCTCAGGCCAGCCAGCCGAAGAACAGGCGCAAAAATCGCAAGGCAAGCCCGCTCACAAGGGCGCGAAGGGCCATGGCGGCTCGCACGCCCCGAAGGGCCCGCGTGCGCCGAGAGAGGGTTCGGCGGCTGCTGGCGCAGCCGGCGGCAAGGACGAGCGTGCGCGCTCGCGCCATGGCCGGCCTCAGGGCGCGCGAGCGCAGGAGCAGAATCAAGGTGAGCAGGGGCAGCGCGCGCAGCAACCGCGCCGGCCGCAGCAGCCGAAGCCGGCCCGCGGACCTGAGGCGGCCGAGCGTTCCGGGCAGCAGCAACGCCGCCGTCCGGCGCGTCCCCAGCAGCCGCCGGCCGCGAATCTGAGCGAGGCCGAAAAGGCGCGCATCGAGCGCAATCGCCAGCTGAACACGGTCTGGAATGTGTTCGCGAAGCACTATCCGGCTTTCCGCGACCGTTTGCCGCTCAAGATCGGCGTGGCCGAGGACCTCGTCGCGCGTCACCCCGAGTACGAGCGCACGATGATCGTCGCCGTGCTCAAGCGCCATGTGAACCATCCGCGCTATCACGAGCGCGTGGCCGCAGGCGGCTCGCGCTACGAACTCGACGGCACGGCTTCGGAAGGTCCGGGCATCGACCCGTCGCACGTCGGCCGCGCAAATGCGGCGCTGGCGCGTCAGAAGGCCAAGGCCGAGGCGCAAGCCAAGGCGCGCGAAGAGGGCAACGCCCAGCCGGAGGTCAAGACAGAAGCCAAGGCCGAGGCGAAGACCGAACCCGCGCCCCAGCTCGAAGCCCAGAGCGTAGAGCCGCAAGGCCCGTCCAGCGCGCCGGAAGCCGCGGTACAGCAACCGGAAAACGGCGAGACGCCCGCAAGCGGCGCCTGAGCCCGCGCGCCGGAAGTTCCCTCGTCGAAACGCCCCTCTCGCGGCACCGCCGCGCGAGGGCGTTCGCACGTCTGGCGAGGCGCTGCCGATCGATGCGCGCGCAACCTTCGGCGCGCACGTCGGCCTTCGTATCGGGAACTCGGGTGCTTTCGATGCGCATCGCATGGCCGCCGATCGCACGCGAGGCAGCCTGAGCGAAGCAGGTAGCAGTGTTAGCGCGCGCTGGCCGAAGCGGTGCCTTGCGCGGCAGCCTGCGCGGAGGCCGCCGATGTCGCGGAGGGTGCAGCGGCAGGGCCGGATGCGCCGATCGCGGCCGTTGCCGCCGCAGCCGCAAAGGCGGAAGCCGCCGATGCCGCCAGCCCGACGCTCGCCCGCGCATCGCTCGCGGCCGGCGTGCTAGCGGTGTCGAGCACCCGGCTGAACTCCACGGCGCGCGTGCGGATCTTTTCCGCATAGGCCTTCGATCCGCCATAGTTCTTCATCGCGGCATTGAGGTCGCCGCCGGCAGCCCGCTGGTAGCCATAGAGGATCGACGAGCCCACGTCGATGTTGACCTCGGGGTCGGTGAGATCCTTGTTGCGCAGGAGATTGCGATGCGCCGACGGCACGACCTGCATGAGTCCGGTCGCGCCATTCGCGCCGTGCGCCTTCTCGCGAAAGCGCGACTCGATCGAGATGATGGCGAGCAGCACCGCGGGCGGCAGCGAATATTTCTCGGCGGCGCCCGTGACGGCTTGCGAGATTTGCGCCGCTTTCCCTTTCGCGATACCGAACTTTTGCGTGAGGTATTTCGAAACCGCGCCGGACATGGCGCTGGAGCTTGCGGGAGCAACCTCGCTCGCAGCCGATGCGCCGACGACGTCGCTAGCGGGCGCCTGCTGCTGCGCCTGCGCGGCCGCGGTCTGCACGAGGCCCGGCAACAGGACGAGCAGGCAGAGGAACTGCCTCATGGCCGGTGCATAGGAGAAAAAGAAGGCGCAAGTATAACCGGCCCCGATTAATGAGGCCGGCTGCGTGTCATCCCGTTTTCACATCCCTGACCGGTGTCGTGCCGGGCGCGGCGCCCGGCGCCCGGCGCGGCTTGAGGCCGAGTTCAGGCCGGGTTCAGTCCTTCCGCACCGAAGCCTTCCAGATTTCGTCGATGCTCGCGGCGAGCGCGGCATCGAACTCGGCGTCGCTCATCGACTTCGTGAGGTCGTTGATCAGCGCGCGCGAAAAGCTTGCAATCATGCGATGGTTTTTGGCGAGACGCTCGCACGCGTCAGTACGCGAGTAGCCGCCCGAGAGCGCCACCACGCGCACCACGCGCGGATGTTCGATGAGCGGCAGGTAGAAGTCGGGCGTATCGGGAATCGTGAGCTTGATCATCACGTTCTGCGAGGCGGGCAGCGCGTCGAGCCCTTTGAGCAGTTCGTCGCGCAACAGCTTCTCGGCCTTGGCCTTGTCGGGGGCCTTGATGGAGACTTCGGGCTCGAGGATCGGCACGAGTCCGTGCGCGGAAATCTGCGCGCCGAATGCGAACTGCTGCGCGGCGATGGAAGCGATGCCGGAAGGCGAAGCGTGCTCGATCACCGAGCGCATCTTGGTGCCGAAAATGCCGGCCGTCACCGCACGTTCGAGCAGGGCGTCCAGGCCCGGAATCGGCTTCATGAGGCGCACGCCGTCGGACTCGGCCTCCAGCCCCTTGTCGACCTTGAGGAAGGGCACGACGCGGCGTTCGTTCCAGAGGAAGTCGGGCACCGGCTTGCCTTGCGCCTGGCCGTCCATGGTCGCCTCGAACAGGATCGCGCCGATTACCTTCTCGCCCGTGAATGCGGGGGCGCTGACGATGCGCACCCGCATTTCGTGGATGAGGCGAAACATTTCGGCGTCGCCGCTATACGCGCTTTCGGGGATGCCGTACTGGCGCAGCGCGCCAGGCGTCGAACCGCCGCTCTGATCCAGCGCGGCGATGAAGCCCGGTTTGTCGCGCATCTGCGCAAGCATTTGCTCGTTTGCCATCGTCGTATCTCCCGTATTTGGGGCGCCCTTGCGGGCGCGGTTACTCGAATCGGGTCGCCGCCTGCTGCGACGAGTGTACTTGCGCCGCTGCGCCGCGTCTTTGCCATTATGTGGGCATGGCCGCGCAGCCGCGCTGAAGCAGGGGAAACGATACACCGCAGCAATTACGGTGCCAGGGAAGATCGCGGCAAGCGCCGTCACACGATGACTTGCGCCTGCGCGCTGCGGTCGTTCGCGAGCAGCGCCGAGAGCTTGCGCAGCGCGGCCTGCAATTGTTCGCGCCCGCCCGTCGCGCCCAGAGAAATGCGGATCGCGTTCGCGGTCTCCGGGCCTTGCTGGAAAGCCGTGGAGGGCGCCACGGCGAGGCCTTCGGTGCTCGCGGCCGCGGCCAGCTCGCGCGCCTGCCAGTAGCGGGGCAGCGTGTACCAGAGGTGAATGCCCGCGCCCGCCGACGATCCCAGCGTATGCGCCGCGATGCGCTGGCGCTCGCGCGCTTCGGCCTTCACGTCCGCGAAGATCTGCTCGGCCACGCCTTCCTCGATCCAGTGTGTGGCGAGCGCGTTGGTGAGCGGCGCGGCCATCAGCGAGAACGTGCGCAGCGCGGTCACGAGGCGGGTGCGCGCGTCTTCGTCGGGCAGCGCGAGATAAGCCGTGCGCAGGCCGGGCGAGAGCGTCTTGGAAAGCGTCGCGAGATAGCAGACCTGAGCGGGCGCGAGCCGGGCAAATGGCGCTGGCGCATCGGGCGCGAAACGCCAGTAAGGATCGTCTTCGACGATCAACGCGCCGCAGCGCTGCGCCACCCGCAGGATTTCCAGGCGGCGTGGCTCCGGCATGGTCGCCGTCGTCGGGTTCTGCAACGTGGGGTTCACGTAGATGAAACGCGCCGCGTGCTTGCGGCAAGCCGCTTCGAGCGCGTCGGGGCGCATGCCGTGGTCATCCACGGCAACGGGGGCGATGCGGCGGCCCAGTTGTGCCGCCGCGTGCGGCATGCCCGGATAGAGCAGCGGCTCGGCGAGGATGACCTCGCCCGGCTGCGTGAAGGCGAGGATCAGCGCGGCCAGCGCCGCCTGCGCGCCGGGACAGACCACCACGCGATCGGGCGCCACGTGGCCGAGCACGGGCTGCAGCCACTTCGCGCCCGCCTGCCAGTCGGCGCGGCCGCCGCCGCCCATGTGGTAAGTCATGAGCAGATCGGCGTCGCTGCGCACCAGCACGCGCGCCATGCCTTCGCGCAGCAGCGCGTTCATGTCGAGGTCGGCGGGCGCAGGCGGGATGTTCATGCTGAGGTCCACGCGTTGGAGCAACTCGGCGCGCGGCGCGGCGATGAAGGTGCCCAGCGGCCCGCGCGCCTCGATCAGGCCGCGCCGCCGGGCTTCGTTGAAGCCGCGCGTGACGGTGGTGAGATCGACCGCAAGCAGGTTGGCGAGACTGCGCTGCGCGGGCACGCGCTCGCCGGGGCGCAGCGTGCCATGCGCCACCGCGGCTTCGATGAAATCGGCGAGCCGCAGGTAGCGCGGGCCGTTGCCGGACTGCATCGCCGTGGCCCATGCATTGATATCTCCGGCGCTTTCAGCAGGTTGGTCGTGTGTCATTCTGTCGCGGATGTATGCGTCATGTCTTACTCTAGCATGCGTGCATGAAGCGCGTAAATCCATACATATAGGCTATGTATGGCTTCTGCGGCGGCCCTCCAAGGCCGCTCGTGCGGCAGCAGAGTGAGCACGTATGGATGGGTTTGCGCGAACGTCAACCTTGGAACCAGACATGCGCAATCCAGACCCTCGCTCGGGGCGGGCCGCTACCGCCGGCCCGCCTTCTTCATCACGTCCACTCCGCATTACCCGCTTTCTGCGGCGCGCCGCTCTCGGCGCGGCGGGCATCCCGCTCGTGCTGCTCAGCGGCTGCAACATGGCGCTGCTCGCCCCGAAGGGCGAAATCGGCGTGCAGGAAAAGAATCTGATCCTGATCGCGCTCGGCTTGATGCTGCTCGTCGTGATCCCCGTGATCGTGCTCACGTTATGGTTCGCGTGGCGCTATCGCGCCTCCAACCCGAACGCGACTTACGCGCCGCGCTGGTCGCATTCCACGGTCATCGAAGTGGTGGTGTGGACGATTCCCTGCGTGATCGTGCTCACGCTCGCCGTGCTGATCTGGCGCACGACGCATTCACTCGACCCGTATCGCCCGATCGAATCGCAGACGAAACCCGTGCGCGTGGACGTGGTTGCGCTCAACTGGAAGTGGCTCTTCATCTATCCGGATTACGGCGTGGCCTCTGTGAACCAGCTGGCGATTCCCGTGGATACGCCCGTCGAGTTCAACCTCACCGCCGAGTCGCTGATGAATTCGTTCTTCATCCCGCAGCTGGGCAGTCAGGTGTATGCGATGCCGGCCATGCAGACGAAGCTGCATCTCATCGCGAACGAGCCCGGCATCTATGCGGGCCGGTCGGCGGCATTCAGCGGCCCGGGCTTCTCCGACATGCATTTCGAAACGCTGGCCAAGAGCCGCGCCGACTTCGACGCCTGGATCGCGCAGGCGAAGGCATCGCCCACGATGCTGAGCCGGGCGGCCTACGAACAGCTCGCGTTGCCCGGCGAAAAGACCCCAGTGACGCTCTATTCGAACGTCGCGCCGGGCCTGTTCGACGGCGTGGTCGGCAAATACATGCGGGACGTGCACGGCAACCCGATTTGCGGCACGGTCCCCGCGGTCCCGGGCACAGCCCCCAGCGCAGTCCCTGGCACAGGCGCCCCGGCGCTCACGCTCAACCGTAGCGCCATCCTGGCAGCGGAGTAATCACACCATGTTCGGAAAACTCACGCTCGACGCCGTTCCCTGGCACGAGCCGATCATCATGGGCACGGGCGCCGTCGTGGCGCTCGGCGGCCTCGCCTTGCTCGCCGCGATCACGATCGCGGGCAAGTGGGGCTATTTGTGGCGCGAGTGGATCACGTCGGTCGATCACAAGCGCATCGGTGTCATGTACATCATTCTCGCGGTCGTCATGCTGCTGCGCGGTTTCGCCGATGCGATCATGATGCGCGCGCAACAGGCGCTCGCGTATGGCGACGCCGCGGGCTATCTGCCGCCGCATCACTACGACCAGATCTTCACGGCGCACGGCGTCATCATGATCTTCTTCGTGGCGACGCCGCTCATTCTCGGCTTGATGAACGTGGTCGTGCCCCTGCAGATCGGCGCGCGCGACGTGGCCTATCCGTTCGTCAACTCGCTCTCCTTCTGGCTTTCGGTCGTGGGCGCGGTGCTCGTGATGGTCTCCATGTTCGTGGGCGATTTCGCGGCCACGGGCTGGGTGGCGTATCCGCCGCTATCGGAGCTTGGCTATAGTCCGACAGTCGGTATGGACTACTACATATGGTCGCTGCAGCTATCGGGTCTCGGCACCACGCTCTCGGGCATCAACTTCATCGTCACGATCCTGCGCATGCGCGCGCCGGGCATGAAGATGATGCAGATGCCGGTGTTCGTGTGGACGGCGTTCATCACCAACATCCTGATCGTCGCGGTGTTCCCGGTGCTCACCGCCACGCTCGCGCTGCTCACGATGGACCGCTACTTCGACATGCACTTCTTCACGAACGAGCTGGGCGGCAACGCGATGATGTACATCAACCTGATCTGGGTCTGGGGTCACCCGGAGGTCTACATCCTCATCCTGCCTGCGTTCGGTGCGTACTCGGAAATCATCGCGACGTTCTCGGGCAAGCCGCTGTTCGGCTACAAGTCGATGGTCTACGCCACGTCGTCGATCGGCATCCTCTCGTTCTTCGTGTGGCTGCACCACTTCTTCACGATGGGCTCGGGCGCGAACGTCAATGCGTTCTTCGGCATCATGACCACGGTCATTTCGATCCCGACCGGCGTGAAGCTCTTCAACTGGCTCTTCACGATGTATCGCGGGCGCATCCGCTATCACAGCGCCACGCTCTGGACCATCGGCTTCATGGTGACGTTCGCCGTGGGCGGCATGACCGGCGTGCTGCTGGCCGTGCCGGGCGCGGACTTCGTGCTGCACAACTCGCTCTTTCTCGTTGCGCACTTCCATAACGTGATCATCGGCGGGGTGGTATTCGGCTGTCTGGCGGGCGTGAGCTTCTGGTTCCCCAAGGTGTTCGGCTTCACGCTCAACGAGTTCTGGGGCAAGGTGTCGTTCTGGTGCTGGCTGATTGGCTACTGGCTCGCGTTCACGCCGCTCTACATCCTCGGCTTCGAAGGCATGACGCGCCGCATGAATCATTATGAGGTGGCCGAGTGGCATCCGTGGCTCGTGGTGGCGCTCGTGGGCGCGGTGTTCGTGGGCCTCGGCATTCTCTCGTTCATCGTGCAGATCGTGGTGAGCCTGCGCGATCGCGAGGCCAACCGCGACGTGACCGGCGACCCGTGGGATGGCCGCAGCCTCGAGTGGTCGACCGCTTCGCCTGCGCCGTTCTACAACTTCGCCGTGCTGCCGGAGATCACTTCGACGGAGCAGCACTGGGACAACAAGGAAGCGGGCCGCGCCTACGTGCAGCCGGCGAAGTACGAGGACATTCATATGCCGCGCAACACCGGCGCGGGCTTCATCATCGCCGCGTTCAGCCTGCTGTTCGGCTTTGCGATCGTGTGGCACATGTGGCTGTTCGCGGCGGCGGGACTCATCGGCATGATCGTCACGTTCATCGCGCGCACGTACAACCAGGACGTGGATTACTGGGTTCCGGCCGCCGAGGTCGAGCGCATCGAGAACGCGCGCTTCAGGCAACTCGGCATCCAGCGTTTCGATCAATCCGAGCACATCGAGGAGATGGCATAAACCATGGCTCACGCTGCTACTACTCACGCCCATGGTCATGCTCATGCTCATGGTCACGATCACGACGACAGCACCAGAACCACGCTGGGCTTCTGGATCTACCTGATGAGCGACTGCCTCATCTTCGCGACGCTCTTCGCCACGTTCGGCGTGCTCGCGAATGCGACGGCAGGCGGTCCGGGCGCGAAGGAACTATTCGAACTGCCCTACGTGCTCGGTGAAACGCTGCTGCTGCTTGCGAGCAGCGTCACCTTCGGCATGGCCATGCTGAATCTCTACGCGCAGCGGCGCGGCCAGGTGATCGTGTGGCTCGCCGTCACGTTCCTGTTCGGGGCGGGCTTCGTCGCGATGGAGGTGAACGAGTTCGCCAAGCTCATCGCCGATGGGGCGGGGCCCGGCACGAGCGCCTACCTTTCGGCGTACTTCACACTGGTCGGCACGCACGGGCTGCACGTCACGGCGGGTCTGTTGTGGATCGCGATCATGATGCACCAGACCTTCAAGTTCGGTCTGACCGGTACGATCCGCCGCCGCCTCGCCTGCCTGAGCCTCTTTTGGCACTTTCTCGATCTCGTGTGGATCTGTGTATTTACGTTTGTTTACCTGCGAGGTTTCCTGTGAGCCAGTCCCATGCCACCCACCACGCCGTGCATGACGCGTCGCACGGCAGTTTCAAGGGCTACATGATCGGCACGGTGCTCTCGCTCGTGCTGACGCTCGCGTCGTTCGGCGTGGTGATGTTTCGAGTCGTTTCGCCGGCCTTCGGGCTTGCGGCCATCGTCGTGCTCTGTATCGCGCAGCTCATCGTGCAACTCGTGTATTTCCTGCATATCGGCGCATCGCGCAGCCAGCGCGCCAACACGGGCATCTTCATCTGCACGGCGTTCCTGATCGCGGTGATCGTCGGGCTTTCGCTGTGGGTCATGCACAACGCAAACGTCAACATGATGCCCACGCAGATCTCGATCGACCGCGCCATGGCGCACGACTGACGTGTGACGTTGCGTCCCCGAATACGGGCGCCGGAACCGCGGGCACGGTGCATGCGCTCTGTGAAGCGTCGCGACACACCGTCGCTTTTACGTGGAGTGTGACCATGAACAAGGACCAGGTGAAGGGCACGGCTGAAAAGATGAAGGGCAAGGTCAATGAGGCCGTAGGCCGCGCAACCGACAACCCGGCGCGCGAAGTGAAGGGGGACCTCCAGCAGGGTGCTGGCCAGGCACGCAAGAACGTTGGTGACATGAAGGAGGCCGCAAAGGACGTGGAGAAGGACACGAAGCGCCATCACTGATAAACGATCGCTAACCCACCGCGCCGCCGCCTCGAAAGGGGCGGCGTCATGCTGTCCGCGCGTGGCGCGTTCGGCGCTCAGGCCGACGAGATCCACAATCAAGGAATCAGCCCTTTCGCACGGCCGATGGCGACTGCCTGGGTACGATTGCCCGCGCCGAGCTTGGCGTTGATCTTGCGAAGATGCGACTTCACCGTCAGCTCGGAGACGAACAGCTTCTCCGCGATCACGCGGTTGCGGTGGCCGGCCGAAAGCATCCTTAGCATGTCCAGTTCGCGCGCCGTGAGCGCGTCGGCGGGAGAGTCCGCGGCGTAGGGCGAAAGATCGGCGGCACCCGTTGAGCCCGCCATGCGCGCGCGGGCGGACGCCACGCCGTCCAGCAACTGCGCGACGAACGCGGGCACCACGCCAAGTGAGCCGATTTGCGTGGGACGGCGCTCGGCCCATGCGCCAAGCAGGCGCATCAATGCTTCACCTTCATCGAGGAACGCGCGCACGAAGCCTTCGTGGCTCGCCATGCGCAGCGCGCGGTCACGCCCGGCTGGCGTGTGCTGCGCTCGCACTTCGGCAGCGCCACGGTGCTGACCGTCTTGTTCCAGTCGTTCGCGGGCTATGCAGTCGTCGCCTGCGGCATCACGTGGATGCCCGTGTATTTCCGCCTCGGACTGGGCTTGCCGCCCGCACGCGCAGGCTGGCTGTTCGGTCTCCAGGTGCTTTTGCAGGTGCCGGTCGGGTTCGCGCTGGCCACGCTCTCGCACGCGCTGCTCAGGCGCAACGTTTCGACGCGCATCGCCCGTGGCGGGCTTTCTGTGGCTGCAGCCCACAAAGGAGGGCCGCGGGGCGCGCTGACATCCGCGTGCCCGATTCGACCGAAAGATTATCTCGGCCGGGTTCCTGGTAATTCGCAGTGCAATCCATTCCGCCAACGAGCGGATACCGACAATAGAAGAGGAGACATGCATGCGTTTGAAGCTGATTAGCCAGGGTGTGATGGGCGCGACGTTCGCAATGGCCGCGAGCGCCGCTTGCGCCCAGACGAGCGTGACGCTCTACGGCGTGGCCGACACGTTTTTCCAGTACCTGAACAACGGCGGCTGCAGGCGAACTATTCGTATGCGAGGCCGAAAATGCCACCGTCGCATTCACTCGCTGCTGCGCTCGGCACCGCGAATGCGTATAACGTCACGGAGGTTGGCGCGACGATTCAGGCCACCTCGTTCGACGCGATCCAGATCGCCGGTATTCAGCGCAACATTCACGGCGTTAGCGACGAGACGCTGGGTGTGGAGCTTGGCTACGATCATCAGATATCGAAGCGCACGAGCCTTTACGCGCGTGCGGGTTATCTGAAGAACCACGGCCAGGCGATGATGAGCTGGCCCGGCATTTCCGTCACGACCCCGCATTCTTCGCAAACGCTTGCCGTGCCTGGCATCTCGCATCTTTTCTGAATCACATTACTACGGAGTGCAAATAAATAGCGGCGCGGCATGACAGCCTCGTCGCTTTCGATCTGCCTTCATTTTGCCATGTGCAACAGGAGGATAGCGGCACGGCGAAAAGCCCTCAGAACAGGTATGCTGCAGGCATCCCGTGTGTTCCGCGCGGGGCACGAACGTGGAGCTCCCGATGTCTGCCAATCCTGCCAGTGTGTCCTCCGGACTGCGCGAAGTCTGGTTGATCCGTCATGGTGAAACGGAATGGAGCCTCTCCGGGCAGCACACCGGCCGCACCGATATCGCGCTCACCGGTCACGGACGCGAGCAGGCGCGCTCGCTGGCGCCGTCGCTCGCCGCACAGCACTTCGACGCGGTGCTTTGCAGCCCGATGGCGCGGGCCATCGAGACCTGCCAGCTCGCGGGCCTCGGCGATCAGATGACGATTTCGGCCGACTTGCACGAGTGGGACTACGGGATTTACGAAGGTCTCAAGACAGCGGATATCCGCAAGACCGAACCTGACTGGAGCGTGTGGCATTCGCCCATCGCGCATGGCGAGGATCTCGCGCGGGTTCAGGCGCGGGCGGCGTCGGTAATCGAGGGCCTGCTGGCCATGCGGGGCCGCGTGGCACTCTTTTCACACGCGCATTTCCTGCGCGCGTTGGGGGGCTGCTGGGCTTCCGGTTCGGCGGCGCTCGGCGAGCATCTGTATCTCGACACGGCTTCGGTGAGCATTCTCGGCTTCGACCACGAAAGCCGCGCCATCCGCCGCTGGAATGCGCTCGGCGAGCGCAGGGCGTTGATGTAAAGAATTCCTGACGCGCGCGCGCTCAGCGCAAGGAGCACGACAGCCAGTGCGCGATGCGCACGCCGTCCAGACGAGAACCCTCGGGCGTGGCGCTCCCTAGCATTGTGACGATCACGGGCCGCCGGCCGTGCACCATCACGCGCATCACCATATTGTGGCCGGCCTCGTTGATGAAGCCGGTTTTCTGCACGCTCGCGCGGACCTGCCCGTAGCGCACCAGACGATTGCTGTTCACATACTGCAACTGCCCCTGGCCAGTGGCCATGCGTTCCTCATGATCGATCGAATAGCGGCGAATGAGCGGGTAGCCATCGGCTGCGCGCACGAGGCTCGCCAGTTCGCGCGCGGTTGAAACGTTCTGCGGCGAGAGTCCCGTCGCGTTGACGAAATGCGTGTGCTTCATGCCGAGGCGCTGCGCTTTCGCGTTCATTGCCGCGATAAACGCAGGCTGGCCGCCTGGATAATCGCGGCTGAGCGCCGAAGCCGCACGGTTTTCCGACGACATCAGCGCAACGTGCAGCATGTTCGCGCGCGTGAGCGACGCGCCCACGCCGAGGCGCGAATGCGTGAATTTGAGCGTGTCGAGATCGGCGGCCGTGACTGAGAGCCGCTGTTGCAGGGGCGCATGCGCACTATCGAGCCAGACGATGGCCGTCATGAGCTTCGACACCGATGCGATGGGCGCCACCGTGTCGGCATGGCGCGCGTAGAGCGGCGTGTGGGTGTTTTCGTCCACAACGTAGACGGCATGCGAAAAGAGCTGCTTGCGCGACGCCGGCGTAAAGCCGCAGCGGGCGAGCAGGCGAGGAGCGTGCGCGTTTTTGGCGCTCGCGTGCACGGCGTGTTGCGGCGCGGGCGGCGGCCCATGTCTGGGCTTCGCGCGTTTGGTGCGGCGCTTCGGCCCGGAGAGTTTGGTGGAGGGCGCATCGGCGGGCATCGAACGATGCGCGGGCTTCGTCTTGTGCGCGACTCTCTTCTTCTTCGTGGCCGTTGCGTGGTGGGTTCTTTCGGCCACGCTGCGATGAGCGGCGGCATGGGCGCTGGCTGGAACCGCGCCTGCCGCGAGGGCCGCGACAATCAGGGCGAGCAGGCTGGGCAGCAATCGAAGTCGGGAAGCGAAAGGCATCGACGGATGGGCTTGAACGTTGGGTCTGCGCTGTGCGCGTCGAGATTTTGGCGGCATTGTTCGAGCGGGATCGACCGATGAAGTTCCATTCCGGTTCCATAATCGTCATTCAGTGGGATCATCGTCGTATTGAACGGGCGGCGAGCGGGTCCGTATACTCCGTCATGCCAAGGGGGAACAGGGATGCTCAATCAACTCTCCGACACCTTCCTGCTCGTCTTCGCGGGACTCTTTCCCGTGATCAATCCGCCCGCGGCGGGGTTCATCGTGCTGAGCATGCTGCCGCATGCGACGGCCGGCGAACGCGCATTTCTCGCGCGGATCATTGCCATCAACAGCCTGTTCATTCTGCTCGGGGCGCTGCTCATGGGCGCCTATGTGCTCTCGTTCTTCGGCATATCGATACCCGTGTTGCGGGTTGCGGGCGGGCTGGTCATCGCGTTCGCCGGCTGGAACCTGCTTCACAAATCGCGCGAAGGCGCGGAGGCGGCACACTCGCAGGCGCCGCCGGATTCGGCGCGCCAGGCGACGCTGCGCGCCATGGCGTTTTATCCGCTCACGCTGCCGGTCACTGTCGGACCGGGGTCGATTGCGGTCGCGATTGCGCTTGGTACGGGTCGGCCGCGCGGTCACGTGCAACTCGTCAATGTCGTCGGCGTGCTGCTCGCCCTGGTCGTTCTTTGCGGCTGCATCTATCTGTGTGTGCGCTTCGCGGGGCATGTCGGCAAGCGGCTCGGACCGGTCGGGACCGAAGTGCTCATGCGCTTGCTCGCGTTTGTGCTGCTGTGCATCGGCCTGCAGATCTTGTGGCTCGGGATCGAGGATCTGCTCGAGTCGGTGCCGCTTTCGGTGAGCGTCAAATAGCGCAGCGCGCCCCACACTTCTCGATGTGTTGCGCCGCATGAAAGGGAAAACCACGAGCCCATAACATCAGACGTCTGATGTAGATTGGAGCCCAATGTCGCCAACCCACGCAATCTTGCGGAAGCCATGCGCCTGAGCGTCGATCAGTCGATGTGCGAGCGAATCCAGGATTCGCTGCTGGAAATGATCCGCGAGCGCTCGCTCAAGCCGGGCGATCAAATCCCCCCGGAGCCCGAACTTTGCGAGCTGTTGGGCGTGGGCCGCTCGAGCCTGCGGGAGGCGGTCGCGCAGATGATTTCCCACGGTCTGCTCACCCGCGTGCACGGCAAGGGGACCTTCGTCAGACAAATCACGCTCAAGCTGCAAGGCGGTCTGGATGATCTGATGTCTGTGACGGACATGATACGCAGTGTTGGTGCAGTGCCTTCCACGAGCCGTCTGCAGGTGCGGACGATCGCGGCTTCCGGCAGCCTCGCGCAAAAGCTCGGCATCGCCGAAGGCGAACCCTGCGTGCGCTTCGAGCGCGTGCGGCGCGCCGACGATGCAATCGCCGCTTACTGCATCGACATCGTGCCCAGGGCGCTGCTCGAAGGGCAGGAACTGGGCGAGTCGCTGTTCGGCACGCTGGAGCGCGCGGGCGTTCGGCTCTCCCACACCCATAGTTCGATCCAGCCGACCGTTCTCACCCCGCGGGATTTGCCGGAATTGCAGGAGAACATCGGCATGTTCCTGCTGATCGACGAAGTGGATTTCGACGAGACCGGCCGCGCGGTCTGCTACAGCAACGACTACTACAACGCCAGCATTTTCAAGTTCGATCTCGTGCGCAAGCGACGTTAGGCGGGCCAGCGGCCCATTTCCGGACAGGAAGAACGTATGCACTTCGAAGCTTTCAGCTCTGCCGAATTGACCGAGTATCTGCTGGGCATTCCGGCCGTTTGTGCAAGGCTTGGCGACGACAGGGAATTGCAGGTCGTCGAAGTGGGCGACGGCAACCTGAACTACGTCTACTTCGTGAGCAGCACGCGTGACCCGCGCTTGAGCGTCGTCGTGAAGCAGGCGCCGCCGTACCTGCGGCTGGTTGGCGAAACGTGGCCCTTGCCGCGCGAGCGCATGGAGCGCGAAGTGGCGGCGTTGCGCCGCTTCGGCGCGTTGTGCCCCGAGCACGTGCCGAGCGTCTTTCACGCGGATAGCGAGAAGTTCCTGATGGTGATGCAGCGGCTCGATTCGCATCGCGTGCTGCGCGGGGGGCTGATAGACGGCATCGTATATCCGCGGCTCGCCGATCACATTTCCACGTTTCTGGCCCGCACGCTCTTTCACGGGTCCGATCTCTATCTGGCGCCGGATGCCAAGAAAGCGGCCGTCGGCGGCGACATCAACACGGAATTGTGCAAGATTACCGAGGAACTCGTCTTCACGTTTCCGTTCGAAGATCATCCCTCGAATGTCTACAGCCCCGCGCTGCCGGTTGCTGCAATCGAACGGCTGCGCACGCACGAGCCGCTGAGGCTCGCGGCAGGCGAGATGAAGTGGGCCTTTATGAACCATGCGGAAACGCTCGTGCACGGCGACCTGCATACCGGCTCGATCATGGCGAACGAGCATGAGACGTATGTGATCGATCCCGAGTTCGCGTTCTATGGGCCGATGGGCTTCGACACGGGCGCGTTCATTGCGAACCTGCTGCTCGCGTATTACGCGCGCGACTGGCACGACCGCGAGACGGGACGCGACCCGGCCGCCTACCAGGGCTGGCTGCTCGAACAGGTCGAGGCTGTGTGGAACGCCTTCGCGAAGAAGTTTGCGCAGACCTGGCGGCTGCACGAGCGCGAGACCGGCCACGCGTATATTGGCGGGCCGGCGGGCACGCGTGCGGCGGAGGCCTTCCGCGACGATTTCATCAAACGCCTCTTCGCCGACACGCTCGGCTTTGCGGGCTGCAAGATGATCCGCCGCATCGTCGGCATGGCGAAGGTGGCGGAAATTACGAGTATCGAGGACGATACGGTGCGCGCGCGCGTGGAAGTGCGCTGCCTGAAGCTCGCCGAAGCGCTGCTGGTCGGGCGGCGCGAGCTGGCGTCGATCGAGGCGGTTACCGCGCTGGCCGCTCAGGTGCTCATCGAACCGGCGTAATCGAACACAGGCTGCCGTATGAGCGGCAGAGCCCGGACAACCGGCATCGACGGAGAACGTATGACGTTGCAGGCGCAACAATCGAGTCTTCCGCCCACCATCGAGTGGCGCGACGGCACCCTTTATCTGCTCGACCAGACGCGTTTGCCGCGCGAATGTGTGGTCGAAGCCGTGGGCAGTGTCGAGGCGGTCTGGCGCGCGATACACGAGCTGCGCGTTCGCGGCGCGCCTGCGATCGGTGTGGCGGCCGCCTATGGCCTGTGTGTGGCGATGCGGCACGAGCCAACCGATCCGCGCGATACGTTCCTCGCGCGTCTCGAAGCGCACGCCGCGTTTCTGGACAGCGCGCGGCCCACTGCTGTGAATTTGCGTTGGGCGCTGGAGCGGATGCTCTCGCGCGCACGCGCCGAGTCCGGTGCGACGGGCGCCGCGCTTTATGAAGCGCTCGTTGCCGAGGCTAAGCGCATTCATCAAGAAGATATCGAATTGTGCGCGCGGATCGGCGAAGCCGGACGTGCGCTCATCGCACCCGGCAGCGGCGTGCTCACGCACTGCAATGCCGGTGCACTGGCTACGGCGGGTATCGGCACGGCGACTGCGCCCCTCTATTGCGCGCACCGCGACGGCGTCGCGTTTCGCGTCTACGCAGACGAGACGCGGCCGCTCCTGCAAGGCGCGCGGCTCACCGCTTACGAACTGCAGCAAGCGGGGCTCGACGTCACGCTGATCACCGACAGTATGGCGCCGACCCTGATGGCCCAGGGGCTCATCGATCTCGTGATCGTCGGCACCGATCGCGTGGCCGCGAACGGCGACGTCGCGAACAAGATCGGCACGCTCGGCGTGGCGATCGCGGCGAAGCATTTCGGCATTCCGTTTTATGTGGCGTGTCCTTCGTCCACGCTGGATCTGCGCACCCCCAGCGGCGCGGACATCGTGATCGAGGAGCGCGGAGCGGCGGAAGTGACGCATCTCGCGGGACAGCGCACCGCGCCTGAAGGCATTCAGGTGCGCAACCCCGCGTTCGATGTCACGCCCCATACACTCGTGACCGGCATCGTGACGGAGCGCGGCATCGTGCGCGCGCCGTTCGAGGAGAGCCTTGCCGCACTCTTCGCTAACGGAGCCGCAGCGTGAGCGGCGCGAGCGAAGGGCGTCGTGCGGGCGAAACGGCGGAACGTGCGCGCGATGTGCGGGCGGAAACCGAAATGCGCCAGCAGATCGTCGATACCGCGCGCGAAATGGAGCGTCTCGGCATCAATCAGGGCACCTCGGGCAACGTGAGCGCGCGCTGGCATGACGGACTTCTGGTTACCCCGAGCGGCGTGCCGAGCGCCGCGCTCACACGCGAGCGCATCGTCTGGATGCCGCTCGACGTGCGCGACGACGATCCGCTCTTCGAAGCGCAACGCCCCTCGTCGGAGTGGCGTTTTCATCGCGACATCCTGCGCGCGCGCGCCGACGTGAACGCCGTGGTCCATACGCATTCACAAGCCGCGACGGCGCTCGCAATTCACAGTCGCGGCATACCCGCGCATCACTACATGGTGGCCGCGGCGGGCGGCAATTCGATTCGCTGCGCGCCGTACGCGACTTTCGGCAGCCAGGCGCTCTCCGATCACGCGCTCGAAGCGCTGCACGAGCGGCTCGCGTGCCTGCTCGCGCATCACGGCGTCATCGCGCTCGGGCGCGATCTCGCGCGGGCGTTGTGGCTGGCGAACGAAGTGGAGGTGCTCGCAAAGCAATATTTGCTGGCCTGCCAGCTCGGCGAGCCGCCGCTGCTTTCCGACGCGCAAATGGAGGAAGTCATCGAGAAGTTCAAGGGCTACGGCCCGCGCAAGTAATACGCGCTCGCGCGCGTCCAGGCAGTCGTTGCATTGCAAAACACACGCGGTACAAACGATTACGCAGTCGGTTGGCGGTTCGCAGGTCAGTCAAAAACCAGCAGATCAAAGACAGGAGACGGTGATGGCGTGGAGTTCAGCAGGGTTCGACAGTTGGGTGGCGCGCAGCGCGCGCATGGGAGCTACGGCCGGCGTGACGATGTTCGCCGCCGCGGCAATGCTGGCAGGCTGCTCGAAGAGCGAGTCGCCTTCGACCAGCGCGGCTGCGTCCGACGCCGCCGCGGCGAGTGCACCGGCGCAGGCCGCGGCCGCGGCGCCGGCAGTCACGAAGATCAAGGTAGGCTTTTCGATCGCCACGCTCAATAACGCGTTCTTCGTCGGCTTGAAGAATGGTGTGGAGCGCGGCGCGGATAAGCAGGGCTTCGATCTCGTGCAAACGAACGCGAACGGCGACGCGCAGCAGCAGGTCAACGACACGCTCAATCTGCTGAGCCAGGGCGTGCAGGCGATCGTGCTCAACCCGATCGATTCGAAGGCGATCATCCCGGCGGTCGAGAAGGCCAATTCGATGAACGTGCCGGTCTTCATGCTCGACCGCGGCTCGGACGGCGGCAAGGTAACCTCGTTCGTTGCTTCGGATAACGTAGCGCTTGGCGCCACCGGCGCAAAGTGGATCGCCGACCAGTTGAGCAAGCGTTATGGCTCGCCCAAGGGCAACGTGGTCGATCTGATCGGCCTCATCGGCACGACGGCGGCGACCGATCGCGAGAAGGGCTTCTCGGAGGAGATCGCGAAGTATCCCGACATCAAGGTCGTCGCGCGTCAGGAAGGTGGCTTCGACCAGGAGAAGTCGCTCAACGCGATGACGAGCATTCTGCAGAAGTATCCGCAGATCGACGCGGTATTCGGCGCGAACGACGACAACACGGTGGGCGCGGAAAAAGCCATTGACAATGCGGGCCGCTACAAGCCGCTCGGCGACCCCGCCCACATCATGGTGATCGGCGCGGACGGCACGGCGCAGGCGCTGTCTGCGATCCGTGCGGGCAAGCAGGACGCGACGATCTCGCAGAACCCGATCGGCATGTCCGCCAAGGCGATGACGTTCATTACCGACTACGAGGCGAAGAAGGACGTGCCCTCGAATTACGCGTGGCCGACCTATCTGATCGACAAGTCGAATATCGATTCGGACGGCGTGAAGCAATACGGTCTGTGGGCGCTCGAAGTCAAGCAGTAACGGGCGGTCTTAAGCGCCGGCCGCGCGTGACGCGTGCGCCGGCGCCAGGGATGAACGGATGAAACGCGAATCAGGTTCGGCAATGGACGTATCGCAGCAGGCGAACAACAGCGCGGGCGGCAGCACAGACGCGCCGCCGCTGTTGCGCATGAACGGCATCGTGAAGAGCTTTCCCGGCGTGAAGGCGCTGCGAGGCGTGAGCCTCGAGTTGCACGCGGGGCACGTGATGGCGATCGTCGGCGAGAATGGCGCGGGCAAGTCGTCGCTCATCAAGACGCTCTCGGGGGCTTACGAGCCGGACGAAGGCACGATCGAGATCGACGGCGTACGACTCGCGCGCGGCACCCAGGCCGCAATCGACGCGGGCGTGGCCGTGATCTATCAGGAGCTTTCGCTCGTCAACGACATGACGGTGGCCGAAAACCTCTTTCTTGGCCGCATGCCGCGGCGCTATGGCCTCGTCGATCATCGCAGCGCCAACGCCATGGCGCGCGAGGCGCTGTCCCAGGTCGGGCTGGAAGGCGTGCCACCCGCCATGCGCCTCGGTGATCTGCCGCTCAACAAGCGTCAACTCGTGGAGGTCGCCAAGGCGCTCGCGCGCGACGCCCGCATACTCGTGATGGACGAGCCCACGGCCGCGCTCCAGCATCACGACATCGAGCATCTCTACGCCGTCGTGCGGCGCCTGCGGGCGGCGGGCATGGGCATCATCTTCATCTCGCACCATCTCGAAGAGGTGTTCGAACTGGCCGATTCGGCCGTGGTGATGCGCGACGGCGCGACGGTCGGCGCGCGGCCCATGCCGGAGTGGAACGAACCGGCGCTCGTTCAGGCAATGGTCGCGCGCAATCTCGACTCGTTCTATCCGTGGGAGGCGCGGCCCTATGGCGACGTCGTGCTGGAAGCGCACAACGTGGCGAGCGAGCCCGTGCTGCGCGACGCGAGTTTCAGCATTCGCGCGGGCGAGATCGTGGGCATCGGTGGCATTGCGGGCGCGGGGCGCACCGAGCTTTTGAAGACGCTTTGCGGCGCGCTCCCGCTTACCCGTGGCGAACTGCGGCTGCGCGGGCGCAGGCTCGCGCTGCGCTCGCCCGCGCAAGGCATGCGCGCGGGCATTGTCTACACCGCCGAGGACCGCAAGCTCGAAGGGCTCGTGCTCGACGCGAGCATCGAAGAAAACGTCGCGCTTTCGAGCCTGCGGGCGCTGGTGCGCGGCGGCTTCGTGAGCGCGGCGAGAAAGCGCCGCCTCGCGCGCGAGGCGGTCGAGCGCTTCGCGGTGCGCGCGCCTTCGGTCACGTCGCTCACCGGCAACCTTTCGGGCGGCAATCAGCAGAAGGTGATTCTCGGGCGCGCGAGCGCGACCTCGCCGGCTGTGATCCTGCTCGACGAGCCCACGCGCGGCATCGACGTCGGCGCTAAGACCGAGATCTATGCACATATCGTCGCGATGGCGCGCGCGGGCGCGGCCGTCGTGCTCGTGAGCTCCGAACTGCCCGAACTGCTCGGCATGTCGGACCGCGTGCTCGTGATGTATCGCGGCAGCATCGTCGGCGAAGTCGCGCGTGAGCACGCGAGCTCGGAGACGATCATTCAATGGGCTACCACCGGAGTTGCAGCATGACGTCCACCACGGTTCGACCGCGTGAAGAAACACCAACCCTGCAACAGCGCGTGCTGCGCCAGCTGCGCAGCGGCCTGGGGCCGCTCATTGCGGCGCTCGTGCTGATCTGTATCGCGCTCTCGCTGGCGTCGCCCGAATTTCTCACCACGAGCACGCTCACCAACATCATGGTGCAGGTGTCCGTGGTCGGCATCGCGGCAGTGGGCGGCACGTTTGTGATCATCACCTCGGGCATCGACCTTTCCGTGGGCTCGCTCGTCGCGCTGAGCGGCATGGTGGCCGCGACTGTCATGGCCGGCGCGAGCCCGGACGCGGTCGGGCTCGGCGTAGCAGGGCTCGTGATCGCGCTCGTCACCGGCGCGGCGGTGGGCGCGCTCAACGGCTTTGGCATTGCGTGGCTGCGGCTCGTGCCGTTCATCGTCACGCTCGCGATGATGGCAATGGGGCGCGGCCTTACGCTCGCGATTTCGGACGGGCGCACGAAATTCGACTTCCCCGCCGTGTTTACCGCGTTCGGTGCGAAGACGTTTGCGGGCCTGCCCGCGCCGATGCTCGTGATGCTGGCCGTATTCGTCATTGGCCACGTGTTGCTGCGCAAGACCGAATTCGGCCACCAGGTGTTCGCCGTGGGGGGCAACAAGGAAGCGGCGCGGCTCGCGGGCATTCCGGTGAGCCGCGTGATCTTTCTTACCTACATGTTAGCGGGCGTGACCGCTGCCATCGCGGGCATCGTCCTCGCGGGGCGGCTCAATTCGGCGTTGCCGTCGGCGGCCAACGGGCTGGAGCTGCAGGTGATCGCAGGCGTCGTGATCGGCGGCACCTCGCTCGCGGGCGGGCGCGGCTCGATCGTCGGCACGTTCATTGGCGTCGTGCTGATCGGCGTAATCAATGTCGGGCTCTCGCTGCTCGGCGTCAATCCGTTCTGGACGCAGTTCATCCAGGGCGGCGTGATTCTCGCGGCCGTCTTGCTCGACGCGCTGAGCCAACGGCGCAAGCTTTGAACGGAGAAGTCAACGTGAGCGGTGGTGCGAACGCCACCCATTACTGGAGGCGCGACACGTGAAAAAGATCATTAATCATCCTGATCAATTTGTCGACGAGATGATCGACGCCTTGCTGCTCGCCCATCCGGGCTGGCTCAAGCCGGTCACGGCCGACCGCCGCGCGCTCGTGCGTGCCGACGCGCCGAACGCGGGCAAGGTCGGCATCGTGACGGGCGGCGGCTCCGGGCACCTGCCGGGCTTTCTCGGCTACGTGGGCAAGGGGCTCGCGAGCGGCGTGGCAGTGGGCAACGTGTTTTCGTCGCCATCGTCGGAGCAGATCTACGAGGCCACCAAGGCGGTGCACGGCGGCGCGGGCGTGCTCTACCTGTACGGCAACTACGGCGGCGACGTCCTCAACTTCGATCTCGCCGCGGACCTGGCCGACGCGGACGGCATCGAGACGCGCACCGTGCTCGTTGCCGACGATGTCGCTTCCGCGCCGCCCGAGCGGGCTTCTGATCGCCGCGGCGTAGCGGGCATGGTGTTCGGCTTCAAGTGCGCGGGCGCGGCGGCCGAACGCGGCGACACGCTCGACGAAGTCGCGCGCATTGCCGCGAAGGCGAACGGCGCGACGCGCACGATGGGCGTGGGCCTTTCGCCGACGATCCTGCCGGCGGCAGGCAAGCCCACGTTCACGCTGCCCGAAGGCGAAATGGAGATCGGCATCGGCATTCATGGCGAGCCGGGCACGCACCGCGGCAAACTGGAGAGCGCGGATGCCATCGCCGAACGGCTTGCGGGCGCGATAATCGGCGACTTGCAGGCCAAGGCGGGGGCGAGCGTGGCGCTGCTCGTCAACGGGCTAGGCGCGACGCCGCTCGAAGAACTGTATCTGCTGTACCGGCGCGCCGCGCAGGCCGTTGCCGCCGCCGGGCTGCGCGTGGCGCGTGCTTATGTAGGCGAGTACGTGACGAGCCTCGAAATGGCGGGCGCCTCGATCTCCGTGATGCAACTCGACGAGGAACTCGACACGCTGCTCGATGCGCCGGTGCGCTCGCCGTTCTGGCGCGAAGGCTGGCGCGTGGACGAGGGAGGTGCGCGATGAGTCTTTCGGTCAGCGAAGTCCGGGCGCGGCTCATCGATGCGTTGAACGCGATGCCCGCCAGCGCGGAGGAACTGCGCGAACTCGACGCCGCGCTCGGCGACGGCGACCTGGGCGTCACCGTGAAGGCGGGCTCGCTCGCGGCAGCCGATGCCATTGCGAAGCTGCCGCCCGACGCTGCGCTGGGCGACGTGCTGATCGCCACGGGCAAGGCGTTTTCGACGGCGAACCCTTCGACGTTCGGCGCGCTCGTGGGCGGCGGGCTGCTCGCTGCGGCGAAGACCGTGACGGGCAGCCATGCAGCGGGCCGGGCCGAAGCGCTCGCGATGGGTCGCGCGGTGGCAGCGCGCATAGCCGAGCGGGGCAAGTCGCAGCTCGGCGACAAGACGGTGCTCGATGCACTCGTGCCGAGTCTCGATACGCTCGAAGCGTTCGAATTGGGCGCCGACGCGCGCACGCTCCTCGACGCGATGATCGACACGGCGGAGCGACAGGTGCTCGCCACGGCCGCGTTGCAGTCGAAGAAGGGACGCGCGGCGTGGGTGCAGGAACGCAGTATCGGTCACGCCGATCCCGGCGCAACGGCCTGGCTCAGGTTTCTTCAAGCCTGGCGAGGGTGAGCTTCGCCACTCAACGAACAAGCATCTCGGCCACGCCGGCCGCCGCCAAAAACACGACGACAACGAGCGGCGGCACCTTCCAGCGCGTGAGCAAAAAGAAACCGATGACCGCGACCGCAAAGTCGATCCGTGACTGGACGGCGCTCGTCCACACCGGCGAATAGAGCGCCATGGCGAGCAGCCCGACCACGGCTGCATTCACGCCCGCCAGCATGGCCGCCATGGAGGGATGGGCGCGAAGCGCTTGCCAATAAGGCAGCGCGGCGAGCACTAGAAGCAGGCCTGGTAAAAAGATGCCTGCTAGTGCCACGAAGGCGCCCAGCGCATGACTGGATGGGCCGCTCATGATCCATCCAAGGAAAGCCGCGAACGTGAAGAGCGGACCGGGCACCGCTTGGGCGGCTCCATAGCCGGCAAGAAAGTCGTTCGGCGAGACCCATCCCGTCGCCACGGTCTCACGCTGCAGCAACGGCAGCACCACGTGACCGCCGCCGAACACGAGGGCGCCCGAGCGGTAGAAGGCGTCGAACACGCGGACGGTATGCGTCGTGTCGAATGCGGCAAGCGCCGGAAGCCCGAAAAGCAGGGCGCAAAAGAGGACGAGCGCGACCAGACCGGCGGTACGCGACACGCGAAACTCCTGCGTGTGCTGACGCGTGCCGGCGATGGTTTCCGAAGTCGTGGATCGGCACAGCAGGATACCGAGCGCCGCGCCGAGCACGATGACGATCAACTGTGCATACGCCGTCGTCACGACAGCGAGAAGCACGACCGCAATGAGTGCAATGCCGGCGCGGCGGTGGTCGGGGCACAGGCGGCGCGCCATGTCCCATACGGCTTGCGCGACGACGGCAACGGCGACGAGTTTCAGTCCGTGAATCAGCCCGTTCCCCACGGGGCCGCCGAGTTCAGGCGCGACGATGGCAAAAGCGATCAGGAGTGCAACGGATGGCAACGTGAAGCCGCACCAGGCTGCCAGGCCGCCTCGCCAGCCGGCGCGCAGCAGACCGATCGAAAATCCGGTCTGACTACTGGCGGGACCGGGGAGAAACTGGCAGAGACCGAGCAGATCCGTGAAGGTGGCGTCGTCGAGCCAGCGACGCCGCTCGACGAACTCGCGACGGAAGTAGCCGATATGGGCGATGGGACCGCCAAAGGACGTCAGGCCCAGCTTCAGAAAGACTCGCAGGACTTCAAGCGCGGAGCCTGCACGGTCCGGCTCTGACGTCGACATATCTGTTTCCATGGAACTCAGTCGTAACGAATACAAACATAGATCGATTTTGCGGCGATCATACCCGATCCGCTGGCACGATCGCAGGCCGGGACTTTCACAGCGCTGATCCGGTGGTTCGCAAACAACACACGCCAATGGACGGTTTAAAGCGTCATTCCTCTGCGCAAATCGAGCCGGTAAAACGCTGAATTCTTCTCGTTGATGCTCTCGTTCGTGCGCTGCGCGCGTCAACTGTCTATGCTCGTTGTAATTGTGCCGACACAGCGCCCCGGAGGGAGTCATGCAAGCAGATCCGAAAGTCATCGAATATCTCAATGCGGAACTGAAGAACGAGCTGACGGCGATCAATCAGTACTTTTTGCACGCACGACTTTACGGACACTGGGGTCTCGCAGGACTCGGCAAACACGAATACGACGAGTCGATCGAGGAGATGAAGCACGCGGACAAACTGATCGAGCGGATACTCATGCTCGATGGCCTGCCCAATCTGCAGGACCTTGGCAAACTCCTGATCGGCGAGGACGTTCGCGAAGTGCTCGAGTGCGATCTCAAACTCGAACGCACTGCGCAGGCGCAGTGCAAGGAAGCCATTGCTTACTGCGAATCCGTTCGGGACTTTGTCTCAAGGGAAATTTTCGTCGAGATCCTGGACGACACCGAGGATCACATCGACTGGCTGGAAATCCAGCTCGGGTTGATCGACAAGATCGGCCTGGAAAACTATCAGCAATCGGCGATGGGCTCGGTCAGCTGATACGCGACCCGGCGTGGAGCATGCCGGGAAAAAGCGTGGATGCCGCTTGCGGGGCACCCACGCACCTCTGCTTCAGGAAACCAGTGGTCGACAACGTTTAGTCGTTGTACTTCGTGAGGGGCATCGAGTCGTTGCCACCTGCGTCGCTCGTTGCCGTGACGCTCCTGCCCGTCGAATCGATCAGCGTGACGTTCGCACCTGCTAGCGCGTCGCCGACTGCTACGGTGCCGCCGATGCTCGAAGGAGTGGCCGTCGAGGTGGACGTTGTCGACTCGCTGCTGCCACCGACCCCGCACGCCGCGAGAGTTCTCTTAGAGAAACGAGCACCTGGAATGCCGGCAGCCGGACGGCAAGAAGAATGGCGCATGCAGCGTCAATACCAAAACCCTGGAAAACGTCTTAAGGATAAATGTTTCGGCAATTGCATCGGGCAATAATGAAAGATTTGTGTAATGAAATCGATGGCAAGTCTATGACAGCTGTGTTGCTGGAAACGTTTTCGGAGTCCCAGGACGCCCCCGTAAGGACCGGGCAGCGATGTAATAAAAATCTCGCCGGCAGATGAACAATTTGTATGAAGAAATAAATAATGCCGCCGATAACACAGATATGTCCCGTGCTGCTTCCGGTGTTCGTGTGGCGGTGCACCGGTGTCAGGCGTCACGGACGCCAGGCGTTTGCGCTTGTTCGTTGAGTCGAAACACGGTTGCCGGACTTTTCGACGTTGATACCGCGTCGAGCTGCGCACGAACTCGCTTAAGCATTCTGGTTCTTTCATTCTCACCAAAGTGAATCATGAATTTCAGCAACATGAAGCTCGGCACCAAACTGATCAGCGCTTTCATCCTGGTTTCCGCGATCAGCGCTGCGGTTAGCGGGATCGGTCTGCGCAACATGGCGCAAATCAGCGCAAATGCAGACAAGACGTATCGAGAGGATCTTGTTGGACTGAACCTGATCCAGCAGGCTAACGCGGACGTACTGCGAGTCGGAACTTATCTGCGCAATGCGGTTCTGGCCACAACGGCCGAGCAGCGGGCTGGCTCGCTGGACCAGGCCGACAAGGCACTGGCCCAGGCGCGTGATCACCTGAACCAGGCAGAACCGCTCGTCTATACCGACAAGGGGAAGGCGACCTTCGGCGAGCTTGATCAGGGCTGGCAGGACTACATCCAGGCCTTCAACGAAATGAAAGGCAAGATCAATTCTGCCGCGTTACAGGACCGGGATGGCCTGACTGAATACATGCTGGGTGAGTACCACAACAAGGGTTTCAGGACGCTCGTCCTGATGGGCAATCTGGTTACCCTGAAACAGGGCGACGCGCAAAGGACGGCGGAATCCAACGACGCCGTGTACGGCGAAGGCCGCAATCTGATGCTTGTCCTCGTGGCGATGTCCGTCTCGATCGGCCTCGGTATCGGCATCTGGATGATGCGTAGCGTCACCCGGCAACTGGGTACCGAGCCTGCAACCGCCGCCGCCGTGGCCAGAAGCGTGGCCGCGGGTGACCTGAACGTGAGCATCGACCTGCGCGCCGGCGACACAAACAGCCTCATGGCATCGCTGAAGTCCATGTGCGAGGCCCTGATGCGGGTTGTGTCGGAGGTGCGCGAAAACGCTGAAGGTGTCGCGACTGCGAGCGCGCAGATCGCACAAGGCAATCTCGAGCTGTCGAGCCGCACCGAAGAACAGGCCGCGTCGCTCGAAGAAACCGCGTCGAGCATGGAGCAACTGACCGCGGCGGTCCGCCACAACACGGACAATGCAACGCAGGCTGCCACGCTCGCGGGTACAGCCTCGGGTGTGGCGCAGCGCGGCGGCGAGATCGTTGGTCGCGTCGTCGAGACGATGCGCGACATCTCGACGAGTTCGACGCGAATGTCCGAGATTATCGGTGTCATCGAGGGCATCGCCTTTCAGACCAACATCCTCGCACTGAATGCAGCAGTCGAGGCGGCGCGCGCTGGAGAGCAGGGGCGCGGCTTCGCCGTCGTAGCGGGCGAGGTTCGCACGCTCGCGCAGCGCAGTGCGACTGCCGCGAAGGAAATCAAGGAACTGATTTCCGACTCTGTTCACCGGGTGGAAGCAGGCTCGAGGCTCGTCGAAGAAGCAGGCGGCGCAATCAAGGAAGTCGTGCAATCGGTGAAGCGCGTGACGGACGTCGTCGGCGAAATCTCGTCGGCATCGAGCGAGCAAAGCACCGGTATCGAGCAGGTGAATCAGGCGGTCAACCAGATGGACCAGGTCACGCAGCAGAACGCCGCGCTCGTGGAAGAGGCTTCGGCAGCCGCGCAGACGATGGCGCAGCAGGCGGAGAGCCTACGCAAAGCGGTGGCCTTTTTCAGGTTCAATGGCAACGGAACGACTTCATCTCCGGCGACGAAGCTGCAGAAGGCCTCGCAAAACGTCTCCCGGAACCGCCTCACGTCCTCTCCGGCAACAACGAGAAAGGTCGCCGTGATGGCAGAGCCGTCCGGGGGCGGGAGCAAGGTTCTGGCTGCCACCGCTGCCGGCACATCGGACTGGCAGACATTCTGAGCCGGGCTGCGAGGTTTGGGCGGCGATTCAGAACAGAGCGCAGGCAGGTCGAGTGGACGCAGAGCCACGATGACGCTCGCCGTATGTTGCCGCAGCCGGCGACGAGGAACTCCCGGATGGAGACACGCGGGCCGCGTTACGAGCGGGCCCGTTGAAGTAGCGCGAGACACGACTGCAGCAGCAAGTGCAGTGTGTCAAAGGCCATCTTGCTGTCTCCAGGCATCGGTTGTCGCCGGCTTCGGTGCATTTCAAATCCGCAAAGCCGTGCATTACCCCGGGATGGAGAGCGGCAGGATCCGAATGTTGACTTCTGTCCGGATCGCAATCAAAGACCATGAGATCTTCCGCTTCCCCCAACGTATCGAAGGTAGTTGTGAAGTCGCTCGAGTCCGCGGGAATAGACCACGTGTTTCTGGTCCCCGGAAAGCTGATTTACCCGCTTCTGGCTGCGATTGATGATTCACCATCCATTCGCGGCATCGTTGGCGCTCATGAGACGGGCAGCGCTTTCATGGCCGATGGCTATGCGCGCGCTAGCCGCAAATTCGGCGTTTGCGCAGGAATTTCCGGTCCCGGTACCATGAACTTCGTGCCCGGCATGGCAGCCGCGCAGGCAGACCGGATTCCGATGCTCTATATTGCGGGAGCGATTTCGTCGACAGCGGAGGGTAAAGGGGCGTTCCAGGATGCGACATCAGGCGGCATCTATGAAAGTGGCGTGGTCAGAGGTCTGATGACGGACGTGGTCGAACTGAAGAACAAGGATAATGTTCAGGCGGAGCTACGTCGTGCGACGGACGGGCTGAACTGGATGCGTCGGGCGCGGTCATTCATCAGTATCCCTGTTGACGTTCAAAAGCAGGACGTCCCTCCCGGTCCGCAGGTAGCACGGCGACCCTACGCCCAGCACGAGTTCAATCTGGGTGAAGCGCCCCCTGACCGTACCGCGCTGGATGCCCTGTGCCGCCTCTATCTGCTCCAGTCGAAGAAAGTCGCGTTTCTGATTGGTAGTCGCGGGAATGACGCGGAAACTGCAAGGGCGCTTCTTGAGGTTGCCGAGAAATTTCACGTTCCGGTCGCGACGACGCTGGCAGGCAAGGGTGCCTTTCCCGAGGGACACGAACTCGCGCTGGGCATCTACGGGTTCTCAAGCCATTCGCGCGCCGCACGTGTGATCAATTCGGACGAGCTTGACGCGCTCGTTGTATTTGGCAGCGATCTGAACCAGCGCGACAGCATGAACTGGAGCAGGAAGCTGACCGAGGGGAAGGATCTGCTTGTCTTCGATGATGGCTTCGATCAGCCGCCGATGGGGCACATTGCCCAGCGCAGCATTTTCTCGGGAATCGGGGCTAGCTTCCGGTTGCTTGCCCGGATCAACACGGGCGCCAACGACGATTTCCAGAAAGTGCTCGAAAGAAGGAGGGCATGGATCGCCGGAGTCAGCCAGACTCCCCTGTATGACGGCCAATTCGAGGATTTTTCCGCGCAGCAGGCCTCCAGCGGTAATGAATCGCTTTATCCTGGCGCCGTCATCAAGCGCCTGTGCAAACTGTTGCCCAGCAACAGCAACGTCGTGGTGGACTCCGGTGCCCATCGTATATTCATGGCCCACTACTGGCTGTCGTCGGGTATGGGCAACTACTTTTCGTCCAACGCTCTCGCGCCGATGGGCTGGGCTATTGCAGCCGGAATTGGCGTCAAGCTTGCGTCCCCCGAACGCCCTTGCGTCGTAGTCACAGGCGACGGATGCATGATGATGCACGGAACGGAGATTCAGACGGCAGCTCGCTACGGCGTCAAAGTGATCTACGTCGTCCTGAACAACTCTGCGCACGGTGCAATTCACATCGATGCGATGAGGGGCGGTCTGATTTCCGAGCAGTTCACCAGACTGCCCAGTCATAGCTGGACCGCGTTTGCATCGTCGTTTGGTGTGGCGGCACGCGTGGTTAGCGGAATCGACGAGCTGGACGATGTTCTTGGTGAAGCAAGTCGATATGACGGCCCGTTCCTGATTGAAGTCATGACAGGGGTCTTTCCCGCGCCGAACCGGTACTATTCGGAAGCGGGGGCCTGTTCCTGAACAACTTCAACTGGGCGAACAACAACGAGTCGGCCATCGGCGCATCGTCCAACTATTGCATCGCGCGGCAGAGCTTCCGCCGCTGCTACGCGTATTTGTCGCCTACCGTGTTGCGTATGGGATGCGTGTCGTAGACGATGATCATCTGCTCGATGCGACCGCTTTGGTCGAATTCGAATACATCCACACACTCGAATTTCACTGCAGAGCCGTCTTTCAGCCCCCAGTCGTAGACGAAATAACCCGTCGCACGTCGCGCTCCCGTTGTGCTGACGCAGATGTCAATGGGGCTGATCCGGCTTGCTCCCGACGCGGCATTGACCTTCGCAAAGAACGGCGCGGGACGCATCCAGCCGAGAAAAGGCGAGAATATCCGCGCGTCTGGCGTGAACAGGGCGCAGATTGCAGCGACGTCGCCCCGCTCCAGTTCGCTCAGGTAGGTGCGAATCTGCCGAGTGTATAGTGCTTCCTGTGATGAACCCACAATCATTCTCCGAGCGTATCTTGACAGGTCTGCCCGCACGAAGGAGCGCGGGTATGACGCAGCCACGATAACGACGCAGCGATGACCGAACAATCGAATAATTCGCAACCCGGGTATGCGGATCGTGCATATCCTCTGGCTGACCTCACGCGCGCGTTACCGCCACTGTCCGCGTACCAGGCATTCGTCGCAGCGGCGGAACTTGGCAGCATCAGCAAGGCCGCGAACCACCTGTGCCGAACGCAGGGGGCAGTGAGTCGTCAGGTCCGGCAACTGGAAGATCACTATCGATGTGCGCTGTTCGTGCGCCATGTGTCAGGGCTGACGCTGACAGCAGAAGGCAATGCTCTGCTGACGGTGGCGATCAATCTGCTCACGCTACTGGTTCGACACGCAGACGTTCACGCTCAATCCGCGGCGGTTCTCACCTTGCGGTTACCGTCCACGTTTGCGATTCGCTGGTTGCTGCCGCGGCTGTCGGCGATCAATCTCGCGCTGCCCCGCACAGAGTTGCGCATCTATACGTCGGCGGACGATACGCCGGACTTCACTACGCCCGATGTCGACGCCGTGGTCGTGCGCGGAGCCGGACATTGGGCGGGGATGGACGCGATACCGTTGTTTGAAGAGCGCTTGACGCCGATGTGCACGAGCGAGCTGGCCGCATCGCTGAAATCCGCAGCGGATCTCACCAGAGTCAAATTGCTTCATCCGGGACACGGTCATGGAGAGTGGCGATGCTGGTTCGATCATGTTGGCGCGCCCCAGAGCGACGCCGATGGCGGGCTCGTGTTCGATACCCTCGAATTAACGCTCACCGCCGCGGCACAGGGGCATGGCGTCGCAATCGGCGACCCTCGCATGGCGAAGGAGCGCCTTGAGGCGGGGGCACTCGTTATGCCGTTCAGCGAGGTTGTGCAAAATGGACTGGGCTATTTCCTCGTCTATCCCTCGCAACGCGCCGCTCAGGCCAGGATTCGCGCACTCGCCGACGTCTTGACCCGGCTCGCGCAGGAAGACCCGACTAAGCCGGCCCAATAAGCGGCTGTCGGGTCGCTTACTTCGGCTGAACGTGGATTCATTTCGCTTTGCCAAATGCGTCCGCGATTTGCCGCGCGCGCTTGACCTCGTCGCTGTGCAGATAGATCGAGGTCGTCGAAACGGAAGCATGCCGCAGGTTGTCGCGCACCGTGGTGAGTTCGGCGCCGCGCCCGAGCGCGTGGGTGGCGTGCGTGTGGCGCATCCAGTGCGGACTCGCGCGGCGCAGCTTTTCCGCGAGCGGCGCATGATCGGCCTCGATGGCTTTGGCGGCCAGCAGGAAGAAGCGCCGCAGCACCCCCCACAAACGCACGCTGCTGATCGCGGCGTCGCTGTCGGCCTCGAGACTGCCGATGACCGGCGTCGCCGGATTCCAGCGCACGGACACGACCGGCAGGTCACGTTCGGCCAGATAGTGCGCGAGCGCCTCCCACGCGAGCGGCGGCAAGGCGACGCGCGCAAGCTTGTTTCCCTTGCCCGTCACGCGCAGCCAGTGATCGCCGCGTGCATCTGTTTCGACGTGGCCGAGCGTGGCTCCAACCAGTTCGCTCGCGCGCAGGCCGGTCGCGTAGCCGAAATCGAGCAGGAAGCGCAGCCGCTGAGCCGCCGGCGCTGACCAGCCGTACGACCATTCGAGGCCGTCTGCGATCGTGCGCACGAGCGCCCATTCCCCTTCGCTGAATGCGTGCGATGTATCGAGTGCTTGCGCGCCGCTCGCGCCGCGCACTTTCACGCCGGAAAACGGATTGGCGAGCACGTAGCGCTGCTCGATGAGCCAGCGGAACAGCGCGCCGAGGATCGATAGCGCATGCGCGACCGAGCGCGCCGAGAGGCTGCCGTTGAACGGCCGCCAGTCCGGCGACGTGCGTGCCCGCACGGGGCCGACCCAGCGTCCGCGCGGAGAGGGATGGCGCAGGAACGCGCGGTAGGCGATGGCGTCTTCGGTCGAGAGCGACGAGAGCGCGCGGCCCCGCTCGACGATCGCCCAGAGGATCAGCCGTTCGGCTTCCTTCCGGTAGGTACGCTGCGTGGCGGGCGACTCGTGCAGCGCGAGCCAGGTCTGAATCGCTTCATAGTCGTTCGACGCATCCAGCGTGCAGGTCGCGCGGGGTGCACGGAAAGTGCCTTCGGAGCCGTCGACTTCGTGCGGCAGTTTGAGTGACTCCCACGGTGCGATGTCGCCGCGCTGGCTCGCCACGATGAGCGCGCGCGCCTTTTCCGTGAGTGCTGGCCAGGCCGCAAAGAACGCCTCGATCGCGCGGGCGCTCGCCACACCGAGTCCCGGCACGGCCTTCCACCACTGGCGGCGGCGCGGGATACGCACAGTGAGGTCGGCTAGCGTAGTGATGCCGTGCGCGTACAGCACCCGCACGGCGCGCGGCGTGAACCACTGCGCGATGTCGTCAGCAATCTGGGGTTCGGGCGGGCGGGCGTTGCGCAGGCTGTCGATTGCCTGCGCGACAGCCTTGGCGTGCCGCTCGCGTTCCTCCACGGGATGTTCGAACAGCGCCACCAGATCGCCGCGATGCGCCGCGCGCGCGAGGGCGACGAGCCTGCGCCGGATGCGTCCGAGCACGCCACGCGCCGATTTCCCGTCGCCGAGCGCCGAGGGGAGATAACGCTCGACGGCGGGCCGCACAGCGAGGCCTGCATACCACGCACGCAGCATGGCGAGTTCGTCGGCGTCGGGGAATCCGGGTGGCTCGGTGGAAGCGGGTGCGGCAAGGGGTGTGTGACGCGTTTTCATCTGACGAAGTTTAGCGTAGAAATAAGCCTCTAGTGATAAGAAGGATTATCTTTCTAGTTGGATATACACTCCGTCTGACCATCTTCACGTTTCTTTCACGCTGGCCAGGCCGGCATAAGCGCGGCGACGGCGTTGCCGGCACGCCGTTCACGGCGGGCGATATCCAGGCGGCGGCATTGTCCGAATCGCAGCGCAATGCGCTGACTCCCGATCGGATCATCGAAATGATGAAAGCCGGCGACGAGCGGTTTCGTACCGGCAAAATGAAAAAGCAGGACTTCCTCGCGCAGAAGGGAGCGAGCGCCAGCGGCCAGTATCCTGCAATCGCCCTCAGTTGTATCGACTCGCGCGCGCCGGCCGAGATCATTCTGGATATGGGAATTGCTGTCGCGCGATCGAATATTCAAGGTGCGATAGCCGCTATCCGCCGCGGGAGTCCGATCCTCTCCGATCTGGAAAACAAAGGAAACGCGAAGATGGTGGGCTCACTACGGCCGTAACCATCGCAAGCCAATCGGTACAGCGAGAACCTTCCTGTAAAGCGCGATCAACGCGCCGGTCGCCGCCACGCCCGCGAGGCGCCAGAACGGGCTGCCGATCATGCAGGCCAGCCACGCGACGATCGCCGCGCCGATCATGTCGAATGGCCAGTGCACGCCGACGAAGATGCGAGCCCAGGCAACAGCGATATCGACGAACAAGGCAAGCAAGCCGATTCCCCGCTTCCCGCCGTACAGGAAGGTGAACGAGACTGCGCAAAGCAGCGTCACATGGTCGCTAGGAAACGAAGAATCGGGCGCATGGGCGAGAAACGTATGGCCCGTTGCGCTGGCGAAAGGGCGGGGGTGATACCACGCCAGACCGATCAACTGGTTGATGCCGAGAGCCAGCAAGCCGGCAAAGCAGGCGCGCACCGCCAACGCGCGGCGTTCGTCCGAGCCTGTCAGCCATAGCGCCACCAGCATGGCCGGGACCACCAGGATCGCATAGTCCGCGATCAGCGTGCCCGCGGTAATGAGCCAATGCGGCGTCGCGGGTGTGGCATTGAGTGCGATAAAAAACGTTCGGTTCAGTGTTTCGACTGCGTCCATGGGGGCCCTCTGTTTTCACGCCCGTTCTTGCGTTAACACTTGAAGGGGGTTCCGGTTGTCAAAGGCGATTCTACGCATCGGCCCCTTAACAAAACCTTAACAGGGGCGACCGCGTTCCACGGTCCGGCCGCCGTGGACGGCATGACATGGCCAGTTTTGTCAGTATGTCGGCCGGTTTGATCAGTCTGTCAGGCGCCGGTTGGCGCTAGGATTGCCACGGCGTGCCTTGGGTACTTCCTGAACAGGTCGGGACCAGAGGTAGAAACAGGCTGCGTCGGCGCTTCACAGGCGGCAGACAGATAACTGAGGAATCCATATGAATAGGGAAGTCGTGGTGGTGGGCGGTGCGCGGACCGCGATCGGCAAATTCGGCGGCAGCCTGAAAGATGTGCCGCCAACCGAACTCGGTTCAATCGTCGTGCGCGAACTGCTCGCACGAAGCCGCGTCGAGGCAAAGGACGTGGGGCATGTGGTGTTCGGCAACGTGATCGCAACCGAGCCGCGGGACTTCTACCTGTCTCGCGTCGCCGCGATCAATGCCGGCATTCCCGAATCGACGCCTGCGTTCAACGTCAACCGGCTGTGTGGTTCCGGCCTGCAGGCGATCGTTTCCGCCGCGCAAACCATTATGCTCGGCGATGCTGACGTGGCGATCGGCGCTGGCGCCGAGAACATGAGCCGCGCGCCGTATATCACGACCGAGGCGCGCTTCGGCGCACGTATGGGCGACGCACGCCTCATCGACATGATGCTGGGCGCGCTCAATGATCCTTTTCACACCGTGCCGATGGGCGTGACCGCCGAGAATGTCGCGGGCCGTTACGGCATCACGCGCGAGCAACAGGACAATCTTGCGCTCGAGTCGCATCGCCGCGCAGCGCGAGCGATCGCCGAGGGCCGCTTCGCCAGCCAGATCGTGCCGGTCAAGCGCACGGTGAAAGGGCGCGAGACCGTCTTCGACACCGACGAACATTTGCGCCACGACGCCACGATCGACGACTTCGCGAAGCTCAAGCCCGTATTCGCGAAGGAGAACGGTACGGTCACGGCGGGCAACGCCTCCGGCATCAACGACGCAGGCGCAGCCATGCTGCTGATGTCGCGCGAAGCGGCCGAGGCGCGCGGCCTCGCGCCGATGGCAAAACTCGTGGCATATGCACATGCGGGCGTCGATCCGCTTTACATGGGCATCGGGCCGGTGCCGGCTACGCGTCTTGCGTTGCAGCGCGCGGGGCTGTCCGTCGCGGACCTCGATGTGATCGAATCGAACGAGGCCTTTGCCGCCCAGGCATGCGCGGTCACGCAGGAGCTGGGTCTGGACCCGGAAAAGGTGAACCCCAATGGCTCGGGTATTTCGCTCGGCCATCCCATTGGCGCGACCGGCGCACTGATCGCCGTGAAGGCGCTGCACGAACTCAAGCGCATTGGTGGCCGTTACGCGCTCGTCACGATGTGCATTGGCGGCGGGCAGGGCATTGCCGCCATTTTCGAAAACGTCCAGTGAGTTGAGTGCACCTTCGGGCGCGCCAAATAAAGCCATGCAAATCGAAACATTGGGAATCGTGGGCGCCGGGACGATGGGTTCCGGCATCGCGCAGGTCGCCGCGCTCGCTGGCGTGCGCGTGATTGTGGTCGACGTCAGCGAAGCCGCGCTCGACAAAGGTCTTACCGCGCTGAAGGGAAGCCTCGATCGGCTCATCGCGAAAGACAAGCTGGACGCGGCGGCGAGCGAGGCCGCGCTTGCCCGCATCGAGACGTGCACCGATTATCAGCGCCTCGGTGCTGCTGGGCTGATTATCGAAGCCGCCACCGAAAACCTCGATCTGAAGCTGCGCATCTTGAAGCAGATTGAAGCGGTCGCGCGTCCCGACGCCATTCTCGCTTCCAATACGTCTTCAATCTCGATCACCACGCTTGGCGCCGCGCTTGCCGACCCGTCGCGCCTCGTCGGCATGCACTTCTTCAATCCGGTGCCGTTGATGCCGCTCGTCGAAATCATCCGGGGCCTCGAAACCGGTAGCGCCGCAGCGGAGGCGGTCCACGAGTTGACGGTGCGGCTCGGCAAGTCGCCGATCAGCGTGCGCAATTCGCCGGGCTTCGTGGTCAACCGCATTCTCGTGCCGATGATCAACGAGGCTTTCTTCCTGCTCGCCGAAGGCGTCGCGCCAGCCGAGGATATCGATACCGGCATGCGTCTCGGAGCGAATCAGCCGATCGGGCCGCTGGCGCTTGCTGATCTCGTTGGACTCGATGTGGTGCTTTCGGTCATGGACGTTTTTTACCATGACTTCGGCGATTCGAAGTACCGCGCGTGCCCGCTGCTTCGTGAACTGGTGGCCGCAGGACGTCTGGGTCGGAAGACTGGGCGCGGGGTCTATCGTTACGGCTAGAAAGATTGGGCGGAGGTCCGCGGGCGGTAAGCCCGCGGTCGTTGAAGGTGATCGGTGAGATGGGATGGGATGCAACGAGTTTTGTCGTTTGCGAACATTATAATGTTCCGGCCAGATACAGATGTCCGATCTCCGGCTCAAAAGAAATGTCCGGTTTTAGAGAGATTTGCTTCTGTCTTTCCCGGGTTCGATCTCCACTCAGTGTTGAAGGATAGCGTCTGAAGCAGCAGGGCGCTTACGTCCATTCAGCGGGCCCTGGCAGGCCGCCGGCCAGGTTTTGACTCTGGTTTTGAGGGCTGCACCAGCTTCACGATCACCGCTTCCATGTCCCCTGCGTGAACTCGCGTGGCTTCTTCGTTCCCGGCACGCGTTCGGCCCGGCGCACCTCGATGCCGCGATTCGGGGTGCCCTCAAGAAACGTACTTTTTCGTACGTTAAGACGCCCCGGTCGATTTCCTGACGCGCAGCGTTCGGAATCGCCCCTTGGCGACGCGCTTATTGGCATGCCATACATAGTCGCCGGTCGGGTCGATGTGCTTCCAGCCGAGCGGGGCGACGTGCGAGATCAGGCTTTCGTCGATTTCGCGCTGCTGCCGTAGGGCTGGGCCAGGAACGGATCGTCGCCCGCGTCTTTCGCTGCGATCAATGCTGCGCCGACCTTCGCGTAGAGACGCACCTTGTCATTGACCGCTTTGCCCTCGGCCGCCAAACGCTTCTCGTACTTGTGCTTGGCTTTGGTGAAGAACGAGCCGATCAGTCGATCGTGGAGGTTCAGAATTTCATCCGTCAGTGTCGCGGTCGTGTCGAGCAGGATCGCAATCAAGGTGGCGTGACGCCGGTCGGTTTCATATTCCTCAATCTGATAGACGGCGGTCTGTCCGCCTTCACGCGCCAGACGCAGTAGCCGGTCTGATGGACGTTGCGGCCGATGTCCGGCGGCAAGTCGAGTGCGCGGATCGCCTGCAAACGATCGATATGGGCCAGAACGGCCTTTGCGCGCGGCTCCCCCGGTGATTGCCGCAGCCAGGCCAGCTTGCTGATGGGCCGACCAGTCCACGGCAGCAGAAGCTGATCGGGTTCTGTCGCAATAAGGAAGATGGCCGGCGAGAGTGCTGAAATACAGAGGATTGCTTATGCAGAGAGAATAGAATTGCTGCGCGGGAGTGAGTGCCTTACGGCCGTCGTTCATCTGACCCCGTCGGGCTCGCAGCAGAAAATCGACGGTGTTGCCTGCCTTATCGACAGCCCGGTACAGATACTGGCACTCACCCCTGATTCGAATGTAGGTCTCGTCCATCCTCCAGCTCTTGCCGACCGCCCGTTTGCACCGTCGAAACGCCTTCTCCAGGACCGGCAAGAGTTTGAGCGCCCAACGATGAATCGTCGAGTGATCGATCACAATCCCGCGCTCGGCCATCATCTGCTCGAGATGACGCAGGCTCAGCGGATATGCCACGTACCACCGAACGCAGAGTAACGTCACGTCCAGCGGATAATGCAACTGTTTGAGAACTTTTGCTACCGCGGGACTCAGCTCCCGGTTCATCGATCACGCCACGCATTCAGGGCCCGTCGGCATAGCAGATCTCCTTATTGCGACTGATCCAGATAGATTGCCAAGAAGCTATGCGGATGGAGATCGTTCAGCAAGTCGCGAGTCTTCAGTGAAACGCCGCGGACCATCAAAGGTTGGCGACGTACCAGCGCTTCCATTCGTTCTTCAACAAGAGCGGACATAATGAAATGGCCAGCCCGATCCCACCGACAGTTCTACGATAGCTAGTTCGTTGGCGTGCGTTCGATGCCTGGCAATCCGTACGATTGGTACATGCTGGCTGAAGCACTGGAGAAGGCGGCAATCCTGTGCGACGCCACGCCAGAAGTCGCCTTCGTCGACCGCGGCTACAAGGTTGTCGCCATCGACGGCGTGAAGATCTACCACCGGGTATCACACGCGGACTACGCGCAATGATCAGACGGCGCAGCGCGATCGAGCCAGCTATCGGCCACATGAAGACCGATGGGAAGCTCGACCGGAACCGGCTAAAGGGGGCGCTCGGCGATGCGATGCACGCCGTGCTGTGCGGCGCAGGTCACAACCTGCGCATGATCAGGAACCTGCGGCTTCTTTGTGCCTTAATTCTCGCTGCCTTGTTCAACTGTTTCATTGCCGCCGACTTCCCCGCGTGACGCCGACAGCACGAGAAACGAATTGTTCAGGGACAACTATTGAGTCAATGACTGATGCAAAAATTATAGATGCTTGATATTCTTTTGATGCGTCAAAGCTAAATTCCGCATGGTCGGCAATCTAAAAGTAGTAAAGCATCGAAAATGGGCTATGAGAAAAGGGGGAAATCATCGGTGGACGAAGCCGAGAGGGCAAACAATTGCCACCGAGTTTCTATTGGCCTGAAAAGCTACCCGGCAGTGGCTTACGAGCGAAAGCGCGAGCGACATGCGTGATGCATGTCTACGAATCCGGTCGCACCGAATACGGCCGTCCGCGTCCTCCATATCTTGCAGTCTGGGTTTTCCTGTGACATGAAGAACCGCCTGGAACAAAGAATAAAGAAATGCCTACGCTGAAAACCGCATGATCTGCAGCGCACCGCAGCGTAATTGCTTTTCCTTCCTACAGGAGCCTTTATGCATCGACGCTTGATTGCTGCACTGCTTCTCGCCTGTGCCGGCACGGCGGCCCACGCGAAAGACAACATGGGATACGACTTCGACCGTGGCTATCCCACGCCGCAAACGTCGGAGCGCACGCGTGCCGACGAAGTGCTGCAAACGGCCGTCGTCACCTATCGCTTCTGGTATCCAACGGTATCGGTGGAAGGCATATTTAACGGCACTCGTACGGCTGGCATTCAGGATGGCAAGGAGTGGGGGATCGCGGCCGCGGGCCCAAGGCAAGTGGGCTTCACACTGAACTCGGATACCCCGTACGGCTCAGCGGTGCTGGACTTGTCACAGGGGCCGATCGAGATCGACTTGCCGCCTGGGCCGTACATTGGTCTTGTCAACGACCACAACCAGGGCTGGGTCAAGGACCTCGGCCTTCCTGGTCCTGACGCGGGCAAAGGCGGCAAGCACCTGATCCTGCCGCCGGGATGGAAGGGCACGGTACCCGACGGTTACTACGTTGCCCGTTCTCCGACGCTGAAGAATCTACTTGCTGTTCGCGCATTGCCGGTCGGCGGAGATATTCCGAAGGCAATGGATGCGCTGCGCGCCGTCAAGATCCGGCGCTGGTCCGAAGGCGGCGCCAGCAGCCCGGCGCTCGAGGCCGTGGACACCACGAAACGCGCGATGGACAGTTCGTCGCTTCGCTGGGAAGACAATATTCAGTTTTGGGAAGTCCTCGACAAGATCATTCAGGAAGAGCCGCAGAATCCTGCCTTCCTGCCCATGTATGGACTGCTCGCCCAACTCGGCATCGAGAAGGGTAAGCCATTCAATCCCGACGACAAGCTGAAGGCCGTGCTTGTAAATGCCGCGGGCAAGGGACGCAGCCAGATGCTGGTATCCGCATTCGACAGCGACCGCCCTGACCGGAAAGCCTGGCCCGACCGGCAGTGGGAGTGGGTGGGGCTCGTGCCGGGCAGTGCCCAGTTCGAAACGCCTGGCGGGATCGACCTCGACGCTCGCGATCGTTGGTTTGCCCAGGCCATTGTTACCTCGCCCGCCATGTTCCGGCGCGACCCAGGGGCGGGCTCGCTCTACTGGCTTGGCGCTCGCGACGCTCAAGGCGCGTATCTCGATGGTGGCAAGAACTACACGCTGGTAATTCCGCAGCCTGTGCCGGACAAGCTCTTCTGGTCCGTAACCGCTTACGACGCCGCTACGCGCTCGCAGGTTCAGACCGACCAGGACAATGCCGCATTGCGCTCGCTGTTCGAGCTGAAGGACGTGGATCAGAGCAAGCCAGTGACACTGTATTTCGGCCCGGCCGCGCCGAAGGGGCACGAGGACCACTGGATCAAGACTGTGCCAGGAAGAGGCTGGTTCGCCTATATCCGGATCTATGGTCCGGAGGCCGCCGCGTTCGACAAGAGCTGGAAGCCCGGCGACTTCGTGCCAGCGAAATGAACAAGCCGGGCGACGGGGTTCTACCGTCGTGACTGATATCTCTCGTGGCAGCGCTTAGCGCGTCGCCAGGTAGTTTGTCGTAACTGGAGATCCAATGCTTCCTGCAATGACACGTTCGTTTTCCCTGTCCATCATCGCGGCCACGCTTGCCGCATGCACGAGCGCAGCACCGCCGGCAAGCTACACGATGACGACTCCGATCCCTGAGCAGATCATCACGCAAGCCACGGTCGACACGCGTATCGGCAAGCTCGAGTACTTCGACGGCGTACCCACGTCGAAAACCGCCGAGAAGGTGTACGACAACCTCGTGTTCATGCGTGGCGTCGAAGCGTTCCTGAACGGCATACCAGGCGCGTCGATGGTGGCAATCCGCCAGGCGTTGCGCGACGCGGGCGCGACCGGCAGTACTATCGGCGTATTCGCGTCGTTGATGGATTCGAAATCGATCTTTCTGACACCGAACTCGGAGACTGTCTACTTCTGGAACTGGATGGACCTGAAACACGGCCCGATGGTGGTCGAAACACCGCCCAACATCCTCGGCGTGGTCGATGATTTCTGGTTCCGCTACGTCACCGACATGGGCAACGCAGGCCCGGACAAGGGGCAAGGCGGCAAGTATCTGTTCGTGCCGCCGGACTATACGGGCAAGCTGCCGTCGAGCGGCTACTACATCGTGAAGTCGCCGACCTTCGGCAACCTGCTGTTCGGGCGCGCGTTCATGAGGAACGGCGACCCGAAACCAGGCGCGGCGAGCCTGAAGGCAGGGTTGCGTGTTTATCCGCTCGCGCAGGCCGCGAATCCGCCCGCCACGCGGTTCATCGACCTGTCGGGCAAGACCATGAACACGGTCCATGCGAACAACATCGAGTTCTACGATGAGATCAACCAGATCGTTCAGGAAGAGCCGGCCGGTGCCTATGGACCCGACATGACGGGACTGTTTGCCTCGATCGGCATGGTGAAGGGCAAGCCGTTTGCGCCCGACGCACACACGAAGGCCATCCTGACCGATGCCGTTGCAGTGGGCAATGCCACCGCCCGCACGATTGACTTCGCGAACCGCAATCCTGCCGCACTGATTTATCCAGACGGGCACTGGACAACGCCGTTCATCGGCGGCAGTTACGAATGGCTGAACCAGGGCGCGCGCAATTTTGACGCACGCACGATGTTTTTCTACGCCGCAACCATCGACACCCCCGCGATGGCGGTGGCCATGCCCGGCATCGGCTCGCAATACGCGGCGGCGAACGTCGACGCGGCCGGCAAGCCGTTCGACGGCGCGAAGCACTACGTGCTGCGCGTGCCGCCCAATGTGCCCGTGAAGGACTTCTGGTCGGTGGTGATCTACGACACGCAGACGCGCTCGATGCTGCAGACCGACCAGCGGTTTCCGAGCCTGTCGAGCGAAAAGCAGAGTCTGCAAAAGAACGCCGACGGTTCCGTCGATCTGTTTTTTGGTCCGAGTGCGCCGGTGGGCCACGAATCGAACTGGGTGCAGACGATTCCTGGCAAGTCGTGGTTCACGATCTTCCGCCTGTACGGGCCGCTGCAGCCGTGGTTCGACCGTAGCTGGCGCTTGCCCGACATTGCGCAGGCAAACACCTAGCCGCGGGAAGCCATTACACGATCACGTTGGATTCGAACAGGGCAACAACGATCAAAGTGCGTAGAACATCGACAAGCCTACTGGCCGCACTGACGTGCTTCGGCGCGCTGGGCGCTTCGTTTCATGCCGGCGCGACTGAAGGCGGTATCGGCCGCCCGATCACCGGCATGCAGATCGCACCCTATGCCGGTATCGTTCCGCCTACCTCGGACTGGATCGTCTCGCTCAACACGATCTACTACGAGGGCTCAGTGAGCGCGAGCAAAACGCTGCCGATCGCGGGGAAGGTGACGGCGGGGCTCGACTATACGGTCTCATACACGCTGATCAACGCGGTGAAAACATGGGGCATCACCGCGGGCGGCTGGAACTTCGCGACGTCGTTCGGCGTGCCCGTGCAATATACGGACGTTTCCTCGTTCCATGGTCTTTTGCCGAACGACCACGGTACGCAGTTTGCCGACGTGTTCTTTTCGCCTGTGGTGGCCGGCTACCACCTGACGAAACTCGATCACGTTGCGCTGAGCGTTCAAATCTACGCGCCCACGGGTGCCTACGACCCTGACCGCCTCGCCAATGCCGGCCAGAACACCTGGACGTTCACGCCGACCATCGCATACACGCACCTCTTCCCGGCGGCAAACATCGAGTTCTCGCTCAACTACGGACTGGAGTTCTATACGCGGAACGGTGCCACGCAATATCACAACGCACCGGTCAGCGTGCTGGATGTCCTGGCACTCAAGCGTTTTGCGGGCGGCTGGGGTGTCGGCATCATCGGCGGTTACATCCAGCAGGTGGGCAACGATACGGGCGGAATCGCACAACTGACTGGCGGCGCGCAGGGGCACGCAGTGGGCATCGGGCCGATGGTGACGTGGACTGGCAAGATCGACAGGACGCCGGTTGCCGCGACGCTGCGTTGGGTAAACGAGTTCAACGTGAGCAATCGCCCGAAGGGCAATGCTGTCCAATTGACTGTCAACGCGACTTTTCAGTGAGACCGCCGGTGGCGGCGTAGGTAACATGCCGTCCGGTTTTGAGTGCAGATGTGCAGCCGAACGGTCTGGTGCGTAGACGCGAATCGCCGTCCGTTCTCGAAGGAGCAACGGCCGATCGTGGGTATTTTCACACTGTAGAGAGCCGCGACAGAAGACACGTGCCGTGCGGTGCCCGTCCAGGCTATGCTGTTTCGCGGCGCAGGGCTTGCCTGCGCCGACCGATTAGCCTGTCGCGTCCGCCATGAACCTATGCCAACTCGAACATGTGGTCGCCCTCGCGGAAGAGGGCAGTTTCGCCCGCGCCGCACAGCGCGTGCACCTAAGCCAACCCGCTCTCAGCCGTAGCATCCAGTCCATCGAGGAAGAGCTCGGCATGGCGCTCTTCGACCGCACCACCCGGGACGTGCAGATCACGTCCGCGGGCGAAACCGTGGTGCGCCGAGCGAAGAAAGTGCTGTTCGAGGCGCGCTGTCTGGTGCGCGACGTGGACTTGCTGCGCGACCACAGTATCGGCTCGGTGAGCTTCGAGGCAGGCCCGTATCCGGCGGCCATGCTGCTGCCCGCGGTGCTCGACAACCTCGCGCAGCAGCATCCGCAGATGCGTATCGACGCGCGCATCGACAACTGGAAAAATTCGCTCGAATCGCTCTACAGCGAGGAACTCGATTTTCTGATCGTGGATATTCGCGGCGCGCCGACCGTCAGCGAGGTCAATGTAATCCCGCTGCCCAGGCATCGCGCGGGCTGGTACGTACGTGAAGGCCACCCGCTCGCGCGCCTGGCCACTGTGGAGACCCACCAGCTGCAGGCATTTCCGGTTATCTCCGTGCCGCTGCCCGACGCAATGCGCGATGGGCTGCGCAAATGGCTGCGCTATGCGCCTGGCAACGAACTGGACTTCCATCTCGTCTGCAACGATGTGAATGTGCTGCAGGAGTACGCGCGCAAGACCGACGCACTGTTGTTGCTCACCACGCATGCGTTCCCGAATGCGTCGCGCATGGCGGACCTCGTGCCGCTCTCGCTGCCCTCGCGCAAGCCGCTCTGGCTCCAGTTCTGCATCATCCATCTGGCCGGACGCACGCTTTCGCCCGCAGCGGAACAGGCCATTCGCGTTGTTCAGGAGGTTGCGGCAGCGCACTACCCGCACGACAATTAATGCACTGACCGCATCGATACAATGCAAATTATGCAGTTGTATTATTTGTCTCTTCGTCGTTCAATCTCTCAAAACGGCAACTTTTGGCGACCGCTTCACGCCGGCGCGCAAAGGAATAGCCGCAAATGGAGACACAATGACATCAGAGACACGTTACAGGCGTCAGCGATGGGTAATCGTCGTCGGCCTGTTTTTCTTCCTCGCCATCAACTTTGCGGATAAGGCCCTGATCGGTCTCGCCGCCGAACCGATCATGCGCGAGCTCGGGCTCACGCACACACAGTTCGGACGCATCGCGGCGAGCTTCTTCACGTTCTTCTCGATTTCCGCGTTGCTCGTCGGTCTGCTCGCTAACCGCGTGAAGGCCCGCTGGCTGCTGCTGGCGATGGCGCTCACGTGGTCGCTTTCGCAGGTGCCGCTGCTCGTATTCGCAACGCCGCTTACGCTGATTGTCTCGCGTGTGCTTCTGGGTGCGAGCGAGGGACCCGCGTATCCAGTGGCCGTGCATGCGCTCTACAAGTGGTTTCTCGACCACGAGCGCACGGTTCCATCGGCAGTACTTACGATCGGCGCATCCTTCGGCGCCGGCCTCATTGCGCCGGTTATCACTGCCGTGATCGTCCATTTCGGCTGGCACGCTGCGTTCGCCATGCTGGCCGTGGTTGGCGTGGTCTGGAGCATAGCCTGGTTGTGGATCGGCAAGGAGGGGGCACTCGATTCACACGCCGCGCAGGGGGGGCGGCCCGCGAACCCTGCCGATTCCCTGCGCGTGCATTCACCGGTGCCTGAGTTGCCGCAACGCATTCCGCTCGCCGCGTTGCTGCTCGCGCGAACCTGTATTGGCAGCGATCTCAGCGGCTTCGCCGCCTATGTGATCCTCACAATGTCGACGATCTGGCTGCCGAGCTATCTTGTGCGCGTGGCAGGTTATTCGCTCACGCAGGTCGGCTGGATCGTTGTGCTGCCCGCATTCGGCCAGATGGTGGCTTCGCCGCTGCTCAGCTGGTGGTCGCAGCGCCTGATGGCGCGCGGCGTGTCGAGCCGCCATGCGCGCGGCACGCTGGGCGCGGCGGCCGTGGTGGTATCTGGCGTGGCGCTCGCCCTCATGCCGCTGCTCCCGGCCGGGCTACTGCTCGTGTTCGCGGTGACGATCGCGTTCTCGCTCGCTTCGTTCACGTTCGTAACGGGCGTGACTCTCGCCGGCGAGATCGTGCCGCCGGCGCAGCGCGGCGGAGTGCTGGGCATCAACATCTGCATCACGACGCTCGCCGGACTCATCACGCCCGCCGTGATGGGCCAGGTGATCGACCATGCCGCTGTCCAGCTCGACGGGTATCGCACCGGCATGATGCTGGCCGGCGTGTTCTCGGTTGTGGCCGGCATTATCGCGGCCATCCTGATCGATCCGGCCTCCGACCGCCGCCGCTTCGCGGCGCGTGCGCTCGTAGCGCAGGATGCTTGTCTTGTCCCTCCGCTCGCACGGGGCGAGCAGTGAGCTGCCCGATCATCGCATAGAAAGGAATGCTAACGTCCATGCGGAATATCGATCTCACGCCACTGCTGCGTCCTGCCTCGATTGCCATAATCGGCGCTTCCGCCGATGCCGCCAAAGTCGGCGGCATGCCGCTGCGACTGCTGCGCGAACATGGCTATGCGGGCCGCATCTATGCGATCAACGGAAAGGCTGCCCAGGTACAGGGAATGACTGCCCATGCCACGCTCGACGCTGTGCCCGAGCCCGTCGATCTCGCGATCGTGGCCGTGCCCGCGCACGCCACACCCGACGTGATCGCGCAGCTCGTGCGCAATCGGGCGCGCTCCGCCGTGCTGTTCACGGCGGGCTTTGCGGAGATGGGCGAGGCCGGGCGCGCGGTGCAGCGCAATCTCGCGAGCATGGCCGCGCAGGGCGGTGTCACGCTGCTCGGCCCCAATTGCCTCGGCTTGATGAACCGGCGCGAACGCGTCTACGCGACGTTCTCGCCCGTGGCACTAGCCGGTGCGCCGCCCGTGGGCGACGTGGCGCTGGTGAGCCAGAGCGGCGCGTTCGGCGCTTATGCGTTCGCGCTCGCCCGCGAAGCAGGGCTCGGCTTGAGCCACTGGATCACGACCGGCAACGAAGCCGGCGTGCAGGTCGCGGACGCCATTGCCTGGCTCGCCAACGATCCTGATACGACGGTCATCCTCGCGTATCTGGAGGGCTGCACGGACGGCCCCAGGCTGCGCCAGGCGCTTGCCACCGCGCGCGCCGCCGGCAAGCCCGTGGTCATCACCAAGGTGGGCACCACGGCTACAGGCGCAAGGGCCGCGCAGTCGCACACAGCGAGTCTCACGGGCGAGGATGCCGTGTATCAGGCCGTGTTCGATGAATACGGGGTGTTTCGCGCCGATACGCTCGACGGCTTCTTTCGCCTCGGCTATGCGCTTTCGAAAGGGCGCCGGCCGCAGTCGGCCGCCACGGCCATCGTTACCGTTTCGGGCGGCGTTGGCATCATGATGGCCGACCGCGCCGAAGCGCTCGGACTCGAACTGCCGCCGCTGCCCGAAGCATGCAGCGCACGCCTGCGCGAGCGCATTGCGTTTGCCTCCACGGCCAACCCTGTCGACGTGACGGGCCAGATCGTCGCGCAGGCCGACGTGCTGGCCGACACGCTCGTCGACGCCGTCACTTGCGGCGCCTATGGCAGCGTGGTGGCATTCGTCGCCGGCGGCGGCAATGCGCCGGCCGCGTGGGCCGCGATCGAGCAGGCCGTCGAGCGTGTCGCAACCAGCGGCGCAAACGTGCCACTCGTGCTGTCGGGTCTCGTCGACGATGTCAAGCGGCATTGGCTCGAAGCGCGTGGCGTGCTCGTCTTCCGCGAGCCGGTGCACGCAATGGAATCGGTAGCGGCGCTGTTGCGTGCGCGCGAGGCGAATGCCTCGCTCGATGCAACAACGATTGATGGGGAGAGCGCACGCGTGGTCTTTCCCGCGAGCGTGCCGCCCGATGCCGCCGCTCTCGACGAAGCCGAAGCGATGGCACTGCTTGTCCGAGCTGGCGTGCCTGTCGCGCGGCATCGCGTGGCGCGCTGCGCGAGCGGGGCTGTCGACGCGGCACAGGAAGTGGGCTTTCCGGTCGCGCTCAAGCTGCGCTCGCGCCACGTGCTGCACAAGAGCGATATTGGCGGCGTGCGGCTCGACCTGCGCGATGCAGCGGCCGTGCGCCAGGGCTTCGACGCCATCGCAAGCGCTGCCGCGCAGGCAGACTTGCCGGGCGGATTCGAAGGCGTGGTGGTCGCACGAATGGTAAAGGGGTGGGGCGAGATGATCGTGGGCGTGAAGCGCGATCCGGTGTTCGGCCCTGTCGCGATGACGGGCCTTGGCGGCACCGGCGTCGAGTTGTGCCGCAAGGTGGCCTTCGGCCTCGCGCCGCTTACTCGCGAACGGGCGCTGGCCATGCTCGAAGCGAGCGGCGTGGCCGCGCTCTTTCGCGGACACCGTGGCAACCCGGTCCTCTCGCTCGACGAAGCCGCCGCCACGCTGATGGCGCTGACCCGCGTGGGCGCGGCGATCGGCGACCGGCTGGAAACGCTCGAAATCAATCCGTTCATCGTGACGCCGCAAGGGCTCATCGCCGCCGACGCCGTTATTACGCTCGAACGCGACGCATAGTAACGTCGCTTCCGCATTCAGCTTGTCGCAATCCGTTACAGTGAGTATTACTATGTACAACCAAACAATGTCGGTCGTAGAACCAGAGGCAAACCAGCTGCGTGAGGACCCGATTGTCACCCTGGTCCGCATGTGCGCCGGTGCGCTGGCCATTGCGCGTTATCCCGTCGTGGAAGTCGTGCGCACCTGTGCGCTGCATACGCTGCCGCACTCCACGAGCCCGCTGCGCCGGCCCTTCAATACGATTCATGCGAGCACGCACCGCTGGACGCACGAAGACCGCGATATCGTCACGCCGGCCAACGACTTTCTCTACCTGAACGCCTGGATCGACCTTTCCGGCGGGCCGGTGGTGCTCGACATTCCCGCAGTCGACGACGACCGCTACTACGTGGTCGAACTGCTCGACGCCTTCACGAACAACTTCGTGAACCTCAGCCCGCGCAACGCCGGCACGCGTGGCGGCCGCTTCGTACTGCACACGCCGGAGCAACACCCAACGAGCGACGGTAAGCCCGTGGCATGCCCCACGAAGCTCGTGTGGATGCTTGGCCGAGTGCTCGTGAAAGGCGACGACGATCTCGCGCAGGCGCAGCAGGCCGCCAGCGCCTTCCGTCTCGACGGCACGCGCGGTGCGGGCCCGGTTTGCGTGGGGCAATGGCACGACAGCGGCGACGCCGCGCTCGACTTCTTCCAGAACGTCTTTCAGTCATTCGCGGACCTGCCGCCGTGTAGTGACGAAGCCGCGCTCGTGAGCGCGCTCGACCGCGTGGGCATTCGCGCGCCGGGCGAGCGCGGCATGGCTGCGCTGCCCGAGTCCGTGCAGCAGGGCCTGCGCGAGGCTTACGCCGACGCGCAGCGTCTCATTGTCGCCTTCACGGCAAGCCGCACCCGGCGTAGCTGGACCTACAACCTCGGCCTTGGCCGCTACGGCCACGGGCATCTGCTGCGCGCATGCATCGCCATGAAGGGACTGGGCGCGCTCGCGGCCGACGAAGCTGTCTACGCCACAGCCGACTTCGACGAAGCGGGTGAGCACCTCGACGGTGGCCGCCGCTACGAGCTTTATTTCCCGCCTGGCCAGTTGCCGCCGGTGGATGCGCTCTGGTCGCTTTCGCTCTATGGAGCGGACCGTTATTTCGCCGACAACCCCGTCCGCCGCTACGCCATTGGCGACCGCACGCACGGCCTGCAATACGACGAGCACGGGGGCCTGCGCATCGAGATCCAGCATGAGGCGCCGGCCTCGCAAACGAACTGGCTGCCTGCGCCAGCCGGCAGCTTCTATCTGATTCTGCGCTTCTACCATCCGCAGGCGTCGTTCCTCGAAGGACGCTATGTGATTCCGCCGGTGCGCGCCGTCGCCGCCTGAACCGCGCCGCGCCCCCACTCGTCACGCAGCGCGACCCTCAACCCGATCCAACCGTACAATCCATGACGTCTTCCATCGAATCGCCTGAAACGCCGGCCAATTCGGCCATCGGCACCGAGAACGCCGACTACGACCTCGCCGTCGAAGCCGTGCAGTTCGCGTTGCCGCTCTACGAAATGGCGCGCATGCGCTCGGCCACCTGTCCGCGAGTCGACCATGCTGGGCGTTACGCGGGTGATTCGCCCGAAACGCTCAAGCGCTGGGCCAACGAATGGTTCCATACGCGCGTGCTGCTCGGCCCGCAACACCGTCGCGTGGTCACGCCCAACAACGACACGCTCTATTCGAGCGCATGGTTCGACCTGAGCGACGGCCCGCTCGTGATCCGGGTGCCTGCCATGAACACGCGGTACTACGTGCTCGGCCTGCTCGACCTCTACACGAACCCGTTCGGCTATATCGGCACCCGCACCACTGGCAACGAGGCCGGCGCATTCTTCCTGCACGGGCCCGAGTGGCACGGCGAGGTACCCGCGGGCATGCGCGCAATGGCTTGTCCGACCGATACGGTATGGCTCATCGGCCGCATTCTCGTGGACGGGGAAGCCGATCTCGCAGCGGGCGTACACCTGCAGGACCAGTTGACGGTCGAGCCCGCGCCGGGCAGCGCGGCACAGATCCCCAAGCTGATCGACGCCGGCGTTCAGCCCACCGAAATGCTCGGCAACGCGGAGCGCTTCGCGCAAGTCGTCAACCGGCTGCTGGCCGACCACCCGCCGCCGCGCGAGGCGCAAGCGGTCGTGGCGCGCTTTGCTGCATGCGGCATTGGCGCGCCATGCATGGACAACGTGCTCGACCCGGCGCAGCGCGACGCGCTGGAACGCGCGCTCGCTCACGTTACGCACGAACTTGCCGGCGAGCCGCCGCTCGCGCTGGGCGGAGGGTGGGCGCTGCCAGTCGATGTGCGCGCAACCTTCGGCGAAAACTACCGCGAGCGTGCCCAGGTTGCGCTCTGCTATATCGGCGCGCTCGGTATCGAGGAAGCGATGTACATCACCGCCGATACCGACGCAGATGGCGCTACGCTCGACGGCAACGCCTCCTATGTCCTGCACTTCGCACCGAACAACCTGCCGGCCGTCGACGCGTTCTGGTCACTCACCGCCTACGAAAAGGCGACGTATATGCTGGCCGAAAACGTCATCGGCCGTTACTCGCTCGGCGACCGCACGCAAGGCCTGGAGTACGACGCCGACGGCGGTCTGCGTATCGCCATTTCGGCGAACATGCCATCAGACCCGACGCTGCGACGCAACTGGCTGCCAGCACCGAACGACCGCTTCTATCTCGCGCTGCGACTGTATGTGCCGCGCGAGACCCACCTCGCGCGCACCTTCGTCTATCCGCCGATCGCGCGCCAGGCCGCCTGAGTGCAAGGGCCCGGAGTATGCGCTCCGGAAGCCGCAACCCGCATTGATATTCGATTTCACGATGCCCGCCGGTGCCGATCCGGCGGCTCATTTCCGCGATTAATAATCAGGATAACGATATAAAATAGAGGCGCATCGAGTGAAAAACCGGCATCTCGCATTGAGCGCGCTCGCACTGGCCTGGACGGCGACTCAGGCGCAAAGCAGCGTCACGCTGTACGGGCTGATCGACGTCGGTCTCACCTATGCGAGCAACACGCAAACGGCGGTGCACGCAAGCGTGCCATGAGCGACGGCAGCGCGAACGGCGTGGCGGGCAGCCGCTGGGGCGTGCGTGTGAGCGAAGATCTGGGCGACGGCCTCAAGGCGCTCTCCGTGCTGGAAAACGGATTCCGGGTCAACAACGGCATTCTGGGGCAGGGTGGCGCGATGTTCGGGCGCCAGGCATTCGTGGGCCTAACGAGTGCGAACGCAGGCAGCCTCACCTTCGGCCGCCAGTACGACACCTATACGGGTTTCGCGCAACCACTCACGGCCACGGGCCAATGGGCGGGCTACATCAACGCGCGCGATCCGAATGTCTCGCTCTACGGCAGCACGCCGAACAAGGGCCTCGCCACGGTCAACAACCTCGGATCGTTCGGCTCGGCTACCACGCCGCAGTCGTAACCGGTCGATGCGGCTATGTGTCGGCGAGCACCATGCAAATCGCGGGCGCGGCCATTCAATACGCGCTTCAGCCCTTCGGCCGCGGACAAGCAGATTGCACTACGCCTCGGCTTGCAGAAGCGCTTCTAGCGCGTTGCGACGACGTCTCCTTCGCCCGTCGTGAGGTACAGGTTGGGGGGCGCGGCTGAATATGACTGCGGTGAGCAGAGTAAACGGGAAAAAGCGTGGGAACGGTGCCTGACGGCAGCGGTTCCCGCGTCGCACAACGGTCCTCACATTGCAACCTAGAAGCGGTGCGTCATGCCGAGCGCGGCCATGTACTGTTTGGCGCCCGGTTCGGTCACGCTAACGCCGGGCCAACTCGTGGTCGCGCTGCCGTTGTTCTTGAAGTAGCCCGCGCGCACGTAGAAGCTCGTTCGCTTGGAGATCCAGTGATCGGCGCCAATCTGGAAGCCCGGCGTGTTGTCGTGCGCGCCGCGTACGTTTCGATAGAGCGCGGCGAGCTGGATTTCGTCGACGGAGGTGGCCTGAATCGTCGCGCCGACTTCAGCGATGCTCACCGAATGCGCCGTGCCGACCACGGCGGCAAGCGTGTGTGGCGCCGGATCGTTCGCACGCTGATACGAGTAGTTCGCCTGAAGATTGACGGGCCCGATACGGTAAGCAAGTGCGGCAATGAAATGCTCCGTGCCGAGTAGCGCGAGCGGGCCGGGGAGTGCCGCAATCGTTTCCGTACCCGGATGTTGGTACATGTATGCCAATCCGGCGTAAAGGCCTGCGCCGGTGTAGTTGACTCCGACATTCAGCGCGTTGCCCGTGGTTGCCGGAACGGGCTGCGTGACCGTGGCGGCAAAGGCGTACATCGCATAGCCCTGCACGCCGTAAAGCCGGGGCGTTTGATAGAGGATCGAGTTGCTCAGGCGGCCGCTGTCGTACTGCGTGGAGAGCGTGTTGCGGTCTGGGGTGAGTACGAAGGCGGCGAACGGCGAGAGCGCCTCGTCGACCTTGAACGGATCGGTCGGGTAAACAACGCGGAAGCTCGCGTCATACTGCCGCCCGAATGTGAGCGTGCCATAGCGCTCGTCCTTGAGCCCTACCCACGACTGACGATAGAACAATGTGCTCGTATCCGCGAAAAGGCCGCCGTTGTTGATGTTGAAGCCTGACTCGACGGTGAACTGGGCCGTCAGACCGCCGCCAAGGTCTTCTACGCCCTTGAGGCCGAATAGCGAGCCGGTGGAGCCGCCGCTCTTCATGGCGAACGTATGGGTGCCGCCGTTGCCGAGATACTGCAGATAGGTATCGGCGACGCCGTACAACGTGACGCTCGAATCGGCTGCCGCTGCGCCACCGGCGGAAAGCGCCAGTGCAATGCCGCACACTCCATGCACGCGAAAGCGCATGTATGTCTCCTCTAGTTATGTGAACGACGCTCAAAAATAGAATGAGCGTGCTAATTAGAGCGGCGCCGAAATTGGATGTCTATTGCATTGTTCTCATCGCACTATTGCGTGAAATGCATGAGTGCTGCTTCGTGAATGGGCTCGGGGTTTGGGGCTGACGACATGAAGAAGTCCAAGAATTCCGCCGCACCCCCGAACCGGACATTTCAAAAAAGCCGTAACATCAAATGTCAAAGCCATTTTCAGATGTCGGGGTCCCGGCTAAATACAGATGTCGGGGTTGAGGTTGGTTCTGGGTGTGGTTGTTTCGCAGTCCTTTATATCTATCTGGAGGGGGTTTTTAGCACCG
>NZ_JBFPKI010000016.1:0-239180 GCF_040948675.1 Paraburkholderia sp. BR14312
GTACTGCGATCCTGTCGGGCTGCAATATCAGGTTGCGCCTCGGTGTAGGCCTCGTCGGTGGGGTGGCGAAGCTCGACGTGCTGTGCGACGACGAGTTTCAACTCGGCGACGATACGCGAACACTGACAGCGCCGAACGGCGTCGAGGTCAGGCTCGTCCCGGCCGAGCCTCGCATGAAGCAGCCTGTCAACAGACAGGAACTGGTGTTGTCTCGTGCGCAGGATGGGGCACCGTGGACCGTCGGTCGTGCGGGCCTGCGTTACCGCGACCTGCTGCCAAACCGGCACGGCGGCGCGTTTATCGCATCACATATTCGGATCCTCGGTGGCGGCCCCGTTCCCGATTACGTGCACTTCCACAAGATCCGCTTTCAGACGATTTTCTGCCGCAAGGGCTGGGTTCGGGTCGTCTACGAGGGGCAAGGCGATCCGTTCATTCTGGAAGCGGGCGATTGCGTGCTTCAGCCGCCGGAGATCCGGCACCGCGTGCTGGAAAGTTCGGCCGGGGCAGAGGTGATCGAAATCGGTAGTCCGGCCGAACATATCACGATGGCCGACCACGATATGGCGCTTCCTTCGGCTGTCTATGATCCCGCCCACGATTTCAACGGTCAGCGCTTTGTCCGGCATGTCGCAAAGAACGCCACGTGGAGTCCGTGGAAATCGCCGGGTTTCGTCGTAACGGACACGGGTATCGGTGCGGCAACGAACGGCCTCGCGGGCGTGCGCGTGGTGCGCCCGCAAGGCGAGGGCAAGCCCGTTTCGCGCATGCACGATACGGAGTTCTGCTTTTTCTTCGTGCTCGCAGGAACCCTCGATGTCGTGCAAGGCGACGACCAATGGCATCTTCGAGCAGACGACAGCATTGCGATCCCCGGCATGCTTCCCTATGCGTTCAAGCACTGCAGCGCCGATCTGGAACTGCTCGAAGTGACCTTGCCAGCCGATTTCTCACTCGCCTGAGCAGTCGCTCATGTTCGAGCACGAGATCGTTGCCTTAGTTTGAGCGCGTGATTCCCGTCGCGCTCGATGTGACCGGGGCGGGGGTGTGGCCACGCTGCGCGTTCCGCCCCGGTCTCGCGTTGCCTGTCACCAATGTGCGCGCATGAACCGCCTGCCGTCGTTTATCGCGGTGCAGAACACTGACGATGCGTGGGCCGATATGGAAGTCAATTACTTCGGCGTTGCGACACCAAACGCTTTCACTGCGCCGCACGCGTTCATGACGGACAAGCTCGCCGCGACGGTGTCCACTTCGCGCGCCTTGGCGCTATTGCGGAGCGTGCCCGATACGAGCGGCCGACCGTCTCTGTATGCGGACGTCGAGGAAGATGATCGATGCAACGCTGCCCTCCGATACATTGATGCACAATTGAGCGTTGAGAGAAGCCACGCCGATCTGAACCGAGGTTCGCGCTGTTTCAGAACGTGCGATGCGCGCGCCTTTTTTCGCGCGCGAAATAGGGATGGCACGGCGTGACGTTCAATTTCATGTGCGCTCGGTGGAAGCGCGCGTTGCCACCGTTGCCGTCAACGTTCGTGGCGGCTTTCAGCAGGTCCTGTACTTCGCTCGTTTCGAACGCCGTTCGCTATCCGCTTTTTCCGGCTCAGTGGCGTCAGAAATCACGGTCGGTGAATTGCCTTAATACGGCGCAGGGCAGCCCTATAGACAGGTTGCGCCGCGGAGCAGAAAAAGCGGATAGCGAACGGCGACCAGGCGGATAGCGCCAGTCTCGCATCGGGTATTCAATGCAGTCCATCAAGCACCTGGTCGCAAGACCGCTGAATGGCAGGAGGAGAATCCATCGTGAGAACAGAGAAAGTCACGTCACAATGGCAGGAATTCATCGGCGGATGCCTCGATTTTCGTCCAGCCGAGGGCGTCTATCGCATCGCACGAGAAATGTTTACCGAGCACCAATTGTTCGACCTGGAGATGGAGCTCATCTTCGAGAAGAACTGGATCTACGCGTGTCACGAGAGCGAGATTTCCCAACCGCACGACTTCGTGACAATACGTGCAGGTCGCCAGCCGATGATCATCTCGCGCGATGGCAACGGTCAACTCAACGCCATGATCAACGCGTGCCAGCACCGCGGTGCAACGCTCACGCGTATGGGCAAGGGCAATCAGTCGACTTTCACATGCCCGTTCCACGCTTGGTGCTACAAGAGTGACGGACGCCTCGTGAAGGTCAAGGCTCCCGGCGAGTACTGCGACGACTTCGACAAGTCGACACGTGGCCTCAAGAAGGCGCGCATCGCGAGCTACTATGGCTTCGTGTTCGTGAGCCTCGACGTGGATGGAACAGACACGCTCGAAGACTACCTGGGCGACGCACGCGTGTTCCTCGACATGATGGTGGCGCAATCTCCCACGGGCGAACTGGAAGTGCTGCCGGGCAAGTCCACGTACACCTACGAAGGAAACTGGAAGCTGCAAAACGAGAACGGTCTCGACGGCTATCACGTGAGCACCGTGCACTACAACTACGTCGCCACGGTACAGCATCGCCAGGAGGCGAACGCGAAGAAGGGCGGCTCGATCAACGGCACGCTCGACTACAGTAAGCTTGGCGCCGGCGATGCGGATACCGACGACGGGTGGTTTGCTTTCAGGAACGGCCATAGCGTGCTGTTCAGCGACATGCCGAACCCCGGCGTGCGCCCGGGCTATGGCACCGTGATGCCGCGCCTCGTCGAGGTGTACGGCCAGCAGAAAGCCGAGTGGATGATGCATCGGCTGCGCAACCTGAACGTCTATCCGAGCCTCTTTTTCATGGATCAGATCAGCTCTCAGTTGCGCATCGTGCGTCCAGTCGCCTGGAACAAGACGGAAGTCATCAGCCAGTGCATCGGCATAAAAGGCGAATCGGATCAGGATCGCGAAAACCGCATTCGTCAGTTCGAAGATTTTTTCAATGTCTCGGGAATGGGCACGCCCGACGATCTCGTGGAATTCCGTGAGCAGCAGCGGGGCTTCCAGGCGCGCCTCGAGCGCTGGAGCGACATCTCGCGCGGCTACCACAAGTGGGTGTCGGGTGAAACGGCGAATACGCGGTTACTCGGCATTGCACCTGTGCTCTGCGGCACGGAGCTGACGCAGGAGGGGCTTTACGTCAATCAACATGGCGCCTGGCAGGCGTTTCTCATGAGTGGCCTCGCACAACAATCGAACGTCGGGAAGGAGGCCTGAATCATGGCCGTCACGCAAACGCTGCAGCAATCGGTCGAACAATTTCTGTATCGCAAGGCCGAGCTTTGCGATGCGCAGAGTTGGGACGAGTACCTCGAACTCTTCGACGAAAACAGCACATTTCACGTGCCTCAATGGGACTCCGAGCACGTGTACACGACCGACCCGAAGCGCAGCATGTCGCTGATCTACTACGCGAACCGAACGGGGCTCGAGGACCGTGTGTTTCGGCTGCGCACTGGCAAGTCTGCGGCCTCCACGCCGCTGCCACGTACACTGCATCAGATCACCAACGTGCGTATCGCCGAATGTGAACACGGGAAACTGGAAGTGAAGGCCAACTGGGCGACCTTTTACACGCGGCACGGCGTAGCTGAACACTTCTTCGGGCGCGCTACCTACCAGCTGCAGCCTGCGGGCGGTAGCTGGAAGATCGCACGCAAGCACGTGCTGCTGCTGAACGACACGATCAACGCCGTGCTCGACTTCTATCATCTGTAGACGGGAGTGCGCACAATGAGCCATAAGGTCGCGTTCAGTTTTGCCGACGGCAAAACTGTGTTCTTCGACGTCCGTTCAGGCGAAATCCTCCTCGACGCCGCCCTCCGTAGCGGCGTGAACATTCCGCTCGACTGCCGCGAAGGTGTGTGCGGGACCTGCCAGGGACGCTGCGAGTCGGGCAGCTACACACAGGATTATGTCGATGAAGAAGCACTGTCTCCGCACGATCTGGCTGCGCGTAAGACCTTGTCCTGTCAGACGCGCGTGCAGTCCGACGCCTCGTTCTACTTCGACTTCGATTCGAGCCTTTGCGGCGCGGGGGGAAAGCGGTTGCTCACGGGCCAGGTTTCTGGCGTCAGGCAGGTATCCGAAACGACGGCGATCCTGGATCTGGACGCAGGCGCTCACGCGGGACGCCTTGATTTTCTGCCGGGGCAGTACGCGCGCCTGAAGGTGCCGGGCACGGACGTGTGGCGTTCATATTCGTTCGCCCGCCGGCCCGGCGACGACAACCAGTTGCAATTCCTGATTCGTCTGCTGCCCGACGGCGCGATGAGCAACTACATGCGTGAGCGCTGCACGCCAGGGCAGACGATTGATTTCGAGGCGCCGCTCGGCACGTTCTATCTTCGGCAGGTGGAGCGGCCGCTCGTGATGGTAGCAGGTGGAACTGGCCTGTCCGCATTTCTCGGTATGCTCGACGGTCTCGCTCACAAGGGTGATTGCGACCAGAAGGTGCATCTCTACTATGGTGTGACGAACGCGCGCGACCTGTGCGAACTCGATCGTTTGGCCTCTTACGCGCAACGCATCGCAAACTTCGCGTGCGACATCGTGGTGACGAATCCTTCTGACGGGTGGCAGGGAAGGACTGGCCTCATTCCGGAGCATTTCGACCGCGGGATGCTCGAATCAAACCCCTTCGACATGTACGTGTGCGGTCCGCCTCCGATGGTGGACGCCATCAGGGCATGGCTTGCGCGCGAAGGCATAGGCGACCACCGCCTCTACTACGAGAAATTCGCGGATAGCAACGGCGCGCAGCAGGTCCGGTGAGGTCGCGGCGCAGCACCCATTCAGGGTCTTTTTGTATTCTTTTCCGCGCCCGGGGTGGTTTACTATCGAGTGACCATCAGCCCTCAGTGACACGCAATGTACGCGCCTGCTCTCAACGACAGCCAAGGTATTGACGCGCTGCGTCACGACCTCGAAGGCGCGCAGGAATGGATGGCGTCGATCTGCGGACCGCATCGGTTGCAGGTACGGAGCCCGAAGAAACTGCAGTTCCACCATTCGGGCACGGTGTTGCGGTCGATGGCGAGCTCGTTGGGGTACGTGGAATACGGCACCGATGTCACCGTTTCCATACATAACGAGGCGCCGCTCAACTGCTATAGCGTGAGTCTGCCGCTTTCCGGGCAGCAGGAACTGGCCGCGCATGGTCGTTTGTGGCTATCGGACCGGGACAACGGCCTCGTGTTGTCGCCGCATGAGAGGCAGGACCTTACGATCATGGGAAACTGCCGGAAGATCATCGTTGCGATCCCGAGCCAGGCCCTGCGTCAGGTGCTTGAAAATCTTCTGCGACGGCCGGTTGGTGTCCCGTTGACGTTCGAGCCGCAAATGAATGCCGCCGACGGCGATCAGGCGGCCTGGTGGCGCATGGTCAAGTTTCTGCTGAACGAGATGGGCCACACCGCGCCGTTGCTCAATCATGAGCAGATGGTCGGAAATCTCGAGGAAGCGTTGATCAAGGGGCTGTTGCTCTCTCAGTCGCACAACTATTCGCAGGCGCTCGCGGGGGCCATGGGCCTCTCATGTCCGCACTATCTGTTGCGAGCGAAGCAGTTCATCCACGACAACGCCCGTGAGGACATTGCGCTCGAAGACATCGAGCGCGCGGCCGGTGTGTCGCGCTACAAGCTGTTTGGTGGCTTCCGGCAACACTTCGGGCATGCGCCCATGGCATATCTGAAGTGGCATCGGCTCGAAGCAGTGCGGCGTGAGATTCTTTCCGACTGCTCCGAGCGTAACGTTTCTTCCATTGCGATGAGCTGGGGTTTTTCGCATCTCGGACGCTTTTCCAACGACTACAAGGCCCGTTTCGGCGAAACACCGTCGCAAACACTCAAGCGGGTGACAAGACGCTAAGTGAATATTAATTGCGTGTAGATTGCCAACTGTGATGACTGAGAGACAGTAGAGACGTCGCTCCGACGTATACAGCGCCGTGGACCGCTCTGGCGTCATCCAGTACTGCTGGCTCGAGGAATTCGAAAATCATCATTGCGATTGATGAGGACAAGGACGAGGAAGCGTCAATTTTTTGGTAGCAGTCGTCGGCCTTTTCGGCGACCTCTTTCAGGCTGTGCCTGAGCTGGGGTAATCGTCCTTTTCGTGCATCTATGGACCCGACGCCTTTTGCAAGCTTCTTGTTCGTGATGCCGAAGCGGTCTGCATGCATGTATCCGGCTTCCCAGATGGGCGGTTGGCGAAGCACGCCCGCAGCCTTGATGAGATCCGCGCGCCCCGTCCTTGGTAAAATCGCGGCTTGCTACGAGTGGCAGCCGGCACGAAAAACAGGCTTAAGGATGCTGGTTCAAGCTATTTCGTCTTCACTTTGAGAAGCTTCGCAAACATGGGTGGGGGCTCCTTACCGGCGGCTTTGGGAGGTTATGTTGCCGCGCTTCTCGTCATAAAGTCGCTTCGCTGCTGAGCAGTGCCTGGATGATCCGCGCGTTCCTGTTGGCCAGTGGGACCGCTGCGCAGTTATGGCCCGCGTCGAGCCATCAGCTCTTGAAGCCAGATGATCAATTTTTTTCCGTGCATAGCGCGGAACAGCCCGAGCACCGTGAATGAGCAAGATCGGCAGGTATGTGTCGCCGCGTCGGCTGATGCCGTGCAGGCGAGGCTTGCCGCCAGACGAATACTGTCGAGGCACGAGGCCGAGCCAGGCGGACAGATGCCGGCCGTTGCGAAACTGCCTGGCATCCCCGACCGCGGCGACAACGGCCGTGGAAGTAATTGGGCCAATACCAGGGATCTCGGCGATCTTCCTGCAGAGCGCGGATTTCTTCATGAACGTCTGGATGGATGCCTCGATGAGATGAACACGTTCCTCTATGGCGCGCATGTGCTGCAGAAGGTCGGTGAGCAGCGTCTGGCAAAAGGAAGTCAGTTCGTCTGCGCTCGTACGTAGCAGTTCCGGTATCGCGCGCGTGAGGTCTTCCGATGAGCGCGAAATGGCCAGCCCGCGCTCGCCGAACAGCCCACGTATCTGGTTGTTCAGCGCGGTACGGGACGCAGCAGGATTGCGCGCATGCGGTGCGCCGCCTGGATGTCCTGTTGCTCAACCGATTTGATCGTCACGAAGCGCATGGTGGGCCGGCTGGCAGCCCCGACGATCGCCTCCGTATCCGTTGCGGTCGCTCTTGTTCGCCTTGACGAACGGTGCGACATATTGCGGGCTGATCAGCCTGACTTGAATACCGATCGACTGGAAACGCCTCCCCCAGTGGTGGGCCGCGCTGCATGCTTCCATGACGACCCACTTCGGGTTCAAGGCGCATACGGCTTCGAAGAACGAGCTGCGCGAGACCTTCGACCGATGCACAACACGACCGCGACGATCAACGCCGTGGAGCTGGAAGATCTGTTTCGCTAGATCAATGCCGAGAACGTCGATTTCCATGATGAACCTCCGCACGTCTGGGTGACTGCGTTAGTGTCTCCCGGTGGGAGGCGCGGGGTCCATCTCGGTAAAATCTGGCGGTTCCTCCTAGACGCCTTTAGCGGCACAACTCAGCCGGCGATCCCGACGGTTATCGGCAGTCCTGGCGGCGACCTGCGGTAACCGCCTGCGAATGGCGCGATTCCCCTCGAAGCGAGAGGCGCTTGACGACTGCGGATTCGGCCCTTCGAGACACGTCCCAACGTGTGGCCGCTAACCTGTGTTCAACGGCCGCCGCGCGTGGCGAGCTGTCAGCGTGCCGGCAATTGCCGTCGCGCAATCTCAGCAAAGTATCGCGATCCGACTGACAGTATGTCGTCGTTGAAATCGTAGGTAGCGTTGTGCAGAGGAACGCCGCCGTTTTGGGGCTCCGTTCCGTTGCCGATAAAGATGAAATTTCCCGGTACAACCTGCAGAAACGCACCGAAGTCCTCCGAGATCATCATAGGCTGAACGTTGGCGTCCACATTATCCGCGCCAACGACATGCGAAGCGGCTGAAACCGCTACATCGACAAGCTCTGGTGTATTCACGGTAGGGACGAACTCATGCGTGTACTGGAAGTCGCACTCGGCTCCGTGTGTCCGGCAGATGCCCTCACTGACTTCCCTCATCCGGATCGTCAGCAGCTTCTGCACTTCTGGGGCGTAGCTGCGCGTGTCGCCTTTGATGATGACATTCGAAGGAATGACGTTTCTAAGACCGTCCGTAACTATCTCAGTACACGAGATGACTGCGGACAGGCTTGGGTCCAAATTGCGCGAAATAATCGTCTGTAGACCGAGCACAATTTGCGAGGCAATGACAATGGGGTCGACGCCCATATGAGGTCGTGCTGCGTGCGTGCCTCTTGCCTTGATGTGAATTACGAAGTTGTCTTCGCTAGCCATTATGCCGTTCGGACGGGTTGCGAAGCTGCCTGCGGGCATCCCGGGCATGTTGTGCGCGCCGAAAATGGCGTCGACAGGAAACCGCTCGAACAACCCGTCTTGCATCATCGCTTTCGCGCCACGTCCGTGTTCTTCGGCGGGCTGGAAGATGAAGCGAACCATGCCGTCAAAGTCTTTTCGCTCCGCGAGAAGTTGCGCTGCGCCGAGAATCATCGCCATGTGTCCGTCGTGACCGCATGCGTGCATTTTCCCCGGAATACACGATGCGTAAGGTCTGCCGGGCGCATTCTCGGTGATGTTTAGCGCATCCATTTCGGCGCGAAGGCCGATAACCCGTGTCCCGTTGCCAATCTTCAAGTTGGCGACCATCCCGGTTCCACCAATGTTGCGATGAACCTCGAGGCCGAGTGTCTTCAGAACACTGGCAACGTAGTCCGACGTCTGTACTTCTTCGAAGCCTGTTTCGGGATTCTTGTGGAACTGATGACGCCAGTTCTTCAGGCGCTCTTGTAGGGACATTTCCATGGTGCGCTCCTCGACTTTGAGGCGGTGATTGGATGTCAGTGCTCGAGCGATTTTTGCCACTCGCTCTGGCGCGCAAGAACGGCTTCCGCCGACTCGCCAACGAGGTCTCGATACACTGCGGGCGCCGTGGCACCCTCGGTATTGATGGCCAGCACGTGTGAGTCGGGTCCAAGTCCTACCTGCTGGGCAAGTGCCGGGTTTTGCATGAGCACGCTCAGGCCCGCGAATCCCGCGGCACCGGACTCTCCAACCACTAAAGGAGCGTCACGGTCGCTGCCAGCGGCAAGTGAACGCATTGCTGCCACCGCGTCATCGTCACTGATGGTCATGAAATGGTCGACGCACCGCTCGAGAATTTTCCAGGCCAAGGGGGATGTCTCTCCGCAGGCGAGGCCGGCCATGACCGAATCAACGGAGCCAGTCGCTTTCGTGGCGTAGCCTGCGATGGCGCTTTGATAAAGACAGTCTGCCTGCTGAGGCTCGACGACAACGAATCGGGGCCGCCGCGCTTCGGCGTGCTCCCAGAGATAACTCGCGACGCCTGCTGCGAGACCACCGACGCCTCCTTGCAGGAATACGTGGGTGATTGGTTGCGAAAGGGTGGAACTGCCGAGCTGCCGTATTGTTTCAGCGGCAATCACGCCATATCCCTGCATCACATCCCGAGGAATCGCTTCGTAGCCTTCGTAGGACGTGTCTGAGACAACGTGCCAACCATTTTGGGCCGCCAGTGCTGCCGCATGCTCAACCGATTCATCGTAGCTACCCGCGATGCGAATATTCTTCGCGCCGTACAAAGCGATGGCCTGCTCCCGTTCTACGCTGACGTTGGCGTGAAGGACGATGACACACCGACAACCGATGTCGCGTGCGGCGGCTGCCAATGACTTTCCGTGATTACCATCGGTGGCGCTGATAACAGTCAGGTTCGAAAACATCCCGGCATATTGCCCGCGAAGAAGACCGGCCGGATTCAGGCTATGAGTGTGCCAGTGCCGAAGAATCAACCGCACGAGTGCGATGGGCGCGCCTAACGCTTTGAAGCTGCCAAGCGGCGAGCGGAAGCCTTCGTCCTTCAGGCTGATACGTGCGACGCCCAATGCTGCCGCGGCGTCCGGGAGGTCCCAGAGCGGCGTCGCTGAACGAGAGATCTGGTCCCAATCGGCTAGCCAGGCGCCGCTTTCGTCTGCTGCCCGAATGTTCAGAATGCTTTTGAGTTCATCTGGGTACGGCCCTTTGGACGCGCGGGAATTTGCAGTCAACATTGAGAAGAGCTCCAGGGAGGCATCCGATATGCCGTATTTCTATTGCCAAAGTCCAAGTGCTGGCTCGGAGGAACAGCAGGAATAATATTGCAATGCTTTGTTTATTTGGGATCTAAAACTCGACGCAAATCGAGAAAATTTCTCGCATGCGGTGCTGGAGGCATTATGGCACCGCCGCACCCAACTGCGCGTTCAGGTCAGCGGACTACCGACTTGTCGCTCCAGACGTTGTTGTCAAACTGCCGTACCGTGATTGCACCGTTGCGGATGTCACCTGCTTCATCGAACCGAATGGGGCCGGTCACCCCGTCAACCTTCACCGACCGCAATTGCGCCACGTAAACTTTCGGGTCAGTAGAGTTGGCTGCTTGCATAGCGGCTGCCATGGTCATGACTGCGTCGTACGCGTAGGGAGCATAAAGCTGAACCGGCGTCTTGAACCTTTGTTCGAACCGTTTGAAGAATGCCGGGCCGTGTGGCATCTGAGAAGGCGGTACGCCGGCGAGTGTGCAATACATATCGTTGGTCATTGATGAGCCGCCGAGGGCAATGAACTGCGGCGTGCACGCTTCGTCGCCAGCAATGAACTTGACTTTCATTCCGAGCCGACGCATTTGTTGTATAAAGGCGGCCGCCTGCGTGTCGCCACCCGTGAAAGCAACGGCATCAGGTCTGCGATTTTTGATCGTCGTGAGAACCGCCATCCAGTTGGTTGTCTTGTCGGTCCCGAATTCGCGGTCGACGACGGTACCGCCCGCGGACTGCACCGCCTTTTCAATCTGGTCAGCGAGGCCCTGGCCGTACGCTGTACGGTCGTCCACGATTGCAACCCTGGGAGCTTTCAGGTCTCGTACCAGATAAGTTCCGATGACCGAGCCTTGGCGGACATCGTTTGCGACCATTCGAAACACCGACTTGAGTCCTTGCTGGGTCAGCAATGGATTAGTAGCCGATTCGGTAATCATCGGAATTCCAGCGCCTGCGTAAATCCTCGAAGCGGGAATCGATGTGCCGGAGTTGGCATGCCCCACGACGCCGGCAACACGGTCGTCTACTAGCTTCTGCGCAACCGTCACTGCGGTCTTCGGATCGGCGGCGTCATCTTGCGAATCTAGCTCGAAGGTGACCGAGTGACCGCCGATTTTCAGCTTCCTGGTATTCAAGTCCTCGATTGCAAGCCGTACTCCGTTCTCGTCATCCTTTCCGATGTGTGCGAGCTCGCCAGTCAGAGGCGAAACCTGGCCTATTTTGACGGTAACGTCTGCGTCGGCCGCCGATGCAGATGCGGCAATTGAGACCGCCATCAACGTGTTGAAAAGTTGTCTGGTTTTCATGATCTTCGGTGGGAATACGAAACGGGGTGGGAGGGTGCCGAAGTCCCCAGCCGTCAGCTGCTCTAGCAGCGGTGACCGAAAGCGCTTGACATGAACAGTTTATTGCGAGTAAACCTTTATTATTTATTCTTTTGCGCCCACGTTTCGAGAAAATTTCTCATGTCGAATCTTCGTGATGTCGAGCTAGACGCTTTCGATTTGCGGATCCTCGCAATCGTGCAACGGAACAACCAGATGCCCCATCGTGAGATCGGGCATGAAGTGAACCTGTCCGTCCCGTCCGTGGCGCGAAGGCTTCAGAAGCTTAGAAGTGCTGGCGTCATTGCTGCGGACCGCAGCCTACTGAATCCCGATACGCTCGGTTCCCGGGTCACGATAATCACTCACGTTTCCGCGGAGAGTGAGGCGATAGAGTTGCTCGATGCGATGAAGGCACGGTTCGATGCCTGCGAGCAAGTCCAGCAGTGCTATTACGTGACCGGCGACGTTGACTTCATCCTTATTTTCTGCGCGCGGGACATGGCGGAGTACACGGCCCTAACGCGGGCGCTGTTCTTCGCGGAGGGCAACGTTCGAAGCTTCCGTACCTTTGTCGCGATGGAGCGGGTCAAAATAACGCTCGATGTGCCACTCGGTCGGGCGAAGTAGGCCTGTCTCCCGATTGGTCAACCGACACCCGGAAGTGCACATCTCTTCTTCAAGGTGAGCCATCTACGCAACGAATAGGCCCGTCAACACGAACTGCACGAGCTTCGGCAACACGACCAACCACTTGGCACACTGAGTTGGCCGATACCCTTAGTCTTGCGTCCGTAGACGGTGTGACGGTGCTTCTGCTCCCGCGTGTACGCGATGTTCAACGCGCTATCCATGCAACCAGATTTCTAAACGCGCTTACGCAGGCGGCCGACGAAGTTTGAAAAAAGATTGATTGAAGAATTAAGTACCCCTCGCTTGGTACGTGCAGCTCAACTACACGCGAGGCGCCAACATATCCCTGCGCTATACGCAGGACTAACTGTTACGTGAGCTACCGGTACGTGGTCTCGTTGAGTGCTCTCGCCAGCATGCGGTTGGCTGCGGAATTATCCGGCTCATTGTAGAAGGTGTGGCCATCGCGCGTGCGCTGGCGATGAATCCGAGCGTGCTGCTGTGCGACGAAATCACGTCGGCGCTCGATCCCGAAATGGTCGGCGAAGTCCTTAGCGTGGTTGAAAGCCCCGGACGCGAACACATGACGCTCATCATAGTGACGCACGAAATGCGCTTTGCGCGCGCGGTCAGCGACAAACTCGTGTTCATGCATCAGGGCCGCGTGTGGGAAAGCGGCACGCCCGAGGAAATTTTCGACCGGCCTTCGACGGTCGAATTGCGCCGCTTCATCCAATAAGGGCTGCCGGCGGCGCGGCGATTGCCCCAAGCCCCCGGGGCCGTCCGAGTTGCTCCGCGCCGCGCGAACACATACAGTATCGCCTCGTCGCGCACCCCGCATCGGCCGGCGCCCAACGGGCCGTGGGCGAACGCGGCTATTGCTGACCGATCACGGTTCTCATTTTTAGGCATAGATATCGGCGAGGGCATCCGCCGCGATGCATACGGGAGAGGGCAGTTGTCCTTGCGCCGCTCGCGAGGCCGATGCTGCGCAGCCTCGGCCGAAAGACGGCAGGCGCAGGGGTAGACGTGCGGGTAGGCGTGCGAACGTCTTCGGCGCTCGTTGCCCGGTTCGAGATCCTGGGCGAATCCGGTGCGGGTGCGCAAGCCGGATAGGGATTCCCTGACATAAAATTCAGCATTTCCCTTTCGTGTTTACCGTCGAAGATGACTGCAGGGTAGCGTCCGCCGGTACATGATGAAAGGTCAGCGGTCAAAGCTGAAGAGGCTGTACGCGATGAATGGCGGATAGCTGGACATGGGACGCGTTGAGGAAGTGAACACCGTCTGCGATGGACTGCTCGTCCTCGCGCCGCACTGGACTGACCGGTGCACTGCGGGGGCGGGCACGAGGTCGCAAGACGCCGCCTGCAGAAACTGATAAAGGTATTGCGTTTACATGCGGGCGAGTTTGACCTCCAGACTTTATCGACGACTGGCGCACCCGTGCACAGCTTCGATGAACGGATCGACCGGGCGGAAATGCCAGCGAGACGCCCGCTTGCCGGATTGAGGGAATCGCAGGTCGCGGGGATGACTGGAGCCAGCGACAGCTGATGTCGCCTTGCCACGGGACGGCTGAACGCCACGCAGGACCTGCGCGCTTGAGGCATCCGCTGATCTCTGGCTGGCAGATTGAAAAACGCTTGCGCGTTTGGCAAGAGTGCAGAACAAGAAATCCAGAACTGGAGCACTCATGGACATGCTGACTTCCAGCAGGATCGGGGCATGGCGGGGACCGTGCTATTGCCCGCGTCACGGTATTGTCGTCGGAATGCGGGCAGTCACGCATGCTATGGGCGGGACATCCCCATGAGCGACCACCCAGGCGAGGCAATTGGGCCGGACGATCCCTGCACGATCCTGGTCGCCGACGGTCCCCCGTCCGATATCAGCGTGATCGCGGAGCATCTTGCAAAGGAGGGGTTCCGGGTGCTGGCCGTGCACGACAGCGTTGAGGTGCTGGTATGCGCAAGTCAATCGCAGCCTGACCTGATTCTCCTCGATCAGGATATATCGTGCATTGATGGTCTTGCGACCTGCCGTCGCCTGAAGCGTGATGAGCGCACATGCAGTATCCCGGTGATCGTCATGACCCTGGCGCACGGCGGCCATGAACTTGCGGCGGGAATCGGCGCGGGTGCGGCCGACTACGTGCACAAGCCAGTGCGCATCGACGAGTTGATGGTCCGGGTGCGGACGCACATCGAATTGCACCTGACTCGCCAGCGGTGCATTTCCCAGCAGCATCAGTTGTTCAACGATGCGCGCACGCATCGTCTTGTGCAGGCCGAGCACGCGCGTGTGCATGCGGAACTCGAGCAGCGCGTTGCGCGGTGTGCCGACGAGCTGGCCGGTGTGCAGGCGAAGCTTGCAGCGCAGATCGACGAACGGCGGCATAGCGATGCACGCCTGCTGGCCTGCGAAGCACAGTTTCGAGCGATCGTCGATTCGGGCCCTGTCCCGATGTGCATCACCTCGATGCCCGACGGGCATCTGCTCTATGCGAATGCACGGCTGCGCGAGTTGTTGCGTCTCGACGAGCAGGCGTGCGGTACCATCGACATGGCTGAATTTTACGTTGTTCCAGCGGAGCGCGAACAGTTGATTCGCTGTCTCGCTGCAGAGCGCAGCTTCAGTGATGCCGAGGTCCGGCTGCGCCGTGCGGACGGGACACAGTTTTGGGCAATGGCGACCGCACGCCTGGCGAACTACGACGACAGGCCGGCAATCTATGTTGGCCTGCACGACATATCCGCGCGCAAGCGCAGCGAAGAGGAGCTCCTTCGTTCGCGCGAGCAGCAGCGCGAACTGTCGGCATACCTGGACGGTGTTCGGGAAGATGAGCGCAAACGGAGCGCACTCGAGATTCAGAACGATCTGGGCCAGTTGCTGGCCGCGCTGAAGATGGACGTGTCGTTGCTGAGGATGCGGCTCTCGGACGATTCCGAGGCCCTCGGGCGGGCCGATGACATGCGCGAGCTCGTAGAGGGCACGATCTGGATGGTCCGCAACGTAGCCAGCCGGCTGCGACCCGTGGCACTCGACTTTGGCCTGCTGTCGGCCCTCGAGTGGCTGACTGGCCAATCGGGCCAGCACGACGCAATCCAGTGCGAGTTGCACGTCGAAGGTAGCGAACCAGCACTGTCGGACATGCAGGCCACGGTGTTGTTCCGGATCGTGGAGGCTGCACTCACGAACGTTGCGCGCCACGCCGCTGCGCGGCGCGTCGACGTCACGCTCGCGACGCGCACGGGTTCACTTCATCTGAGCGTGCGCGACGACGGTCGCGGGTTCGATTTGAAGGCCGCGTATGCAGGCAGAGCGTATGGTCTGCTAGGTATGGCGGAGCGCGCACGGTTGATCGGCGGGACCCTGCGAATCGACAGCGAGCCAGGGAAGGGCACTACGGTGTCAATACATGTTCCAGAGGAAGTCGGTTGCAGTTCATGATCAGGATACTTATCGCCGATGACCATGCCATCGTGCGTGGTGGACTCAGGCAGATTCTCGCGACGACGTCCGACATTGTCGTGACGACCGAAGCAGGGGAGGGCCCGGAGGTAATCGAGAAACTGAGGACCAGCGAAATCGACCTGCTTCTTCTGGACATGAAGATGCCGGGCCTAAGCGGCGTCGATCTCATACGCCGCGTGCGTTCGGACCGGCCCACGCTGCCGGTGCTCGTGCTCAGTATCTACAACGAGGCGCAGGTGGCATCACGGGCGCTGCGCGCCGGCGCCACGGGATATGTGACGAAGGACAGCGATCCCCAAGTCCTGCTCGCGGCGATCCGCAAGCTCGCTGACGGCGGACGCTTTATCGACCCGAAGCTCGTCGACCCCATGGTGTTCGAGAAGTATGGGGTCGACGCGCCACCGCACGAAATTCTTTCGGATCGCGAGTTTCAGGTGCTTCAGATGCTTTCCGGTGGCAGGACCATCAAGAACATTGCCGATGCGTGTGCACTCAGCGCCAAGACTATCAGCACACACAAGATGCGGCTGATGCAGAAGCTCGGTCTTGCGAACAACGCCGAGCTAATCCGCTACGCGATCCGCCATCGCCTGATTACTGAATAAGCTGTGCAGGTCCTCGAGGGTCGATCACATGCAGGAAATCCTGACACGGGAATCAGCGATCCCTTGTGGAACTATCGGCCGTTCCCGATGGAGGCGTCCGTGAGAGCCGCCTACGATAGGATCAACGGGTGGGAGCGCAGCAATGGTGGTAGAGCAGTCCTTACGCATGGCGGTCGGTAAGTGGCTTGGCAGAGACACAAGCGGACTGCCCGGGTACGGGCGGTGCGTCGTTAGCGTTCGGTCCGGATTGTCAGCGTGTGCGTCGAGGCGCCGGGTCTGAATGGTCCCTGCGCGCTGTTTTTCTTCCAATGCGGAGCCACGGTTGGCACGTTCCCTCCCCCGAAGCGCGTGCGTCCTGCGGTGAGCGTCGAACGGCAAGCCGCATGAATGTGCGCCAACGAGGACGTAACGCCGCAAGAGGTGGAGGAACTGGCGTGCGTGGATGAGCAAGTGAGCCACCGATACAACCATGCCGTCGCGGCGGCCGTCATCGGGTGGCTTTTTTCTCGACGAAACAAAGGTCGAGCGCGTTGATAGTTGACGTTGGCTGGATGCCAGCGGAAGCTGTGCCAACGTTTTTTTTGGCACGCCCCACTGTTTCTGGCGTCACCTCGTGGCCCGGAAACGGAGAGGAGTTTTAGGACCGGAGGCCCGACGTGGCTGTCATATTCAACGATGTCTTCTGGGGGGTGTGGGGCAATCACCGGCCAGTGCAACAATGCAGTTCGCGACGCTTGCTGTCCAATTTCTCATGTTTTGGCACTTCCCTCGAGTGGCCAGAACCTTCGAGCCGTCTCCCTGGAGACGGCTTTTTTTCTATGGGCGGCGAGCTGCGCGTTTGCTCCTCTGCTGATCTGCGATCGCTGCCCCACGCTAAGCTCCATGCAATGACCGGTAATCAAAACGGATAGCCCGTTCTGCCGCGCATTATTGCGCCAGATTTCCGAACCGGCTCTCGAGGGTGATTGGGCATGAACAGGAACCTGGGTGCCCCGTTACCCGGCACGCGTATAGCGCGCCGAGTACAGCGGTGCAGGCGACAGCGCCGTCAATCATCTTGATGGTGATGGCGGTTTTTCCGGGGATGATAGCCGCGATCACAGCCAGTATGATTGAGTGCTCGCAGCGAGATAGCGCAAACTGGATCAAAGTAAGCGGCGTCACAGACGTAGATCCGTGGCCGCGTTTCCGACGCTCGAACTTTGCCCTCCCTGACATTCTCCTGCCGAGTGTTTCGGTAGAATAGGACCATTAAATTCGGGGCAGACGATCAGCGAAGAAACGTACCCACCGGCTCGCGATCAGCTGGACGGGGGGATGGTGCTCTCTTCCTTGAGGCAGTAGTCCTGATCTTTTGCGATACGACTCGCCGCGTTGGGTAGTTTAACGCTGTGTCACTTGCGTGGCGGCGTCAATATAGCATGGGGATATATAAAAGCTAACGCAAAGCGCAAAGTTCACGCTAATGTAAGTACTAGAAAATAATATAGAACAATTCGGACATCGAGAAGAATCCAATCGTGTTGAAAGTTTGCATTGAGAGCAACGAGCATGAGAGAGGGACCGGAATCGTGTCTGTTTGCCTGACAGTGGCGGCGTGACTGGGTTCGCGATGGCCCGTGCGCGGATGACATTGATGTGGCGACACCGCGGGCGCTGGACGTGGCCAAGGAGGGGCGCCATCAATACGTTACTCGATTATCCGCCGCCGGCCCAGCGAACGTGGCGTCAGTCAATTCCGACGGCGATCATGTGAAAGCCAGCAAGGTCAGCACCACGCCGTTCGACCGTAGCGACGAGAGTAAGGCGCTGCACATGGATCTGTCCTTTGCGCAGGACGGTGACGGCCATGGCACGCGTTGGGTATCGACCAGGCGCCTGCGGTCGGTGCCGTCGCGAAGTCGCTGATCCATGAGGTCAATCAGTGGCTCCCTGGGTCACTCTGCATCGCAGTCTTCGTGATCGCGATCCAATGGAGCTCAGGGCATCGCGCGACGCCTGCGAATCATCGACCCTGGTCACGAAGCGTATAACGCAGCTTCACCTGCATTTCCGTGACTGGTGAAGGCCCTCTCGTCAATGCAGCGACGAGCTTAAATGGCCGGAAGTCGACTCGGAAAACTCGACATAACGCTTTGATAATCTGCAGAAGTGCTGGGGAATAGATGGCGAAGTGGAAACCGTACAGGGACGTGACCGATGAAGAATGGGCGTTCGTAAGAGGCATGATTCCGGAAATGCGTCCGCGTGAGGACAAGCGCGGGCGAAAGGGCGCGGATGCGCGGGCGGTGTTCAACGGTGCGTTGTGGGTGTTTGCGAACGACATGCCATGGTCGGCGTTACCCTCGAGGTTCCCCCCGTATAAGACGTGTCATCGTCGATGGAGGCTGTGGAGCGAGTGTGGCGCATTCGAGCGAATGGCAAAGTTGCTGTTTGGTGCAGCAGCGGACGATCTATTGGCGACAGTCCGTCGACGACGCCGACAACTGGACGGTGATTCAATCGTGTGGCGCAGCGTAGGCGTAGACTGGAGGCGTTAGTGGGAAGGCGTCGTCGAATGCGATGGAGACGACAAAAGGGCCACTTGAAGAACGCCACAGACGGACGTGGACCGCATTCCTGCCATCACGGCCAATGTGAAATTCCCTGCGGCAACTGCACCGCAGGCTGGTCGCGGCAGAGTTCAATGGCTTTGCCGCTGCACTTGTCGACGTTCGTCCGTCACGCTAACCATAGGAAGATGCGCATTCGCCGAAATTCGTATTGGAGAGAAAAATCGCGGGCACGAAACACGCTGTCCATCGTGTGGTGCGACCTCTATGGCGCGTCCGTCGTCGAGAGGTCGGATCGGTGCTGAATGGGACGCCGCGATTGCCCACCCCTGCGCGGACGGCAGGAACATCGCCGTGCGGTTAGTGCAAAGTTTCGGTAGCGAAGGCAGATAGCAATCGATTGGGACCGCGCCTCCGAGGGGCTGCTCATGTTGGGTGACGAGGCGACGAGAGGCGCGAACGGCGCAATCTTACGAAAGATCCGAAGGCGATGCCTTGCGCGGTGTGTTCTCCCACAAAGCAACGGCGCAGGAAGCCCCTTGCTCCGATTTGGGCGAAGCCGCTGCGACCCAGTCAAAAATCGTCACGGTAATTCCCGCGGAGCCTCTTCCTAACGGGCAGCCCCTGTTTGCCGTTCTGCTCGGCACCAGTACTATCATTCGCCGGGCGCGATGGCTGACGGTCCGTCCGCATGTTGTTGGCGGCGTTCCGATGGACAATCACGAACGCCACACATATCGCACCGCCCGCCAGTACGTACCGGATCGCCTGCAGATGGTGCATCACGACTCCGGTTGATCACACGCGGCGATCGGATGCGCACATAGATTTGGAGACGAAAGCCCAAGAATTCGCGCGGTCCGGGCTCCCCGGGTTACTGCGCGGCTCACCTGGTAACGACGAGCAGCGCAAAAACGTGATTGAAAATGTAATCGGGCGACGAAGCGATGTTCTTCAAGCATTGCACATGAAACTCGGTCGAGGTGTTCCGCTGCGTGTCGTGACCAGTTGCCTCAGCAATTTTCCCCCCGTCTCGACGAGACCTTTGCAGTGAGAACGGGCGGCACGGTCGCAATTCCCCATGCCGTGAGGAGTGCATCAAAGCAGGGCTCAGTGGATCGCTGTTTCACGGCCGGTAGTGGCCGGCCAGTGAGTACGTACAGATGCAGCCCGGCAGAATTGCTTCCTCTAGCATTGACGCGTTTGAATACGCCGTGACGCTCGCAGTATGCGATGGCGTCCGCAGCCTCCCTGCGACTCATCATCCCTGTGGATGCGAGCTGGCCCGCGCTCGCGGGTTGATGCTCATTGAGCCAGTGCAGCGCCTTGTTGGCGTTAACGTGTACCTTCATTGCGCCTGCGACCGGTAGAGTGAGCTCATACCAGCAAATACAGGTTCAGCGCAATCGGAGGCGAAGGCACGCAGTACTCGACCTGTGACCGCTATCGCGGGCGTACCAGTCCGGCACGGTGTCATGTTGAAGGGCGAGACCGCTTCGCTCCAGTGAGCCCCACGCTTCGCAACGAAAGTCACCAGTGCGATGCTGAAAAGCGCAAGCACGATTGGCGAACAGGCGTAGAACAAACGGATGTCCATAAACCCTGACCGTCCAGGCAGACGACCAAACAAAAAAGAATGCCACGCCCGACGGGGCGGCGCTGAAGAGAGCGTGAGTTGACTCAAGCCCACGCCGACAGGATCAGTCATATTGAGTGCGGGCGCAACAAGGACGGACGGAATCATCGCCGACGAGCAACGTTTCTGTCATGAATCGTCAAATCTGACACTCCCTGAGAATTGCCCTGGATCGACCATGTCCTCAATCATGTAGCCTCGCCAGTTCTACGCGCTACTGAAACTCAAGTAGCGGGGAGCGCCCTGCAATCGGCTCGGCTTTATCTGGTATCGTCGGGCGCAGAGCAATGAACAATCGCTGTCGTTGGCTTCTCGTACGCAAGCTTTGGGAAATGCTCGTCGCCGTCATGGAGGTGGCCATCGCAGATGGCGAGACCCGGGGGGACGCAAGCGCGCCGTCTGAACAGCGCTGTATTACCCTGCTCGCCATCCGTCACGCCGCCTTTGCCGCGATGGGCTTTTTTGGTCTCACAAAGACGCTTTCCAGTGCGTAGATCGCGCCTTCGGGCGCACAGGCGCCGAACTTCGGCATCACTGCAAGCGGTTTGCCGTGGGAGCATGGTCAAACCGTGTCGCGCTGGCGTGTCACTTAACACTTATTCGCCCGTTATGAAAACCCTTCTTCTCATCGTCCTCTGTCTCTCGACGACCTCCAGCTTCGCTGCAAGCCAGGTTCTACTGGAGACTCCGGTGACCTATGCGCCGGACGCTAGCGTAGTTGAACAGATCCGGAACGAATGCCACATCGAAGACATGCTGACGCGCCACATCAGCATGGCGCTGCGCAAGATCAACAGAACCGGCGACGGTACCGTCGCATCGCAGACCGACGCGGGCGATGCAAAGGTTCTCCGATTGCAGATCACCCACGTGCTGGGCGTCGGCGGCGGCATGTGGAGCGGCCCCAAGGCTACGACGGTGACGGCGGATCTGATTGAAGACGGCAAGGTCACTCGTCATACGAAGATTAACCGCTGGTCGGTCGGCGGCGTATGGGGCGGGTTCAAGGGGAGCTGTTCGATTCTCGACCGCACGACAATTGCGATTAGCAAGGACCTGAGCCGTTGGGTGCGCGATCCATCCTACGAGATCAAGGAAGAGGCGCCTCCTAAAGAAGCTTCCGGGCCGGCGGATCAAGCTGATCCTGAGTAGACCGAATAAAGTGCAGATGAAGCTGTGACCGGCGAAGACACATGACGAACGAGGGGATGCCGGGTAAACAACGGGATGACCGACTTTGAATCGACTTTTCTGGTCCACTAATTCGTCCAGAACAGCGGGGCAGGTGGGCTCCATGCGCGCATCGATGATGGTCATCTGTGGGGTCTGTCTAGCGGGCAGATCGCGGGCACCAGCCAAGGGCTCGATTCCGTGGCGGTTGTGCACCCTCGTTTGGCCGTCCAACGATCACGTATGTGACGACGGGCATCAATTCCACGTGGGCAACTGCGACGCGCGAGCGCTCAGGTCAAATCCCGGGTCTCACGTCCGAACATCGCTAATCCGGTGGCGAATCTGGTTGGTCTTGAGATCATTAAGCGCGTGACACGGAAAGACGAAAGCCCCGGGCCGTGCGTGGGGAATCCCGGGGCTTTCTGGGTTCCGGTCGATGCGCTTTCGGAGAGTAACCGGAACTTGTCCACGATTCTATAGGGCTACCGCGGAACGCGATGTCAGACATTGTCAGAAAAAAACGCCGCGCTGGCAGCGGGCATACGCGACACTGTCGCTGATTTGTTCCAAGGCAGGCGCGGCACGTGCAATTTGCCGGCGGCTCGGCGAATGCGTATCCCGATTCAAATAACGTTGACTGCGGGCTCACCGATTTCGGCGAACGGGACTGCAGGCGCTGGACGTGACGGCTGAGCAGAGCGAGGGCGCAGCGCCGGCGATCGTGCGCTCGCCGCGGCGCTGTATGAGGCGGCCCGGCGGGCAGCCTTGACGGATTGAAGACGGCCTCTCGGCCATGCATCTGCGGCTCGCGGGCGCGCAGGTTGAAAACCTGCAGTGGCATGAGTGCATGACGCGCTATGTCCGTCCCTATACGTTCTTCCGCGGTGATGCCGTACCGCTAGATCGAGGGCTATTACTTGACTTTTCCTTCCAACGAATACGAGCGCATGGCGGCTTTTATGCGAAGGTGCCAGGGCAGGGTGATGCTCAGCATCGAGGATCACCTCGATATTCGACCGTGATAAATAGCAAGGGGTGGCCCGTCGACCAGCCTGACCTGGGTCATCACTAACCTCGAGCCAAGGACATGGACAGGCGGGCTTTTCTGAACGCGTTATCCGTCGCGACTGCCCGCAGGTCGTTAGCCTGGCGCGCCAGGGCGCTTTTCGCCTCGGGTTTGCCTGCCGCATTGCGCGCGACGCGCAGCCGCACCACCTCGTCGAACTCCCTCGCGTCCTTCTCGATCAACTCCCGCAGCCGGGATTCGAGGGCGTCCCTCTGGCCGAGGATGTGCCGCAGGAGCCGTTTCGACCGGCCGGCATTCGTCCTTTTCCAGACTTTTGAGGTACACGGTGCGGCTGAGCCGGGCAGCCAGCAATCCCATGCGCCGCCGCGCTGCCGGAGCCAGGCGAGGCGCGGCTGGCGCAGGACGACGGAACGCTGTTCCTGGCGCTGACGGGCGAGCCGAGCGGTCCGCAACTTGGGGAGCTGGTGCGGGATTACAGGGTCAACTCCAGGTTCCTGCCACCTGTTTCGTCACGCGATGGCGACGCTGATGCTGGAGAACGGGGCGGACGTGCGCTTCGTGCAGGTAATGCTGGGCCACGCTCAGCTCACGAGCACGTAGCAGCATACGCAGGTAGCGATCCGTGTGCCGAAGGACATCCATACGGCGAGACACCCGGTGCCGCTGGAGCGGCAGGAGGACACCGCGCGGATGAACGGGGAGCCGCAATGGCTGCAGCGGCGGATTTAGTGAAAACCGCGTTGCGCGCGAGACGAACGGCAAGTCAGCCTTCGGGCTGGCCTTTTTATGTCTTGGGCCTGACAAAGATTGACAGTGTGATGGTCTGAGCTTGCCTAGAATCAGCACGTCGAGCGCATGGTGGCGCGCTCGCGCTAATTAGCCTCGTCTCTGGTATAGACAATGTCCGCCGAACATCGAGCGACGTCTATGAAATTCAATGAGATAGGAAACACCATCCCGAATTTCACATCAGCCGACATGCTGAAAATATTAGTTGAAGCGGGCGGCGGTAAATAATTTACTCCGATGAAGAAGAATAAGAAGATGCTGGTACTGCTGCCGGTCGCAGACTTTGCGTCGCTCGCCTCGAACGCCCAGACCCCGCCCGACGTAGCGGCAGCGGCGCGCGCCAATGCCGAACAACAACAGCAGGTCCAGCAGCAGCGCGACGCGCACCAACGCGCGTCGAGCGTCGCTGCGGCGACTGTGCGTTCGACTGCGCCGATGGCGGGCGAATGGCCGGTTTTGCCCGTCGACACGCCATGCTTCCGTATCGACAAGTTTGACGTCGAGGTGCCCGACACGCTGCCCGAAATGAACCGCGAGATCCAGCGCGTGATCCGCCGCAGCCAGGGCGATATCCTGGGCCTCGAATTCCAGCTTATCAAGCGCTGGGGCGCGAGCTTCATCGCGGATACCGCGATTGCGCAGCAGGCCCGCAACAACACGTTCATTGAGGGCGGCCTGACCGATCGGCATTACCTCGGCGCTGCGCAGTTCAACGGCACGCTCGCCTATCGCCAGGGCGTTGGCGGGCTGGGCGCAACGGCTGACCCATACCCCACCGGACCGACCTATCGCCTCCACATGGCAACGCTCGACGCGAACCTTTCGGTGCCGTTCGCGATCGGCAAGCAGGCCCTGCGCTACGTGACGAGGCTGCACGGCCAGTACAAGGGTGACTCGCTTTTCTATCTGGATGATCTCACGATCGGCGGCCGCTACACAGTACGCGGGTTTGACGGCGAGAAGATGCTCGCTGCCGAGCACGGATTCTACTGGCGCAACGAACTGCAGTTGCCTCTCGGGCAGACGGGGCAAACTCTCTACGCGGGCATCGACTACGGCCATGTGTTCGTTCCAGGAACGGCGGTCCTCGCCAGCACGCAACGGGCCGGTGCGGTCATCGGCATCCGTGTCGGCATGCCCGCGAAGCATGCGGGCTTCTCATGACTTCTTCGCTGGCATGCCGGTCTACAAGCCGGCCGAATTCCATACGGCCCGCGTCACGCTGGGATTCCAGTTGACGGGACAGTTCTAAAACGCCCGATGCCGGGGCCAACATCGAGAACCCAACTATGCAATCATCGTTTCATCGGCCCTTTCTTTTCGCTGTTACCCTGATCATGGCGATCCTGTTCGCCTGTGGCGGGAGCGGCGATGGCGGGGCGCCGGCATGAGCACATCTGCTTCGTCGTCCTCCTCACCTTCTTCAACTTCCACGCCCTCGACGGCCGCTGGCCAGCCGCCGTCCGCCCAGGCAGCATGCAGGCAGGCGGGCAGCTTTACCTATTCCGGGTCGGCCGCGCAAGTGGCGTCGAACAATGGTGAGCTTGCCGTAGTGGTCGTACCCAGCTTGCCCGCCGCCTACCAGAAGAACCGGAATTTCAGGGCTCCTGCTGCGCCCGCGTCGCGTCAAGTGCAGCAAACGGGGGGTGGGTTTACAACGCTGGCGTCATCGGCTGCGGCGACTGACCGTCTGGGGCTCGCGCACGGCACGGTAACCGACATTCAGGGGGTTGGCAGCGATGTCGCGATTGGCCGTTGGATTCAGGCCGAGGACACAGACGGCAATACCTATACCAGTCAGCAGGGTCTTCACTATGCTGTCGGCACGCCCCTGTCGCTTTCGGCGACGAGCGGTGCGCTAGTCTGTACCCAGTCGATTGCAGACACGGTTGCGAACACTGAGAGCGGTCCCACCGGCACGCTCAGTGCGACCTCCCACGCTCGACCTGGGTGCGCGAACGCTGAACAATCTGAGCATGTCGATCAATGGGACCAGCCTCAACACCCTGACGAAATCGCAAATGCCGCTGAACGCCACTGCGACCGACGGGCAGCTGTCCATCCAGTCGGTGGTCGTGGGGCACGACGCAACTCACCCGCTGGTTGCTCTCGGCTACTCGGCCAACTTGCCGAATGGAGAAGGGATCGGCGGAGTCGTGGTGCTCTCGTGTCGCTGATGAACTACGTGGCGCATGACTTGTTCTTATCTCGACACGCGGTTTCTAGCGCGTTCGGGGCCGGCCCTCCAGGCAATGTCCGGCGATCTGCGTCAATCGTCACGCTGGGCTTCCAGATGAGGGCGCAATTTTGAGGATTTCCTTCGTGGTTGACCGCCACTGCGCTCGCAGCGTTGGCTCAAGTAGCGCCGGCCGTGAGGTTGACGTTTTGGGGGGGCACCAATGAGCAAGGCTCGACGGGGCAAAAGGGGGAAGGGCCGGCGCCCGTTGATGCGCGACATGCTGCTGCCGCTTCCCGTTCAGAAGGCGCGGGCGCTCTCGCTCGAATACCATCTTGCACTGTCGGTGCTAGCTGCGCGGCGGGGTGGCCAGGACGAGGCCATCAGACTCATGCAGGCGGTCTACCATGCACGCTTCATGCAAGGCTCCGGATCCGGGGATGCCGCTCTGCTCGGTATGGCGGAAACGGCGCTCGATGACATGGTGGCGCGTGTGGATGCTGGCGGAGCCTGGGTGGTTTCGGATGCCGAGCAGGTAGCCATCGCAAACGCGATCGCGATACACGACCGGCTGACTAACACCGTGCCCTATCATCGTTTTGCTGCAGCCTGGGAGCGGATGCAGTACTTCGGACGCCAGCTGCAGGAAGCTCAGGAAGCTGCGGCATGAAGCAGGGACTTGCTTTGGACCAACGGGGCCTGTGCCGCTTTGTCATAGACGGTTGGGCCGAGCCATACGGAATGGCGCGATCGTTCTAGGATCGCGTGGTTCAATTGATAGAGAGATGGATGAACAAAGGAAAATTGCTGGGTGTCATCGTTGCATGCCTGTCAGTGACGGCATGCGACTGGTTTCACAATGGACCGGGCGCAGGTGACATCGATGCCGCAGTGCGTCGCGCGCTGGACGCAATCAACAAAGGCGGTGTCAATGCGCTGATCGGCAATCCGTTGCCGACATCAGCGACCGTTGCGTCGGTCAAGCCCGATGGCGATTGCGTGAAAATAAGCAACATTGGCACCGAGACGTTCGACTGTAGAGTCAGCATATCCATGCAGGCAGTGGACGCGAACGATGTGGGCAAGGCCCTGCACGTCGATTTGCTGTTTTCGAAGGATAGCGGCGGCCAGTGGCAGACGTCGGATATCGACCAGGCGCTCGCAGTGGGGGCGGCAAAGTCACTGTTCGATCACGTAAACCACTCGCTACCGGGTCACGCGGCATCGCAGCCTTCATGACCACGACCTGATGAACAAGGGTACGTGCTGCCGCACCAGTTCGAAACCCCTGCAGGTAAAGGTCTGCATCGGGCGCGCGCACGGCGATCAACAAGTCCTCACGTCTGATGCATTGCCTTGGGTTATGCATTACGCACTGACATTGCCTGACAGTTTTTTCTGCCTGGTTACCTTAGCCTAGCGATGGCGGCTGCATCCGGTCCTTGCAAGTCGCCAAAGTGGGTGGAACTCTCGTTTGCGCGCCGGTGGCATGGCGCGCTTTTTTTCACATCCAGTGCATGAGCGACAAAGTCTGGATCCCCTTTGTGTGCATCGTTTATGTCAGGTAAATAGAGACAGCCTAACCCGTGAGCTACGACAGCAGTCACGTCCTGCGAGTTACCGGACGGGGCAACGCGCGCATGGGCCCTCGAAGGCGTTCTGCAAGGCTGGAGAAACTGTCGGGCGGCAGGCCGGTTCGCGCATAGCGAGAGACTGGCATGCTATTCGGGGGAGGGCGGACAGCTTGAGTGTAGTTCTACTGCATCTTTGACATTTTTTGACGATGTCAGATCCGGCGACCAGTAAGGTGCATCGCGGCACTTGACGACGCTTTGCACACAGTGCCTGGAGTGGAAAACGACGCGAGGAGGAGGGACGCAGTGGTTGGCGGACAGCAACCCCCTGGATGAGAGCCGCGCGCCCTAAATGATCCGCATAGCATGTTGTTTAAGGATAAACGAGTGCTTTGCCCAGAAAATTTACGGGCCGAGGAAGAATAAACACACGCCGTCCGGGGTCGAGAGCCCGCACGCTGCGGCCGCCGTTATCGTCAACCCCTATGCCTGATTTGTCGTGGACCATGCCCGTGGCGCGCTGGTCCTTCTGGTCTTCCGCATCGGAAAGTGTGCCTGAGGTTGCGTTCGTCGATCCGATGATGCGCCGCCGCCTGAGCGCGCTTTCGCGGATGGCGCTGAAGGTGGCGGGCGACTGCGTCGATGCGCAAACCAGGACGCGCGTGGTTTTCGCATCGCGGCACGGCGAGTTGCGCCGCACAACGGACATTCTGCGCGACATCGAGGCAAACAAGCCTGTTTCGCCGAACGCCTTCAGCCTTTCCGTGCTCAATGCGATGACGGGGCTGTTCGGCATCGTGCGCGGCGACCGTTCGCCGGCTACGGCCCTCTCGGCAGGGGCACAGACGCTGGGCTACGCGCTGCTCGAAGGCCATGCGCTGCATACGGAAGACCCCGAAAGCCCGGTCCTGATCGTCTACGCCGACGAACCCGCCGACGCGCGCTACGGCACGGTCGAGCAGGAGGTGCAGCGCGGCGCGTTCGCGTTGCTGCTCGATGCGAGCGAGGCGCCGCAAGGCCGGCTCGCCTGCTCCATCACAGAAAACAAGCAGGGCCCGGCAGCACAGGCGCGCGAATTCGCTACGCAAAGCGAAGCGCTGCATCACTGCCTGAGCGGCGGCGAAAGCGCCGCGTGGCAGGGCAGGGGCGGCACATGGCAATGGAGCTGGCATGTCGGCTCGGCTTGATCACGGCTGGCGGCTCTTCGCCACCGGCTTCTGTCTCGCGTTGTTCGGCGCGTGCGGGCTGCTCTTCTCGGTGATCTTATTTCCGCTCGCAGCGGTCTGGCCGCATCGCGCTTCGCGGCAGCGCGCGGTTACCACCGTCATTCACTGGTTTTTCCGCTCGCTCGTGGCCGCCTTGCAGCGCGCGGGCGTCATGAAGCTCGACGTGGCCGGCGCGAACGCGCTGCGCTCGGGCGCACCCGCCATCGTTGTCGCGAACCATCCCACCTATCTCGACGTGGTGGTGCTGCTCGCGCTCACGCCTTCGGCCTGTTGCGTCGTGAAGAATGCGCACTGGCGCAACCCGTGCTTCTGGGGCATCGTGCGCGCTGCCGAGTACGTGAGCAACGCCGATCCCGCAGGCTTTGTGCAGGACTGCGCGCGCCAGATCGCGAACGGCTACAGCATGATCATTTTTCCCGAAGGCTCGCGCAGCCCCGCGCCGAATCGCCTGCACGCGTTCTCGCGCGGCTTCGCGCATACGGCGCTCGAGGCCGGCGCGCCGGTTCTGCCCGTGCTCATGCACTGCGATCCGCCCGCCTTCACCAAGCAGATGCGCTGGTATCACGTTCCGCAGCGACCCTTCCGCATGAGCGTGAACGTGCTGGCGCCCATCGGCGTGCAGCCGCTCGCGCCGCGCGACATGCCTTCCGCACTCGCCGCGCGCAACGTCACGCGCACCATCGAGGCGCAAATCACACAGCACCTGTTTGACTATGGATACTTTAAAACTGGAAATTAAGCGGCTCCTGATCGAGGCGCTCGATCTCGAGCATCTCACGCCCGCCGATATCGACGACGACGCGCCGCTGTTCGACACCGACGGCGTGGGACTCGACTCGATCGACGCGCTGGAGATCGGCATTGTGCTGCGCCAGCACTATCAACTGACCATCAACGCCGACGACGAAAACGTGCGCGGCTACTTCCGGTCGATCAACACGCTCGCGGCGCTCGTCGCGGGCCAGGCAAACAAAAACGAGGCGCTGGAAGCCACTGCAGGGAAAGGGGATTGAATCATGAACGAAGCTGAAATTCTCGACCGTATTCGCGAGATCTTTCACGAGAACTTCGATATCGATCCGGCGCGCGTCACGCCGGAGGCGCATCTGTTCGAGGAACTGGATCTGGACAGTATCGACGCCGTCGATCTGGCCATCAAGCTCCAGGAAATGACGGGCCGCCGCATCAAGCCGGAAGAGTTCAAACAGGTGCGCACGGTGGGCGACGTGATCGCCGCGGTCGAGTCGCTGCTCGTGACCCAGGCTTGAGGCCATTCGTGACGGTTCTTCGCGAGCACGCCTCGGCTGAGCCTGACGCTGCGGGTGAAAGCAACGTGGCAGACAGCCGGGCGCGCAGCAAGTGGAAGCTGCTGGCGGGTCTCGCCTACCCGGTCGTGATTCTCTGCGCGTGGCGCTGGGATTCGCCGCGCTTCGTGGGCTTGTTGCTGCTGGTGCTGCTCTGGATGCAGCGCGTGGCCGGCACGGGCGCGCTCGCGGCAACGCTGCGCAAGCTCACGCCGGTGGACTGGGCCGTGGCCGTCATGCTCAATGTCGCCTCGGTGGCCATCGTCATCACCAATAGCGAACGGCTCATGCGCCTGTATCCTTCACTCGTGAATCTCGGGCTGCTCGTCGCATGCGGCGCGACCCTGGTAAAGGGGCCGTCGATGGTCGAAAAATTCGCACGTTTGACCTATGCCGATCCGCCCGTGCACATCGTGCGCTATACGCGCCGCGTCACGCAGCTCTGGTGTGTTTTCTTCGCTTTGAATAGTGTGTTTTCAGCCTGGACGGCGCTTGCCTGGCCCACTCGCGCCTGGTCGCTCTACAACGGCATGCTCGCCTATGTGATCATCGGCGCGCTGCTCGCCGGCGAGTTCGTCTGGCGTAAATGGATCATGCTGCCGCGTGGTGCGCGACGGGAGGCGGCGTGATTGCGTTGCACGAGCTTCTCGCGACGCGCTGCCGCGAGCCGCGCAGCGTGGTTTGCGTCGATGGCGCCAACGTGACGGCCTTCGCTACGTTCCGTGCGCATGCACTGGCCATTGCGACGCGCCTGCGCACGCGGCCGGGCCTGCGCTTCGCGCTCTGGAGCGACGACCCGTATCTGTTCGCCTGCGCTTTGTTCGGACTGCTTGCGGCCGGCAAGGTGCCCGTGATTCCGGCGAACGCGACGCCGGGCTATCTCGCCGAACTGAGCGACGCGTACGACGCGGTGCTCGACGAAAACGAGCTTGCGGCGTGGTGCGCCGACACGGCTGCGGTTCAACCCGTCGAACCCGGCATGGCGATCGACGCGAATGCGATGCTCACGCTCTTCACGTCGGGCAGCAGCGGCACGCCGAAGCCCGTACACAAGACGCTCGCGCAGTTCGACGCCGAAGTGCATACGCTGGAAGCCGCATGGGGCGCGCTGCTGGGCGACGCGGCCGTGCTCGCGAGCGTGCCGCATCATCACATTTACGGGCTGCTGTTCCGCGTCTTCTGGCCACTGGCCGCGGGAAGGCCGTTTGGCCGCGCGACCTGTGCCGACCCGGCGCAATTGCAGGGGCGTATCGCCGAATGTTCGGCGCAGTGTGACGCGACCGTCGTTGTTTCGACGCCTGCGCAGCTCTCGCGCTGGCCCGATCTGCCGGGATTCGCGACACTCGGTCCGCAGCCGCGCGCGTTTTTCTCGTCGGGCGGCCCGCTGCCGCTCGACACGGCGAAGCAATATGCCGCCACGTTCGGCGCCGCGCCACTGGAGATTTATGGCAGCACGGAGACGGGTGGCATCGCCTGGCGCAGACAAACCGAAGCGCAAGCGTGGACGCCCATGCCGGGCATCGCCGTGCGCGCAGGCGCAGCGGAAGAGGGCGGCGCGCTCGAAGTGCGCTCGCCGCATCTGAGCCACGACGGCTGGCATCGCACCGACGACAAGGCCGCGTTCGACGAGCACGGCCGCTTCGTGCTGCAAGGGCGTCTCGACCGCGTGGTCAAGCTCGACGGCAAGCGTGTGTCGCTCGGCGAGATGGAGAGCAAGCTGCTGCTGCATCCTGGCATTGCCGAAGTGAGAACGGTGCTGCTCGAAGGCGGCTCGCGCGAGCGCATCGGCGCGCTCGTGGTGCTCACCGCAGAGGGCCGCGAAACGCTGCGTCGCGACGGCCGCGTTCTGCTCCTGAAAGCATTGCGCCGCCATCTCGCCGCCTGGTTCGACACTGTCGTTCTGCCGCGCCACTGGCGCATTCATCGCGCGCTGCCAGCCGACTCGCGCGGCAAGGTTCAGGCACAAGCGGTTGCCCGCGCGTTCGCGGCCAGCGAAGAAGGGTTCGAGCTGCTCGCTCAATGGGACGACGCAGAAGGGCGGGCATTCGAATTACGCGTGCCGCACACGCTCGTTCATTTCGCGGGCCACTTTCCGGGCCTGCCGATTCTGCCGGGTGTCGTGCAGGTGGACTGGGCGATGCGTTTCGCACGCGATTGGGTGCCCGGCGTGCGCGCGCTCGCCTCGATCGATCAACTGAAATTCACCATGCCGGTGCCGCCGGGCGTGCTGCTCAAGCTCGTGCTCAAGCACGACGCCGCGCGCCGGCGCATAGCGTTCGCGTGGCGCGTCGGCGAGCGTGACTGCGCGTCCGGCGCTTTCGTATACAGGGAATGAAATGAACGCGTCCCACCCCGTGACCGAGTAGGAAGAAAAGGCAGGTGGATCCTCACGGGCCAACGGCATCGAAGTGCCCAAAGTGGAAAATACGAAGTTTTCCAAGGCAACCGGAGGATCCACTGGTTAATCGTACAGCAGTGGGGGTGGATATAGCGAAAAACGTGTTCCAGGTGCATTACGTCGATCAGGAAACTGGCGAAATCGTGAACAAGCCGGTCAAGCGGGCGAAGTTCCTCGAGCATTTCGCGAACCGCACTCCTTGCCTGGTCGGAATGGAGGCGTGCGGTGGGGCGCACCATTGGGCCCGACAACTGACGAAGATGGGCCACGAGGTGAAACTGATGCCGGCGGAGTTCGTGAAGGCATTCAACATCAGGAACAAGAACGATGCAGCGGACGCGAAAGCAATCTGGCTGGCCGTGCAGCAGCCGGGTAAGCCGGTCGCGGTAAAGACCGAGATGCAGCAGGCGATGCTCGCACTGCACCGGATGAGGCAGCAGCTTGTGAAGTTCCGCACGATGCAGGTCAACAACCTTCGAGGACTTCTGACGGAATGCGGCGAGGTGATGAGCAAGGGGCGGGCGAAGCTGGACAAGGAAATACCGGGTGTGCTCGAACGAATCGCAGAGCGCCTGCCTGCTGTGCTCATCGACACGTTACGCGAACAATGGAACGGGCTGGCGAAGCTGGACGAGCAAGTTGCGGAGATCGAGCGGCGCATGCGTGAGTGGAAGAAGGAAGATAAGGCGGTGAAAGCGATCAGCGAAATTCCCGGCGTCGGGCTGCTGACCGCGACGGCGGCAGTCGCGATGATGGGCGACGCGAAAGCGTTCAGTTCGGGGCGCGAATTTGCTGCGTGGGTTGGGATCGTACCGAAACAGACGGGTTCGGGCGGTAAGGTGAACCTGCACGGCATATCGAAGCGCGGCGATACGTATCTGCGCACGCTGCTGATTCACGGTGCGCGTAGCGTGATCGAGAACGCAAAGGAGCCCGGTGAATGGGTCGAGCAGATGCTCAAGCGCAGGCCAAAAAACGTCGTGATCGTCGCATTGGCCAACAAGATGGCGCGAACGATCTGGGCGGTATTGGCCCATGACCGGTCGTACCAGAAGGGTTACGTGGGCACAAAGCCGGTTTGATCGGTAAATGCCACGCTGAAGATTAACGTTTAACACAGGGTGAACGTCGAAAGGTTGCGCAGCAATCGAGTGTGATGACAAACCAGGTAGGACCGGGACTCGCTAAACCTGCATGCGATCTGGAGCTTCGAGCACGACCAGGGAATGAGGTGCGAGTCAGCGTATTTCATAGGGGGCCGTGGCAGTAATATTCGCCACAAGAAGCCCGGATATAGAGATGCAGCCCATCCTGTCAGTCGGAACACACGAGAACTGTTGCAAACGGGACGCGTTCATATAGAGCCCGCATGAGCCTCGCGGCCTGTATCGTCATTCCGATCTACAACCACAAGGACGCGATCGGCGGCACCGTGGCGAATCTGATGGTCCACGGCCTGCCGCTCATCGTCGTGGACGACGGCAGCGACGAAGCCACCCAGCAGGTGCTGGCGGACCTCGCGCGCCGCTACGCCGGCAAGCTCACGCTGCAGCGCCTGGCCGTGAACGGCGGCAAGGGCGCGGCGGTGATGGAGGGGCTGCGCGTCGCGCGCGACGCCGGCTATACGCACGCGCTGCAGATCGACGCCGACGGCCAGCACGACGCCGCGGACGTCCCGCGCTTTCTCGCGGCAGCGCAGGCCAATGCGCGCGCGGTCGTGATCGGCCAGCCCGTGTACGACGAGAGTGTGCCGAAAGCGCGCCTCTATGGGCGCTATCTGACCCACGTGTGGGTGTGGATCGAGACGCTCTCGTTCACGATTCGCGATTCGATGTGCGGCTTTCGCCTCTATCCGCTCGACCTCGCGTGCGCGCTGATCGACAGCGTGAAGCTGCCCGAGCGCATGGACTTCGACATCGAGATTCTCGTGCGCCTGCACTGGCGGCGCGTGGCGTTCGTCTCGATTCCGACCGCCGTCACCTACGCGGCCGATGGCGTCTCGCATTTCGACGTGCTGTGGGACAACGTGCGTATCAGCCGCAGCCATACGCGGCTCGTCGCAGGCATGCTCGCGCGTCTGCCGCTGCTCCTCGTGCATAAGGTCCTGCCGCAGGTTCTGGCACGGACGGCGGCTGCGGGCGACGGCAACGACCCGTGGTGGCGCACTGCCGAACGCGGCAGCCGGCTCGGCATGGCGCTGCTCGCCTGGAGTTGCGGCCTGTTCGGGCGGCGCTTCACCGCGCTTTGGCTGCATCCGATCGTCGCGTACTTCCTCGTGACGGGCCGCCCCGCGCGGGACGCCTCGCGGCGCTATTTCGACCGGCTGCAGCAGTGTTCGCCGGAGCGCGAGACGCCGCGCCCCGGCTGGTTCACGGCCTACCGCCATATGCTCTCGTTCGCGCAATCGGGCTTCGACAAGCTGGCCGCCTGGACGGGCCGCGTCGGTCCGGCCGACGTGGAGATCGACGACCCACGCGCGTTCGACGCGTTGATCGCGAGCGGCCGCGGCGCGCTCGTGATCGGCTCGCACCACGGCAACCTCGAGATGGCGCGGGCGCTGGCCGTGCGCGGCGCGCAGACGAAGGTGACGGCCATCGTCTACACGGAGCACGCGAAACGCTTCAACAGCGTGCTGGCTACCGCCCATCACGATTTCGCGCAGCATCTCGTGCCGGTGAGCGACTTCGGCCCGCAAACGGCGCTGATGATGCAGGAGCGCATCGAGCGCGGCGAGCTGCTCGTCATCGTCGGCGACCGCACGCCCGCGCGCGAAACGGGCCGTACCACCGAGGCGCAATTCCTCGGCGAGACCGCCGCGTTTGCTCAGGGACCCTATGTATTGGCGCATGCGCTCGCGTGCCCCGTTTATCTGTTGTTCTGCCTGAAAGAGCGCACGGGCTACCGGCTTTACTTCGAGCCGTTCGCCGAGCGTATCGAGCTGCCGCGGCGGGGCCGCGCCGAGCATATTGCGGCATGGGCGCAGCGCTTCGCGTCGCGCCTCGAACACTATTGCCGCAAGGCGCCTTACCAATGGTTCAACTTCTACGATTTCTGGGCGCGCCCCAGTGAGGACCGTGCGCTCGAACACGAACTGCGCGCCATGACGGAGCGAATCGCAACCGGCGAATTCCTCGGGCCGAACGCGGAGGGCACGCCATGAGCGAATCACGCAAGGTTGCGCCGATGTTGAGCGCGAGCGCGAATGTGGAAGTGCCGTTCCATGACGTGGACGCGATGAATGTCTGCTGGCACGGCCACTATCTGAAGTATTTCGAGTTCGGCCGCGCGGCGCTGCTGCGCAAGTTCGACTACGACTATCGCGAGATGCAGGCGTCCGGCTACGTGTGGCCCGTCGTCGAAGCGCATTTGAAGTATGTTCGGCCCGCCGTTTATGGGCAGCAGCTCGAAGTCTGCGCACATCTGCTCGAGTACGAAAATCGCCTGAAAATCGGCTACGAAGTCTACGATCGCGAATCGCGCACGCGGCTCACGAAGGGCTACACGATCCAGGTCGCCGTGAGCGCCGCCACGCAGGAGCTGCAGTTCGTCTCGCCGCCTGTCGTGTTCGAAAAGCTGGAGCGTGCATGGGCGCGTTGAAACGATGCGCGGCGGGGGCCGCACTGCTTGCGCTTCAGTCGATGTGGATGCCGGCGCAGGCCGCGACGGTACCTGCGAACGTGAGCACGGACGCCGGCGACGCGGCACTCGTCTCGCAGATCGCGTCGCGGCTTGCGCGCGCGAACGGCGTGCGTGCGCATTTCACGCAAACGCAGACGCTTGCCGCGATGAAAGCCCCGCTCGTCAGCACGGGCTCGCTGCTGTTCTTTCGCGAGCGCGGCGTGATCTGGCAGGTCGAAACGCCGTACAGGAAAACGTGGGTCATGCGCGACAGCGGTGTCACCGCGATCGATGCCAACGGTCAACCCGATCAGCGCACCCGGAACGGCGGCGCGCAGGGCGCGCGCGGTGCGGCAGAGATTGCGAAGATGATGCGGGCGATGCTCGGCGGCGACCTGAGCGGGCTGTACTCGCAATTCGACGTAGCGGCGCGCGGCACGCCTTCGCAATGGCAGATGCGCCTCGTGCCGCGCCAGCCGCAGATCGCGCAGGCGCTGCGCGGCATCGAGATGGAAGGCGGCGACTTCCTGCGCAGCTTGCGCATCACGTTCGCCAACGGCGACGTCACGCAGTATGACTTTAGCGGCAGCGCGCAGGTGTCCGAACTCTTGCCCGCCGACCAGAAACTTTTCGGAACGCCATAGTGAGTTCCTCGGAGCTTCGCACCGCAACCCAGCCGTGGCGGCAGTGGACGCTGCGCGCCATGTGGCTGCTGCTCGCGCTCGCGGCGGCGCTGTATTGCGCCTGGCGCTTTGCGGGGCCGACGCCCCTGCAGACGAACCTGCTCGCACTGCTGCCGGCAACCGAGGCCGACCCCGTGGCCGAAGAGGCCGTGGACCAACTCGCGAGCGCGCTCGGCAACCGCGCCGTGCTGCTCGTGTCGAGCAGCGACGCGGCGCACGCGAAAGCGGCAGCGGGCCAACTGGGCGCGGTGCTGAGCGCGAGTCACGCGTTCGCTTCGGTGACGGCGCAAGTCCCGCCGTTCGACTTCGGCCGCATCGCGCGTTTCTACCTGCCATACCGCTTTGGCCTGCTCACGGCGCAAGACCGTGTGCTTGCGTCCGGGAGCACCGAAACGCTGCGCGGCGCGCTCGCCGAGCGCCTCTATGGCCTGCCGAACGCGGGTCTCGCAACGTCGCTCGCCGACGATCCGTTCGGCTGGCTTCAGCAATGGCTCGCAGGGCTGCCGCTCGCGGCATCGAATCTCAGCATCGAGGACGGTTTCCTCGTTGCGCACCACGGCAACACCACGAGCGTGCTCTTGATCGGCACGCTGCCTGGGTCAGCCTACGAATCCGACGTTCAGCGAGGCGTGCTGCTTGCCGTCGCAAACGGCGAAGCGGCGCTCAAGACGTCGTGGCCCGACGTCACGGTCGCGCGCACGGGCGCCGTGTTCTATGCCGAGTCTGCGCGGCGCGCCTCGGAGCGCGACGTCCATGTGATCGGCATCGTTTCGGCGGTGGGCATCGCGCTGCTCATGCTCTGGATCTTCCGCTCGCCTCGGCTGATCCTGCTCGGTTTCGTTTCCACCGCGCTCGGCATCGTGTGCGCGCTCGCGGCCACGATGCTCGTCTTCGGCAAGCTGCATCTGCTGACGCTCGTGTTCGGCGCGAGCCTGATCGGCGAGGCGGTCGATTACTCCATTCAGTACTTCGTCGTCTACCTCGGCACGCGGCACGGCTGGGATTCGCGGCGCGGCGCGCGGGAGGTGCTGCCCGCGCTCACGGTGGCGCTCAGCACGAGCCTGCTTGGCTACGCCATTCTGACGTTCGCGCCGTTTCCGGCGCTCAGGCAGATCGCGTGCTTCGCCATCGTCGGCATCTTCACGGCTTTCGCTTCTGTTGTCTGGCTGCTGCCGAGCCTCATGACGCAGCCCGCGCGCCGCAGTCCGCATACGCTCTTCGCGGTGGCCGCGGCCTCGCTCGCGAAATGGCAGGCGCTGATCGGCGGCCGTCGCGCGTGGGGCGTCGCGCTGGCGCTCGTTGTCATCGCCGTGCCGGGCTGGCTGCAACTGCGAAGCGATGACGACATTCATCTACTGATCCAACGGGACCCGGCGCTCGTCGCGCAGGAGCGCGTGGTGTCGAGCGCGGTGGGGGCCGACAACAGCGCGCAGTTCTTCGTCGTGCGCGGCGCGTCGCCCGAGGCCGTGCTCGAGCGCACCGAGGCGTTGTGCGCGCGGCTCGGCACGCTCACGGGCGCGTCCGCGCTGTGCGGCTGGCAATCGGTGACGTCGTTCGTGCCGTCCGAAGCGCGGCAGCGGGCCGATCGCGCGCTGCTCGGCGCGCATGTGTTCGCCGATCCCGCCGCCTTGCGCTCGCTGCTGGGCGCAGCGGGCTTTCGTGACGAGGTGGCGCAAACGTGGCTCGATGCCTGGGCGCACTCGCGCGCTTCCATGCTGCACGTGGACGACTGGCTTGCCGAACCCTGGTCGCAGCCGTTCCGCCACTTGTGGCTCGGCCGTTCCGCGAGCACGCCCGGTGCATTCGCGGCGATCGTGATTCCGCAGGGCGTGTCCGCTGCGAATGCGCACGCGCTGCTCGACGTCGCGCACGCGTTGCCCGGCGTGAGCTTCGTCGACAAGGCGGCGAGCATGTCGCGGCTCTTCGGCGTGTATCGACAGGACGGCGCGATCTGGCTCGCGGGCGCGCTCACGCTCGTGTTCGCGCTGCTGATGTTCCGCTATGGCTGGCGCGGGGCGATCGCGGTCGCGCTTCCGGTATGGCTCGCCATCGGCGTCACGCTCGCAGCGTTCGGCTATGCGCACGTGCGCATCAATCTCTTCAACATGCTGGCGCTGATGCTCGTGCTCGGCGTGGGTGCGAACTATGCCGTCTTTCTGCGCGAAGGCGCGATGCGCGCTGCCACCGATCGCGGCGCCGTATGGACGGGCGTGCTGCTGTCCGCCGCGACCACGCTGCTCTCGTTCGGCATGCTCGGCATGAGTTCGATGCCCGCGCTCAAGAGCTTCGGCGCCACCCTGTCGCTCGGCATCATGGTGTCCGTCATGCTCGCGCCTATCGGCATAAGCGGAACAAGCGGCATGCCCACGAATCAACGGAGAAAGGCCTGATGGCGCTCCCTGTCTATTTGCATGCGCTCGGCATGGTCAACGCGCTCGGCGACGACGTCCCTGCGATCGTCGGTGCACTCACACGCGGCGAGGCGCCCGGCATGGGGCCGATCGCGACACGCACCGGTACGGCGTTCGCGGGCAGCGTGAAGGCGCCGCTCGACGTCGCGCCGCCCGCATCGCTCGCCTGCTACGACTGCCGCAACAACCGGCTTCTGCTCGCTGCACTGGCACAGATCCGCAGCGCCATCGAAGCCGCGCGCGAACGCTTTGGCGCGGGCCGTATCGGCGTCGTGCTGGGTACGAGCACGTCGGGCATCAGCGCCGCGGAAATGACGTTCACCCAGCCTGCGCAGCAAGAAGCCGCTTCGACGTTCGACTACCGCCAGATGGAGATCGGCACGGCCGCGCCGTTCGCCGCCGCGGCGCTCGATCTGCGCGGCCCGGCGTACACGATCTCCACGGCGTGCACGTCGAGCGCGAAGGCATTCGTCGCAGCGCGCCGTCTGCTGCGGGCGAACCTGTGCGATGCCGTCGTCGTGGGCGGCGTCGATTCGCTTTGCGAGCTCACGCTGCAAGGCTTCGCCTCGCTCGAATCGACGAGCCCCGTGCGAACCAATCCGATGAGCGCGCAGCGTCGCGGCATCAACATCGGCGAAGGCGCGGCGGTGTTCCTGATGACCCGCGAGGAAGGGCCGGTGATGCTCGCGGGCGCGGGCGAGTCGAGCGACGCCCACCATATTTCCGCGCCCGACCCGCAGGGCACGGGCGGCGAACTTGCATTGCGCGCGGCCCTCGCCGACGCGGGCATCGGCGCGGCCGCGATCGGCTACGTCAACCTGCACGCAACGGCCACGATCAAGAACGACCAGATGGAAGCGCATCTGATGGCGCGCGTGTTCCCCGACGGCGTGGCCGCGAGCGGCACGAAGCCGCTCACGGGCCATACGCTCGGCGCGGCGGGCGCGAGCGAACTGGGCCTGGCATGGCTCGCGCTCGCTCGCGACGACGTCGCGCTGCCGCGCCATCTGTGGGACGGACAAGCCGACCCGGCGCTGCCCGCGCTCGACCTGATCGAAGGCGTGCGGCATTTGCCGCGCAACGGCGTGCGCCAATACGTGATGAGCAACTCTTTCGCGTTTGGCGGCAGCAACGTGTCACTCATACTCGGACGGTGATCGAGGCCATGAATTCCGCTCTTTCCTCCCCGACGGATGCGTTCCCGCCGATCGAGACGATCATCCCGCACCGCGGCACGATGCTGCTGCTCGACTCGGTCGCCGCATGCAGCGACGAATCGCTCACGGCGCTTGCCGGCGTGCGCGCCGATGCGTGGTACGCCGACGAGCAGGGCGCGATGCCCGCATGGATCGGCATCGAACTGATGGCGCAGGCGATCGCCGCCCACGTCGGCCTGCTGTCGATGCGCGAAGGCAAGCCCGCGCGCCCAGGCGTGCTGCCCGGCACGCGCCGCTATGAGGCGGCTCAAGCTGCGTTCGCAGGCGGCGCGCCACTCAGCGTGACGGTTAGCGAACTGCTGCGCAGCGAAGAAGGCCACGGCGCATACGGCTGCACCATCAATCAGGAAGACAAACTATTGGCCGAGGCCACCGTGAAGGTGTATCAGCCGCGCGATTTCCAGACTTTCATCGAGGAGAATTCCAGATCATGAGCCGGCGTGTTCTCGTTACCGGCGCGAGCCGCGGCATTGGTCGCGCGATCGCCTACCATCTTGCCGCGGACGGCTTTGCCGTCACCGTGCATTGCCGCACGGGACGCAACGAAGCGGATGCCGTCACGGCAGGCATCGTCGCACAGGGCGGCACGGCCAGCGTGCTGCAGTTCGACGTGCGCGAGCGCGCCGCATGCCGCGCGGCGCTGGAAGACGACGTGGCGGCGCACGGCGCCTACTACGGCATCGTCTGCTGCGCGGGCGTGACGCGCGACGCCGCGTTCCCCGCACTGACCGACGAAGACTGGGACATCGTGCTCGAAACTGGCCTCGACGCGTTCTACAACGTCGTCCATCCGCTCGTCATGCCGATGGTGCGTGCGCGCAAGGGCGGCCGGATCGTAACGGTGGCCTCGGTGTCGGGCGTCACGGGCAATCGCGGGCAGGTCAACTACAGTGCCGCCAAGGCGGGGCTGATCGGCGCGACGAAAGCGCTCGCGGTGGAACTGGCCACGCGCAACATCACAGTCAACAGCGTCGCGCCCGGGCTCGTCGATACGGGCATGCTCGACGACGTGCCGCTCGAACACGCGCTCAAGGCCGTGCCGATGAATCGCGTGGGGCAGCCCGCCGAAGTCGCGGCCGTGGTCGGCTTCCTGATGTCCGACGCGGCGTCTTATGTCACGCGCCAGGTCATCGGCGTCAACGGCGGGATGGTCTGATGAAGCGCGTCGTCATTACCGGCATGGGCGGCGCGACCGCGCTCGGCGATCAGTGGGCGCAGGTCGAAGCCGCGCTCAAGGGCGGCGTCAACGCCGTCAAGCGCGTGCACGACTGGGACTATATCGAGGCGCTGCATACGCGCCTCGCGTGCCCGCTGCCGGCGTTCACTGCGCCTGACTATTACCCGCGCAAGAAAACGCGTTCGATGGGCCCGGTCTCGCTCTACGCCGTGCGTGCGAGCGAGCACGCGCTGGCCGACGCGGGCCTGCTCGACGATGCGTCGATCAAGGACGGCCGCATGGGGGTGGCGTACGGGTCCTCGGCGGGCTCGGTCGAGCCGGTGCGCGCGTTCGGCAAGATGCTCGAAACGGGCTCGATGAGCGATGTGACGTCGAACAGCTACGTGCAGATGATGCCGCACACCACGGCCGTGAACGTGAGCCTCTTCTGGGACCTCAAGGGGCGCATCGTGCCGACGTCGTGCGCGTGCGCTTCGGGCAGCCAGGCAATCGGCTACGCCTACGAGATGATCGCGAACGGCAAACAGACGCTGATGCTCGCGGGCGGCGCCGAGGAACTCTCGGGGCCCGGCGTGGCGGTGTTCGACATGCTCTATGCCACGAGCACGCGCAACGACGAGCCGCAACTCACGCCACGTCCGTTCGATGCCGCGCGCGACGGGCTCGTGGTGGGCGAGGGCGCGGCGACGCTCGTGCTCGAGGAATACGAGCATGCCGTGGCGCGCGGCGCGCGCATTCATGCGGAAGTGGTGGGCTTCGGCTGCAATTCGGATGGCGCGCATATCACGCAGCCCACGGCGGCGACGATGGCGGTCGCGATGCGCCAGGCGCTGGCCGACGCGCATTTGGCCCCCGAAGCGATCGCGTATGTGAATGCGCACGGCACCTCCACGGATCGCGGCGACGTGGCCGAAAGCCAGGCCACGGCGGAGACCTTCGGTGCACGCATGCCGATCAGCTCGCTCAAGAGCTATATCGGCCACACGCTCGGCGCCTGCGGCGCGATCGAGGCCTGGTGGACGATCGAGATGATGAAGCGCAACTGGTACGCGCCCACGCTCAACCTGACCCAGGTCGATCCGGCCTGCGCGCCGCTCGACTACATCCGGGGCGAGCCGCGCACGATAGACGCCGAACACGTCATGAGCAACAACTTCGCGTTTGGCGGCGTGAACACGTCGCTGATCTTCCGGCGCGCGCGTTGAGCATGCGGACATCGCTATCAGCGCGCAGCTTGCAGCGCGTCGTCGTGACGGGCATGGGCATCGTCTCGTGCCTCGGCAATACGCTCGACGGCGTTTCTTCGCGCTTGCGCGACGGACGCGGCGGCATCACGCGCGTTCAGGCGTGGCGCGAACGTGGTTTCGCGAGCCAGGTGGCGGCCGTGGCTTCGGTTGCGGGCGAAACACCGTTCGAGCGCAAGGCCGAACGCTTCATGGGCGACACGGCGCGCTTCGCTTGCCACGCCGCACACAGCGCCATCGCCGATGCCGCTCTCGACGCACACGCGCTGCTCAGCCCTCGGGCCGGCGCGGTGGTGGGCTCGGGCGTCGGAACGATGTCCGCGTACGACGCGGCCATGGAAAGCGCGAACACCCGAGGGGTCGACCGCGTGCCGCCCTATACGGTGCCGCAGGCGATGAGCAGCACGACATCGGCGAATCTTGCGCACGTGTTCGGAATGCAAGGCGTCACGTATTCGCCTTCGTCGGCGTGCACGACTTCCGCGCTCGCGATCGGCCAGGCCATGCAGCTGATCCAGACGGGCCGCCAGGACATCGTGCTCGCGGGCGGCGCCGAAGGCCTGCACGACAACATGACGCTGATGTTCGACGCGATGGGCGCACTCTCGCGCGGCTTCAACGACACGCCCGAACGGGCGTCGAGGCCCTATGACGCGCAGCGTGACGGCTTTGTGATCGGCTCGGGCGCTGGCATCCTCGTGCTCGAATCGCTCGCGCATGCGCAGGCGCGCAACGCGCGCATCTACGCGGAGCTGACCGGCTACGGCCAGTGCACCGACGGTGCGCAGATGGTCGCGCCGCAGGCGGGCGGCATTGCGCGCGCAATGCGCGAGGCGCTCGCCGAGGCCGGCTGCCGCCCGGACTACATCAACACCCATGCGCCTTCGACGCCATCTGGCGATGTCGAGGAGCTGCTCGCGTTGCGCGCCGTGTTTGGCGGCGAGGTGCCTGCGTTCTCGTCGACGAAGGCGCTCAGCGGCCATCCGCTCGGCGCGTGCGGTGCGCACGAAGCCATTTACACGCTGCTGATGATGCGCGATCGCCGGATTGCGGGTGCCGTGGGCATCGAGGCACTCGATGCGGCTGCCGCCGGCATGCCGCTCGTGCGTGAAACGCGCGACGCACGCATCGATACGGCGATGTCGGTTTCATTCGGGTTCGGCGGCAGTTGCGTCAGCCTGGTGTTTCGCGCCTGGAATGCAGTCTGAAGTTTCGGGCAACCCTGAAGATAATGAGGATTCCAATGAAAAAGACTTGCCTCACGCTGAGCACCGCCGCGATCGTCAGCCTGACGTTGGCCGCTTGCGGATCGCAGCGCCTCACGCTGCCGATCCAGCCCGCAGCTTCGCTCTCGACGGCGAAAGCCGCGTCCAGCGCGGACCCCGCCGCAAAGATCGCCGTGTATTTCGGTGCGCAGCCGCATCCGGAAGTGGTGCGCCACGTCGGTGATACCTCGCATCCCTTGCGTGTCGCCCGCGCGACCGACGGCGCCGAGGCCAGCTGCAACAAGGTGCTCGCCATGGCACTCGACAAGCTGCGCGCGGACGCCCACAACAAGGGCGCCAACGCCGTCATCAACGTGACCACGCGCTTTCACGGCAGCGAAACCGGGTCGGCCACCGAATACACCTGCGGCGTGAGCCAGAGTGCAGCGGCCATCGCCGTCACAGGCGATCTCGTGATCCTGGCAAACTGAAGTGACGGGGATCGCCAAACAGTACGAAAAACGGCGCGAAGCACGGTGCAGGGCGGCTCAGGCCGCCTCGAGCAGCTCAGGTCAACTTCGACGTTGACCAGCGTTTCACGCTTGCCGGGCTTCAGACGATGCAGCCCCTCACCCAGGTGTGAATCCAGGCCCCGGTGGTCTGGTGGGAGCAGAGAATGTCCGCGCTGGCCGTGGGTAGCGGGAGACTCGCGCAGTCGCCGTGCAGCAACTGGAACCCGGTGTGATCCGACGTAGCGCGGCGTACACATTGGGCTTACTGAACGCGCAAGACGCAGAGAAATAATGGACAGGAACTCTATGGTAAAGAGCCTCGGAGAAACAGTGACGAACGAACCAACCCAGTATGAAGCCGTCGACGTGGCGATCATCGGCGCAGGCCCGTCGGGCGCGGTTGCGGCGGCCCTTTTGCGCCGGGCCGGGCGTTCGGTGCTCGTGCTGGAGCGCCAGCACTTCCCGCGCTTTTCGATTGGCGAGAGCCTTCTGCCGCAAAGCATGGCGTACCTCGAAGAGGCCGGCATGTTGCAGGCGGTGGTGGAGGGCGGCTTTCAGTACAAAAATGGGGCTCACTTCGTGTGGCGCGATCACGCTTCGACGTACGACTTCCGCGACAAGCACTCGCCGGGCTGGGGCACGACGTATCAGGTGGAGCGCGCGAAGTTCGACGATCTGTTGATCGGCTGCGCCGCACAGCAGGGCGCCGAAGTGCGCTTCGGCCACACGGTGACCGGCATGCGCGCGGGCGACGCGCCGGTGCTGGAGGTGATCGACGAAAACCAGGCGCGCTATGAAGTGCACGCGCGTTTCGTGCTCGACGCGAGCGGATTTGGCCGCGTGCTGCCGCGCCTCCTGAATCTTGAGGCGCCCACCGGCATGCCGACCCGTGCCGCGATCTTCAGCCACGTGCGCGACGGGTTGCCGCTTGACGCCTTCGACCGCAACAAGATTTGCGTGGCGACCCACCCCGAGCACCGCGACGTCTGGTTCTGGATGATCCCGCTCGCGGGCGGGCGCTCGTCGGTGGGCTGTGTTGCCGATGCCGCTTTCCTCGATGTGGCGGAAGCCGGGCGCGAAGCGCTGCTGCACGCGCTGATTCGCGAAGAGCCGACGTTGAACCGTCTGATCGGCGACGCGCCGTTCCTCATGCCCGTGAACCGGATCGCCGGCTATTCGGCCAACGTCGAACGCTTGCATGGGCCAGGCTACGCGCTGCTCGGCAATGCGGGCGAGTTTCTCGACCCGGTGTTTTCATCGGGCGTCACCATCGCGCTGCGTTCGGCGCAACTCGCCGCGAAGGTGCTCGAGCGGGCACTCAATGGCGCGGAGGTGAACTGGCACGCCGACTACGACATGCCGTTGCGCAAGGGCATCGACGTGTTCCGCGCTTTTGTCGAGCGCTGGTACACGGGCGAGTTGCAGAACATCATTTACTACCCGCGACAGACACCCATGATCCGGCGCATGGTCAGTGCGGTTCTGGCAGGGTACGCGTGGGATGAGAGCAACCCGTTTGTGGCGGATCCGGTGCGCAGGCTCAATACGCTATATGAGGCGTGCAAGGGATAGGCGCGCAATAATCGCCCTTTTGATCGGGGCGGCGCCTTCTCCTCCGGCGCCACGGCAATTCCGCAGGCGCTGCCTCGCGGATTCGACAGCCTCAAAGCCTGGACCCACATGTCCCATCGGCCTCGAGATCGCTCAGGGATAAAAAGAATGCATGAGGATCGGTTACTGATTGAGCAGCCTCGATCAGACGATCGTTCCGGATTCCGGTAGCACGACATCCAGGACGCTCCTCCTCGCTACGTGAAGTACCTTGCGACAACGGAACCTGGGTTGCTGACGAACTCAAGCGCCGCGCGGATTCTCTGGTTGACGTCCGTGCGTCGCGGTAACGATCCGGAGATCCGCACCGTGCATTCGCCTGCGATATCAGCTGAAACTACGCATCTGGCGTTTGCCCGAAACTTGTTTCATACGGGCTGTTCATCAGGAAGGGTTACCTTGATCACAGTGCCCCTTCCCGGCGAACTGGCGATTTCAATGTGACCACCCAGCATTTGAACGCGCTCTTCCATTCCAGCCAGCCCGAACGACCTTTTTCTGGTGGGCAGTGGATCGAACCCCAGTCCGTCGTCGCGAATTTCGAGCACGCAGGCACCGTGCATTTGCTTCAGCGTGATGATTGCCTGCGTGGCTTCTGCATGACGGGCGACATTGGTCAACGCCTCCTGAGCTATGCGAAACAGCACGATCGCGCGCTGCTCGCTCACAACGATATTCTCATCATGTACGTTCAGCCGGCACACCGTGCGGTTGCTACGATTGAAGCCGGCAGTGAGCCACTCCAGCGCCGCCACGATGCCCGCGTCCAGCGCTGCAGGGCGCAGTGACGCGATGACGCCGCGAACCACCTGCATGGTTTCGTCCACGAGCGTTATCATTGCCTCCGACTGGTCGACCAATTGCGGGTTGTCCTTGCCAAGATGCATGCGCAGTAGCGACGCCCTCAGCCGAAGCGCTGTGAGATGTTGTCCGAGCTCGTCATGCATTTCCCGCGCGATGTGTTTGCGCTCCTCCTCGCGGGCCGTCTCACGACGGGAAGTCAGTTCCCTAAGTGTTTCGTAGGACTCGCACAGGCGGCGCTCAGCTTCCTTGCGCTCGCTCAGATCGACCACGAAGGCGACGCCGTCCTCTCCGCTCGCGTCGAAAGCAGCCCGACCGACGACAACGGGCACGCGAGTGCCGTCCTTTCTGATGTATTCCTTCTCGGCGGCCTGCACCCGCCCGGTCTGCGCCATCTGTACCAGCGCCCGTTCGGTGCTTTCGCGCCATTCCGGGGGCGTTAGATCTCGCCAGCGTACGCGACCTGAGACAAGATCCTCACGCTCGTATCCCACAATCTGCAGAAATGCGTCATTGGCCTCGAGAATGTCGCCATCGGCGTTCCACACAATGATGCCTATGATGTTTGCGTCAACGAGCCGTCGAATCCTCGCTTCGCGTTTTGCCAGATCGCGGTAGAGACGGGTGTTTTCGAGTGAGGTCGCCGCCTGTGAAGCAAGCAGCTGGAGCACGGCCATCCGGGCGGGCACAAACGCGCGGGCAGTCAGATTGTTTTCGAGGTAGAGTGCGCCAATGAGCTTGGCCTGATTCATCAATGGCAGGCAGAGAATGGAACGGGTCCGGTGGTGACAGATATAAGGGTCCATAGCATATGCCGGTACGCCCGCAGCATCATCGAGGATGACGGCTTCCCCCGTGCGCAGCACATGATAGAGCACCGACTCGGGCAGCAACGCTGAGTTCACTGGCACTTCGCGCAATCGTACGTTCGGCCTGTCTGCACCCGTCGTGGCTTCTGCTGCGATCCGTTGTTCGCCGCCGTCCGGAAGAATCAGCAAGCCTCGCTCGGCGCCCGCCTGTTCAATTGCCGTGCGCATGACGGTCTCGATCAACCTGTCAAGCACGATTTCACCTGAGATCGCCTGCGACACCTTGATCACGGTAACGAGGTCCAGGTGTTCGACCGGCGCTCCGATCGTATCCGTTGACCTGGTCGCGATCTCCTCACCGCTGAGATACGGGTATATCTCCTCCAGTTGCCGTGCCTTTCCGTAGGCGCCCCAACGGCGATAGCCTTGTCGTGCGTCATGCAGATACACGCGGGCAATCTTCTCGAATCCACGCGCCATATAGAATCGGCCCGCGAGTTCGTTGGCAAGCGCCTCGGTGTTAACGAAGGCGTTTGTGCGTGTCGAACGGATAGCTTCGTCATAGAGACGCATCGCGTCGATCTCGCGACCCTCGAGACGGGCTATCTCGGCGCCGACCAGTGTGGCGCGATTCTCGAAGTTTTCCGGGCAGGCGTGGGCTCGAAGTTGCAGATACCTGTGGTGAGCGCCGACAGTGTCTATGACCTTCTGGCGCTCACGTCTCGAAACTGGATCGTCGCACGCGGCTAACGACAAAGCGCTAAAAAAGTGATATTCCGTTTCCTCCAGATAGGACGCCGATGCCCACAAAAGGCCCTGTGCTCTCAACGATGCGTCTGCGGCCGCCGCATAGTCTCCCGAAAAGAAGCGCGCCTGCATTTTGCGAATCCAGTACCAGCAATGGGCAATTACCAGGTCCGGGTTTTCGAGGAAGTGGCGCTCGATATGCATCTCATCGAACGCTCCATCGTTAAATGAGCCGAATGCGGGCGTCAGACCGCGCAGCGTTCGCACCAGTGCAAGCTGAGTCGCGCTGACGTCGATGGCGAATCCGAAATGCGATTTTTTGGCGAACATGAGGCTGGACTCGGCCTCGCGTTGCACGTCTGCAAGCGGATCTCCACCGCTGAGAAGATTGGTCGTCATATGCGTATAGCAGTAGGCTTCGCAGACAAGGTCACCGGTATCTGTTGCTGCATCGCGCGCGCGGCGCATGAGTTCCCGGCCTTCCCGCAGATGTCTGGCCATGGGCAAAATGACATTGCCGAAATGCATATGGGTCCTCGCGCGGAACCGCATCAGCCCGCGCCGCTCGACAAGAGCGTAACCGAGTTGGCCGAATTGAAATGCAATCTCGTAGTGGCTGAAGCGCGCGCCGGCCATCATGCCGAGCCGGACATAGGCGGACGCGGAAGCGTCGCAATTGCCGCGTTCGAGGCTGAGATTGACGGCTTTCGAGACGACCAGGGACCACAGGTTGCCATCGGTGGCTAACGCCGCGGGCATAACCTTCGTCAGGACATCCATCGTCGCGAGCGATTCCATATCGGTCATGAGCGGCAGGTCGATGAGCGTGTCGATCGCGCGGCTTCCAAGCCGGGCCCAGATGCGCTCGTATTCCTCCCGCGCCGTTTCCGCTGCAGGATGCGGCGACCAGTCAAGGTCCAGATGTTGGAAATAGTCGAGTGTGACTGCAACGGCGCGGCTCGCCTGATCGAGTGTCGTGTGCAGATCGACATGCAGGCATGTCACACTCGCGCGTTCGGGCATGCTCGCAGCGTGACGCGAGAGCACGTTCAACCGCTCTTCTGCCGCGGATAGTCTACCCGTCAGGAATTCGCACTCGGCCCGGTTCAACTCGAGCTCGAAGAACAATTCACGCTCGTACTCCCAGCCTTCGTGCTTGATGAGTTCCGCCCCGGCGGTAAGGTAGGTAAGTGCCGATTGATAGGCGGTCGCCGCCTTCGCGCGCTGGCCGGCGATAAGATTGAAACTGGCCAGTTGCACCCGTTCCTCCCGTGAGGTCACCAATGCAGCGCCACGGTTGAGTTGATTGACGATCTCGAAGATCGCCTCGGCTCGTTGTGCGGCAGGGGTCCGCGCTGCAAGCGTGCGCCCGATACGAAGATGAGCCTCAACGCGAGAGCTTTCCGCGATCAGCGAATAGGCGGCTTCCTGTACCCGATCGTGCGCGAATCTGTACGCTCCTCCCGTGTCCTGGACCAGTTCCAGACGGATTGCGGACCGTAACATAGCGCGGACCTGCTGCTTCGGGCGCCGCAATACCTTCGACAGCATCCCAATCTCTGCCGAGTTACCAAGGCAGGCGAGCTGTTGCAGCGCCCGCTGCGTGTCGGCGGGCAGGCGGGCGAGCTTCGCGATCATCAGGTCCGCCACATTGTCGGTATAACCTTTGCTCTGAATGCGACGAAGATCCCACGTCCAGCGAACCGTCTTGTGATCGAACGTGAGCAAGCTTTCGTCTGCGAGCGCATGAAGGAACTGGACGACGAAGAAGGGATTGCCGCCAGTCTTTTCATGCACAAGCTGTGCGAGCGGTAAGGCACGTTGCGGTTGGTCGTGGAGGGCGTCCGCAATCAGTTGATTTACGTTTTCGCGATCGAGCGGCGCGAGCGCGATTTCATCGATCCTGACACCCGTTTTCCTGATCGCCTGAAGCTTGCGCATTAACGGATGGATGTCATCGACCTCGTTGTGACGATAGGCGCCGACCAGCACCACGTGTCGCAGATCCGGGCGGGTAAGAAGATCCTCCAGCAGGTCAAGCGTCGCGGTGTCGAGCCACTGCAGATCATCGAGAAACAGCGCAAGCGGATGTTCGCGTCGGGCAAATACCCCCATCAAGCGCCTGAAAACTAGCTGGAAGCGGCGTTGTGCCTGATTCGGCTCGAGCGCCGGAACAGCCGGCTGATCGCCGATGATGTGTTTGAGCTCCGGGATCAAGTCGGTCATGAGCCGTGCGTTCGGCGCCAGTGCCTCCATCAATGCGTCGCGCCAGATCGCGAGTTCTGCCTCACACATGCCGAGAAGCGGCCGGACCAGGCACTGAAACGACTGCACCAGCGTTGCGTAAGGTATATCGCGTCTGTGCTGGTCAAACTTGCCTGAAGCAAAGAGTCCTCGGGATGGAACCAGCACCTTGTGCAATTCATTGACGACGGCGGACTTGCCAATACCGGAATAGCCTGAAACCAGGACCAGTTCTGGCGTGCCGTTCCTGACAACTCGGTCGAATGCAGCGACCAGCGTCCCGACCTCCTGCTCCCTTCCGTAGAGCTTCTCGGGAACAAGCAGGCGATCGGGCGTGTCGTGCTCACCTGGAAGGAAGTCATCGATGCGGTGCTGACGCTGCCATTCGGCAAGACAGTGACGCAGGTCCCACTCGACGCCAGCCGCAGTCTGGTAGCGTTCCTCAGGTGTCTTGGCAAGCAGTTTCATGACGAGTTCCGATAGCGCAGGCGGGACCGTCGCTACCCGCGTGTTGGGCGGTATCGGTTTTCGGGCGACATGGCAGTGCACCCACTCCATGGGGGCGGCGGCAATGAATGGCAGCACGCCGGTCATCATCTGATACAGCACGACACCGAACGCATAGAGGTCGCTGCGTGAATCGATTGTCCGATTCATCCGCCCCGTCTGCTCGGGCGACATGTAAGCCAGCGTGCCAGCGATCGTATCCGGCGGCTCGGCGGGTTGACGCTCACGCGGCAGCCGTGAGGCGATGCCGAAGCCGGTGAGCCGCACCTGGCCATCCACGCAGTTCACGAGGATATGCGCCGGCTTGAGATCCCTGTGGACCATGCCGCACTGGTGGAGCTTGCCTAATGCTGCCGCAATGCCCACGGCGAGGCGCAGGACGCTTTCCACCTCCATCGGAGTGCCAATCTGCCACTCGAGCAGCTCGCCACCTGGATCTTCGAACACGAGTACGGTCCGGCCGTCCGCACACACCAACTCCCTTGGCACGACTGCCCACGTGCCGTGTAGTTGGTCCTTCAGCGCGAATTCGTGCGTGAGGCGCTCGAGGCAGGGGAGCGCTGGGTGGTCGCTGGCGGTCCTCGCAATCAGCACGCTATCACTGCTGCCTGGCGGCCGAACCCGACAGAACACGCGCTCTGCATCTTCCCAAAGGATCTGGAGGCTGCGACTCGAGTCGAAACCTTGTGTAGCACTCATCTGACGCACTCTGCCATCCGCGTTCTGTTTGCCGTTCGGTGAAAGGGGGCACCCGCATTTGTTCTGTCCCAAGTGCCCCCCCGGCGCGCATGCATTGTCGGTACGAGGCAAGCTTCTCGCAGTTGACAACGAGTGCAGCAAGCAGTAGCCGCTACCACGATACACCTCTTCAGCCGCGACGAGATAATGGTCTGGGTGGGCCAGATAACGCGCTTGGCGTTCCGGCTTTGATCACTGTCCGCTCCACGCGTCGCCGGGGAAGGGCCCGGCTGTCCTGGCAAGTCGCAGCTGCCGCCTGAGCCGCACGCGAACATGGCAACGGCATTGACGCTCTGTCTTGACCGTGGTCGGCGAGAGCGGTGGAAAAGAAGCTTGAATGCGTGTGCCTGCTGTCTCAGCGCATCGTCTGAACAATGATCGTGGCTGTGAAATAGAGCAGCATGGACCTAGCGCTTTTTGCGGGAAAGGTGTGACTACCCCGGAGCAGTTCCCGGCGGATTCGCCGGTGAGCGCAGGCACTCCCAGAAAATCGTACCCGTGAGGACCGGATCATACTGACGCTGGAATTCGGTCGGGGCGCGAGATCGTCGGGTGGGGTGCGCTCCGCTGGCTACGACGACTCCTGACACGGGGCGTCCGCCTCGCCGCAAGTTCGGTCGTTCCCATATAAGGCGCGAGATCCCAACTGTCAAATCTTGTCAGATGTACTGATCGGCAATCCACGTTGCTAGCCGGTCGCGCTATCGTGCGGGTTAACCGTCGGATGGTCCGTTCGCTAAACATCAGGAGCCACCTTATATGAAAAGCCATATGGGCAGGACCTCGCGCTTTGCATTGAACCGTTTCCTGAGCGCGTGCGCGTTCATGAGCGCCGCGACCAGCTTTTCGGGCGGGGCGCACGCGGTCAATCTGGACGTCCATATCGGCACGCCGGCGCCAGTCGTTGTCACACCAGCAACGGTGGTCGTGAGACAAGGCTGGCAGGGCGACCGCTACTGGGACGGTCATCGCTATTGGGAGCGGCGTGAATGGGAAGAGCACGAACGCTATGTCGAGCGGGACCCTGACCGTGAGCATCGATTTTACCATTGCCCTCCCGGACATGCGAAGAAGGGCGAATGTTGACCAACTTCAGTTTTGCTTGCGCTGGACAGCTTGAGTGTTTCACGGCGGTCACTATTTGCACGCGGGTGGATCGCCCTGATCTGATCTGCAGCGAGAGGCATCGGTAAGCGGGCCATCGACACAGCCTTCCCTTCGAGATTCCTATGAAAATGTCGTACTTGCGCCAGAAATCTGCGTGGCAGATTTTTATGGCTTGCGTCGTCGCGAATGCGCTCGTCGGGTGCGCGTCCTTTTCAACGGCAAGGTCGCCATCCTGTACAGACAATGCAACTGCATTTGCATCCGGAACGCAGTCGGTGCGAGGGGGTTATTACCGCGTTAACCCGGGCGACACGCTGACGGGCATCGCAACCTCGTTCGGAAGAGATGTCGCGTCGGTGGCACGATGGAATCATATATTGCCCTCGGACACGGTCCTGGCCGGACAGGTTCTGCGTGTAGCTCCTGTTGCGGAAACTTCGGTTACGGGCGACGATGCTTCCACGCGCGGTTTGGCCGTCCACGACGGAGTCGGGTTCCAATGGCCGGCGCGCGGGCCAATCATAACGCCGTTTGCGGGCGGGCGTTCGAAGGGCATTGACATCGGTGGCACTGCCGGCGAGCCTGTCAAGGCAGCGCAAAGCGGGCGTGTTGTCTACGCGGGCGAGGGCATCAAGGCTTATGGCCTTCTGGTTATCATCAAACACAACGCTCATCTCCTGACGGCCTATGGAAACAACCGCCGATTACTTATCAGCGAGGGTGCAGTTGTGAACGCTGGGCAGGTCATCTCGGAAATGGGCGCAGGTGCAGACGGAGAGGGTTCCCTCAGATTTGAAATTCGGAAGGATGGCCGAGCCGTTGATCCGCGGGATTATCTGCCAAAGCAGTAAGGGAAATCGTCACGATGGACCGCGTCGGTTGAGGCAAAATTCGCATACTCAACGCCACTGTCCGATTGAAAGCCGAGAATCCGGAGTGGGAGGAGCGTCAGCATCGCGCCCAGCACAGGTGGCATGTGCTCGCGCGCGACGAATTCGACGCTGGCCGCCCGTCACTGCCTGACGCCTCCGGCGCGGATGCTCGACGCATGGCAATAGTCGAGCCTTTTCGGATCGGTTCGCGTTGTGCCGAGCCCCGTACTCAGCCGAGCGGCGCAGGTTATAGAGGTGCGAACGTGACAGGCGGTGCAGATTTACGGGGCGCTCATCGCGATAGTCGCGGTACACGCGCCTGAGCGCGGCCACGGTAGCAGGCTCAAAGAGGCGGCCATCCTCGCGCTCGGCCTCGCCCAGCACATCAAGATCAGCGTCCCTGTAGCGCCGGGCAAAGGCATTCGACGGCGTGCCAAAGATACAACAAACGCATGCCGTCCAGCCACCTCGGCGCGAGTCTCGTGACGTGCGCGCGACTGAAGCCACTGAAGCGGCGCAGACAGCTCAATACGAGGCCCCTTTCAGTGCGCTTGGCGCAGCCTGCAGCGGACCCGGTTGAGCATCGATTCAATCTGCCGCAACGGGCACGCGACTCCCCCGCAGGTACAAACGCCAGAGCCTCTATGCCATCAAGGATGGCGCGCACCTGCTCCAGCTGCGGATCCTGGTTTTGTTCAGGTCAATGATCAGCCGTGGATCATCGACCACCGCGACGCGTTTGCCGCCTATGGGCAAACCGCCTATCCGAGCCGCATCGCTGCTTCAGGCACTTGTTTCGCTGGAAATGCGCCTCGAATTGGCGTCAAGGCCGCCGCCCGCTCAGGTGTCGGTGGACAACGCGAATTGTCAGATCTTGTCAAATGAAGCGCTTCAGGCTCCTCAACGTGGTCCGCGTTGCTGATAATCGCGTTGGATTAACCGTGGGACAACGCCCTGGATGGTCTGCAGGTTGTCGCACGTAGAAGTCCGTGTCCTGGCGCTTGGGCGGAGGATGATGAAGCAGTGGGGCGAGGCCTGCTTTCGCTTTGCGTGCGGTTCTCGCAGAGGCGTGTGCCTCTCGACATTAACGATGCAGCAGTTCCTGCGGCAGATTCCTAAAGGAATGAGCAACGTGACGGCGAAGTTCTTCGATGAAATGCTCGAGCAGGAGGCTTGGGGCATCCACCCGCTGATCGAGGCAGGGCGAGTAACAGTTGGCGATGTGCGCAGCCACTACTGGCAGTTTGCGGACTGGCTCGCACGGCAGCCCGAAAGCGCGATGAACAACAAGCGCGCCGAAGCAGACCTCATGTTTCGCCGCGTCGGCATCACATTCGCCGTGTACGGCGAAAACGATGAGTCAAATACTGGCACGGAACGCACTATTCCGTTCGACGTCATACCACGCATTTTTCCTACAAGGGAATGGGCCACGCTCGAGCGTGGTCTGCGCCAGCGCGTGACAGCGCTCAACCGGTTTGTCCACGATGTATACCACGACCAGGACATCGTTCGCGCCGGCGTCATTCCTGCCGAACAGATCGTCAACAATGCCCAGTATCGCCCCGAAATGCGGGGCATAGACGTACCAGGTGATGTATACGCGCATATCGCCGGTATCGACGTGGTGCGCGCGGGCGCGGGCGAGTTCTATGTACTCGAAGACAACCTGCGTGTGCCTTCCGGCGTGTCATATATGCTGGAAAACCGCAAGATGATGATGCGCCTGTTTCCCGAGTTGTTCGCGCGCAACCGTGTTGCACCCGTTGCACACTATCCGGATGTGCTACTCGAAACGCTGCGCGGCATGTCGCCCCAGTCTGCGGTCGATCCCACAGTTGTGGTGCTCACGCCGGGCATGTACAACTCCGCCTATTTCGAGCACGCGTTCCTCGCGCAACAGATGGGTGTGGAACTGGTTGAAGGCAGTGACCTGTTCGTCGAAGATGCCTATGTCTACATGCGCACCACACAAGGGCCGCAGCGTGTGGACGTGATCTACCGACGTGTTGATGACGATTACCTCGATCCGCTGGCGTTTCGTCCGGACTCCACACTCGGAGCAGCGGGGCTGCTGTCGGCCTACCGGGCCGGCAATGTCAACATCTGCAACGCGATCGGCACGGGCGTGGCCGACGACAAGTCGATCTATCCGTATGTGCCCGACATGATCCGCTTCTATCTCGGCGAGGAACCGATCCTTTCGAACGTGCCGACCTACTTGTGTCGACGTCCTGATGACCTGCAGTACGTCCTCGACAACATGGAGCACCTGGTGGTGAAGGAGACCCACGGTGCAGGGGGCTACGGGATGCTGGTCGGGCCGGCATCGACGCGAGCGGAGATTGAGACTTTTCGCGAGGTCGTGCGGTCGCGACCCAGCCAGTACATCGCCCAGCCTACGCTTGCCCTGTCGACCTGCCCTACGTATGTGGAAGCAGGCATCGCCCCGCGCCACATCGACCTGCGTCCCTTTGTGCTGTCAGGCAAGGAGGTGCGAATGGTTCCGGGAGGTCTCACACGCGTGGCGCTGCGCGAAGGGTCGCTTGTGGTCAACTCATCGCAGGGCGGCGGGACGAAGGACACCTGGGTACTGGAGGACCATCTGTGCACCGGGGACACGCTGAGCTGACCCATACCAGCTCTCGCCAGCCGAAATCGCTCCAGCGCCTTGCGCGCAGAACTGAAGGAGATCACCATGCTGAGCCGTACCGCAGACCATCTGTTCTGGATGGCACGCTATACCGAGCGCGCGGAAAACACCGCGCGCATGCTTGACGTCAACTACCAGACGTCCCTGTTGCCACAATCGGTGGCGGAAGCCCAACAGGGGTGGCGTGCAATGCTGGACATTTGCGAATTGACGATTGCGTTCGGCTGCAAGCACGCGTCATTCGCCGCCGGAGACGTGATCGATTTCATGGTTTGTGACCTCGGCAATCCATCGTCGATACTTAGCGCATTCAGCGCTGCGCGTGAGAACGCACGTGCGGTACGCGGCTCACTGACCACTGAGGTGTGGGAAACCGTCAACACGACCTGGCTCGAGACCCAACGTCTGATCGCCAGCGGTATGCTGCGGGACGAACCATCGAAGTTCTTCGAATGGGTCAAGTTTCGTTCGCACCTGATGCGTGGGGTGCAACTCGGAACCATGCTCAGGGATGAATCCTTCTATTTCATGCGACTGGGGACTTTCGTTGAGCGTGCTGACAATACGGCGCGTATCCTGGATGTAAAGTCTCGCCTGGTCGAGACGGACGAAGGAGACTTCAATCGCAGCCACAACGACTTTTACTACTGGGCGGCCGTACTGCGCTCCGTATCCGGCTTCGAGGTTTTTCGCAAGATTTACCGCAGCATGGTGTCGCCTCAAAGTGTGGCCGAGTTGCTCATTCTTCGCCCTGACATGCCGCGTTCGCTGGTCGCAAGCCTGAGCGAGGTCGTGTCCATCCTCGGCAAGGTCGGAAACCAGCATTCCGAACAGACTGAGCGTCTGGCTGGCAAGCTCCAGGCGGACCTGAAATATGCGCGAATTGACGAACTGTTTGCTGTCGGTCTGCACGTCTGGCTCACGACCTTCCTGCAGAGCATCGGCGATCTGGGTAACGGGATCAGCCGGGACTTCCTGGTGCCACTGCTAAATGCAGCCTGACCGAGCAAACATCGGACGAGATAACGATGACCTACTGTATAGCCGCCCGACTCGATACCGGTCTGGTATTCCTGTCCGACACGCGCACCAATGCCGGTGTCGACGCCATTGCAACTGCACGCAAGATGATCGTGTTCGAAGAGCCGGGCGATCGCATGATGGTGCTGCTCACAGCGGGCAACCTCTCGATCAGCCAGTCCGTGCGACAGGTTCTGGACCATGGAGGGGAAGGGACGCGCTCCCTGTGGGCGGCTCGCGACATGTTCGACGCGGCCACAATCGTGGGCGACGCCGTGCGTCAGGTGTATATGCGCGACGCGCCGGCGCTGCGTGAGGCGGGAATCGACTTTAACGTGAGCATTATTTTTGGCGGTCAGATCCGCGGAGAGCCCGTGCGGCTGTTCAACGTGTACGCAGCCGGCAATTTTATCGAGGCCACACCTGAGAACTGCTACTTCCAGATCGGTGAAGCCAGATATGGCAAACCCATCATTGACAGGGTGATGCATCCAGGCCTGCCGCTGGCAGAGGCTAGCAAGTGCGCGTTGATCTCGATGGACTCGACGCTGAAGTCAAACATTTCCGTAGGACTGCCGCTGGATCTGCTTGTCTATGAAGCGGATTCGCTTTGTGTCACTCACTTTGTCAGCATTGATGAGAAGAACAGCTATTTTCGGATGATTCGTGACACGTGGGCCCAGCGACTGCGTCAGGTTTTTGGGGAGATCCACAACCCCGAGTGGGATGCAGCTGCGCCGGCCGAATTCCCGCTGGCGCGCCAAGGGGAGTTTGATCGTTGGGGAGAGCCGATGCGCGCGCGCCGCGACCGCCCCTCTGCAGGCGGGGCAAGCGCCCACGAGCAATCTTGTGCCGCTGACCTGATCGCCTGACCTTCGCGAATGTCCAGCGCGCCAGAACGGGCGCCGCATCGGACGTCCAGCGCAAACTGATCGTCTTGCCGCAGAGCGAGTGCGATGCAGGAGTAAGGGAGCGAACCACGTTCCGGGACTTCCGGCGTACGACGTCATGGCTTTCGGGTGTTTTTTTGCCGGAGCGGATTCATGACGATGCTCCGCCGGTTACCGATGCTTTGCGTGGCGCTGCTCACCCTCACACGGCAACGGCTAGCGGCGAAACGCCTGTGGATCGAGCGCCAGGCCATCGGGGCTGTTAGCGCGGATTTGCTGGCGATGTCCGCAGTTCGCCTTCAGACGCCAATACGCAATCGGCACCCGCCTTCATGATTGGGCGCGCCCTGCAGCCGTCCATCCCATCGACGGCCATGTTGGCGTCCTTCGAAAGCAGTCAAATCGAACAGTTCCGCGATTGCGGTGATTGGGTTCCGTCCCTCCGGTGCGCTTCCCGAGCGACAGCCAAAGTCAGCGGTCATACCCCGGAACCGGATGAATGGCGCCTTGCCGACGATGGGCAAACAGCCTGATCATCCTGCGACGCACGAAAGGCGGATCACCAATCGCATGAGACCGAACTCGAACTACTTCGGATTGAGTGAGCCCGGCCGAAAGTGTCGTCAGACTACCCTCCGCCCATCAGCCGGACATGACGGCGCAGCCAGTCGAGCTCAGCTTGCGTCAACAAGATGCCTTCAGCTTCCATGTCCGCCAGAATAACGCGCAACGCGTTCTGCGTAGGACTCTTCATCGCGCGCTAAGCGGGTTTTTCAGATCCCCAACGACCTCTTCGATATCCAATATTGTGCCAATTCGTTTGCAGCGTTAAGCAATAGTTACGGTAATTCGCGAAGGCACTTGAGGCTGAAAATGTTTTGCGTAAGCCATTGATTGAAAAAGCCGGTTGTATGCGAAATGCGTGATATAGATGCGTTGATCGGTATTTCGCGCCAGGACTTTCTAACTCGCCGGGCGATCATGTAAGGAATCGCCTATCAGGTAAATCCTATAGGAATACTCCTCATTATCCGAAACGTGTGGTCTGAAACTGCAATAAATTTCGAGCTGACATAAATTTACACTTGACGAGAATTGGTGCGATTTTGTTAAATATGGCTTGACGATAATGAGCGAGGGCCGCGTCTGTTCAGCGTAGCCAGACGATGCTGTGCAACCCAACGAGGCATCGCGCAGTCGCGTCCATCGTCCACTCCGGGCGGGTTGGGGCGCTCTTTTCGTGAACGTGTGAGATGGGGAGGGCTGAAGTCAGACATACGAACATCAATACGTAGTCCATATTAAATCGTGGTGGTTAATCTGTCTGTAACGCTCCATCGTTACGCTAACCGGTCGTCGTAGACGACTCACAGAAACGCGGGGGTATGATGAACGTATTGGTATTGGATACAGATGCGGAGCGCGCGAACGGTCTTCGCAGATTCCTGGCTGAGTTCGGCTTCGCGGTGTCGCATGCCGTTTCGCAGCAACTGGCGCTCGATATTGCCATGTGCCGGGAAATAGATGTCATTTTGCTGGACTGGCAGTTATCGTCCTTTCGGTTCGAGCGCACAGTCGAGCTGATCCGGGCCCGCTGTCAGCGGCTCATCCCCGCAATTTTTCTGGTTAATCCGGGACATGAATTAGATTTCGTGCACGGCCGGCAGGCGGGAGCGGACGATTACATCCTGAAGCCATTCAGCGGGTTCGAACTCGTGGGAAGAATCTCCCTGCGCCTGGGAGGCAGGGGAGAAGAGATCGCGATGCCTCAGTTCATCCGCCTGGGAGAGTTCCAACTGAACCCGCGCCTTCGTGCCGTTTTGATACGCGGAAACGAGGTCAGTCTGACGATGAAAGAGTTTGACTTGATCTCGTTTCTGTTTGCCAACGCTGGAAAGGTCATATCGCGGCAGCTTATTTCGATGGCCGCGTGGGGGCGACCGCTCGACGGTAACTCCCGTACGCTGGACACACACATTTATCGCCTACGAAAGAAACTCGATCTGACGCCAACAAACGGCGTTAAGCTTAGCTCCGTTTATACGCATGGCTATCGATTGGACGAAGTTGTCGACGTTCGCAAAGCTGCTGGCGAGAGGGTACCTGTTGCGGATCATGGCGACGCGGATTTGAGCGTAGTCGAGTCCGCGACGATCGGTCTTTGAGCGACGCATAGCACGCCAGGCGCCCGGGCGTGTTTAATACCTGGTTCTTTGTAGTGCGGACTCGGGCCGCTATCGGCTTTCGCCGAGTCCATTTTGCGGGCTCAGAGATTGGTAACTGCGCATCCCGCCGCGCTGGAGCGGTTCGTGATCCTACATGTATGAGTTGCGGTTATCCAGTGCGCTCGACAGAGGAGAACCCAATGTGGGACCAGGACGGTGAGTCGCGAAGTCGCGTGGGGCTTCAAAGATTGCCGGTGGATCGAACCGTTAACATCAGTTCAGTTTCGGGCTGCTCCCTCATACTCTGCTTTGTCCTTCGCAGCGGGTGCCCACGCAAAACGAACGTCTGGCAGCCGCGCTTGTTATGACGCGCCGTTCACCCGATCCATCATGCTATTGCGCGGTCAATTTGGCGATATTCACCAGTGGCGCGGGCAACAGTTCCGTCACCGACGCCTCGGCTTTTCACCCCGGTCAGTTAGCCTCTACGGCTGTAGTACTAGGCGACGTTTGGTCTCTCGGGCCGCCGCGCCAAAGAGGGTAAAGCAGCGCGCCTGTCGATAGCTTAATCGGTGAGCCATAGTCGCTGTAGCCGAAGCGATGCCCAAGGCGTCTGTTGAACTGGCTGGTTGTCTCCGCGTAGCAAGGCAGACGTTCTCGCTCCGATTCCGCCACCACGTGCCCGATCAGCCCCTGGCCTGGAAGCCCGCGAAACCCGCGACGTACGCCGACAGCGAACAAATAATAATGCGGTACATGCCGCGGGTGATTCGCGTCCAGCGCGCGGACGAACTCAACGGCTGCTTCACCGGCCTCTGCGCAGTTCGACAGCATTAGTGCGTCAAGATCGGGCTGCGCTGTCGATGCAGACGGTTGAGACGGTCGCTCATATACGACGACACCCTGCCCGTCAGTAGAAAAGGCGATGGTACCTGCCTCGCGTGCGGTAGAACAAGTCAGTTCGAAGAAGGTGCGTATGCCTGCCCAGCGATTCTGTGGGTTCGGGAAGGTCAACGCGAGAACTGGATCGTCAAAAAACGAGTCGGCGAGGATATCGCAGACCGTATCGAACTCGCTGTACCGCGCCATCCTGATTGAACTGTTTTCTGCTGACATGATCTTTGCTATCCTCGAAAGTTACATTGCGGTTTCATCGGCGATGGGATCACTTGTCATTATTGCGGCCCCGATTTCCCGTCGCATACCAGGTTCCTGTTTTTTCCCTGTACTACCAGCGCACCAAGGCGGAGCCCCAGGTGAATCCGGCTCCCATTGCAGCCATGAGTACGAGATCACCGTCACGGATGCTGCCAGATGTGAGCGCCTCCTCCATCGCGAGAGGAATCGAAGCAGCGGAAGTGTTAGCGTGATGGTCAATCGTCATAATGACTTTTTCGAGTGGTAAGCGTATTTTCATGGCCAGCGTTTCGATGATGCGTTGATTTGCCTGATGGGGTATCAGCCAGTCAATATCGGCGCAAGTTAAGCCGTTAGCCACAAGCGCCTCCTCCGCGACTGTGGCGAGATTCGTCACGGCATGGAGGAACACTTCGCGCCCGTTAAGATGAACACGACCGGTTGTTCCTGTCGAGGAGGGTCCGCCGTCGGTGAAGATCTTGTCATGGTGTCGACCATCGGAGTGCAGATGGGTCGAGAGGATTCCTCTCGCCTCGTGCAATTCCTGGGAATCTGCCGTTCGAAGAATCACCGCGCCAGCCCCGTCGCCGAAGAGCACACAACTGCTGCGATCTGACCAGTCCAAGATGCGCGAAAGTGTCTCTGCTCCTATCACGAGGGCCGTCTTCACTTGACCGATCTTTATCATGCTGTCCGCGATGGACAGGGCATAGATGAACCCGGAACATCCCGCCTGTACATCGAAAGCGGCGCCGTGATTCATACCGAGCCTGGCGTGTACAAAGGCCGCTGTGGCTGGTACAGTCTGGTCAGGTGTTGCCGTCGCAACGATGACCAAGTCGATATCGGAGGCCACCATACCGGCTCGCCGCAATGCCGATTGCGCAGCTGCGATCGCGAGGTCTGACGTTTTTTCTTCCTGATCAGCAACTCTGCGCTCCCTGATCCCGGAGCGCTGATAGATCCAGTCGTCGCTCGTATCCAGTGTCTCGGCGAGCTTCGCGTTGGACACGCGCCGTTCGGGAAGCGCAGCGCCGCAGCCAGCGATCACTGACGAACGCATGCGGACATCGTCACGCTTGATGGCGCTCGAGTATGGGAGAAGACGATGCGCATCTTCCATGATGCCAGGGTGTCCAGCATGTAAAAACTCTTGTTGACTCATTGTGCATGCCTCCATATACGTCCGATTTCGATTTAAATCGACGTCTGGCCTGGCTGTTCATCCGGAGTCACGTTAAGCCGCTGCGCGATATACTGGGCGAGAGACGCAAAAGTAGGGTGGTCATAGAGGACCCCATCGTCGATTGCAACACCGAGCTGCTCTTCGATAAAGAAGGCCAACTCGAGCGATGCAAGTGAATCAAAGCCGGCGTTTGAAAAGGTCTGGTCTGGATCTGCGGGCATGGAGAGATCGTGCTTTTCTGCCCATTTCCTCATGAGAGCGATAATGGCTTCTGTCTTACCTGTTGTGCTGGACTGTACAACGGTAACGTTATTGAAATCGGGAATGTTCGTTTGGCCGTTCGCGTTCATTTGATTGATCTCCGGGTGGTGACTTCGGCTGTGCGCGTTCGCATCAAATTCCTAAGATGAGGCATTCACTCACTGCGCAACGGCAGCGAAGAAAGGTGTTTTTGATGCGGTTGCAGAAGAGTTGTGCAGGAGCTTTCCATTTGCTCATGCTCGAGCGCGTCGAGCAGCTCATCGATTGCCTCACGATCCACGTGCGGCATTACCACAATGTGGACGGCATTTCCTTGGGCGCTTAGTCGAAAGCGATCAAAGAGTTTTTGCCCAGGCCTGGTGAACTGTATTGCCAGCGATTGGGGCGCTCTTTCGCACCAAATGGCGTGACGATTTGCGAGTTCCCGCATGCTGTTGTATGCGTACTCGGCAAGCGCGTTGCATCGTGCTGCTTCGTCCGCATATTGGTCTGGACGAACCGTGGACAAAGCATACCAGAACGCGAGTGCCGAGAAGCCGTTTCGGCTACTCGCGAGCGTTGAGTCGGGTGAATCGTAATACTCGGGACGACTCGGAGGTGCGACACGCAGCTTCTGGCGGGTCATGTATAGGCCCCCGGGAGACGGCGCGCCGAACCACTTGTGCGAACTGACAACGATGGAAGATATGTACGGCAGGCGGAAATCGAACGTCGGGCCGCATTCCTGCGTGCTGCCACTGCGCTTCGCCATTTCCAGATACGGCAGATAGGCTGCGCCAAGTGCGCCGTCGACATGGATCCAGTATTCCTGCCGCGTACGGTCTGCAGCGTCGATGCAAACGCCATGACGTTCCAGTACCGGTCGTACCGCTCGCCACACGGCCTCGGGGTCGTCATACGCTCCCTTGAACGTAGAACCCAGGTTCAGGAGGATTACGGGCGCATAGCCTTTGCCACAGAAGAAGTCGACAAGCGCTGCTAGTGCTTCAGTGTCGACTGACCCGATGACGCTCGGAACGCCAGCCGGCCACGAGCCATCTGTTGTAATCGGACATTGACCCGGATAGTGGTGATTGCCCGCCTCATAGAATGTTTCGAGCGATAAGACACCAGCGCTCTTGACGACGGATGAATGGGCCTGATCGGAAAAAAACAGCAACGGCGTGCGCATCGCCATGGGGGGCGGAACGCCATGGATCAGGCGTTTTCCGCTGAGATAGTCTCTCGCGTTCCATAGCGCGTAGAGATTCCCTTCAGTGGCGCCCATGGAGAGCAGGTAGCCCCACATGCCATCTCCTGATTCCGCAGTAACCAGTTCTCCGTGCCAGAGTCGGGCGAAGTGGTCCAGTACCTCGCGCTCCATATGCCGAGTGTGAGGCAGACCGGCATTCGATTCGTAAGGATCACCCAGGTTATTCAGTGCGATGTTTAGAAACGGCGCAAGCTCAGCGTAGTTGAGTTTGTGGTTGATGGGATATCCGAGGCATAGCCGCCTGGAAGTTTTCATTTGCTCGTGAAGACCCGCAAGGTATCGGCTAACGTCGCGGGTGCCAGAAGCCGTGAACCCAACACTATCGAATGTGCTCATTGTCCTCTCCGTTGTCTCCATCACACGTTGCCCAGTTTATAACCGCCGTGTGCGCACGAAGTGAACAATTGTGAAAACATGAGTCGGCTGTGAATTGACAATTGTTGTATTGCATCGTTTGTCGTCGGTATCCAATATCGACCTGCCGGTTCCAACGAAGCTTCCTTGGGTAGTGAACCGGAAGAGCCACAAGATGGTTCGACAAGCGGTTTGGGCAAAACCCGGGCGGCGCGAGCCCGAGCTGGGGGCCACAAGCGTCCAGCGATCCTGGCTTTGGTATTAGGCGACACCGCTTCCTGTGAATGTGTAAGGTCGAGGATGTCGTCGAAAATAATGAATGATTTGCATAACGAAGTGTTCTCGGGATCGCGGTTCGCCGGAATTAGCGTGGAGCCAAATTGTGACTACCAAAGATTGGAGAAACTGCATCAGGAGAGTGGATGCAAGCGACAGAGAGGAAGCCGCGCAGATCCTGAAGGTCGCGTTCGTCACGTCTCCGCTGCTTCGATGGATGTATCCGAGCCCAAAATCGTACCTGACGCACGCTGAAGGGTTCATGAATGCCTACAGCGGCGATCCGTATCGTAGTGGTAGTGGCGTAATATTCGAGAATGAGTCCAAAGGCGTCTTGCTATGGCGTATGCCTGATGATCACGCTGACGTCGGTTGCTTGCACGGGTATCTCGAGCATTCAGTTGTGCGGCCGCGGCGAGCGGATGCCATCAAGCTTTTTGGTCAGCTCGGTCAGTATCATCCGCAACAACCTTATCTTTATCTGACGTTGATCGGCATTGATCCGCTCAGGCAGAACCAGGGGCTTGCAGAGATGCTCTTCTGTCGTGCGTTTCAGATTTGCGATGAACTGGGAATACCGGCATACAGCGAAAGCTCAAGCGAAAGCGCAACGCGTTTGTACGAGCGGATCGGACTACGCGTGATCGACGAAGTGCAAGTTGGGACAACGCCACCCATTTTTCCATTGCTTCGAAAGCCACGATCGAACGGTCGACGTGTTGTACCGGCGGAATTCGCCGCGGCTCGGTAAGGATCGATCTACGACGACCTCGTGGATACACATTTCGAATCGGAGAAAGTAAAGATGGCGATATTGAAACGGATGAACGTCCTGGACCCGGCCTCCGCGATCAATGAGATTCTGGAAGAAGATGGCTGTGTCGTGATTGATGGCCTTCTGTCGTCGGATGAAATTTGTCAGGTACAGGCTGAAATGGCTAGCGGATTTGAGTCTGTTCAGATGTGTCGAGGAGGCTTCTATGGTCCATCGACCAAACGCATTAGCGGTGTCATCAACAAATCGTCGATGTCGCGGACGATGGCAGTTCACCCACTAATACTTGAAGTCATGGACCACCATTTACTCAAGTCTTGCCGCCAGTATCAGTTAAACCTCACACAAGCAATACAGATTTGCCCAGGTGAAATCGCACAGTTTATCCACTCCGACGACCTGATGTTTCCGTTCGCGCACCCTGGGAGCCAGGCGATGATCAATTGCATGTGGGCCATTGACGAATTTACAGAAACTAATGGCGCAACCCAAGTTGTCCCGGGAAGCCATCGATGGCCAATAGATCGACAGCCGGAGGAGTATGAAATTGCTGCCGGTGCAATGCCGGCGGGTTCGGTCCTGATCTATTTCGGTGGCCTGCTACACGGAGGTGGCGCCAACAAATCCAATGCATCACGAACCGGTCTCGTGCTTAGCTATTGTCTTGGCTGGCTGCGACAAGGCGAGAATCACTACCTTTCTATCCCCCTAGAGCAAATCAAGCACTTTCCTCTTCGCCTTCAACAGCTTCTCGGATACTTTGTTCACGAACCGAATCTCGGATGCGTCGGGGGACAAGACCCTATCTTGCTCGCAAACGGGGAGTATGTCGCAAATGACAGATTTGAGGAATTTCTCCCGAGCGAAGCCATCCAGCTCATTGAAGAATACCGGTGCTCTCAGTCAATATCGGCAAGTAATGTACCAATTGTCGACAGGGGAAAGCTTGAAAAAGCACTAAAATCTTGAATGCATGGAGACAACGCGAAAGATAACGTTGTCTCATCCCATAACTGCTCAAGTTAATGAAACCATAAGCTTGAACCTTTGTGGAGGCCCTCTACGAAAGGGACGCAAAAGTGCCGCTAGCCGTCGAATCTGTCACTCTGGCTTTCGAAACGCGAAGGCCGCAGTAAACTGCCGCGCGCGACGGGTGTTTTTGCCATGCAGGTACATCGAGGTTGTCGAAATCGACGCGTGCTGCAGGTTGTCAGGCGCGCTCGTGAGTTCGGCGCCATGCGCGAGTGCGTGACTCGCATGAGTGTGCCGCATCCAGTGAGGGCTCGCCCGACGCAGCTTTTCCGCGAGTGCCGGGTGGTCGTCCTGAAGCACGTCCACGGCCTTGTGAAAGAACCTGAGCATCACCCGCCACAGATGTGCGCCAGTGATGCCAGCGTTCTCGTCCTCGCGAAGGCTCCCCAGAATCGGCGTCTTCGGATCCCAGCGCTGCGGCGTGACGGGCAACTGCCGATGAGCAAGATAAAGGTTAAGCGCGCCGCGCGCGAGCGGCGGCTGAAGTGCGGCGAGGTATTTGGGGAGCTTCGCGCGAGATATTTGGTCTGATTCGGGGTTGCTGAAGCGCGGCGCGATATTTGATACCCGCCGTGCGAGATAAATGGCCAGCTTTGAGCTTGCAATCCGTGAAACATAATTGCACAGGTTGCACGCGGACATGAAAAAGCCGCCTCATTTTGGGCGGCTCTTTAATGTCTGGGATGCGCCGCAAATGGGCACGAGACGATTTGGACGGGAACTTCAACGCTCAGGCCAATGCGGCGGGCCTCCCACAATGACAACGGTTACTTCTGCGACGGCCTTATTTTGAGGCAGGGTTCGATGGCGCGGGCGGCTCTAGCTTGACCTTCAACATTGGTTTCAGCGCCGGGTTGTAGAGAGCGAGAACCGATAAGGCCGTGGCTCCAAGTCGCTGAGCTACATCGTCCGTCAATTCGTGATTGATGCTAGCCAACGGCCAATCCGCTTTAAGTGCACGCGCTAGCTGCGGTGCGATGTCTGCATCATTCAAAGAACAGACGGTCAGCTTGTCTTCCTTTTCGTCATACGACACGACGAACGACCGCTTCGGGGGAGGGTTTGCCATCAATATCCTCTGCACTGGTTGTAGTTCGCGAACGCCTGCGCCTTGCAGGCTACATATGTGTATGGGTCCTTCGTCATAGCGCTGTAGAGGCCGCACTCGTCCAACTCGCGCTCGAACTGCGCGTAGCATTCACCCTCGTCAGCCTCGCTGACACCACGCGCGGCGAGTTCCTGCACGTCAGCACCCGGAGCGTCCTCACTGTACTCGAATGGCTGCGCATCGCCGAGCGGCGTCGACGACGTATCGCCTTCGAGATCGGCCGCGCCATCACCGACGCCGGAATCCCCGTCGTCGCCGGGCATTGCGCCGGCTGCCGACTGCACCGCACCGAGCCAGTCGAAGCCACCACCGTCGTCGGTCGCGCAACTGGCCACCTCGCCCGCGAGCGTCGGCGCGGCGCTCACGACCGCCGATAGCCCGCCGTAAGCGCCTCCGTACGGTTCGACGCGTGGTGCCCAGCCACCTCCGCCTGTCTGCGGCCAGCGCTCCGGCGCGGGTGCCGGTCGGTACGTCCTCTGGTTGGCTCCCGCGTCGCGGTTGACAATCGGCACGAGCCTGCCGTCGCGGACCGCCTGCTTGAGCAAGCGCTCGATGCCGGCATTGTCGGTTGGCAAGTCCCAATGGACGACGTTCAGATGATCGCTCAGGCACGAGCGGATCGCGTTAATGTCCGTGGCGATCAGGCGCCTGAAATCGTAGTCTGGCCGGAAGTACAGGTCGAAGGCGCGCGCGTCCTTCTCGATCTGGCGCTCCATTTCCTGGCGCTTTTCGTAATCCGCAAACGGGTCCCATAGCCGGCGGTAGCCCCAGCCGTGGTAGAGCTCGCTCGCGGGCACCAGCTCGCAGTGCCACGTGCCGATATCCAGCGGGACATAAAGGCTGTTGAAGCCCATAGACGGGGTGCCTCCATCGATTGCCAATCGGGAAGCACATCCTAGCGGCGAAGGCGACGTCGCAGACGTCGCCTTCCGCCGATTTGACCAAGCCTGACAGTTACGTCACTAAGCCAAGCGGCCGGGAATGGAAAGCCGGCTCCCATGTTGAAAGCGCTTGATCCTGCTCCCGGCTCGGGCAGTCGCCCCGTTCAACCAGGCCGAGCGTCGTCGCGAACAGGCGCAGCCCCATCGGGGCCAGCTCCCGCCGCCACAACGTGGCCGGCGTGTCGTCCGGCCGCACGTGGCACCAGTCCTGCACCGCGACAGGGCCGGTGTCGGCGCCGTCGTCCATCCAGTAGACGGTCCCGCCCGTAACGGACTCGCGCATATGGATCGCCCACCGGACGGCATCCCGGCCACGGTGACGGGGCAAGAGCGACGGGTGGTAGCCCAGCGCACCCAGGCGGGCGCGATCGCGTGCCACGCGCGGGATGAACGCATGGGCGTGGGCCGCCAGGATGACGTCTACGCCGTCCGGGACGGCGGACGGCTCCGGACGCCGGCCCACGATGGACGCCGGCCCGCCGAGCTGCTGCGCGGCGGCGTAGAGCCGGTCATATTCCTCGTCGACGGCGCCCGGTGCGGCCACCGCTGCGACGTCGTGGCCTGCCGCAACGCATTGCTTGAGCAGTTCGGCCCCGAACCACTTATGACCCACGATCATCAGGCGCATGCGGCCTCCTGTCCGAGATATCGGAATCCCTGAACGGCGCGGAAGTGGCTGCCAAAGCCGCTGTTCTGCTTCGTGTCGCGGCCAGACCGTGCATGCGAGGCCGCAAGCGAATCCGTCGAGCGCTGGCGGTTGTCGCCGACGAGACACGCGGATACCTGCGTCCATCGCCTGTCCCGGCGCAGCGCGTTCGCGAGGCCCGGATGGCTCGTATGAAACAGCGTGCGCAGCGGCAAACCGTAGCAGTTCTCGCCGCGTGCCCACGCGTCGCAGATCGCGTTCAGGAAGCGCATGCCGACGCCCGCGCCTTGCCATTCGGGCATGACGACCAGCCGGCACGCGCGGGCCTCGGTGAGACCGGGCCGCGTGCTGACCGCCAGATGCGCAACGGGTGCGCCGTCCACCCAGCCCACGTGGTTGGTTGCCGCGATCATTTTCGGCAGCTTCAGATAGTGATGCGGCTCAAACATGGGCCAGTAGCGCCAGTCCGTCTGCCCGATGTCCAGCTCGAAGGTTGGCCGGCGCCGAAGGTGCCCCCGTTCGAACTTGCCGGTGGCGGTGTCGAATACCCAGTCCGGCTGAATCCAGTCCAGGATGTCGTAGTGGCACGAGAGCAGCACGACCCGGCCGCCGGTACGCCTCCACGCCTTCGCGAAGGCGCCCGCACCAATGCGTGCTATCTGGCGATCGACGACCGACGAGAACTCGTCGACGACCGCAAGCGGCGGCGCATCGCACACCAGCCGCGCCAGCGTCGCCCGGAACTGCTCGCCGTTGGAGAGGATCGGGAACGGCCGCAGCCACGTCGGCACGCTGCCCAGGCCAACGGCCGATAGCGCGCCCGTCACCTCGTCAAACGAACCACGAGGCACAATCGCGACGATGATCGGCTTGCGTGCTGGCCACTCCGGCGCGTAGAGCGGTCCGATCGCCTTGCCAAGGCTCGTCTTGCCCGAGCCGGACGGCCGCACGATCACGCCGATCTGCCGGTCCAGTCCTTCGACCGGCAGATCGACATCGAGGTCGAATTGGCGACCGTGATCGACGTTGAACAGTCGCATCGATCGGTGTCCCACCGTCGGGCGTTCCGTCGCCCATACTCTATCGGCGCATGCGGAGCCGCCGAGACAATGTAGCCGGCGAGAGCCACAAGAAAGTCAAAAGACCTCATAAGTTAAGCGTTGTGCCGTGTCCGGTCTTCGTCGGGGCCGGCCTATGGGTGCCCCTTCGTAATTCGTCAAGCGTTAGGGAATGACTTTCGTTCGTAAAGGCGCCGTTGCGCAGGATGGCGAACAGGACGTCGCAGCCTCGCCGTGCCGGTGCGATGAGCGCGCCTTGTTATGTCGCTTGCCCTGCTGGACCTTGAGTGCGTAGCATGTTCTTGAGACGAGGTCTCTCAAGGCAGCGAGGGCCGATAGAAACGGCGCGTTTGAGCACTTTGTTGCCGCGCCTGGGCGGATGCTCGCCACGCCGGATGGATGAGCCAGGGTACCGGATAACACTAGCGAGACCAGCGTAAGCAACCAAGTGATCTAGCGAACCGAATGCTTTGTGCGCGATTTCGGTGAGCAGTCTGGCGGCGGTCCTGACGCCGACTCCCGGCATGCTGATCCAGGACCGGCCAAAGAGGGTGAGCGAGCACTAGCCGGTCCGCTTCAGCGGCAGGTGGGAAATTGACAAGTAAAGAAGGCGGGTAAATTCGATGACTATGAATGCGCGACACGACATCGTCCAGCCTTCGTGGATGCATGTGGCAATCGCCGAACGCGGCGTCAAACGTTTCCCAATTGGAGAAACGAATCCGCGTATAGTTGAATATAACAACCAAACCAATCTTATCGGTTACGACGACAAAATCTCATGGTGCTCCTCGTTCATTAACTGGTGCCTGGCAAACGCCGGCGTCCGCGGCACAGGGTCAGCGCTGGCGCGCTCGTGGCTGGACTGGGGAAACGAACTCGCAAGCCCGATGTACGGATGTATTACCGTCCTCACGCGCGACGATCCCACGAGCTGGAAGGGGCATGTCGGATTCTATCTTCGTCATGACGCTGAAGCGATTTACCTGTTGGGCGGAAACCAATTGGACGAGGTGCGAGAACTGGCATATCCGGTCTGCTCGGTGCTCGGATACAGGTGGCCGATGTCACCGTAGTGGGCCGATTGCGGGCACGTATTTCGCCGGTATTGTGGTCCCGCCGCCGCGAACGTACTTGGCATTCAGGCCTAGGCTCCCACCAAAAGTAGAGGTAGGCATAATACGGTGCAGTTGACCAACATCGGGCGGGACGAGCCCGGCGCATTCCGGCATTTTCATGCGACGGCGGGGCGGTATCTCATGTGATCGCGACAGACGGGCTGTCAAATGAAATCGAAATGTCGGGCGTTGTGTGGGGAGTGTCAGGCTGCTGGGATAGCATTCTTTCGGATTTCAGCGATGGCTCTCCCCTTATGACTATCTCTGACAGTATTGCCACCATGAATCCAATATCCTTGTGAAGCCGAGGCGTACCTTGCATTAAAAGCGGAGAGGCACTGTTGACCTCCCGTTTACACGCAGCGCCGTTCTCCGAACGCGCCGGTTATTTTTCTTTTTCGGGCGGACTGAAGACACCTAACGGTTTGACGGTTGGTCGTCGGACGCTCGGATCTCCGGGGAAGGCGTTTTGCGGGACTGCGAACTTTGTCTTGTGCGCATCGGTCAATCTGCGCAACCGGTCAGCCAGTGCATGGCGAGGTGCTACACAATTGGCGCGCAGGCTTGCTGCCATGAGACTTGCAAAGACAGTGGGCCAACGAGATAACAATGATCTGTCGTCGGCGGGGCAATTTCGCTAGTGATTTCCTCCCCATTGTAGGGATTTATTGGATTCCACGAAAATACAATGACTCATCATGGTACGAGTCGGCGCGGGGCCGTCAAGGCTGCGCGCCACAAACCCCGCACGCGGGAACAGCTGCTGCCGCTGCCTGCTACACGGATACGTGCGCTGTCGCTCGAGTATCACATGGCGCTGGTGGTCATGCGAGCCGGGCAGGGTAATCTCGACATCGTGGCCTGTCTGGTGCGCATCGTCTGCCTGGCGTATTTGATGGAAGCCATGGTGCGGGGACACGGTACGCCGAAGCCGTATCGGGCAGCGGAGGCTATCCTGGAGGAGAGCGCGGCGCGCGCACGCCATGGCGAGAGTTGGTGTTTGCGTGACGAGGAGGCAGTCGTGATTGAGCGAATCCTTGCCGTACACGACGCCCAGCTAGCAAGCATGCCCTCGTATTTCTATGACGATGCGTTGACACGCCTTCAGCACTTTGTCGGCAAAGAGAGGCGTTCTCCGATTCCTGGCGAGTGAAGCGTCGCGTCAAAGGGTGGCGCGTCGCAACTTCTCAGCCAGCATGGATTGCTCGCTGTCGATGGCATCGGCAGCGAGATGGCAAGCGCGACGCCTTCCTGACTGGCCTTAGACGACACGCAGCAGGTCTATGCGTCAAACGTCGCAAGGCCCGTCATCTGGATAGGCGGGTTCTGTCGTGGAACGGCGGTCCAGTTCAGAGGATTCCGCCTTCCAGACTTCTCGAATACGCGAAGAATGACCGAGGAAAGGTCGCAAAATCGCTGCGGGGTCTGGGTTACACGATTTACGTCTTCAGTCGGCTGGAACGCGCGGACAGAAGGTTCCTGGCTAGAGGTCCATGCGGCGCATTAGCGGTTAGCAAAGTCAATCAGCCACGATGCGATACCTCTTGTCACCGGATACCAGTCGCCTTCATGAGTCTGGCGGATCACGGTCCCGTCGCTGATCCATGGGCTAGCAGTTCCACCACTTCCCCAACGCCAGTCGCCGGAGGTATTGACAGGTACACAGGTCGGTTTGCCCATCATCGCTGCAAGGTTGGCAACTGACGAGTCCACCGCAACCACCGCATCGAGTTGGGCGATGCAGGCCGCTGTGTCGTCAAAATGCCAGATACCGGGTAGATAGCGGCTCATATTGCCTGTTGGATTGCCAGCCTCTGCTTCGACTATTGGGTGATGCAGGTTCACGAAATGCACGTGGTTAGCCACCGCAGGATTCGTCGCGATCCAGTTGACTGCCTCGAGTGGCAGGCTGCGGCGCGCGGCCCAATACCGCTGGATGCTACCGAGTTCAGGCCGGTGTCGCTGATCGCAATCCCAGAACAGCCCAACCAGCGTCTTCCCTGGATGCTGCGCGCGTAGCTGTAGTGCCCACGCTTCGGCGACCCGCTGTTTCACAGCCGGCGCGTGGATGTACGGCTGGAAGCAGTACCCGGACGTCAGCATCTGCCCGGCTTTCAGCAGTGGAAGATGTAGCAGCGTAGCGTGAAACTGCGGCGCAAACGAGTCTACGCATGCCAGCACCTCATCGGGTAACACGTCTTGCGCTCGTAATGGACGCGGCGCGCTAACGACCTCGCACTCGGGCAGCGACGCCTCCATCAGCGCATGGATTTGCGGGTCGCATGTGATCATCACGCTCGCGCCCGCTTCAAGCCAGTCGGTCACACATGCCGCCAGGAGGAAGTTATCGCCGAAACCTAGCTGATGCGTGATCAGCACACGTCGGCCGCGCAGGTCGGTTTGCCCGCTCCACCCTGGAATTCCCGAGGCACTGTAGTTGCCTGCCGAGCTGGGGTCCCCATTACGCATCAGCCAGTGACAAAAACCACGCGCGTTTCCTGACTTGAGCATCGCCTCGCCCATCAAGTGTTCGGCCTGTGCCGCGAGTGGTGCATTGTCGGCAGCTGCCGCCTGCCGGGCCTGGTGCAACAGGGGGATTGCTCGCACGAGATCACCGGCCATCATCAGACTGTAACCACGACGTAGCGGGTTAAGCGCGGGTTCGCCCGAACCCAGCCGGTCACGCGTCCATGTCTCGGCTGCGTCGGCGTGCCGCCCCAGCAGATTTAAGACAAACGCGCGTAATTCGATGAACCTGGCGTTGCGTGGATCGAGCGCTAGTGCACGGTCCGCCCAAGGAAGCAATTCATTTTCGCGGTTGAGCGCAAGCAGCGTCTCGCAGATTGCATGCATGACTGCGATATCGTGTGGAGTGTTCGCATGTTGCGCTTCCAGATCACGCAATTGCTGGTTCAATTCGACTGTCATCGTAGGTCTGATCTTCAGATAGTGCAGCCACAGTCACATGCAGTTCCGATTACACTTCGGGCAGCGGGCGTAACGGTCGGAAGTTGCCGGATTGATGCTTCTGGCTGTGTTTCTACACGCAGTCGCCGGTCAGATTTATGTGCTCCGAGCCGAGCGGCGACAGATATGGTAGCAGCGCGACATCGGCCGTCACGCCCCGTGAGGCGCGTCCCCTGAATTGGCCGTTCAAGATACCCGGTGTTCCACGGCACAATGGCGGCCATGAGCAGATTCAGTCCGCTGGCGCCGCAGCGCTATGCCTCGAAACTGCGATCACGGAGTTCCCAAAACGCGGTAGCAAAACACCGAACGGGCGACGCGTTGCGTGCCTCCCCTTGTTCAGGCCACGTGAACGCGGCGGCGCACCTCGACGGTCAACAATGTACAGCGTGCGCTCGATGCGGCCGATCTCGCGCAGCGCGACGGTCGGGCCGTTCTGCCGTGCCTGGCTGCCGAGCTTGCGCAGCAACAGCGAAGCGGTGATGGTGCCCCGCCGGATCGAGGACGCCAGTCGCAGTGCCGCGTCCCAGTTCCTCCGGACGTGGTTGGACGACCTCGATCTACCGCCAGGGTGGTGAGACCTACCGGCAAATGGATGACGCGTTCTGCGCACGATAACTGGCTACGCAGGCTCCCAGTGTTCTCGGTGCCTCAACGCGCTTTATTTTCCGTCTTCTCGAGCGACCCGATGAGACCATGCGCACATAAGGACCGTCATGTCTGAATCCATCCTCGCGAAATAGCCACTCTAATTCATCGGGCGGCCTGGATCAGCGATCGGACGCTAGCGCAAGCAACAGTTCAGCGGCGTCAGAGATCGCTCGGCTTCGTGACATCAACGTTCTGACACGTTCTGACAGTTGCAGAACCACCCGGTCGATAGAATCGACCCGAGGTTTTCGTAGCGAATAAAAATTGATGCACGAGAAGGATGAACAGATCTCGGGCAATGGCGCAGGTGACCATCTTCAAAGCGCTGTCTGGCGGGGAGTTGTGACCAAATGGAAGTTAACAAGCCAAGAGGAACAAATAACATGCAGAGCCGTACTATTAAGAGAGTTGCAGTCCTCGCGACGGCAGCCACATTGCTCGCCGGGTGTGCGACGGAGCAGCAGAACAACACAGCAGTCGGCACGGGTGTCGGCGCGGCCGCAGGCGCGGGGATTGGAGCTCTGGCGGGAAAAGGAAAGGGGGCTGCGATAGGCGGGGCAGTGGGTGCGCTCGCTGGCGGCATTGCGGGCTACAACTGGCAAGCCATCAAGCAGAAACTCACTGGCGCTACGGCGGGTACGGGCACGCAGATCGCGGAGCAGCCGGATGGCTCGCTGAAACTCAATATTCCGAGCGGAATTTCGTTCGACACCGACAGCGCTGCAGTGACGCCAGCCTTCGCGCCAGTGTTGCAGCGTGTCGCCCAGACCATCGCCCAGCATCCTGAACTGGCGGCGCAGGTGGTCGGATATACGGACAGCACGGGTTCTGCGGCGCACAACCAGGTTCTTTCCCAGAACCGCGCGCAAAGCGTTGCGTATGCGCTCAACCAGTACGGGGTGGCCCCGAACCGTCTGACGGCAGAAGGCCGAGGCGATTCCCTGCCAGTAGCCTCGAATGACACGGCTGCCGGTAGGGCGAAGAACCGACGCGTCGAAATTCTTCTGCACGCCATGCAATAGGTGGATGAACTCACGCTCATGCGATCGGGCCTTCAGAGCAGTGGGGTAATCTCACCGTTTGCCAGTTCGCCTTGTGCTGGTAGAGCGAAGGCGTTTCCTTCGTTCTACCGACCGGTGAAGTGGCGATGACTGAAGCCGTTCAGAAGCATAAGCGCCAGCCCAGAGGGAACCGGAGCGATTCATGGGTAAAGCGACTGAACGCCGCCATGCCGGTAGAAGACGGCGCGGAAGTAAGTGCGTGGGTTTCCCAGCTCAGGCACGAAGCGACGGAAGCGCGCCGACTCATGGATGAGTTTCTTGCTGCAGAAGCTTTTGACGCGAGCCATCATTCGACGACACGCGGTTGCGTATCAAGCGAGTGCGGTTTCACGCGCTCAAGTACCGCGCCCGATATCGACGCTACCCGCTAGTCGGGGAAGCCACGTCGATATTCGGATTAGTCGCTTGTCCACGGGTGGCGAGCGGAAACTTGCATGCCAGAAAGTTGCACGCAAGAATCGTCGTCTCTCACGCAGCGACACTATCCAGTTTCTCAAGCCTGTAACCGTAACCGTAAATCGGAACGATGCAATAGCCGTTCTGCGGTCTGAGGTCGAGCTTTACCCGAACGGCGGATACATGCGTGTCGAGCGTGCGTGTTGGAATGTCAGGAGACTGCTTCCATACCGTCTCGATAATGTGTGCTCGCGACAACGGGCGGCCGAAATTGCGAAAGAGCAATAGTGCGACCTGAAACTCTTTCTGCGACAGCGGGATCAAGATACCGCGCTGATAGACTCGACACTCCTGCAAATCGAAGAGGAAATCATCGAACTGCTGGGTTTTGGCCGATTGCTCCTGACGGTATGTCCGGCGAAGCAGCGTCGTCACCCGAGCGAGTAGTATGGGAGCGGATACCGGCTTGACAACATAGTCGTCAGCGCCTGCGTGGAGCGCACCCACAATATCAGACTCCTGACCACGACTTGTCATGAAAAGCACGGGCAACTGTGTTCCGAAGCTCGCGCGAATCCATGAGAGCACTTCATCCCCCTGAATATCCACTACGTTCCAGTCGAGGGTGACGAGATCAAAAGTCTCGCGCTGCATCCGGTGGATTAAAGCGCGTCCTTCCGTGAACAAATAGCAATTGTGGCCAGCTGGCGTCAGAGCTTCCGAGATGAACTGAAGCTGACTGGGATCGTCGTCAAGAACTGCAATGCGCATAAGGCCGCCTGCCTTCGTGTCAAGTCTGTGATGTGGGCATTGTCTTCCGGTCCCGTCCTCAAGAGTGTCAGAGAGTGACAGCCACCGAGGCCATTCGGTCTTGCTGGTACGACGGCATTTCGCCTGATCGACGCTCGCGGCCGAACAAATAGAACGATGTCCGGCTTCAGTCGGACAGGTAGAGCGGGCCGAAAAGCTGCTTTCCCACGCCCGGATCTGGCCGACCGGCCAATATATGCTGGCTGTTGATGCGCTTGTATCAGATGGTCCCGGAGCTTTCGTTCAGGATTTCCTGATATTGGATTAAGGATAGGCCTATTCGCATGCGCGCCCGACCGCGTTGCTGACCATGTCTGACAGTCCCGCTCGGGAGCGTAAGGTAGCCTACAGGCACACACCTGTTGGGGAGATTAAAGATCGAGATGGAATGGCTGGTGATGACGTTGGGAATCTGCACGCTCGTCGCGTGTGTCGGCGCACGCGCGCTGGGCAAGGGCCGGCCCGGTGCGTTGGCGGCAGTTGGCAGTTGTGCCGGAGGGACCCACACTAATTCCTCGGTCAGGGCTTCTTCTGCATTGCGTCGTCCGTCAAGACCGTTGTCCTGGGCAGCGAGACTCGACCCCGAGAGGGCATCGCAAGCGGCCAGATCTGCTGCTGTCGGTGAAACGCCCTCGCGAAACAGAGTTGGACGCGGCCTGGAAGCCTACGTTTCCGGCACCGGCCAGGCACGGTACAACGATCAAGTAGACGAATGGCTGTTTATCGTTGATTTCGACAGGGACGGGTTTCCGACTCTGGTCAGAACGGGCTCATTCGGCGGCATGACCTCCGCGCCCCTTGGCAACATCGTTTTACGTGGACTTTTTGCAGCCGGTCTTGAGCAGGCAGTCGTGTCCAGTATCAATGACCCATCGTCGCCGTGCGGCAGCTGGGAGGGAGAGACGGTCGCGGGAACGGGTCCGCGCCGGTATTGCGCGAGGTGGATGACTGTGGCCGCGGAATGCGCCTGGCCGTCGCGCGTCGTGTTGACGGTTGCGGATGTTTCTTCATTGTGGAGCGTGATGGAATTTGGGCACGCACGTGAACGGCACTATCGGACGCTGGTCGAGAACTGTCCCGATCCAATCATTCGCTTTGACCGGGAGGGCAGGCGACTCTATGCAAACCCTGCGCACGCGAGCGCGACGGGAATACCGGTCATGGTCGGGGAAGGAAAGACACCGCGAGAACTGGGCGTGTTTGACGAGCAAACTTGCGCCAGGTTTGAGCGGCGTCTCGAACGGGTGTTTCAGACGGGAGAGCCGACCGAGTTGACGGTCGATTGTGATCCGCGTGGCAAGGGGCGTTTGTTCGCCATCCGTATGGTTGCGGAAACAGGCGAGGACGGGCAGACGCAGAGCGTCTTGGCCATCGCGCGCGATGTGACCGGCTACCGTCGTGTGTAGTTGGTGTGCATAGGCGGGAAGTGCGGGAGGGGATGTTGGCAGGCGGTCGCCGTGATTTTCTCGTCTGGCACGATGCGCGGCAGCGTTGTTGCCATTGCGTTCGAAGGCCTGCGAACGGTCTTGCTGAAGTTGCCCGTCTGTTCGCAGTAAATCGATGCGGTGGCCGCTCAACTCCGGTGCCAAGGGCACGCAGAGTGGGGCGTTCCAGGCCTGCATGCACCGGAACTGCGCATCCTGCAGGGGTGCGGAAAGGATTGCCTCCCGAGCGGCGCTGCGCATTGCGATTCCATCTGGTCAGTGCGGTGCGCTTCAGTCGCTAATGCGACACTGAGGCCGGGCGCGCGGAGAGCCGGGGCATCAAGCCTCCGATGCTCGTGTGTTTGCGATCGCAAGCGTTCGCACACGCGTTCATCTGCACAGGCGGCCCCGCGGTCCTTCTCCGGGAGGCGATTCTCGCCCGCACGCGGGGCTGACGTTCTCTGACAGTCAGATGGTCGACCCCGTAATACAGTTATGCCACGGACCCTGTCCACACCTGTGCGCGCCTACCTGATGGCGAGTTGCGCGACCGAGCGTGTTCGCGCGGTGTGCAGGCCGAAGCAGTGTCGGTCTGTTCTGTTAATCGTCAATCCTTTTGACTCCCGTTTGGTCTTGCCGCTTGCGTTTAGGAGCGAAAAGGTCACAGGCCGTTTCTCAATATGTGGTTTTTTCCCGGAGAAGGCATGAAGCAGCAATGGTTCTTTGCAATCGTCGCCCTGCTAGTCGGCGCATCCCCCGTTTTTGCCCAGCAGGCCAGTGTCGCGCCGTCGGGGGCGACCGCCCTGTGTTCGGACGGCACATACTATTCGGGCCTGTCGAAGTTTGGAGCGTGCGCCCATCACCACGGTGTAAAAACGTGGCTGGCAAGTCATGGGCAAGGCGCTGGCAATGCAGGGCCGGCGAGTGCGCCTGGTGCAGCTACGCCTTCAACGTCGGCGGGCGGTGCGATGAAGCCGTCGGCAGGCGCGGGCCAGGTGTGGGCGAACGAGACGACGCACGTCTATCACTGCTCCACGGACAAGTGGTACGGAAAAACGCACCATGGATCGTACATGTCGGAATCCGATGCTGTGGCCAAGGGGTTTCACCCGTCGCATGGTCACGTGTGCCACTGACGTCGACGTCGTTTCTGATTCTGTCCGTGCTCGGCCGACCCGATTTCCGCCATGGAGAGGCGGCAATGGAAAAACAATGGCGACGATGAGAATCGGTGTTCTGGAGGAAGATGCGGCTTGTGCCGAATTGATCCGGTTGACACTGGAGTCCGACGGGTACGTCTGTGACGTCTTTGCCGACGTGAACGCGCTGGTGCGCGAGCTTGCAAGCACCGGATTTCATCTGCTGTTGCTCAACTGGGATGCACCGGGGTCGACCGGCGACGGGGTAGTGAGTTTGATCAGGGATAGCGTACATCCGCCGCCGCCAATGATCTTCCTGACGATCCGGCCACTCGAGGAAGATATCGTTGCAATCCTGGAGGCGGGGGCCGACGACTACCTGATAAAACCGGCCTCGGCATTGTTACTGCGCGCGCGCGTCGGGGCACTATTGCGCCGGACATACGGGAAACGGATGCTCGACGCTGAGGTTTTCGGTTCCTATCGCTTTGTCATTTCCTCCCGGCAGTTGTATGTGTGCGACAAGCCGGTGCCGGTGAGTTGCCTCGAATTTACACTGGCTCTACTATTCTTCCGGCATATTGGCCAGGCGCTGTCTCGCTCCTATTTGCGCGAGATGGTCTGGCAGCGGGATTTGTCCAGAAACTCACGATCGCTCGATACACACGTCTCCGCGATCCGGTCAAAACTAAATCTGCGTCCCGCAAACGGCTACAGGATTTCGCCGATATATCGATACGGGTACAGACTGGAAATGGTTGACGGGGTAGAGCAGGGATGACAAAGGCTGAATCGTGGGCTGGCGCGGCGTCGATCGTCCTGTTGTGCTCTTTCCAGACGTGCGTTGGTCAGACCGTCGACCACAGCCATGGCAAACCCGGGTTCGAGCTTTATACCGTACGTCCAAACGATACGCTCTTTGGCATTGCGTCGCAGTATCTGCAAGAGCCAGTGGACTGGATGCGCCTGAAGCGGATCAACGGTGTGTCCAATCCACGCGATCTGAAATCGTTCAGGGTTTTGCGCGTGCCGGCGGAGCTGGTCAGGCACGATCCCCTCACCGCGCACGTCGTGGCGCTGCGCGGCGTGGCCGAGAGAGGGGCAGCAGGCGGTCCATTCTCACCTCTGCAACCCGGCGTGCCCCTGACTGAAGGCGACCAGATCCGCACGGGTGATGACAGTTCGCTCTCAATCCTGTTGTCCGACGGCTCCAACCTGGTCTTGCCGTCCAATAGCACGATGGAGTTAAGGCAACTGCACGAAGTGCCGATGACCGGTGCCATTCACCGCAAACTCGAGCTGCAGAAGGGAGAGGTTGAGACGGGGGTGACGCCCCTAAGACGCCCAGGCGACACCTTCGAAATCATTTCACCTTCCATTATCGCGAGCGTGCGCGGAACACATTTTCGCGTCCAATACATCGAGGCAAGCAAAGCGACGGCGGTCGAGGTGACGGGCGGGACGGTCGCGGTTGAAAGGCCGGTCCAGTCGAAGAGAGATTCCGGCCCTGGTCCCTCGCAGCATACTGAACCACTTGACATGCAATTTGTTCATGCCGGCTTCGGGAACGTGACCGGCGTCGCCGATTCCGTCGGCGCCCCCGTAAGATTGCTCCCCGCGCCAGAGCTGAACGAACCGGGGCGGGTTCAAAACCAGGCGCAACTCATCTTCAACGTTCGTCCGCTGGCAGACGCCGTTGCCTATCGTGTTCAGATCGCCCGGGACGCGGGGTTTCTGGAGCTGCTGGGCGACCGTCGTAGCACACCCCCCCAAATCCGCTTCGATGAACTGGCCGACGGCTTGTACTTTGTACGATTCAGTGCAATCGATCAGCGCGGGCTGGAGGGCCTCGCTCAAACCTATGGGTTTGAGCGACGCAAGATGGGCACCATCAGCCCGACAGGGGATCCGTTGTCGCACGATGGCGCCTATGAATTCAGGTGGATGTCGGATACCGGGGAACTGACCACGGGGGAACCGACGACACGCTACCGTTTTGTACTTTCCACGTCACCCGACCTGGCAGCAAGGATCCTGGATGTTGCCGATATCGTCCAGACTCGCCTGACGGTTTCACATCTTCAGCCAGGTCGATACTACTGGACGGTCACCGCGGAACAGTTTGAGAACGGCAAATACTATTCAAGAACGAGCGCTGTGGAGTCGTTTGTCATCGGGCAATAGACCACTACTTAAACGAGAAACAACGGTGTCGAGGAATCAGAACGCGTGGCGAGCTTGTTTGTTCCTGGGTGCTTTGACGGCCCTTGGTGGATGTGCGAGCCAAACAAAAATCATCGTCACAGGTTATCGCGAGAAGGCGTTCGGGGCGGCGATCACACACCATGCACAAGGCGACCCGCGCACGTTCAGTTTTCAGCGGTCTGAACTGCGGGATAGCGACGACATCAGGCCTGCCCCGGAGCTGCTGGAGGCGCTGGCGGCGCATGGTTTCGCCGCGACTGGAGCGCCCGGCGCCCGATATGCGCTGACTGTTGCACATTCGTCAAGGCCTGCGGCGACAAAGGTGGAGGCGCAATGCCAGCCAGCTCTGTCGCCGGGCGGCTGCGAGGCCCCCAGCCAGGGGCGACCGCGGACGCTCTTCGGTAGCATGCGATATGTGCACGCCGTATCGATCCGGCTCACCAATGCCCAGACGGGGCAGGTCGTCTACAAGGTCGCCGCTGCGGCCACGAACGGTAACCGTAACGGTGACACAATCAGTCCATGTCTTGAAGCACTGGCCGTCAATCGCTTTCCGCCAGATCGTGAGACCTTTGTGGACGGCGAGGCAGTATTGAATGCTGCCGAATGTGGGCCATGAAGGGCAATTGCTGGCAGTGACGGTTTGATCGTTGTTCAGCTTCGCGACGACAGGGGGCCGTTGTCCCGGCCGTTGGATGCGGACTCGAGGGAAGTCGACGCGTACGGCAGGCGAACGGTCATCGTTGTCCCCTGGCCGGGCGTACTGTCGCAATCGATACTGCCACCGTGCCTGACCAGCACGGTTTTTACGAATGTGAGCCCGAGCCCGACTCCATCGCTGTCTGGCTGACCGGCAACCCTGAAGCGTTTGAAACGGTTGAACAACTGCGTGCGGTGTTCGGGCGAAATTCCATAGCCCTGATCTTCGATTTCGCAAACGATCTGTTTTATCGGCTTGTCTTCCGAGCGCAACCTGCAGTGGATTTCGGTGTTTCGGGGGCTGTACTTGATCGCGTTGTTCAAGAGGTTGACCAGAGCGCGAACAATGAGTGAGCGGTTCGCCCTCACGGGGAGCTCAGCAATATCTTCATCGCAAATCACCTCTATCTCCCTGGTGCTAGCGAGAGGCCACACTTCGTCGATCGCCGCATGCACGCAATTGGCAAAGTCAAAGATGTCCAGTTCAAAGTCCTGTGTCTCCGCCTTTGCCAGCCGGACGAAGCTATCCGCAAGGGCCAGGGTGCGTCGGGCGTACCGTTCGACGCGATCGAAGGCCAGTCGAACGCCAGCAAGTTCGGTTTTGCGTCGTTCGATATCGACCAGCGCGATGATGGAAGACTGGGGCGAGCGCATGTCGTGCGACAGAAGATGCAGCATCTCATCGCGTTGCAGTTGTGCCGCATGCAGGGTCGTCACGTCAGAAAGGCAGCAGATCCATCCGAACAACTCGCCCGCTGCGTTCCTGCATGGCGCAAAACGTAGAACATAGCGGCGGCCGAGCGGGTCGCGTATTTCTATGCCGTGACTGGCCACTATCATGAATCCGGGCCTTTCCGGCAATAGCGCGTCGGGCCACGCGACCTTCACTTCCGGGCCTGCGGCGACTCCGGCAACATTGATGAATGTCCAGTGACCGAGCAGGTCGCATAAACTATTGCCCTCGAGTTTCTCCTGACCGGGTGCGCGCAGGCAAGCGCGGGCCGGATCGTTAGCGAGCCGAACGTTACCCTGATCGTCCGCCATCAGTACCGGGTCAGGAAGGCTGTTGAGGCTGTCCCATATCAGCCGCTTCAGATCGTGTACCTGCCGTGCTGCCTGGCGCATGAGTCTGATATCACGTTCGAGTTCGTAGCCGATGGTGAGCTGACCGTGGTGCAACCGGCTACGCAAGAGCGGCTCCTCACGGGCAAGCTGTTCGAGCTCGGCTCCCACGAACGTGATGATGACCTCGAGGCGTCGCCAGTTCCATATGACGTGAACGCACAGCAGGCAGATGGCCGCGGGGACCGGGCTCACCCAGACTGACGCTTGCGAAAAGATCAGGTAACTCAGCGCAAACCATCCGCTTATCAGAAGCGGTTGAGCAAAGAGGCACTGGCGCGGGGTGAGATACAGGAATCCCGCAAGGAGAAGAATCACCGGGGCGAGACAAAAGCCGATTCGTGTGACGTTGCTTGCCGGTTCGATACTACGCTCTGTGAGCAGAGCGTCGAGAACGTTCGCATGTAGTTCGACACCAGACAGCGCGCCGCGCTCGCTGGACGCCGATGTGCTGATCCGTTCCGCGAGACCGCCGGCGGTCGCGCCGACGAGGACGAAGCGGTTCGCGAAAAAATTCGGCGGAACGTCTCCGTTCAGAACGTCGATAGCCGAAACCTGCGGGTATGGGGCGGACGCGAACGGCAGGAGGATGTGGTTTGTACGACGCAGTTCGCCATGCTGACTGAGGCCGGTACCGGCTCTATCAGCGGCATCCGTGCCAGGCAAGGAGTACGTTTTTCCACGCAATGACTGAAGGACGGGTTCGGTGAACTGCGGCCACAACTGTTCCGAATTCCCCTCGAGAAGGGCGACGCTGCGCACGATGCCGTCCTGGTCGGCTTCCAGGTTGACGTGCCCGATGCCGGCTGCCGCGTGCTCCAGAACGGGGACCGGCAGGATCCCGTGCCCAGGACTTGCCGCGCTGGTGTCGCTTTCGACGATAAGGGGGAGGTAGACGCGGGCACCAGACATCGCGTCTGCGAGAATCTGGTCTTCCGGCGAGGGTTCGGTGAACAGTACGTCGTACAACACGGCGCGCGGCGAGGCGGCGCTGATGCGCTTTAGAAGCTGTGCGTGTACGTCCCGGCGCCACGGCCAACGGCCGACCTGGGCAAGGCTGTTATCGTCGATGCGGACAATAACGATGTCCGCGTCCGCCGGAAAGGCGCGGTACCGCATCCACCTGTCGTACACGAAGTGATCCGCGGCAAGCGTCAGGTTCGCCAAAATCAAGGTCGTAACGAGTGCGCTGCCCATGCAGGCGAGCAACAATAATTCTCGCACGAAGCGGCGGTTTTCCGGGCGCCATGATCGTCCGTTCAGCAGCATCTTAAAGCGTGGGTCTCGTGGGTTTAATCGGGGTGTTACCTTTGTTCGTCCGGTTCGTTTTGCCGCCGGGCGGAACGCTCAGCCTGGAGCACTAGCTATCTGGTTGCTAATGTGCGCAGTCAGAGTGTGTTGCTGTTTCTTCCCATCTTGCGGGGCCTCATTGCACTGCCTTGTGGCAGTCATCCCCGGATAACGTGGCGAACGTGACGCGTGATTTCGCACGGGATCCCGGCTTCCACCTGGATATATTCAGCGTACGGAAGAAGCGTGACGAGTCGTGCTGCCGGCTAGCCCGATGCTATGAGCTCGTCGTGGTTCATCATCATCGCGCGCATTTGCGTCCACATGCCGAGATAGTGCACGATGAAACTTGAGGACGTTCGCATAAACCAGGGCGTATTGATCGTCATTGGATTGAGAACTGTCTCTTTATCCAGTAACCCGAGGCGTTGGAGCACGTTGATACAGTGGTACTGGTCACCGTCTCCCGCATAGACACCGGATCGATCAGGCAGCGACGCTATCTGGTCCATGAGGTTCTTCAGCACGAGAGCGTTTTCCGACGTACGGCGAAAGCCCATAATCCCGGAGTTAAATGGCCATTGCCCGATGTCGCGGGCAAGCAGGCGATCACGCGACATGAGCAGCGGCTCGATGCGCCGCCGTTTGTCAGCGATGAGAATGTCGGCATCGAGCCAGATCACCCATTCATGGTGATGCAGGTATCCGTCTAGCAGCCAGGGCTTAAGCCAGTTCCCCGTGCCGGACAGTCCGATCTCCCTGGGAATCTCGCGGTGGACGTGAAGCGTATAGTTCTGTCTTTCGCAATAATGCCGGAAGCTGTTTTCCGCAATCTGACCGTATGATGCGATCTCAGGGGTATAGAGCGTTACAAACGCTATCTCTCTGCCTGCATTGAAAGTCGATCGATCGCCTGCTTCACCGGGAGCAAGCTTCGGAAATTCAAAGAGCTGCGAAGCCCCCGATTTGCAGTGATTCAGATGTGCGAACAGTGCATCCCGGAAGCGCGGCACGATGCCTGTCTCCACCGGTGCATGCGTGGATTCTTCAATGCTGATCGCGAACGTAGGGACGACGCACCATCGCGGGTCCAGATTGGGGCCCGAATGCATGACGACGCACAATCCCTCGATCGGGGTATGCCATACATGGGTGGAGAATTGACCAAGGAGTGCTTCTTCACCTGGAAAATCACCACCACCAAGCTTGCAGGCATCTACGATCTGCCCGATCTTTCTGCGCGTCTGTTCGCAGTTTCGCCAGATCTGCACATTGGCCTGCGGGAGCGCAGAGGAGGTTGACACCAGCAGGACATCGCGGTCTTTCATCAAGCGGTTGACCGGGACAGCCTCAACGATGGCTGCATTCCCGGTCAAGACAAGGATAATTTCGCCTGGCGCCGTGTGCTCCAGAAGCTCAGCCAATGCTTCGTACTTGTGCAGCGCACGGACCTGCTGGCCGCGCGGCCCAAGGCTTGCGTCCACCACGCGATGTCCATAGCCGTGCGAACCGGCATACTGACGGTGATTGAACAGGCTCTCATCGGCGGGGTCCCCGATGAAGCTCAGTACGGTTGCGTCTGGCGGCACGTCCATGGCCCTGGTTGGTATAAGCAGAGGCGAGAGACTTGGCTCTCGTCTTTATGCAATCTCGGCGTGGGTCGGGGCAGTATGCCGACGCGATGCTGCGACCGCATGATAGACAAGTCCGGCCACAACAGCGCCAGCAAGAGGCGCGACCCAGAAAAGCCACAACTGCGCAAGCGCGTCTCCACCGACAAAGAGGGCAGGTCCCGTCGATCGGGCGGGATTGACGGACGTGTTGGTCACGGGGATTGACACAAGATGAATGAGGGTCAAGCAAAGACCGATCGCGAGAGGCGCAAAGCCTTGCGGAGCACGGTCGTCGGTGGCGCCCAGGATCACGAAAATAAAGAAGAAGGTCAACACGGCTTCGCAGACAAACGCGGAGGTCTGCGAGAAATGTCCGGGCGAATGAATTCCGTAGCCATTTGTGGCAAAGCCGCTCGAGACCAGGTCGAAGCCCTGTTGTCCAGAAGCGATTGTCCAGAGCACGAACGCGCCGAGAGTCGCACCGGCCAACTGCGCGAGAACGTATGGCACCACATCACGTGCTGGAAAACGGCCGGCGACGCACAGACCGAGCGTGACGGCCGGGTTGAGGTGACATCCAGATACGTGACCGATGGCATACGCCATGGTGATGACGGTCAGGCCGAAGGCGAGCGAAACACCGACGAAACCGATGCCGAGCTGAGGGAAGGCGGCAGCGAGAACCGCGCTACCGCAGCCGCCCAGCACCAGCCAGAGAGTACCCAAAAGTTCGCAGGTGAGACGGTGGTGCATTTTCATTCTTGAACTCCTGTGGAAAGACAGCAAAGACGAGCGCATTGGCAATTAAAACGCGAGCGCAACGGTGACGCGAACAACGTGAGCCATAAGCGATAGACAGCCGATGCGCGTCCGGATGAACCGTTGTGGCTGCTGTTTTCGGTTCGATGCGAACGCCGATTACGATTCGCAATCCTTACTACGTAGCGTTTTCTCGCTGCCGAGTCTTTTTTCTGCTTGCAAAAATGATCACGTCGTCACGGGACGCTCAATGTAGCCCCATCGAGGGTCGCCGCGGATACAGGCCGCCGCATCGACGGGTAGAAACCCCGTCGGAAACCGCTTTGCGCAAAAGATCCGCCGCACGCGCGCTTTGTCCTGGTCGCCGCCACCGGGCTCGCCAATAAAGCGTTAATTTTTGTGAATTCGAGTGGCAATGGTACACGTTTGATGCGCAGCAATTGTCAGAAATCGTCAGGCGATCTTGCCGTGCGGACAGTCGCGACGAGGGTGGCAGACGCAATGCCCGACGCGGCGCTTTTTCCGGTCGATGGTCGCGGCGGCTCCGTGGGCCTGACACTGCCTGACAGTGGACTCGCAAACGCGGTGCTAACCTCCGAGCCTCGATGAACGTCTCTGCAAATCGGCGCGATGGTAGCGGCAAGGAGAATTCCTGACAGTGTCTGACACAAGGGCCCTTCGATCTGAACTAATCTCGGTGACATATGCAAACCCGAACTGCAGCCGATTTTCACTGTTCAGGAGAAGCGGATTCCTATGTATCTGTGAGCCGTTCGGAAGCCGGCTTGCGAACGCGGCAAGGCAGGTGATTGCGGCTCTGGAGGCGGATCGTGGTCGATGAGAAGAATAGTCGAAATGTATCGGGCGCCGGGGCAGAGGAAGATGAGGCGTGCCCTGCGCAAGAAGTATGGGATGCGCTTCGTGATAACCGGTTCACATTGACGCTTGAGCCGGTGTCCAGCGTAGACGATGCAAATAATGTCCTTTACCACGAATGTTTTGCAGTGTTGATCGACGCGCAAGGTGTGTCTCACAGGGCGGGCAGTGTTGTGCCCGCGCTTCGGGAGGCAGGCTTGATCCGCCTGTTCGACAGGTATGTGGCACGAAGCGCCATCCGGCTTCTGAAGTCCGAACCGCAGCTGCGACTGGGCGTGAACCTTTCGGGTTTCAGCGCAGTGCCGGATGTGCTCTGGACTGCGGCTTTTCTTGATCTTGCGCAGCGGCCGGACGTTGCGCGGAGGCTCGTTGTCGAGATCACGGAATCGGAGCCGCTACGGACTGGGGATGCCCGGCTCTTCGGACGGCAGGTCAGAGCGCTCGGATGCAGGCTGGCCATTGATGATCTCGGTGCCGGCCACTCGTTCGACAACCTTGATGAATTTGAGCAGATCGACATTGTGAAGATTGACCGATCCATTCTTGTCGGCGCCCGCGCGGCGCAGGGCGAGACCAGGCTTAAACAGCTTGTTTCGCTCGCTTCGCATGTCGCGACGCAGGTTGTGGTCGAGGGCGTCGAGACAGAGGCAGATGTTGCGGTAGTCAGGGCCGCAGGAGCGACCTGGATGCAGGGACGTTTGCTGACCGCTGCTCAGCACTGACGCGTACTTGCTCTGCCATGTAAGTCAAAAGCACGCCAAAGCGGCATATGGAGCCCAACATGAAGAAGGTCTACCAGGTGGTCCGCAGTGAGTCATCGGGGTGCACTAGTGGCCGCGCCGGAGTGCGACAAAGCCAAAGAAAGCAGGCAGGTCTGCGGCGGATGTGCGGGATCAACAGTTTGTGGGTGATGTAGTCAGCGCGCCAGCACAAGGTATTTCTTTGCCCTGGATTGCCTTCCTGATCGGAGCCTCCGGGGCCTCACGCCGAAGTGCGATTCGCAACAATGACAGGTTGCGGCTAGAGAGAACGAATAATGAACAAGATCTACAGAACCGTCTGGAATGAATCACTCGGTGCATTTGTAGCCGCATCGGAACTCGATGGCGCAAAGACGAAAGGAAAGGGCGGAAGCGCGTCCTCCTTTTTCGGGCGCCTCAGCAGCACTGACGACGCCGGCGGCGGTTCGCAGGGCGACGTGCTGCCAACGGCGATATCCATCGCAGTACTGGCCTTGGTGGGCGGAGGCGCCGCCTACGCGCCGGGGGCATTTGCTCAGGCCACCACGCTCTCTGGCTGTAGCACCGCTGTTGCGAACACGAACGGTGGAGTCGCCATTGGTTGTACTGCGACGGCATCGGGAGTGAACTCAACGGCGCTTGGTTTTAATGCAACGGCGTCTGCCCAAGGTGCCCAGGCACTGGGTGCCGGGTCGACGGCAACTGCTTACCATGCCGTCGCTGTTGGTCGTGGCGCGGTCGCCACGGGCACCAGCTCTGCGGCTTTTGGTGACGCTGCAACGGCAGCCGCGGGCTTCGATACTGCTCTTGGCTCGCTGGCTACCGCCTACGGAGGAAGTTCCTCTGCAGTTGGATATAACGCGACGGCGGCAGGGCCCAATTCCGTTGCATTCGGCTCGGCGGCAGTCGCATCGGCTTACATCGCGACTGCCATCGGCGCCTCCGCGACGGCGTCGGCGCAGGGTGCGGTCGCCCTCGGCGGCTCCTCAACCGCTTCGAGCGTGCAGGCGCTTGCAATGGGCTTTGGTGCTCAGGCAACCGGTACCGCCAGCCTAGCACTCGGCACCGGCGCGTCCGCGTCGGCTGCCTACGCAAACGCCATCGGCTTTGGTTCCGTTGCAACTGCTCTCAACAGTGTTGCTTTGGGCGAAAACTCGCAAGCCTCCGGTTCGAGCGGAGCGACGGCCGTCGGCGCACAGGCGACCGCGAGTGGTAGCAATGCCGCCGCTTTCGGCATATGGACCACGGCAAGCGGGACCAACGCCGTGGCCGTCGGGTATAACGGTATCGCTAGCGGAGCCCAGGCGACAGCGATCGGTGAAAAGGCAACTGCCTCGGGCGCCAACAGCACGGCGGTCGGAAGGCAGTCTGTCGCGGCAGGCGCTGATGCCGTCACGGTCGGCTACGGCGCCACTGCATACGGCCCCGATTCGCTTGCGGGAGGTACAAGTGCCGTCGCGGGTGTGAGTGGAAGCACGACGGTCGTCAACGATATCGCACTGGGCAACGCGGCTTCTGCGGTGGGGGGAAATTCCATTGCGCTTGGTACCGCGACGTCGGCCACGGCCGCGAACGCCACAGCAATTGGAAATGGGTCAGAGGCGCTTGCGGCATCAACTGTCGCTCTTGGCGTTAGCAACACCGCCGCTGCGGCAGCGGGTCTCGGCGCGATTGCAGCCGGCTATCAGTCGCAGGTGGTCAGCGGCAAGGGGGCTGTCGCGCTCGGCTATCAGCAAACGGCATCCGGCAACGGCGCAGTTGCGATCGGTGACCCGAATACGGCGACGGGTACCGGCGCCGTCGCTGTCGGTGCGACCAACACGGCGACCGGAACCGGCGCAGTGGCGCTGGGTAACTCGAACACGGCAGCCGGTACCGGCTCGCTGGCGCTCGGCAGCGCCTCGACGGCGGCGACCAATGGATCGATTGCGCTCGGGGCGGCCGCGGTCGCTGGGGCGAGCGCTGGCGATGTCGCGCTCGGTTCAGGTTCGGTCACGGCAGCTGCAAATGCAACCTCGACGACGACAATTGGCGGCGTGACTTATACGTTCGCTGGAACCAGCCCATCGAGCGTGGTCAGCGTCGGCTCTGCCGGCGCAGAGCGCCAGATCACGAATGTGGCCGCAGGCCGTGTATCCGCAAGCAGCACTGACGCCATCAATGGGTCCCAGCTGTATGCCACCAATCAGGCCGTCAACAGTCTGTCCACGTCGACGTCTACCGCTGTCAGCTCATTGTCGACAGGCCTCTCGACGACCAACAGCAATGTGTCGTCGCTTTCGACGTCGACGTCGACGACGGCCAGTTCCCTGTCTACCGGACTGTCCACGACGAACAGCTCTGTTGCCTCGCTGTCGACTTCCACGTCGACTACGGGAAGTTCGCTGTCGACCGGCTTGTCCAGTGCCAACAGTTCCGTGTCTTCACTCTCGACGTCGGCCTCGACAACGGCGAGTTCGCTGTCCACGGGAGTGAGCTCGCTCTCCACGGGCCTGTCGACGACCAACAGCAATGTGTCGTCGCTTTCGACGTCGACGTCGACGACGGCCAGTTCCCTGTCTACCGGACTGTCCACGACGAACAGCTCTGTTGCCTCGCTGTCGACTTCCACGTCGACTACGGGAAGTTCGCTGTCGACCGGCTTGTCCAGTGCCAACAGTTCCGTGTCTTCACTCTCGACGTCGGCCTCGACAACGGGGAGTTCGCTGTCCACGGGAGTGAGCTCGCTCTCCACGGGCCTGTCGACGACCAATAGCAATGTGTCGTCGCTTTCGACGTCGACGTCGACGACGGCCAGTTCCCTGTCTACCGGCCTGTCCACGACGAACAGCTCTGTTGCCTCGCTTTCGACTTCCACGTCGACTACGGGAAGTTCGCTGTCGACCGGGTTGTCCAGTGCCAACAGTTCAGTGTCTTCGCTCTCCACGTCGGCCTCGACAACGGCGAGTTCGCTGTCCACGGGAGTGAGCTCGCTCTCCACAGGCCTCTCGACGACCAATAGCAATGTGTCGTCGCTTTCGACGTCGACGTCGACGACGGCCAGTTCGCTGTCTACCGGCCTGTCCACGACGAACAGCTCTGTTGCCTCGCTGTCGACTTCCACGTCGACTACGGGAAGTTCGCTGTCGACCGGGTTGTCCAGTGCCAAGAGTTCAGTGTCTTCGCTCTCCACGTCGGCCTCGACAACGGCGAGCTCGCTGTCCACGGGGGTGAGCTCGCTCTCCACGGGCCTGTCGACGACCAACAGCAGTGTGGCATCGCTGTCGACCTCTTCGTCGACGGGCATTGCGTCCGTTTCGACCACGGTCAGCACGCTGAATTCGGAAGCGGTGAAGTACGACCTCAATTCCGACGGCTCGGTGAACTACACGAGCGTGACGCTCGATCCGGGCGGCTCGGCCGCGCAGATCCACAATGTGGCGGCCGGCACGGCCTCGACGGATGCGGTGAATGTGTCGCAGCTGAGCACGGCGGTATCGAGCAGCAAGACGCACTATTTCAGCGTCAACGACAACGGCACGACGGGCAGCAACTACAGCAACGACGGCGCGACGGGCACGAACGCGCTGGCCGTTGGGGTAGGGGCATCGGCAGCTGGCACCGATGCAACGGCCGTTGGCTACAACTCGCAGGCGCTGGGTGCCTCGACGATGGCGCTGGGCGACAGCAATACGGCAGCGGCAGCGGCGGGCCAAGGCTCGATCGCCGGCGGCTACCAGTCGCAGGTGCTCAGCGGCACGGGCGCGGTGGCGCTCGGCTATCAGCAGACGGCGAGCGGTGACGGCGCGGTGGCCATCGGTGACCCGAACACGGCCACCGGGACCGGTGCCGTTGCGGTGGGCGCCAACAACACGGCGTCGGGCAACGGTGCGGTGGCGCTTGGCGCTTCGAACTCGGCACTCGGCACTGCGTCGGTTGCGCTGGGAAGCGCGTCGATTGCCAGTGCGACGGGCGCCGTAGCCGTTGGCGCAGCAGCGAGTGCCGCTGCACAGAACGGAATAGCCATTGGCGCGAGCGCGGTCGCGACCAACGCCGGCGACGTTGCACTGGGTTCGAATTCCGTTACGTCGACTGCCAATCCGACGTCAAGCGTGACCCTCGGTGGTACGACGTACAGCTTTGCCGGTACCAATCCGGCGAGCGTGGTCAGCGTCGGCAATACCGGTGCGGAACGCCAGATTACCAATGTTGCGGCAGGGCGCATCAGCGCGACAAGTACCGACGCTGTCAATGGCTCGCAACTGTATGCGACGAACCAGGCCGTCACCAAACTCTCGACTTCCACCTCCACCACCGTCAGCTCTCTTTCGACCGGCGTCAGTTCGCTCTCGACCGGCCTGTCAACGACCAACAGCAATGTGGCATCGTTGTCCACGTCGACGTCGACCACTGCCAGTTCTCTGTCGACGGGCCTTTCGACGGCAAAGAGCACTGTCACTTCGCTTTCGACCTCGACGTCCACGGCTGCGAGCTCGCTGTCGACCGGACTGTCGACGACAAACAGCACAGCCGCGTCCTTGTCAACGTCGACCTCGACCTCGGAGAGCTCACTCTCGACCGGCCTTTCGGTCACCAACAGCACGGTAGGATCGCTGTCCACATCGACTTCGACTGCAGAAAGCTCGCTTTCGACGGCCGTCTCGACAACTGACAGCACGGTTGCATCGCTCTCGACATCGACGTCGACGAGCGCAAGCTCGCTGTCCACGGGGCTCTCGAGCACCAATAGCACGGTCGCCTCGGTGTCGACCTCGGTGTCGACCACGGCAAGCTCGCTCTCGACGGGCGTCAGTTCCCTGTCGACGGCACTGAGCACGACCGACAGCAACGTGTCTTCGCTCTCCACATCGACGTCGACAACGGCGAGCTCGCTGTCCACGGGGGTGAGCTCGCTCTCCACGGGCCTGTCGACGACCAACAGCAGTGTGGCATCGCTGTCGACCTCTTCGTCGACGGGCATTGCGTCCGTTTCGACCACGGTCAGCACGCTGAATTCGGAAGCGGTGAAGTACGACCTCAATTCCGACGGCTCGGTGAACTACACGAGCGTGACGCTCGATCCGGGCGGCTCGGCCGCGCAGATCCACAATGTGGCGGCCGGCACGGCCTCGACGGATGCGGTGAATGTGTCGCAGCTGAGCACGGCGGTATCGAGCAGCAAGACGCACTATTTCAGCGTCAACGACAACGGCACGACGGGCAGCAACTACAGCAACGACGGCGCGACGGGCACGGATGCCGTCGCCATTGGCGTGGGAGCGACGGCAGGCGGGACTTCCGCCATAGCGCTCGGTACTTCCGCAAGTGCGTCGGCAACGAATGCCACGGCGATCGGAAACGGAGCCCAGGCGCTGGCAGCGTCCACGGTAGCGCTCGGAGACTCAAACACCGTTGCCGCTGCCGCAGGTCAGGGATCGATTGCGGCTGGATACCAATCGCAGGTTGTCAGTGGCAGCGGGGCAGTCGCGCTCGGTTATCAGCAGACGGCAAGCGGTAACGGCGCGGTGGCGATTGGTGACCCGAATTCAGCCACGGGTACGGGCGCCGTTGCTGTTGGTTCCAACAATACCGCCGCGGGCACGGGCGCAGTCGCACTGGGCAGCGGTAATCTGGCAACCGGTACGGGCTCCGTTGCGGTGGGCAGCGCATCGACGGCTGCTGCAGCGGGAGGCGTGGCGCTGGGCGCGGGCGCCACAGCGACCAATGCTGGCGACGTTGCGCTCGGCTCGGGATCGGTGAGCGCGACAGCCAACGCAACGTCGGGCACGACGATTGGCGGGACGACCTATTCGTTCGCTGGTACGACGCCAGCAGGTGTGGTGAGCGTGGGCTCGGCGGGCGCTGAGCGGCAGATCACGAATGTCGCGGCTGGCCAGCTGTCTGCGACGAGTACCGATGCCGTCAATGGCTCGCAGCTTTTCGCGACCAATCAGGCCATCGGTACCCTTTCGACGTCGACCTCCACGGCCGTGACTTCGCTGTCGACGGGCGTCAGCTCGCTGTCCACGGGGCTTTCGACGACCAACAGCACCGTCGGGTCGCTCTCGACCTCAACGTCGACCACAGCAAGTTCCCTGTCGACGGGGATGAGTTCGCTCTCAACAGGTCTTTCCACGACCGACAGCACGGTTGCATCCCTCTCGACTTCGACGTCGACCACGGCGAGCTCCCTGTCCACGGGGCTCTCGACGACCGAGAGCACGGTCGGATCGCTGTCCACGTCAACTTCAACGACAGCAAGTTCACTGTCAACAGGCGTAAGTTCGTTGTCGACGGCGCTGAGCACGACAGATAGCACCGTCACTTCGCTCTCGACCTCGACGTCGACGACGGCAAGTTCGCTGTCCACGGGCGTCAGTTCCCTGTCCACGTCCACATCGACAGTCGCAAGCTCGCTGTCCACGGGGCTTTCGACCACCGATAGCACGGTCGCCTCTGTGTCGACCTCCGTGTCGACGACGGCAAGCTCGCTGTCGACGGGCGTCAGTTCCCTGTCCACGGCACTGAGCACGACCGACAGCAATGTCGCGTCGCTCTCCACCTCGACTTCGACAGCCGACAGCTCGCTGTCGACCGGGTTGTCGACGACCGCCAGTACGGTGACGTCGCTGTCGACTTCGACCTCCTCGTCGGTGAGTTCGCTTTCCACCGGCCTGTCGACGACCAATAGCGCAGTAACCTCGCTGTCCACGTCGAACTCGACGACGGGAAGCTCTCTGTCGACGGGATTGAGCACGACTGACAGTAATGTGGCATCGCTCTCTACGTCGACGTCGACGAGCGCGAGCTCGCTGTCCACGGGTCTCTCGACCACCAATAGCACGGTCGCCTCGGTGTCGACCTCGGTGTCGACGACGGCAAGCTCGCTCTCCACGGGTGTCAGCTCCCTGTCTACGGCCCTGAGCACGACCGACAGCAACGTGGCTTCGCTTTCCACATCGACGTCGACGAGCGCAAGCTCGCTGTCCACGGGGCTCTCGAGCACCAATAGCACGGTCGCCTCGGTGTCGACCTCGGTGTCGACCACGGCAAGCTCGCTCTCGACGGGCGTCAGTTCCCTGTCGACGGCACTGAGCACGACCGACAGCAACGTGTCTTCGCTCTCCACATCGACGTCGACAACGGCGAGCTCGCTGTCCACGGGGGTGAGCTCGCTCTCCACGGGCCTGTCGACGACCAACAGCAGTGTGGCATCGCTGTCGACCTCTTCGTCGACGGGCATTGCGTCCGTTTCGACCACGGTCAGCACGCTGAATTCGGAAGCGGTGAAGTACGACCTCAATTCCGACGGCTCGGTGAACTACACGAGCGTGACGCTCGATCCGGGCGGCTCGGCCGCGCAGATCCACAATGTGGCGGCCGGCACGGCCTCGACGGATGCGGTGAATGTGTCGCAGCTGAGCACGGCGGTATCGAGCAGCAAGACGCACTATTTCAGCGTCAACGACAACGGCACGACGGGCAGCAACTACAGCAACGACGGCGCGACGGGCACGAACGCGCTGGCCGTTGGGGTAGGGGCATCGGCAGCTGGCACCGATGCAACGGCCGTTGGCTACAACTCGCAGGCGCTGGGTGCCTCGACGATGGCGCTGGGCGACAGCAACACGGCAGCGGCAGCGGCGGGCCAGGGCTCGATCGCCGGCGGCTACCACTCGCAGGTGCTCAGCGGCACGGGCGCGGTGGCGCTCGGCTACCAGCAGACGGCGAGCGGTGACGGCGCGGTGGCCATCGGTGACCCGAACACGGCCACCGGGACGGGCGCCGTTGCGGTGGGCGCCAACAACACGGCGTCGGGCACGGGCGCAATTGCGCTCGGCAGTTCCAACCTCGCTACGGGCACCGGCTCCATTGCGCTGGGCAGCGCCTCGACGGCGGCGTCGAGCGGTGCGGTCGCACTCGGTGCGGGCGCGACGGCGACCAGCGCCAATGACGTGGCACTGGGCTCGGGTTCGGTAACCGCCGCGGCCAACCCGACCTCGAGCACGACGATCGGCGGCACGACGTACAGCTTTGCGGGCACGAGCCCGACGAGCGTGGTGAGCGTGGGCTCGGCGGGCGCCGAGCGCCAGATCACGAACGTGGCGGCAGGCCAGCTCTCGGCAACCAGCACCGACGCAGTCAACGGTTCGCAGCTGTATGCGGCCACCCAGGCGATCGATACGCTGTCGACCTCGACCTCCACGTCGGTCAGCTCACTCTCGACTGGCCTGAGCACGACGAACAGCAACCTGGCGTCGCTCTCGACGACAACAGGATCGATTTCGACAGGCCTTAGCTCGCTCTCGACTGCCGTATCGACCACCGACAGCTCGGTCGCGTCACTCTCGACGTCTACGTCCACGACGGCGGGTTCGCTTTCGACGGCCGTCAGTACGACCGATAGCAGCGTCACTTCGCTGTCCACCTCGACCTCGACGACGGCAAGTTCCCTTTCGACGGGTGTCAGCTCGCTGTCGACGGGCCTGAGCACGACGGATAGCTCCGTAGCGTCGTTGTCGACTTCGACCTCGACGACGGCAAATTCGCTCTCGACGGGCCTGAGCACGACTGATAGCACGGTAGCGTCACTGTCGACGTCCACGTCCACGACGGCAAGCTCGCTGTCGACGGGCGTGAGTTCGCTCTCGACGTCGAGCTCGACGGCCGTCAGTTCGCTTTCCACCGCGTTGAGCACGACCGACAGCAGCGTCGCTTCGCTCTCCACGTCAACCTCGACGACGGCGAGTTCCCTCTCGACGGGGCTTTCGACGACAGACAGCACGGTCGGGTCGTTGTCGACGTCGACGTCGAGCGCAGTCAGCTCGCTCTCGACGGGCCTGTCGAGCACGGACAGCAACCTTGCATCCCTGTCGACCTCGACCTCGACCACGGCGAGCTCGCTGTCCACCAGTACGAGCTCCCTGTCGACGGCGCTTAGCACGACCGACAGCACCGTGACATCGCTGTCGACGTCCACGTCGACAACGGCAAGTTCGCTTTCCACAGGGGTCAGTTCGTTGTCGACTGCCTTGAGTACGACCGACAGCACGGTGACCTCGCTGTCGACCTCGACCTCGACGACGGCAAGTTCGCTGTCCACGGGTGTCAGCTCGCTCTCGACGGCGTTGAGCACGACCGATAGCACGGTCGGCTCGCTGTCCACCTCGACTTCGAGCGCGACCAGCTCACTGTCGACCGGTGTCAGTTCCCTTTCCACGGGCGTGAGTTCGTTGTCCACTGCACTGAGCACGACGGACAGCAGTGTTGCATCGCTGTCGACCTCGACGTCGACGACAGCAAGTTCGCTGTCGACGGGTGTCAGTTCCCTTTCGACAGGGCTGTCGACCACGAACAGCAATGTTGCGTCGCTGTCGACGTCCGCCTCGAGCGCGACGAGCTCCCTCTCGACCGGCCTGTCGAGCACGAACAGCAACGTTTCCTCGCTCTCGACATCGTCCTCGACTGCCGCGGCGTCACTCTCGACCTTGGTGTCCACCACGCGTACGCACTACTACAGTGTGAACGACAACGGGACCACACAGGGCAACTACAACAACGACGGAGCAACGGGTGTCAACGCACTTGCGGCGGGCACGAACGCAACCGCTGCCGGCGCGAGCGCCGTGGCAGTGGGCAACAGCTCGAACGCCGCTGGCGCCAGCTCGGTCGCAGTGGGCGACGCCTCCACTGCATCTGCAGCGAGCGCACTGGCTCTCGGCTCGGGCGCCACGGCGACCAATGCAGGTTCGGTCGCCCTGGGTTCGGGCTCAGTAACGGCCGCGGCCAATCCGACCTCCACGGCAACGATCGGCGGCACGACCTACAGCTTCGCGGGAACGAGCCCCGCCAGCGTGGTCAGTGTCGGCTCGGCGGGAGCAGAGCGGCAGATCACCAACGTGGCGGCCGGCGAACTGTCGGCAACCAGCACGGACGCTGTCAACGGCTCGCAGCTGTACGCAACCGATCAGGCCGTCGACACCCTGTCGACCTCGACCTCCACGGCGACCAGCTCGCTGTCGACCGGCCTGAGCGCAACGAACAGCACGGTCGCGTCGCTGTCTACCTCGACAGGCTCGATCTCGACATCGATCAGTTCGCTGTCGACGGCGGTCTCGACGACTGACAGCAACGTGGCGTCCCTGTCCACATCCACGTCGACGTCGACGAGCTCGCTCTCGACGGCACTGAGCACGACCGACAGCACCGTCGCTTCCCTGTCGACGTCGACGTCCAGCGGCATCGGTAGCCTTTCGACGACCATTATCACGGTCGAGAGTGTGGTTTCGTCGCTGTCCACGTCGACCTCCACTGCGACAAGTTCGCTGTCGACCGGTCTGTCGTCGACCAACAGTAGCGTGGCCTCGCTCTCGACCTCCACGTCGACGTCTGAAAGCTCGCTCTCGACCGGGCTTTCATCGACGACCAGCAGTGTGTCTTCGCTGTCGACGTCGAGTTCGACGGCCACGAGTTCACTCTCGACGGGTCTGTCGTCGACCAACAGCAGTGTGACGTCGCTGTCCACGTCGACTTCGACGAGCGCAAGCTCGCTGTCGACGGCGCTTAGCACGACCGACAGCACGGCGGCATCCCTGTCGACCTCGACCTCGACGACGGCGAGCTCCCTGTCGACGGGTCTGTCGTCGACCAACAGCACAGTCTCGTCGCTGTCGACGTCGAGTTCGACGGCCACGAGTTCGCTGTCGACGGGCCTGTCCTCCACGAACAGCACCGTGTCCTCGCTGTCGACTTCGGCTTCGACCGGTATCAGTTCGCTGTCAACTGCGCTTTCGACGACTGACAGCAACCTGTCGTCGTTGTCGACGTCGAGCTCCACAGCCACGAGCTCGCTGTCAACCGGCCTGTCGTCGACCAACAGCAGCGTGACGTCGCTCTCAACCTCGACGTCGACCACCGCCAGTTCGCTGTCGACCGGTCTGAGCACGACAAACAGCACGGTCGATTCGTTGTCGACCACCATCAGTGGGACGAACAGCAATATTGCGTCGCTGTCGACCTCGACGTCGACCACGGCAACGTCCCTGTCAACGGGCGTCAGTTCGCTGTCGACGGGGCTGTCGACGACCAACAGTACCGTCGGGTCGCTGTCGACCACGACAAGTGCGCTGTCCACGGCCGTCAGTTCGGCGACGAGTACGGTCGCGTCCATGTCGACGACAGTCGGTTCGATTTCGACAGGCCTGTCGACGACGAACAGCACGGTGGGCTCACTCTCGACTTCCACGTCGAGCGCTATCGGTTCGCTGTCTACGGCCGTATCCACGACCGATAGCAGTGTCTCGTCGCTCTCAACGTCGACTTCGACGGCCGCCGTGTCGCTTTCGACACTGGTCTCGACTGTCCGTCCGCACTACTACAGCGTCAACGACGGGGGCACAGCTACCGGTAACTACAACAACGACGGCGCCACCGGCACGAATGCGATCGCAATTGGTACCAACGCTAGCGCATCAGGTGCCAGCGCCGTCGCGCTCGGTAACGCGGCAAATGCTTCGGCAGATGGCGCGACCGTTGTCGGTGCGAGTGCGCTCGTGTCCGCCACCAAGGGCGTTGCAATCGGTTCGGGGGCGACGGCAACGGCTGCCAATTCGGTCGCACTCGGCGCGGGTTCGATCGCGTCCGAAGCCAATACGGTGTCGGTCGGCTCGAGCGGCAGCGAACGGCGTATCACCAACGTCGCGGCAGGCGTCAATCCGACCGACGCGGTGAACGTGTCGCAACTGTCCGCCGTCCAGCAGGGGGTCAACAAGGTCGCGCGGACCGCCTATGCCGGGGTTGCCGGAGCGACAGCGCTGACGATGATTCCCGACGTGGATGCAGGCAAGACGCTGTCGATTGGCATCGGCTCGGCGAGCTACCAGGGTTATGGCGCAGTTGCGCTTGGCTTCACGGCCCGGTTGACCAACAACGTGAAGCTGCGCGGAGGCTTTAGCAGCAGCAGCGCCGGTTATTCCTTCGGCGCTGGTATGAGTTACCAGTGGTAATGCCGCCCGGCCGGCTGCATCAGGGCAACACCTGCTCCCATATGCACCGGCCGCTCATTACCGAACGAGAGGCAACGATGAAATCAGAGATTCGAGCATCAACCCGACTCCTGCTGGCGGTGACCACTGTGCTCGCTGGCTGCACGGCGGCCTCGGGCCCGACCTGGGACGCTTACTCGGTCGTCATGCCGGGAAATGAGAAGGCGTATCAGGTCGACTGCAATGGTCTGCTTGAGGGCCCTTCGGTGTGCTATCAGAAGGCGCGCGAAATCTGCGGACAACTGCCGGTACGACCTGTACGTGAAGTCGCCGGTCTCGAGCGGGGAAGTGAAGGGCAGCGCGACGTGCGCAGCATCACGTTCCAGTGCGGTGCGGCGCCAGTGCCGGCCGTGCAGCCCGCCCAGCCAGCGGCGCCTGCCGTTTCGCCGCCAACGCAGGTGATCTCGCTGGCTGGGGATGCCAATTTCGACTTCGACAAGGCCACCTTGACGGACGAAGCAAGACGCAGGCTCGACCGCTTGGTGAGCGAGGCGAAAGGGATCGAATTCCGCTCCGTCGCAGTAAGTGGCCATACCGACTCGATTGGTACGGATCAGTACAACCTCGCGCTCTCCCAGCGGCGGGCCGAATCGGTTGCGCAGTACCTGAAGACGAGTGGTCTGCACGCGCGTCAAATCACCGCGCAAGGGTATGGCAAGAGCAACCCCATCGCATCCAACAGCACGGAAAGTGGTCGCGCCGCAAACAGGAGAGTGGATATTGAACTGAATCAGGAGCGTTAAAAATTATGCAGGTCTTCACCTCGTCCTGACGGATTGCCCTTTTTTGGGGTGACCAGAAGCGTACCGGTGGAGTTTCGGAAGGGCTGCTGCCCCGAGTGGCTCTTCCATTTTTTTCCGGTGACAGGATCGTCACAGACAAAGCTGGATCAAACGGGGAAATGGAAGGCGTTTTGCCATTTATCGAGACCAATAATGGAGATGCCCTGCGGGGCATTCAGGCGAGATGCGAATTGGAATTTCAGTGTTGACCCACACCGGACAGAGTGTGTGGGAGAACGGCCTGGGACAGAACGTGGTGTTCCTCGCGCGGCTTTTGCGCGAGTTGCCGTTTGTCTCGGACGTGGTGCTGCTCAATTGCGGTGACCAGACGAGCCTGCCTTCAGAGGCGGAGGGCGTGCTGCCAGGCGTACGGCTGGTGCCGGCACGCGAAGCAACAGGCCTCATTGACGTGGCCATCGAGATGGGTGGTGGCCTCGACGTCGAGTGGCTGGACTATCTGCGTGCGCTCAGCAAGAAGGTCGTTTTCTTTTGTTGCGGCCAGCCCTACGCCGGTCTGATCGAACCGACCATCTTCAAAAAGGGTGGCTACTTCTCGCGCGCTGACCGGTGCGACGAAATCTGGATGCTGCGCAAGGATCGTGCGCTCACATCGATGATGCAGGCGTTGCATCGTTGCCCCGTGTACGAGGTGCCATTTCTCTGGGATTCCGTGTTCATCGAACGGCGGGCATCGCTTGTGGCCGAAGCCGGATACCAGTTCGGATATCAACCCCAGGCGGATCGAAAGACGCAGAGGGGCTTCAACGTCGCGATTTTTGAGCCAAACATTTCGGTGCTCAAGTGCTGCGTCATTCCGATGCTGATTGCTGACGCCGCGTACCGTAGCGAGCGAGCCTCGGTCGAACGCCTGCACGTGCTCAACAGCGTGCAGATGAAGGATCATCCCAGCTTCTCGTTCCTGACGAACTCGCTCGAACTCCATTCCGGCGACCGCATCCACCTCGACCAGCGGCACGACTTCGTGGGTTACATGAGTCAGCATGCGGACGCCGTCATTGCCCATCAATGGCAGAACGACCAGAACATCCTGCATCTGGATGCGCTATACGGCGGGTATCCCCTCATCCACAATTCGCAGTGGCTCGCAGAGCTCGGTTACTACTATCCCGACTCCGATGTGCGGGCGGGCGCGGGCAGACTGATCGAAGCCGCGCGTGAGCACGATGCGCGGCATTCGCTCTATACCCAGAAGGCGCGCGAGTTTCTGGCCGGGCTTGGTAGCAATACACTGGCCAATCGTTCTGCCTACGCCCGGCGTCTACTGCACGTTCAACCGCACCACACGGGGGGGCTCGCTCCATGCTGAACGGACGACAACTCAAGGTCGGCGTAACGATTTTCCTCAGGCCGGGATATCAGTCGATCTGGGAAAACGGAATCTTCCAGAACTGCTACTTCCTCGCCATGCTGCTTTTGCAGTCGCCGTTGGTCAAGGAGGTCTACCTCGTCAATGGTGGAGACGGTGTTGTGGAGAAAGCGGCCGGTTTTCTGGAGTTCGCTCCGGCACCCGTGATCGATCTCGAGACGGCGCGGGAGAAGCTTGACGTCATCATCGAACTGAGCGCACAGCTCAATCCTGACTGGGCCCGTGCGTTTCGCGCGCGTGGCGGACGTGTCATCGCGATGCGTGTCGCCAACGACTACGTCATCGATATCGAGCGCATGATGTTTGGCTTGCCGCATGGAATGCTTGTGTCCGGCACCCCCTACGATGCCATCTGGACCTTGCCCGCATTCGAAAAGATGTGTGCCGGCTACTACGAGACTGCAATGCGCTGCCCGGTACAGGCAGTTCAGCACCTCTGGAGCCCGCTGTTGCTCGAACGCTCGCTGGATGGTGCGAATGCGGCCGAGACGTTTAGTTACGTTCCCGGCCGAAAACAGTGGCGTCTCGCGATTCTTGAACCCAACATCTGCATGGTGAAGACCTCGCACCTTTCGATGCTCATCGCGGACTGCGCGCACCGGGATGTGCCAGACATGATCGAGTGGCTGCGCGTCTTCAATACGGTCCACCTGAAATCCGACTCGCAGTTCGTGGGGTTTGCCCGCAGCCTCGATCTCGTCCGTCATGGCCGGGCGACGTTTGAGCCACGTTTGCCTGTCTACGAAATCCTGGGCCGGCAGGCGGACGCCGTGATTTCTCACCAGTGGGAAAACGCGCAAAACTACGTCTACTACGAAGCCCTGTACGGTGGCTTTCCGCTGATTCACAACTCGGAGTTTCTCGACGGCTGTGGCTACCGGTACGACGGATTCGACTGCGCGGACGGCGCCCTCGCACTGCGCGAGGCATTCGCCACGCACGACATTGCGCTCGCCGACTATCACAGCGCCGCGCGGGCGTTCCTGGCGACGCTCGATCCGCAAGCACCGGCAAACGTCGAGCAATACAGCGCCGCCATCGGAGGACTCTTCCAATGACCATGTTGAGCCTTCCGCGGGTTGCCCGATGCGACGCGCCCGTGCGCAGCCGGGCTGCGTCGATGCGTGGTGCCGCTGCTGTGACGGTGGCGCTTGCGCTCGTCACATGTGGTCCTGCTTTCGCCCAGCCGTTGCCGGCTGCGCCTGAGTCGCAGACGATCCTTGCACAGGTGGCGCAAAACGTGGGCGTGCGGCGCTGTTACCCGGCAGTCAGTGCAGTCTCAAGCCGCATGTTTGCCAATACGCGACGCGCAGACGTCATGCTCGACTGGGACAAGGAGAACCCCGACGGTGCGCCGTTTTTCTCGGTTTCGGGTCTTGACTATGGCGACAATGCCGCGCTTTTGTCGCTCACGACCGTGCCGTCGCTCGTCAGTGGTTGCACCGTGATGGTGGAACGCATCTCAAGTGCGCCCGTTGCCTGCCGGGAAGTGGCCCGCTCGGAACTGCAGGGCTACCAGGCGAGTGTGCTCGTCAGATCGGTCACCGTCTACACGACGCCAGCCCGTCCCCGCGAAACCGTAACGCTGGTCGATGCACCGCCCTCGTGCGTGGTTTTGAGGCGGCAGGTGCAATACGGCAGGAGTGTGGACAGATGAGTTCAGTCAATCTCCACGCAACCGGACGGCGTGACGCAGCGCGTGCGCAGCGTGCATATCGAGCGCGATGCGTTTCAGGCGGCCGCGGTACGGGCACTGTCATCGGCACTGGGATGGAAAACGAATGAAGAACGGACGACCCCTGCGAATCGGTATCACCATTGGCCTGCGCGACGAGGCGGAAAGCCTCTGGGTCAACGGTATCAAACAGAACGCGTTGTATCTCGCGAAGCTTTTCCGGCACTCGCCGCTCGGCCACGAGGTGAGACTCGTGAACACGACCGCGGTCCCGATCACGTCGCGTCTGCCATGGGATCTCGAACAGTTCCCCGTGTGCAGTTTTGAAGACGCGAAGGATGGTCTGGATGTGCTCATTGAACTTGGCGGACAGATCAATAGCGAACAGACCACCTATCTGAAGACCCGGGGTACGCGGGTCGTGAGCTATTGCTGCGGGCCGGAATACGTACAGATGATGGAAGCGATGATCTTTTCGCGCCGCATGTGTGATTCCGTCTTCATTAACCAGCACTATGACCAGGTCTGGGTCATTCCCCAGGTGATGGAGACCAGTGCGTCTTTTTTTAGCGTGCTACGCCGGCAGACCGTGCGGGAAGTACCGTTTGTCTGGGACCCCGTCTGTCTGAACATGCGCACCCGGGATCTGCCGTTTGCGGGCGAGTACCGCCCGCGCTCGGGCGCCATGCGGCTTTCCATCATGGAAGCGAATATCGATGTGCTCAAGTTCTGCCTCTACCCGCTACTGATTGCCGAGACCGCCTACCGGGAGGTGGGCAGGCGCATCGGTTACGTGCACGTGACGAACGCGGAGCATCTCGCGCGACAAAGCCCCGAATTTATCGGCATCGCACAGCATCTGGACCTGGTGCGCGACAGCAAGGTGAGCTTCGTCGGCCGGTATGACACGCCGCAGTTCCTGTCCGATCACACGGACATTGTGGTTTCGCATCAGTGGGGTCTTGCCCTGAACTATTTCTATTTCGATGTTTGCTGGAATGGGTACGCGCTGGTTCATAACGCGCATCTGTGCAGTGACATTGGCTACTTCTATCCGCAGAACGACGTCGACCGGGGTGCGAGCCAGCTTGTGAAGGCCATCGAGCATCACAACCGGGACTGGAAGTCGTACCGTGACCAGCAACGCAAGGCGATCCAGCCTTTTCTCGCATCCGACAGGAAGCTAATCGGGCAATACGACCAGTTGCTGGCCGCACTGGTCAGCGAGCCGGGCAGCACGGTGAAACGATGAATTGCAACCCGGAGATGAAAGGACCACAGATGAAAAAGTTTCTGACAGTAAAGGCCGCAAAGCATTCCGACGGTACGGCGACCCGGCGTAGCAGATCAGGTCTTGCGTGCATTATTGCGGCGGTTCTCACGCACGGCGCCTTTGGACAGACAGCGCCAGGCCCTATGCCGGCGGACAGCGTCGTCGCGCGCGTCAACGGCGTTGCGATCGGACAGGGTGCGCTCGATCGCGCCGTCAGGGAAAGCGGCCAGGCCGACACACCGGCGCTGCGCGCGACGATGCGCCAGGGACTGATTGCGCGCGAGCTGATACGTCAGGCAGCAGAGCACGACGGTCTGGCCAGCACGCCAGCCGTGCAGGAACTCGTCGAGCGCACACGCGTTGATGCGGAAAACCGCCTTTACATCGAGCGCCACGCCCAGGGAGCGAAAGTCGGCGACGCGCAGGTGCGCGCGCGGTATGACGCCATCGTTTCGTCGCTAGGCAAGCAGGAATACAAGGCACGGGTGATTACGGTAAGGGGGGACGCGGCTGCCCAGGACGTGCTCGCACGCCTTCGATCCGGCCAACGGTTCGAAACGCTGGCCACGCAATTGAGCATTGCGCCCAGCAGGTCCTCGGGCGGCGAGCTGCCCTGGGTGAGTTTTGCCGAGCCACCCGTCGAGGGGCACACGCAGGGGCTTCCGTTGCCGCTGGCACGTGCGATCTCAACGCTGTCACCGGGCGAGACGCAACAGACGCCGGTGGTTGTGGGCGACCAGCGCGTCATCGTCAGGCTGGACGAGCGGCGGGCGACGGCGATTCCTGGATATGACGCGGTGAAGGACCAGATTCGGCGCCAGATGGAGAACGAGGCGCGTGATGACGCATTCAGCCGGATGGTGGGCGCGCTTGCCGACAAGGCAACGCTCAGCCAGTGAGAACCGGAAGGGAGGATGACATGAACGCGCAAGCCTATACGGACCGGTTCGTCGCAAACACGCTTGCCAGCTGGCTGATCGCCTGCGCCGTGATGCTGGCGGTGCTCAATCTCGCGCCAGCGACGAACTGGTGGCTTCGCATGTCCACATTGCGCGAGACCGCCATGGCGGGCGGAGTGGCCGGATGCGCGGCACTGCTTGTGCCGGAGTTGTGCGGGCGCCTTGTCGCGAGACGCGACGCGCTCTTCTTAAAGGAAGGCACGGGTGCCGCGGCGTGGAGCGGAAGGGCAGTCGGGGTGCTGTTCGGGTTGTTTTGTGGCGCTGCAGTGCAGGTGATGTGAGCTTGTTACGGGCAACGATCGCGTTAAACCGGCATACCTTCGGTGTGTCAGCGATCGATGCATCTTGAATGAGACCAGAAAAAAGGGGATGGGATACGGCTGCGGGCTGGATGGCCCGCAACGTGACTCCAGTAACGTATGGAACAGCTAGCAACTTCTCTTGACGAAATCGAAGCCCTCATCGATCAGGGCGACCTTGTTTCGGCCTCGCGGCTTATCGAGGCCCGGGGTGCGGCAAACTCTGATGACGCTGCGGAACGCATTGTCGCGAGTCGCGTTTTGGGACTCCGTGGGCGGTACGCCGAGGCGGCGACCCTGCTCGACCATGTGCTCGCCAGCGACCCGCGCAACCCACGAGCGCTCGTTGAGCGTGCGCGGCTTGCGGTACGGCTCGGCCAGGACGCCGATGCTCAGATGTGGTTCGCTCGCGCCTATGAAGGTATCAATGGTTTCGAGGACTGGATCGTCGACTGGATCGATGTCCTCCTGCGCCTGCAGGACTTCGACCTTGCCCGTGAAGTCGCGACGACTCACTGCGAGCGCGCTTCAGAGCACGCAGGCGTGTGGTTCCGGCTCGGTCTTGCGCATCAGCAGGCGCGTCATCATCTGCAGGCGCTGGATGCCTATCGCCACGCGCAGAAGCTCGAGCCTGCGCTGCCGATGCTCTTGAATAACATTGGCGCGGCCCATCTTGAACTTCGGGAGTATTTCGAGGCTCGGGCGTCGCTGGATCGGGCCCTGCGTCAGGATCCCGACAACGCTCTCGCATGGACCAATCTGGCGACCGTGCTGCTCAAGAGCGACGAGATTGCCGATAGTCTTGTCGCGGCCGAGCGTGCGTGCGCGCTTGCTCCGAACTATCCGACTGCTTTGCAGACGTATTCGTATGCGCTGCGCGAACATCAGCAGTGGGATGGCGCGCTGGAGACTGCCGAGCGCGCGCTGCGGCTGGATCCATCAAACGTGTCGCTCGTCTGGACTGTGGCGATGCTACAGCTCATGCGCGGCGACTACGCGAACGGCTGGCGCAACCACGAAGCGCGCTGGAACGGCTCGCCGGAGATGCGCGATATCAATCCGAATCTGCCTGTTTCAAAGTGGAACGGAGAACCGTTGCAGGGCAAGACCATTATGGTCTGGGGTGAGCAGGGGCACGGCGACGTGCTGCAGTTCGTGCGGTTCTTGCCGGAGATCGCCGCGCGCATCCGCGGCGAAGGCGGCAAGCTGGTGTACTGCTGTTTCGCCAGTCTCATGCCTTTGCTGGAGCGTAGCTTTGCCGGCGTGGCGGATGTCGTCACGCCTCATGACCAGCGGCCATTACCGGCGTTCGATTATCACCTGCCGCTGTGCAGCGTTCCGCTGCATCTGGGCACGACAATGCAAGACCTGCCCGTACGGAATTCCTACCTGAAGGCCGACGCGGACAAGGCCCGTGACTGGAAGAAGCGTCTGGGGAGCGGCGAAAAGCTGAAGGTCGGCGTCGCCTGGACAGGAAGCCGGACGCATCAGAGAAATCCGAACCGCTCGGTGCAGCCCGCAGCGCTGGCAAAAGCGCTTCGCGACATTCCGGGCGTCGAGTATTTCAGCGTGCAGGTCGATGCGGGAAATGAATTCCAGGAGCTTGTCGATAACGGGCTCGAGATAACCGACTACACGCAAGAGTTCCGCTCGTTCGATGATACGGCCGCGTTTGTGCGCAACCTGGATCTTGTCATTTCGGTATGCACATCGGTTGCCCATCTGGCTGGTGGACTCGGGGTGCCGACGTGGGTGCTGCTGGACGTCAATCCGCACTGGGTATGGATGACGGGGCGCAACGATTCGCCGTGGTATCCGGACGTCCGGCTGTTTCGTCAGCGCGAGTACCGTCAGTGGCAACCAGTACTGGACGACATCTCGTCCACGCTTCGCGAACTGGTCAACAGGTCCATCCCCGACCAGTCGTCGCTGGAACGGCACAGCTAAAGCATACGAACGACGCATGTCATGAACGCGCACGGCCGACCTTAACCGATACGGACGCAGGTCGCTGCGCGCAGCATGTGAGACGAATGGGAATTCAGGGGTATTCACGTGAAAAGCATCAATCTGGCACAGGAAGCCAACCTTGCCTTTTCAGGGGCCGTCAGGACCCGACTGGCGAGGCATATCGGTCTCTCGGAAGAAGTACTCGAAAACGTAGTCAGTCATGCAGGCCCGGTGCTGGTTGCATCCCTTATGGCCGCGTCAGCGTCGGTGCAGGGCGCACGCACGCTATTTGCCACGCTTCGATCGCCCGGTACGGACGCCAGGATCGGCGAACATTTGCCACAACTTGTGGCGACCACAGCGGGCATGAAGGATCTTGAGGCCTCGGGCGACGAGCTGTTGATGCGCGCGACGGATCGACGCGTCGCGACATTGAGCGATCATGTGGCAACGCTCGCCGGCGTGCCGCCCCAGGCCGCGCACGCCGTGTCAGGCATGGTGTCGTCAGTGCTCTTTGGAATCCTGAAGCATTTCATCCTGCTTGAGCAGGCGGACGTATCGCTATTGCCGGCCGTGCTAGATGGCCAGCTGCGCTCGGTCGCCGGATATGTGAATGACGGGGTGGCCACGGCGATCGGCTATGAGAATGCGGCGGGATTCACCGGTTCAGTCTCCGATCGTCTGGAAGAGACCGTGTCAGAACTGGCGCCCGCGGCGGAAAAGTCCGACAGGGCTGTGGCGACGATTTCGGTACCGAAGGACACCGCGCCGCCTGCAAAACAGCAACGCTCACCGGGTTCAAAAGGGATCTGGATACTGCTCGCGCTGCTGGCGGTCATTCTCGGTGGCGTATTTGCCTGGTCGCGCGTGAGCCCGGTTCAGGATGAGCCGGTTCGCCCTGCGCAGGCGATGAGCCCGTCCGCCGGGAGTACCACCGCCAGACCTGTGGGCGATCATGTTGCGTCCGGAACGATCGAGAGTGCAATAGCGCACGCAAGTCCCGCAAGTGCACCGGGTGTGGCGAGTGTCGCCGCAGTGTCTGCGCCTGCTGGCGTCCCCGATGCCGCCGCATCGGCCGTAGCCGGTCCGGGGACCAGCGCCGGTGAGGGCGATCAGCCTGCGGTCCATTCACAGTTCGCCTTTCAGTCGGACGGTTCAGGGCTGCTGTCGGTCAATGCGCTCCTCAGGGATGACGCGGAAAAGGCGAAGCTGATGGACGCGCTGGCGAACAGGTTCGGAACGCGCCGCGTCAACGCAGACGTCAACGTCGATCCGCGTTCGGCGTCCGCGGACTGGATGGCACACCTCGACGACGTTATGCCGTTGATGTCGGTGGCCGGCGCAGCGTTGCGCATCGACGGCCACCAGATTGAGCTGGCTGGGACCGCTGCCCGCCAGGACGCAGGCTGGCAGTCGCGGCTGCAGGGCGTGTTTGGCAAAGGCTACAACGTCGGCGTCTTCGATCCGGAAGGCTCGGTGTCGGGTGCCACCGATTCGTTTCTGCACGCCATGGCACGGTTGCTCCAGACGGAAGACCGCTGTACCGGAGCGATGGCCGCACGTGTGTTCAACCTGCAGGTGGTGAATTTTGCGAGTTCGAGCGGTCATGTGCCAACGTCCGCAAAGGAAAATCTGACTGAGACGGCACAACTCATGAAGGCCTGCGCCGACGGGGGCCATCCGATACGGTTCACGGTCGCTGCCTGGTCGGACAATGCGGGCGACCCGCAGTCGAACCTGCATCTATCCCAGAAGCGCGCCGAGGCTGTGCGTGCATTTCTGGTCGACGCAGGGGTGCCCGCGGGGCTGCTTGCTGCAAGGGGCAATGGCCGCGCGCAACCTGTCGCAAGCAACCTGACGCCTGGCGGCCGCTTTGCAAACCGACGGATCGTATTTATCCCCGATACACCGTAAATGAAACACCACGGTAGACGCACTGGAGCCCTGGACGAGCGGCAACCAGGTGCGCACCCGATTTTGTCTGTGTGCATTACTTGCATCCCGCACGCACGCATTAACCGGATTGGCGGCCGGAAAATCCGCCTGATTCTCTTATGGAGCCCTGTATGGCACGAAAACTGGTAGTCCCCCTTGCATTCATCGTTCTGGCGATGGCGGTCGCTCAGAGCGCTGAGGCGCGCATTCACCACTTGCGACATCACCATTACCACCACCTGCACGATTGAAAGTAACCGCTGCACGCAGCGTGCGGCGGAATATGCGCTCGTGAACCCGTCATCCGAACTTGACGAAAACACGCGCGAGGATCTGAAACTTATCGATAGCAGACAGAAGTCTGCTTCACCACACGGAGAGGATTTATGGGCATCGAACATCTGGTTGTCTGGCTGATCATTGGCGCGGTATCTGGCTGGCTCGCTGGGTTGATCGTAAATGGCAGCGGCTTCGGGCTGCTTGTGGACATTCTCGTTGGCATCGTGGGCGCCTTTGTCGGCGGCTGGCTGGCGTCGACGATCGGGATCAGCATTGGCGGCGGCTTTATCGGATCGATCATCGTCGCGGTCGTGGGTGCCGTCCTGCTGCTGTTCGTTATCCGGCTGGTACGCGGCGCGATTGCCTGACAGGCAAGCGGCCGGCTAGCGTAACCGCACGGTGCCCGTTGCGCCGTGCGGTTACTGCAGTACGGGTTCGCCCAAAAGATGCGTGGGGGCGCCCACGTGCTGGCCGCCCATCAGGCGCCACCGTTACAGTGCGAAACAACCAATGACTTATTGCGAAAATGAAGGGCTACGGGACCACAAGGAACCGATGGCGGAGATTGTCGAAAGGCGACAGTCCATGCGTTCGTCCAGCGGACCTTCGCGCTGGCGAACCATTGCGATTCTGGCTGTGATTCCGGGTGCGATGCTGTTTGCCTGGGCTTTCCTTCACCTGATTCTTTTTCTGGTGTTCGCGCGACCGGGTGCAGGTGGGTAGCGATACAGGCCGCCACAGAAACGCAGGCGAGTAAGTGTCGGTACGCGGGCGGCTGTTTTCGGCGCGTATCGCCAGCGTCCGTAGCAAGAGCGCCGCAAGTTGCAAGGCCTCGTTCGTGCGTCATTCGGATTCGAGCCCCGATCAATGTTCAAGATGTCGGACACACAGCTTTGAAAAACTTACTGAAGCGACAAGGCGATATCGCCACGAGCACTACTGAACCGCCTGTGCCGGCCGTGGACCCGGAGTACATATTGCCCGCGTCATCAGCAGGAACGGACGGGACGCAGGTGTCTCCCGAATCGGGCGACGCTGTCAGCGCCGTCGCGCCAGCCAGAGGGGTCACTGTCGTGAGTCTTCAGGCCGGCACACGATCGGTGCAGATGGCCGATGTCTCGCTTGTCGAGAGGCTGGGCGCCGAGAAGGCGCTGGTTCAGTTCAGGCTATTTCGCAGTTTTGACTATTCTGCGGTTCTCTCCTTTCACGGAGAAAATCAGGAATTCTATGTAGAGCTGTATCAGGAGCAGATCCTGTGGCGTGCATTCGTCGCCCCTGACCTCGAGTCGGCCGAGGCAGCGTTCCGGTACGTACAGGAGCAGATCGTCCGTATGACCGACGGCGAAGTCCGGCGTGCGCGGCTGAAAGCCCAGAATGAACGGCTCTCGAAGATGATCGCCGAGACCGAAGCGCAGGCAGAACGGCTGCGCAGTGACATCGAGCGCGATGCGACGCAGACCCAGCTGGTCAACGCGCGGCAGCACGAGGTTCGCAAGGAACTGGCGCAGCTTGAGGCGCAGCGCGTTGCTGCTCAGGCGCAACTGAACAAGGCGGCCAGATATGTCCAGAACCTCCGGTTGACGAACAGCGAGACGGTGCCCCATCTGAATACCCGTCGGGATGATGCCACGAGGAAATGACGGTCAGGGACTCTGATAAGGCTCAAGGCGGCCGTCAATACCGCGTCTTGAGGGACGCAAAGACGGACAGGGCGCGTTGCGAAACTGAACGGGAAGGGAAGATATTCAAGTGATGAACAGACAGTCCCATGGCCTCGTTCCCAAGACGGCGATGTACGTAGCAGTACTGATCGGTATAAGTGGCACCGCCGTTGCTCAGTCAGTGACGAAACCAGAAACGGAGGCGGTGACGCAGGCATTGCAGACAGCGTCCGGCGACGCGGTGTCTGAGCCGCGCGGGGAGGTTGCCGAGTTTCAGCATCTGCGCGCAGACGGGCGCCTCGCCACGGTGCGCAGCAGCGCGAACGGGAGCTACAGCGCACAGATGCTGTTTGACAGACAGGATGGACGCTATTACGCGGCGTTGCTGCAGCACGACAATGTATGGCGGGTCATAGCAGCGGGGGACGAAGCTCAGGCGAACGCAACCTATCTGGCGTTCCGCAGGCAGACGGAGAAACTCGGTGATGTCGAACTGCGACGCACGAGGGCCGAAGCGGAAAAACTGAGTGCTGAACGGCAACTGGCGGAAACACAGGATAAGGAGAACCGTTTGCGGGCGGACATCGACGTGGCGAAGCAGCAGGCTCAGGCGGTCGCTGAACGCGAGTCACAGCAGCGCGCAGAGGTGGACGATCTGCGTGCCCAACGCGATGCCGCGACGGCGCAACTGATCGCAACCCAGGCACAGGTCGGGCAACTCCAGCGCCAGGTGTACGCGGGCTTGCCTGTCGCCGCACGCAGTCATCGGGCAAAGCCGGCGACGCAGCAGGCGACGAAGCAGGCACCATGATCTCGTTCCAGGCAGGCCTGCTCAACGTGTGGTTTTTTCTTCCGCGCATTTCGCCCGGACAAGGAGATGGACGTGAATGATCTTGAAGACCACGAGCTGCCTTGCGGTGACGGGACGACCGATTCAACGCGCGCCTCCCGGCAGACAGTGCGGCGCCTGGGCGCGAAGCGAACGTTCCTCGCCGAGCTTGAGCGGTCCGGAGCGAGCACGCAGGCAATCAGGGTGGCCGTCGCAGCAGCGCCCCATCTCGATTTCAATGCACCGCGGCGCTTGCCGAGCCTTGACTTGCGGGCCCGAAATAGTCTGACGGAACAGCAGTGGGAGGCGGCCTTGAACGAACTGGTACAGCTGGGCGCCTTTCGCAAGTTCAGGCCCGTTTCTCCACACCGGCGCGTGCCGTCCTACCGGCTCGACTGGGCATTTCTTCGCCATCGACGGACAACATGCATCACATCCGGGGACGACAAATGAATGCGGTTTCTGCGTTGGGAGTGCCCGGATCGCATGCTGTGGACGTTGACAGTTCGGTGCAGCATGCGTTGACGGAGGGTTGTGATCGTCTTGCATGCGAGGTGCGGATCGTGCTCGTCAGTGGGTATGCGCTGGTACGAGCGGCGATTGTCCAGTTGCTGACGGCGCACTGCGGTATGAAGGTAGTCGCCGATCTTGACGCGGAAGTGGCAACTATTGCGGCCGCTTCGAACCTCGTCGCAGATCTTGTGATGTTTGACGCGACCGCGTCGCGTGGTGACTGCCTGACGATAGTCAGAAAGCTGCGCGACCGACAACCTGCGATTCCGATTCTTGTGTTGGGATCGTCGCTCGACGCCGCAGCGATCCCAATGTTGGTGCGTGCGGGAGCGAGCGGTTGCATCGCTAGTGAAAGTGCCGCCGAGACGCTGATCGACGCTGCACGGAAGATGGCGGCGGGTGAACGGTATATCGATCCGCGGATGGTTGACGCGGTGTTTTTTGGACAGCCCTGTTCGAGCGTCGAGCAGGCAAAGCGATTGTCGCATCGCGAGAGCCAGGTCCTGCAACTTATCACGTCGGGGTGCACCCCGAGCAATATTGCACGTGAACTGTCGCTGAGTATCAAGACGGTGAGCACGCACAAGGCCCGGCTCATGAAAAAGCTGAACGTACAAAGCAACGCGGACCTGGTGCGGTATGCGTTGCGGCATGGACTGGCCCAGCTCAACTAGCACAGGCGCGCTCATAAGCGCAGATTTCGCAGGGAAAAACGCCGCAATGAAGAAAAGGACATTGACCCGTTGCCATAACGGCCGGACCTCCTTTCAGGAACCGGATCTGACACGGGAAGGGCACGGGGCCCACAGTCTTAAAGAGAAAGCGCTCCTGCGGGGCGTAATCGCCGCCCTGTGCATTGCGCCCGCCGCGTGCACCTGGATTCCGAACTCCGGACCGGCCACGAGCGCAGTGATAGAGAGCGGCAGGTCTGCAGCAGCGCCTGGTCCTATCGAGCTCGTAGAGATAGATCCCCAGGTGGTACGGCGCATGGGCAAGACGATGGTGCAGGGTGATTTCGCCAGGTCACTGGGACAGGGTACCCAATGTGGGAACGGGCCCGGTATTGGTGACACGGTATCCGTGACCATCTGGGAGGCGCCGCCTGCCACGCTGTTCGGTGGGGTGGTCGAAATGGGTGTCGCCCCGCAGGTATCAGCCAGCCAGGGAACAACCTTGCCCGACCAGGTCATCGATGGCTCTGGCGCACTGCGCATCCCGTTCGCAGGCAAGGTCCGGGCCGTCGGCCTGACCCTCAGTGAGCTTGAGGCACATATCGCCGCAGCGCTAGCCGGCATTGCGCACCAGCCACAAGTCAGCGTGCGCGTGGTAAAGAACGCCGCTACGGAAGTCACAGTGGTCGGTGACGTGAACAGTACTGCCCGCGTGCCGCTGACGCCTGCATGTGAGCGTGTGCTTGACGCGCTGGCTGCGGCTGGGGGCGTCCGGCAATCCGTCGACAAGATTACGCTTCAGCTAACCAGGGGCGGCGGTGTCTACGCCATGCCCCTTGATGCTGTGATCCGCGATCCCGGCCAGAACGTTCCGCTGCGCGCGGGTGATGTCGTGACGGCACTGTATCAGCCGTCAAGCTTTATTGCGCTGGGCGCAACCGGCAAAAACGAGGAAATCGGCTTCGAGGGTAAAGGGATTTCATTGGCGCAGGCGCTGGCGCGCGCTGGGGGGCTGCTGGATAGCCGCGCCGACGCGGCGGGCGTATTTGTGTTCCGTCTGGAGGATCGCCGCGTTCTCGAAGACCAGGGACGCACGGATATCCCTGCGATGGTGGGAGACAGGATACCCACGGTCTACCGCCTCGACCTGAAGAGTCCCGCCGGGATGTTTCTCGCACAGCAGTTTCCGATCAGGGACAAGGATACCGTCTATGTTTCCAACGCGCCCGTTGCAGACGTTCAGAAGCTGGCCAGCCTGTTCTACACGGTGGTTTTCCCTGCTGTGACGCTGGGAACGCAGTTCAGGTAAGCCTGCCGAAACGCATTCAGCACGCGGCGGGACAATCCTGGAGAGCGGCCAGTCGACCATCAGTTACGCAATTTGGTTACAGCGATATGTCAATTTACAGTGCACTAACAAGTAGTACTAACCGGAAGATGTTCATTGCCACGGTGATTATCCCGACGCTGATCGCGATCACTTACTTCTTCCTGTTCGCATCGGACCTTTACGTGAGTGAGAGCCGCTTTGTTGTGCGCAGTCAGCAAAGACAGGATAGCGGAACACTCCTGAGCACCTTCCTGCAGGGCACGAGCTTCGGTCGATCTCAGGATGACGCGTGGATCGTGACCGACTACATCGAATCAATGGATGCGTTGCAGGAGCTCAACCACAGACTGAACCTGCGATCCCTTTTCGGTGCATCAAAAAGCGACTTCGCAAGCCGGTTTCCCCATCCGGGGGATGATGCGAGCGATGAGAGCCTGCTGCTGTACTACCGCAACCATATCGTGTCGGTCATTCACGACAGTACGTCGAGCATCACGACGCTGCGCACGTCCGCATTCGATGCCCATTCAGCGCAACTGATCAACGAAAATCTACTGGCCATGAGCGAAGGCCTCGTCAATGAGCTCAATCGCCGGGGACTCGAGGACGGGGTGCGCTATGCGACTGAGGCGGTACGCGCAGCCCAGGCGCGAGTGAGCGCGGCGTCGCTGGCCCTTGCAAGGTACCGCAGCGAGCAGTCCGTATTTGATCCCGACAGGCAATCCGCGCTTGCATTGCAGCAGGTCGGCAAACTGCAGGACGAACTCGTTGCCACAAGGGAAAGGCTCGCTGTAGTGGCGGCCGTATCGCCCAGGAACCCGCAAATCGAGACGATGAAAACAAGACAGTCCGTTCTGGAGCAGGAAATCGACACGGCATCGCGTTCGGTTACGGGTCGGGATGCCGGAAGTTTTACCTCGAAGGCGCGGACATACGAACAACTCAACCTCGAGAAGGAATTCGCGGAAAGAGAGCTTGCGAGCGCGCTGGCGTTGCAGGAACAGGCCCGCAGTGAGGCAGCAAAAAAGCAGCTATACGTCGCACGCATCGTCAAACCGGCCTTGCCTGACGCCCCGGTCGAGCCGAGACGGCTTCGCAGTGTGCTGATGACGTTCGTCATCGGGCTGGTGACGTGGGGCATTCTCTGCCTCCTGCTCGCGGGCGTTCGCGAGCATACGCAGGAGTAAGCGTCCATGCACGATACAACCTTGCGTCAGTCGTTCACGATCCAGCTACGCGTCATTGTTGCACTGCTGCTGCGCGAAATCATTACGCGCTACGGGCGTCACAACATAGGGTTTCTATGGCTGTTTGTCGAACCAATGATGTTTACGCTCGGTATAGCGACCCTCTGGTACGTCACGAAAGCAGCGCACGGCCACGATGTGCCCATTGTCGAATTTGCATTGACCGGCTATTCGACCGTGCTTCTGTGGCGCAACTGTGCGACGCGTTGCGTTGGAGGACTCAAGCCCAACCTGAGCCTGCTGTTCCACCGGAATGTGACGCCGCTCGACGTTTTCCTGGCGCGCATTGCGCTGGAAATCGCAGGCGCAACGATCTCGTTCTACAGCCTGACGGTCATCTTCTTCCTGTTCGGCCTGGCCGAGCTCCCCGCAAATCTTTCACGGGTGATTGGTGCGTGGATGCTCACTTCGTTTCTGTCGACGGGACTTGGCGTCTTTGTTGGAGCCGTGAGTGAACTGTCGGAAGTCGCCGAGCGCGTCTGGCACACGGCGACGTATCTTCTGTTTCCATTTTCGGGTTCCGTATTCATGGTTGAGTGGTTGCCACCGCCGGCGAGGCAGGCTGTCTTGCTGCTGCCGTGGGTGCACGGCGTTGAAATGCTACGTAGCGGCTATCTTGGACAGGCGTACCGCTACCACTACAGCCCCGCCTACATGTTGGCCTCATCTTCGATTCTGCTTCTCATGGGGCTTCTTGTACTGAGGATTGTGCATCGCCATGTGGAGGCGGGATGATCAGCTTGCAGCGTGTCACCAAGTGGTACGGAAGCAGTGCGGGCAGGAGGCGAGTCCTGGATGACGTCAGTTTCGAACTGGCAAGAGGGCAACGAATCGGCATCCTGGGCGCGAACGGCGCCGGCAAGTCCACGCTCATCAGGGTACTGGCTGGAGTCGAGCATGCGTCGAGCGGCTCGATCTATCGCGGTATGAGCCTGTCCTGGCCTCTCGCGTTTTCAGGAGGATTCCAGAGCAGTCTGACGGGCCTGGACAATCTGCGCTTTATTGCAAGGATCTACCGCCGCGATGAGGCACGGATGCGCAGTTTCGTGGACGACTTCGCTCAGTTGGGCCCCTATCTGAAGGAGCCCGTAAAGGTCTATTCGAGCGGGATGCGGGCGAGGCTTGCGTTTGCACTGTCGATCGCAGTTGAGTTCGACTGCTTCCTTGTCGACGAGGTTATTGCCGTTGGTGACCAGACGTTCCAGGAGCGATGCCGCGAGGAACTGTTCGTCAAGCGAAGGGACCGTTCGATGATACTTGTGTCGCACGATCCGAATCTCGTACGCCAGCATTGTGACCTCGCCGCGATCCTCGATCGCGGCCGCATAACGGTTTACGACTCGCCAGACGAAGCTTATTCCATCTACACCGCAAAACTCGCAGCCTGAATGAAGGGGCGATCAACAATAGCCGGTCTCAATGAACCAGATAAATGAAACGTGATAAACCAACACTTGCTGTAATCAGCACATACGACGAACTGTGCGGAATTGCCAGCTATGCAAGGGCGATTGTCCGGCAGCTCTCACCGTATTTTGACATCCAGGTGTTCGATCTTGACCAGTACATGTTCCGGCACACAAACCGGCGAGTCCGCAAGATGGCCGACAAGGAGATCGAGCGTATTTGCCGGGAACTGCGCCATTTTGATTGCGTCAACATCCAGCTTGAACACGGCCTGTTCGGCAAGAACAAGCGGGACGCGTACAAGCGCATTTGCCGGCTTATCGCGGCGTCGCCGAAGGTGTGCATTACATTCCACACCGTTTTTGAAGGCGAGTCCGTTAACTGGAAGCAAGTGCGCGAGCGCCTTGCCCGGTTGGATTTCGCCAGCGCGTGGTCGCTTGCCATCAACTCCAAGGTCGACAACGCGCTTCTCGGCGCGGGTATCTATAGCGCGATACGTCGCGCCCAGTGGAGAAAGAAGGTGAGCGTCGTTGTTCACACGCGGCGGGATGCGAGAATGCTCCGCGTGCTTGAGCGTATGTCCAATGTGTATGACCATCCGCTCGCATACTATTCCGAGCGGGAAGCGCTGGACTACGAAGCAAATGCGCAAAGGTCCGAATTCCCGTTACTCAAGCGTTGCTCCGACGATGTGGTGCTGCTTGGTTGCTTCGGATTTACAGGAAGCTATAAGGGCATCGATACCGCACTACGCGCACTACACCTGCTTCCCGAAAACTATCACCTTGCAATCTTTGGCGGCGTGCACCCTGAGTCGATCCAGCGCGGCGTGCCACTGGATCCGTACCTCGCAGAACTGGTGAATATCGTGAGCCCCGGGCGCAACTGGCTGGAGGACATGCAGGCCGACACTGGCAGGGCTATCCAGATCAATGCGTCCGTCCCCGAACTGCTTGAACTGGCTGCTACGCCACACGGCCGAGACATCTCGCGGCGCACCCACTTCATGGGGCCGATATCGGACGACGAGTTTCCGCGCGCGATGGCGGTTTGCGATGCTGTCCTGCTGCCGTACCTCGAAGTCGGACAGTCAGCCTCCGGCCCGATGTCGATGGCAGTGAATCTGAACAGGCCGGTGATTGCGACAAGAACGAAAACGTTCCTGCAGTTTTCCCGGTATTACCCGGGGCGGGTCGCGCTATTCGACATCGGCAACTACCTGCAACTCAGTCAGATCATCCGCGCGGGGGATTTTCGTCGTCGTGCATCTGCTGGCGCGGCGGAGCCTGACACGGTTTCAAATGTTGCGACCTATCGCAATGCGTTGTTTGTGGGCGCCGATTCCTGAGCGTCTGCAACTTTAAAATCGGATGCTGTTATTTAGGGAGAAAAAGAGTGAAGCGTAAGGCTATTGTGACGGGTGTGGGCGGTCAGGACGGGGCATATCTGGCGAGACTTCTGCTGGATAAAGGCTATACGGTTTACGGCACCTATCGAAGGACAAGCTCCGTCAATTTCTGGCGCATCGAGGAGCTCGGAATCAGTGACCATCCCGAGCTTCACCTGACCGAGTATGACCTGACCGATCTGGGCGCGAGCGTGCGGCTTGTCGAGAAAACCCAGGCTGACGAGATATACAACCTCGCTGCGCAAAGCTTCGTCGGCGTTTCATTCGAGCAGCCTGTCACGACGGCGGAGATTACGGGGCTGGGGCCGCTGAACCTGCTCGAGGCCGTTCGCCTCGTTCATCCGAAGGCGCGCTTCTACCAGGCTAGCACGTCGGAAATGTTCGGCCGTGTTCAGGCAATTCCGCAAAGAGAAGATACGCCTTTCTATCCTCGCAGTCCGTACGGTGTCGCGAAGCTGTTTGCGCACTACATGACGGTCAACTATCGCGAGAGCTATGGGATTTTTGGTAGCAGCGGGATCCTTTTCAACCACGAGTCGCCGCTGCGTGGGCGGGAGTTCGTGACGCGCAAGGTGACTGACTCGATGGCAAAGATCCGGCTGGGCAAGCTCGACGTGCTGGAGCTTGGTAACCTGGATGCGAAGCGCGACTGGGGCTATGCAGAGGAATATGTCGAGGGCATGTGGCGCATGCTCCAGGCAGCACGACCGGATACCTATGTTCTGGCAACCAATCGTACCGAAACGGTCCGGGACTTTGTGACGCTCGCGGGGAAGGCAGCGGGCTTCGATATCTTCTGGAAGGGTGCTGGTCAGGACGAGGTCGGCATCGATGAGCTGACCGGTCGTACGCTCGTCAGGATCAACCCCAAGTTCTACCGGCCCGCCGAAGTGGATCTGCTGATCGGGGACCCCTCGCGCGCCATCAATGAATTGGGCTGGCAGCCAACGACCACGCTCGAACAGCTGTGTCAGATGATGGTAGAGGCGGATCTTCGTCGAAACGAATCGGGTTTTTCCTTTTAAGGTTCCGCGGACGACGCAGCAGGTCGAGAACCACGCCATGCGCCAGAGTCGCCGCTTCACCGACTCCCGGCGCGTGTGGGAAGCTGCGCCGTCCAGTCCATATGACGAGGATGGAATGAGCAATTTCGCAGGCTATGCCGTCAAGGCTGCCATTCTTGGCGTTCTGATGTACGTGTCCGCCATCATGCTTGATTTTTCGAAACATGCCGCATTGATACTGGCCATCGCGCCGGTGGTTCTTGTGCTGCTCGGCATCTATACGGGTTTTGTGTATCGGGCTGTCGGGCTGGTGTTTATCGTTGCGTGCGTCAATCTCGCACTGACGGACAGGGGCTACGACCGGAATCAGGTTGCGACGACACTGAACGGATGGGTGGGGACATTCATCGAATCAGTGCGCGGTTCATCGCACTAGATTCGGGACCTGGAAAGCTGGCGTCGCGCTGGCACTGTCAGCGTTACCCAATGGCATCGTCTCGAGTTCGCATGGTCAAGGGATGAGTGAAGAATGGGATCGATCTCTCGCTCCCGACCTCTCTTGCCAGCGCGCAGCGCCTCGGGGGCAAAGTTCGAATATTACGAGGTGAATCTTCATGTTGCCGGGCGGCTGGCATTATTTCTCGGGGAAGAGGGTTCTGTTGCTTCAGGGACCAGTGGGCCCCTTTTTTTCCAAACTTCGGGCAGCGCTTCAGGAAGCAGGTGCAAGTTCTGTCGACAGGATAAACCTTAATGCGGGGGACTGGCTGTTTGCCTCGGGTTCCTCGATCAACTACAGGGGGCGGCAACGCGATTGGTCGGCGTTTCTCGATTCCGTGCTCACCGAGCTTGGAACTGAGGTCGTGATGCTGTTTGGGGATTGCAGGCCCTATCACGTAGTGGCCTGTGAGGTGGCACGCGCCCGTGGCGTGGCAGTGTGGGTGTTCGAAGAAGGGTACGTGCGCCCGGATTTCGTTACGCTCGAACGCGATGGGACAAATGGACATTCACTGTTGCCCCGCGACCCGCTCTTTTACAGAAGCCTGCCTGAGCGCGCCGCGCGGGCGGCGCGGCAGACAGGGCGGACGTTCAGGTACCTTGTCTTGTGGGGCGCGCTCTACGGCGTTGCATCGACTGCCGGTCGCGTCATGTTTCCGCATTACCGGCACCATCGATCGCTCGATCTTTCGGAGGCGTATTGCTGGCTTCGGGCGGCGTGGCGCAAGCTGATGTATCGTGTGAAGGAAAGAGGCATGCTCAACTATCTGACAAGGCAAAGGAGCAAGCATTACTTTCTTGTTTCGCTGCAGACCGCCATCGATTCGCAGATTCGCGTGCATTCCCGCTTTCCGTCCATGACCGCCTTTATCGAGGAGGTCATCTGCTCGTTCGCGCAATCAGAAAATACAGACTACCAGCTGGTGTTCAAGCATCACCCGCTGGATAGAGGGCATTCAGACTATACGAAAGCGATTTCGCGTCTCGCTTGCCGGTACGGAGTGCAAGGCAGGGTGCTTTATCTTCACGACCAGCACCTGCCCACGCTTCTTGAGCATGCCATCGGGCTTGTGGTTGTCAACAGCACGGTGGGTCTTTCGGGCATTCACCATGCGTTGCCGGTGAAGGCATTGGGAAAAGCGATTTACGATATGGAAGGTCTGACGTTCCAGGGGCCGCTTGACGACTTCTGGGGCAGCGCTCAGAGGTCTGCTCCCGATATGAAGCTGTATGAACGGTACAGGGCGTTTGTTGTCGAGCAGACGCAGCTTAATGGAAGCTTCTACACCGGTCAGATGTTTGACGTCACCCGATGGTCCGACGCCATCGGGGGGGAAGGAAGTGAGACGCCGGGCGCGCGCGCCGAGGAGGCCGCGCATCTTTAACTGCTGATGGTTTTTGCAGAGCTGAAAGGAAGCAGTGGGAACCTGGCACCGTCACGACGTCGTGCGTGACGGATTATCGCCAGAACTGGGTTGCTCAGGCGCGGCCGTAGGTATCCGCGAACCGGACTATGTCGTCTTCGCCGAGGTAGGCGCCAGACTGTACCTCGATCAGCTCCAGAGGAATCTTGCCAGGATTGCTCAAACGGTGGGTGGTGCCCAGCGGAATATAGGTCGACTGGTTTTCGCTCAGCATGTGTTGCTCATCGCCAATCGTGACCAGCGCAGTGCCTTTGACCACGATCCAGTGTTCTGCGCGGTGATGGTGCATTTGCAGGCTCAGTTCCGCCGCCGGGTACACGATCAGACGCTTTACCTGGAACCGTTCACCGTGATCTATCCCTTCGTACGACCCCCAGGGCCGGACAACTCGCCGGTGGACGACGGATTCCTGACGACCGGACGCATTGAGACGGTTGACGATTTTCTTGACATCCTGGACCTTGTCCTTGTGCGCGACCAGCACTGCATCAGCCGTTTCCACGATAACCACGTCCTGTACGCCAACGGCTGCCACCATGCGATGTTCGGCGCGGATGTACGAATTGCGTACGCCGTCGACGATCACGTCGCCAGTGGTGAAATTTCCCGCTGGGTCGCTTCCGGAGAGTGCGGCAAGCGTCGTCCATGAACCGACGTCGTTCCAGCCCAGCCCCGTTGCGCGTACCACTGCTGCGTGGGCTGTGCGCTCCATGACAGCGTAGTCGATCGAGATATCCCGGCAACGGGCGAAAGGTTCCCCGGCGAGGCGGATGAAATCGTCGTCCGACGTCGCCTGAGCGAGTGCCGCTTCGGCGAAGCCGGCGGTGTCCTGCTCGTATGCTCGCAATTCGGCTAGATACTGTGCGGCGCTGAGAAGGAACATGCCACTGTTCCACAGGTAGTCGCCCCGGTTCACCAGGGTGCGGGCCGTTTCCAGATCAGGCTTTTCTACAAAGCTGTCGACGCTCGAGGCGTGTCCGTGTGTGCCCACCACGGAGCTTGCCCTGATATAGCCATACCCGGTCTCCGGGCCGTCCGGTTCGATGCCGAACGTGACCAGGTACCCCTCCCTGGCGGTCATCGCAGCGTTACGCACCAACTTTGCAAACTCGGCCGCGTTCGCAATAACGTGGTCGGCCGGAAGAACCAGGAGGAGCGCGTCCGGGGATTTGCGCAGTGCGGCGAGTGCGGCGATTCCAATTGCCGGGGCTGTATTGCGCCCGACGGGTTCGAGTATCATCGCCTCGGGCGAAACGGAGATCTCGCGCAGCTGCTCGGCCACCAGAAAACGCTGCTCGCTATTCGCAATCACAATAGGCGGTGCAACGCCATCGACTGACAACGTTCTTAGCACCGTCTGTTGCAGCAGTGTGTGCTCTCCAAGCAGTTTCAGATACTGCTTGGGCAAGCTGCCACGAGACATTGGCCAGAGACGGGTTCCGTTACCGCCGCAAAGAACGACAGGAAAAATGTGCATATCAGATTCGCTGGTGAGAAAGGGTGATTCAGGATTGCTCGAACGTTTCACGCTTGCGCACGGTCCATGGCCGGTTGGCGACAAACTGGTTTCGGCTCCAGCGCAGCGTCTTTCTGGATAGCCGGATAAAGCGAGATCGTTCGTGCAACAGTGGGCGGGGTGCACATCGCGCCAGCTGGGCGACGATTGCCTCGGGTGTGGTGAACAGACCGAGTGTCCAGTCCCAATAGAGCGGATAGCGTAAGAGCACACCTGCCGTCAGCATGTCGATGCTCAGGTGCCTTGCCCTGCCGCAAATCTTTCCGGCTGCGTCGCTTGTCAGTCCCCAGCCCGCGTAAAACGGAGTACCGTAGGTGAATACGGCTTTGCCACGTAACAGCGCGTCAAAGCCGGCCAGTGAGGTGAGCGTGTGTACCTCATCGGCGATCTCGATCAGAGACACAATATCCGATCGCATGTCGACTACGTCCGCCGTACTGGACGCATCCATCAGACCGTTGCGATTGCCCGCGATGACATCAGGGTGCGGCCGGTAGACCAGGAACGCGTGCGGGCGCTGCGCCCGCACCCGATCCACCAGCGCCTCCATTGTCCGCACAGTCTCTGCGCCCAGAACCACAGAGGCATCATCGGCGACCTGACCGACCACAAGAACGATCTTCCTGCCGCGCGCTCCGGACCAGGTGGGGCGCTGCCGGCCAAGGTTGTATTTTGTGAGTCCATTCGCGACAATGCTCTGTCGAAGTAACGAAGCCCGAACCAGTTCGTCAGGATCGAAGAGGGTCGTATTCAGGATTTCGATGAGATCGCCGGGCGCACGAGGATCGAAGTAAATGCCCGTACGATCGATGATCTGACTGGAGGGTGCATGCAGGTCCGATCCGAGACCGCACGAATGGAGGAATCCATCTTCCACTCTGATAACCTGTCTGTCCGCCGCGGCTCCGGTTGCCGAACGGGTGCCCCAGAGAAGGATCTGCTCAGAGTCCTTTACCGTGCCTGCGTCGCTGGACCAGCGGACGTCGCCCGGACAGGCGGACAGGAAAGGCGAGATGAATGGGCGCTTCCACCGCTGGATGCCGATACCCACCGGATTGCGCAGGTCTTCAAAGCGCTTCGCAACCGCGCCCTGCAATTCCAGAATCTTGAGAAGGGCTTTAAGGTGCCCTGGCTTGTGCGTATGGGGATCGGTATAACGCGTGCACCCATTCATGATCGCATGAAAAAGCTGGCCCGACGTGGGCCGCGCTGTCCTGCCTTCGAGCGGAAATTGGTCCTGCGTCAGCCCCCATCCGGCATACATCGGAGCTCCGAAAACGTGGACGTTGGCGCCTTGAAGCAGCGCCAGCAGTCCCTCTGATGCGCCCAGCGTGTAGACATTACAGCCCTGGCCGATGAGCGACCATGCGGTCGCACGGTCGACAGGGCGGCCGCATGTCTGTCCTGCTGCACATTCAACGGATAGCCAATTTCCGCATCCGGGGTCCGACGATCGTACGATCAGCAGTTCGGCGCGGGGATCCATCTCGCGAGCGGTTGCGAGCAACTGTTCGAAGGTCGCCCGTCGAGGGTGCGGCGATTCAGTGGCAGGGTCATATGTCCACCGTCGTTCGTCGATAACGACAGCGACGGCGCCGATGGGCGTTGGGCCTGCGGCAACGGCGGGACGATGCCGCCCGGAAATCGACTCAATCCACGACGCACAGGTGCGGCGGATCAGCGCCTCGCTAGAGCCGTGGGGGACGTGTGCGGTGCATGCTAATTCGGCATTGAGCCAGTTGACTATCGAGCGAGGCACGCTGTCACCGGTGACGGTGTGCTCCAGCCAGCTTAGGGGAGGGCGGCCATCGCGCCGTGCATGTGCGGGCGGCCCGGACCACGCGATGCGCGGGCGGTAGCCAAGCATGACGGCAAACTTGAGCAGTGTTTTCGAGAGTATCCCGTCAACCCAGAATAGCTGTGTTTGTCCTGGTATCCGTTTGTGTCGCCGCCAGAAGGAGTGGATGCAGGCGGAAGCGGTTCTCGTGCAAGCGGGCGCGCTGCTTCTTCTCATGGGGCTGCACCCAGCTCTTCAAGCAGCGCATCGACGCGGGCGAAGTGCTCAAGCCAGCCCGGTGGTTGATAGCTCTGCAGTCGTGCAAGCTGAAGTGCACGGTCACCCGTATTGCCGTTCGCGTATGTAATGAGCTTGGCGAGCCATGCCGGTCCATCCAGGGGATCGACATAGTCAGGGACGTCGCCCGCGTATTCCCGGAATACCGGCAAGTCGCTTGCAATCACCGGCACTCCGGCAGCGAGCGCCTCGGCGACGGGCATCCCGAATCCTTCCGCGAAAGAGGGGAAGACGAGTGCGCGCGCATGCGTGAGCCAGGCCGCGAGCCGCGCGTCCGGACAGTCTGGCTCGAAGACGACCGCATGTTGAAGCTCGGCACACTCATCGAGCATGCTGATCACATTCTCATACTTCCATCCCTGTCGTCCGACGAGTACGAGGCGAGGCGCGGCTGCGCCGAACTGCGCAACAAGTCGGCGCCAAAGCTGCAGGATGAACCAATGATTCTTCCGTGGCTCTATAGTGCCAACCATCACGAAATACGGCCCAGCCACCAAAGGAGCCGGGGACTGGACCTGCGTCGTACCGGGTGCAAGCTGCGCGACGACCGTGCGCGGAAGACTCAATCCCTCTCGTCGGGCGTATGCGTTGACTGCATCGAGCGTTGCCTGTGAATTTGCGATGATTGCGCTCGCGCTCGCGAGGGCAATGCGCATTCTCCGGTCATGCTGTTGCGCCGTCCCGGGACGACAGAATTCGGGGTGGGACAGAGGAATGAGGTCGTGAATCATGCAGGCCACGTGCACACCCTGGGCGCGCAACGAACGAAAATACCTGCCGGATTCAGCGCCCGAGTGTGAAGTGTGCAGCAGCATGCCGCCGCGAGTGAGGCGCCGCGAGCCAAACAGAAGGCCGCGCAACACGGTAAGCGTCAAGCTCAAACGGCCGGCCGGATGGTATGTCTGAACCGCGGAAAAGAGGCGTGCCGAGGCGCGCGGCGACAAAGCGGCACAGAATCCGCCGATGCAGACCGCCGCGACGGCACGCTCGCCATAATGCTGTACATAGGCAAGGCCGACCCGGTCAACGCCGGTTGGTCGCTTTCGTAACAGTGCGCCTTTTAGAAGGCGCGTAATGTCGAGGTAGATCTGCGTCACGGTTGCGTCAGCGCATTCGCCCTTGGTGTGGGCAGGGTATCAATGTTCGAAGCTTGCGGGTCCTGCGCGCGCCGCACCGCCTCTGCATCGCCGACGCTTGCGGTGAGATACTCTGGCAAATTCGATCTTGAACCTGGCTCGTAGTCGGCTGCATGATGGACGGGGAGCGAGACGGGGCACTCCAGTTCGCACACCCCCCATGAGTAGACGCGACACTCCAGTCGCGATACCGGGAGTTGCAGATCAATTTGCAAGGTGAATGACGCCATTTCGCCGATGCGCAGGTCGGACCATCTGACGTCCAGCTTTGCGAATTCGCGTTCACTCCCGTCGGAGGCGACCACGTCAAGCGTCGCAACGACGGCGTCGGGTGGGAGACCGGAACACGAAGCCCTATGCTGGACCGCTCTTACCTGGAAGGTGACCGCGTACCTGCCCGCATTGATGCGCTCGTAGGGCCCAAACTGGACGTAACCTTCAGAGTCACTGTAAAGGCACGGGTCGCCATACCCACGATGCATGACGCCCTGCGTGCTCAGCCCGGTTAGCGTGCGCGTAGCGGACAATCCAAACCGATCGCGTGCGTACTGACGTACATGCTCGTAAAGCTCGATATCAGCCGCGTTCCTGCGCAAAATGCCGTGCAACGTGTCTGCTGAGACGTTGAAACACCCGCCGCCTTCGTGGAACTCGTTGTTGCTGGAAAGGGTAATGGTTTCATTGGTTTTAGGACGCGTCGAATTATCGTCAAGTCGCAGATCAAGTAATCTTCCGAGATAGTCGAGCGACTCCCCGTAGGAATCGAGCAGACCGATGAAATCAAAACGTTGAAGGCTATTCTTTGCGACAGACAACATATAATCGATGTCGTCCGTTCTCTCATCCGAAAAAAATTCAAATACTGTGCGTGTGTAATAATTGTTGAACGCTGGAATGTAATTCAGAATGGGTGACTGGAAGAAGTCGTCACACGTCATCATCTTGGCAGGAATTGTTTCAGGCTGAGGAATGACTCCGTTCTCGATATCCAGCTTGTAACTGGATAGCCATTCGTAATGCGAAATTAGACGCTCGACGGGATCACGAAAGAACGTGAACAGGAGCTTCTCGCCCGGAATGTTGACTATCTCCTGATTCCTGAATCCATGCCCATAGAAGAAACTGTACTTCTCAAGCATGTGAGGAGGCAGGAATCCCAGAACCGCACGCAGATTTTCCGGGAAAAAGAACTTGCCGAGACGACCCTGATAGAACTGCGCGGCGATGTCCGAGCCTGCTGTCTTCTGCATGTGGAGGAAAACGATCTTCCTGGGCGATAGCGAGTGCATAATTTTCCAATTGTTCATTCAGCGCTTGCCGCGCGTTGGCAGCAACATCTCACGGGACACCCGGCGTTGGGTCCTTTGGGCACCACCGTGTCGAACTGGCGCGTCGTTCGGGAATAGCCTGGCAAGTTAGACATCGACGCGTGACGCCTTCTACGTACTGTGAGCGGGGGAGAAGCCGGATTACATGAGCGCACCGGCGTACGCGCGGTTCGCACTGGCGTTCAGCAATTGCAAAGTGTCGGAAACCGCATTCTTCACGCTGATGCGCGTGGTGTCGATGACGAGATCGGGATTGGATGGCGACTCATAGGCGGCAGAAACGCCCGTGAAATGGGATAGACTTCCCTTTCTTGCAAGCGCATATAGCCCCTTCGGATCACGTGCAATGCAGACCTCGAGGGGAGCGGATACAAAGACTTCCAGGAAGCTGTGGCCGATGATGGATCGGGCGAGCTCGCGATGCGCGTGTTGCGGAGCGATTGCTGCGACTACGACGACGTAGCCTTCCATGGCGAATAGCCGGGCAATGTGCGCAATCCTGCGAATGTTTTCGGTGCGTTCGTCTCGCGAGAACCCCAGATCGGAGCATACTCCCTGCCGGATCTCGTCACTGTCCAGTACGATGGCTTTTGTGTCAAGCTCGCGTAGCGATGAGCAAAGTGCGAAAGCAATGGTGGACTTTCCAGCACCCGACAGGCCCGTCAGCCAGATCGTTGGAGGTAGTCCTTCGGTTTCATTCCATCGGATCATTAGCGCTTGCGTCAATGCGATAGTTTTGGTGATTTGGATCGTTCTGCCTGTTTCGAACCATGGCGGCAGGAGCTCTCCCGTGGCAGATGCGAGACTGTCGGTACAGCTTATATCGAATGACGGTTGTGATTTGTCAGAACCTGTCAGGAAGGCTCCCGGGCGCTTTCCGACCCATCGTGAAGGCGCTCCGCACGACGTACCGCCGCGGGGCATTTTGAAAAGTCGCGCCCCGCGCGTCCCTCCGTTGAAGTTCACAAACAGCCAGTCGACTGATTCCGGGTCGTAGATCACCCCTGGCTGGCCAGATCATTTTTGTGTTTCGTAGACGTGCACTGTCGCGGACATGCAACCAGGCGCGAGCTCCTGCTCGTCGGCAGTCGAGCGTTTCCGCGAAGTTCGGCACACCGGCTTTGACGCACACGTCTTTGATCATCGACGCGCTCTGAGAACTGCGATGCGGCGGTGCTGAGGCACGTCGAACACATGCCCAGTGAAGGTCGTGAAGGGATGGTCATCATCGCCGTCATAATGCGACCAGGCGAGGGCCCATAGGCATCACTTATCGATACCGTAAGGCAGCCATGTTGCTGCATGCGATGCGGGTATCGAGGCCTGGAAAGTCCGTGCGACGAACAGGAAGTCTTCCTGCGGGCCTCGACAGCTCCCATTTAACGATATTTCCCGTTTGCCTGGAGGACCGCAGGGCAGGAGCCCCGGAGAGACCTCAACCCGTCGCGGGACGATATGAAAAAGTGCGCGCCGGACTAGCCGGCGCGCAAAGCGGGCCACGCCACATTGACAGGTTCCAGGGGCTGTCCTGCCCAGACTACGGCAGATGGCGAGAGCAAACTGTCAGGCATTGTCAGCTAGGGGATTCCCGGCCCTGAGATGCTCCAACCTGTAAGGCGGAGACTTCCCGGATTGTGGTTGAATCTGGTAATCGACCATGCCGGTTTTTATCGCCGCCACGACGGGGAGGCTTGGGGGCGGGTAACGCTCCGGCACGCTCTTCGAGCGACAAGCTATCAGCGGTCTGGTGTTTCCCTGGTGCCAAGGTCATGCAAGCTCACCGGCAACTGCGCCGCATTGAATATTGGGTTTCAGGCGGTCTTGCAGCAGTTGCGTTGCCGGCGCGCTGTCGCAGGTCTCGCGCATTTGCTCCGCCGTCTGTCGCGGACGGAATCTGGATATTGAACGACCCGCTGTTTGCCGGTTCTGCGCTGATGCAATGCGTCGAAAGAGGACGAGAAAAAAAGTGTTCAAGGTCGCAGGGCGAAACACGCGTAACCATGCCGCACAGTCGGGCACCCACTCCGTCTTGACACTGGCAGAAGAGCCTGGATCTGAAAATCCTTGGCCTTGATAGCGCCGCGCTGCATTGTCCCGGCGGTTTCACGCCAGGCAGTTACTGATGCGGCATGCACAGATGGACTATCGGCGACCGAACGCCCAGTCGCCTGCCACTAACCTCGGCGGTGAATCGACGAACCAGGCGACTTGACGTCGCACAAGACCGTTAGAACACATAGGGCCAATGCTCGTTTTTCTGGCACCCAAAACACCGGGGACGAAAAAAGGGCGCGCCGCTCGAACGGCGCGCTAAACGAGTACGCACACTTAGACAGTTCAGACCAGCAACTGTCATCCCCAAGGCTAAGACATCTACGCCAGATGGACTGTCAGGGAGTGTCATGGACTCCTCACTGACAATATTTGACATTACGCTCCGCGGTAACTTTATAGAATGGCGGACAAGTTCTGGTTGCACTCCAAGCGCGTCGGCCGGGACCCAGGAAGCCCTGGTTCGCCATGAACGGCCCGGGGCTTTCGTCTTTCCGGGGCGTTCATGGCGAACCATGAGCTTCATTTCGCCCTGATCGTTGTCCGTCTCATCAGGCGCGCGTAATGGATTGCGCCGGGGAACGCTTCGCGAACACGATCGATTCCCGGCCAACTGAACAAATTGGCGGATAAACACTGTGGTACCGAATTCGAACATTCATCTTGTTCCAGCACAACTCGAAGCGCTGCGTCCGACCCAGATGACGGTGGGCTATCGTGAAGTTGCCGCAAAGCGCGAACACTGGAAGGCGCTTCGCAAAAAGGCTCGCAGGAAGACCATTGCGTCGCACTGGTTTCCCGTTGTGCTGGGGCCACAGGGCCGCCAGTATGTCATTGATCACCATCACCTGGGGCTCGCGCTTTTCGAGGAGGGCGTCAGGGAGGTAACGGCAATGGTCATCAAGGATCTGTCATGGCTTGATGACATCACGTTCTGGCGCATGATGGAACACGGCCAGTGGGTTCATCCGTTCGATACCGAAGGCAAACGGCATGATTACGACCGTCTGCCGAAGGTCCTTACCGGGCTCGAGAATGATCCCTATCGCAGTCTCGCCGGCGAACTGCGCGGCGCTGGTGGCTACGCGAAGGACACGACACCGTTCAGCGAGTTTCTGTGGGCGGATTTCCTGAGGCAGCGTATATCGCCCAGCCGGATCGAAAAGAACTTTGCCAGGGCGCTCGACGAAGCGAAAGCGCTTGCACACCTGCCTGAGGCGCGTTACCTGCCGGGCTGGTCAGGCGTGGCTGCCGCTGGCTGACCGACGCGTGCGCGGCGCGTCCGCGATTTTTTCACATGGCTTGATATGAACTCCGATCCTGGACATCCAGCTACCCAACTTCAGCATGCCGACCATTTCGCGGCACCCGCTGAACAATCAATTGAGCGCGGACCACGCGTCGCGCGCGACGCGCTCGCCGGCATTTCGATCGCGGGGCTGCTGCTTCCGGAAGCGGTAGCTTACGCAGGCATTGGCAATCAGCCGCCGCAGGCCGGTCTGATCGCGCTGCTGGCGGGCCTCATGGTGTATGCGTTGACCGGCAGCAGCCGTTTCGCGATCGTCTCGGCGACGTCGTCATCGGCCGCCGTGCTCGCGGCCACCGTGCTGTCTGGATCCGCCGTCAACGCTGCGACGCAACTGGCGCTGGCCGCAGCGCTCGTCGCCACGACCGGTGTGCTTTTTGTGCTTGCGGGCGCGGCGCGCCTCGGTGGCATGTCGGATTTCATCGCCCGCCCCGTGCTGCGCGGCTTCACATTTGGCCTCGCGCTGACCATCGTCATCAAGCAGTTGCCGAAGATACTCGACTTACCCGTGCATCACAGCGACACGCCACGGATTGCGCTCGATCTTGTACGCGAAGCTGTCCAATGCAATGTGTACAGCCTGGCACTAGGTGCGGTGGCGCTGGCGATCCTGTTCGTTCTCGGACATCGCGCCCGCGTGCCCGGAACGCTGATCGTCATCGTGCTTGGCATCGGCGCCGGCTACTGGATCGACTGGCATCGGTACGGCATCGCCGTGGTTGGCGCGATTGATCTGCAGCACATTTCCTTTGGGCTGCCCGAGCTCGGTCGCGCGCAGTGGATGCAGACCGCAGAACTCGGCTTTGCCCTGATGCTGATCCTGTACGCTGAGTCGTACGGGGCGATTCGCAACTTCGCGCTAAAGCACAGTGATACGGTGTCGGCAAACCGCGACCTGGTTGCGCTCGGTTTCGCGAATATTGTCTCCGGGTTGCTCCATGGCATGCCAGTCGGCGCCGGCTATTCGGCGACATCGGCCAACGAGGCTGCCGGTGCACAATCCCGCCTTGCCGGTCTCTGCGCCGCGGCGGTGATCGCATTGATCGTGTGGTTTCTCCTGCCGCAACTGTCACGCACGCCGGAGCCGGTGCTGGCCGCCATCGTCATTTTTGCGGTGAGCCATTCACTGCATCCGTCGGTATTCAAGCCGTACTGGACCTGGCAACGGGACCGTCTGGTCGTGCTCGCGGCGTTGCTCGCGGTGCTGGTGCTCGGCGTGCTGCACGGGCTGCTGGTCGCGATCGGCGTGAGTTTGATGCTGACCCTGCGCAAGCTCTCAGAGCCCAATATCAGCGTGCTGGGTCGCCTGCGCGACAGCCATGACTTCGTTGACATATCCCGCCACGAAGATGCACACCCGGTTCCCGGGCTGCTGATCGTGCGCCCCGAAGTGCCGCTTTTCTTCGCGAACACTGATCGCGTGCTCGGCAAGGTGAGGATGCTCGCACGTATTCCCAATGCGCGAACCGTCATGTTGAGTCTCGAAGAAACACCGGATGTCGACGGCTCAGCGATCGAGGCGTTGCGCATATTTGCCGCTGAATGCGTTGCACGTGGACAGCAATTGCAGCTTGTACGCCTGAAGCCGCGTGCATTGGGTGCGCTGCAGCGTGCTGTTGACGACACCTTGCGTACCGACATGCTGCATGAGCTGAGCGTCGATGAGTGTGTGCAGTCGCTTGCCCGTTGCGAGCGGGTCTGATTGTGCGGCTGCTGTCCGGGCGGCGAACTTTATCGGTATCGGTCGCAGTGCTCCCGCGCCGGTACTGGGTACTCGCGCTGCGCCGGTGACGTCGTCTTCGCCGCCAGGATGCGCATTCTCGAGCAAGGGTTAATTCGACGTATCCATTCATTTGCGCTCTGTGCGATCGCCACGCCGGGTCTGCCAGGAAGCGCATCGGCGCAGAAGGCCAGCCTTTCGCTGGCTGCCAGCTGCACGTGGAGTCGAAGCTGCCGTTGCTACACGAGGCGAACCTAACCGGTATCTGGTGCACGTCACGCTCAACGGGCATACGCAGTATTTCGGGATGATGCCAGCTCCGGGATCATGTGTGCATCGATATCGTCTCGAAACCCGGGCACCTGAACATGAACCAGATCGCCACGCCATGAACACGAACAGGACAGCCATGACTGTACTTTCCCCGATCCGGGTCACAGGAACCACCTGGCGGGCACGCGCAGGGCTTGCGGCGCTAGTGGCCTTCACGCTGCGCCTGACTGGGTGTGTGGACAACGGGGCGAACCGATGCAAAGGCTAACCACCTTCGCGGCCCGATTTGCACCGCTCGCCTTCCTTCTCATGACAGGTATCGCGGTGGCGCAGTTCCTCCTTCAGCACAAACCCGATCGCGCAGATGTCGAACGCGACGCACATGACGTTGCCGTTTTCCTGCACGAGCATGTTTGGAGCATGCTCGGCATTGCAATCGCGTTCTGGCTGATAACCATTGCAGGTTTTTTTTACGATCGGCATCGGGGTAAAAACCCTGACGCCACCAAAGGCGGGTGGTTAATGGATGCGCTTGACAGACTCACGAACCGGCGTGCGCTCGAGGAGAAACTCGCGCACGAGCCGAAGCCCCAGATAATCGATGCAGAGGCGCTGGCCAGTGCACTGAAGCGCAAGGTTATCGGCCAGGATGCGGTTTGCGACGATGTGGCGGCTCAAATTCGTCGCCGCCTCGCGCTGCAGCAGCGCAACAAGCCGGTTGGCGTATTCATTCTTGCGGGACCGCCTGGGACCGGGAAAACCTATCTGGCGAAATGCCTCGCGGCAGAGTTGGGGCGCCGCCTGTTGCACTTCGACATGACCCAGTTTTCGGGCGGCGCACACGCGGCGACCCAATTGTTCGGTGCCTCCAAAGGCTACGTTGGTTCAAATACGTATGGCAAACTCACGGCCGCCTTGCGCGATACACCCGATGCAGTTGTCCTGCTTGACGAGATCGAGAAGGCTCATCCCGAGATCCACAAGAACTTTCTCACTGCCTGGAACGACGGCTTCGTCACTGAGGCATCTGACGGCAGGCAGATCTCGACCACTCGCGCAATCTTCATTCTGACCTCGAACGCGGCGACCGATGAACTCCAGACCCTGAGCGTCATGTTCGCGAATGATGCAGACGAACTGCGTCGCGCGTCCACGAATGCACTGCGCGAGGCAGGGTTCGCTCCCGAGGTACTGAACCGCATCGACCGGATCTTCGTCTTCAAGTCGCTCTGCGGTCTCGACATCGCGCGGGTCGCGGCGCTCGAGATCGAAGCGATGATCAAAAGTTACGGCCTGGATGTTGCCGAAGAAGGCATCGATCCCGATATCCTGGTGGACATGATGCGGCGGCAGCAGCGAATGGGCAGCGGTGCTTCGTCACGGGATCTTGTGCGTGCGGTCGAAGAGTCTCTCGCCGACACGCTGATTGACGCGAAGCGGCAGGGACACGCCAGGGTCATGCTGGTGTCGGTCGACGGCAAGGTGATCGCGCGAGCTGAGCGATGAATTCGAACACACCCGAAGTCGACAGGGCGCCCGTCAAATCGCTGTGGACGCGCGCGCCGCTCTGGCGCGCTTGCCTGTCCGTGGCTGTTTTGCTCTCGGTTGGAGTCGTGTCTTTTCTGCCGACCCGGCACTCGGTGGATACCATTCCGTCGCCGGAAGTACCGCGGCCAGCGCTTCGCGACCCGCAACAATTCAAGGCGCCTCCCGGTCCGGCAGCCATCCAGGCGCCCGTCGCGGAGGTCGTGCCCGCTGCAGTGGCACAGGCGCCGGCCAGTACTGTGCCGAAGCCGGCATCCGCCGAAGCCAAAAGCAAAACCCCAGCGGCAATCCCGACAGCCGATTCGGGCCAGACGGCGCAAGCGCCAGTGCACGCACACGTTGTGCCCGCGGCGCCCGGCCCGGCTATCAGGGCAGACTCCTCCGGCCTCGACAGTCCACTCGTCGGACGCACCTATCGCCAGTCGATCGAGATCGAAGGGTTCATGGTGCCGCTTCCACCGGGCCAGTGGGCCGTACTGGCAAACAGCAGCGGCCGTCTGCATGGCACATCTGGCGTCGCGTATTTTCTGGGGCGAATCGAGCAAAGGAGGCTTGTTGGAGCCATTCGCTTGTTTGCAGTCCGGAGCGACGAACTACCGGGAACCGGCTTTCCCGCCGCAAACGGGTGCAGGAGCGGCAATCCCGACCTGAATTACCTTGCGCTTGAAGAGGTAACGCCATACGGACATCAGGCATGCTGGCTGATCAACAACTTTTTTGCATCGCCCCTGCAGCAATGGGAGGATCGCGCCCTCAGGATGCCTGCGCTTGATCGTCTTGCGGGCCGCGACCTGTCTGCAAAAGGCATGAGTTTTCCGCAGGATTTCGTAGACGTCCGATTCACCCGGGCGGAAACGTGGGGCTTGCTGGAGGTATCCTACTTGTTCGACCCGGAACTGGATGGCATCGAGTCCAGCACCTCGCTCTCAGCAAGCGAATCAGACTGGCATGCCCCAAACGTTGGCCGTTTCCCGGACAAGGTCGCGTATCTGGCAAAGATGCGTGACTGGGGTGAGGGCCTCTGGCCCAGATTCAAGCTGGCATTTGCGTCTGGTGAACAGCCTTCCGTGCGCCCCTGACCCTGGTAGTCGAATGACGTTCAGGAGGCCAACGGCAGCCTCCGAACTGCGCGCCGCGTGCGCCTGCCGGTCGAGAACCGGGCACTGCTCAGACGGCTGGCAGGCATGGGCGTGTCGGATCACACGTTCATTGCGGCGCTGGCCATCGTGCAGATGATGAGGTTCGATATGGACTCCCGGCTAGCGGCGCCGCCCGCAGTGTGCCAACGCACACGTGGCGGCGATGGACACGCATGCCAACGGACTGGCGCCGTCGAAAGCTGCCGCCGCGGCAAGGCCGGCGACAAAAAGAATGCACGGCGCATTGACCAGGGTTATTTGTTTCGAAGCCAGGCTTGTTGCCTCAAGCATTTTGCGACCTGTCAGTGGGGCTGAGACGCGAATGCTGGACGCCTAACGTTGCCGGAAGGCTTCCATGCCAGTTTCCGCACCGAAGACGGGCAGGTGCATTGTCATGATCGTTCCTGTGCCTTCTGAACTCACGCAGTGAATTCTTCCGCCATGTCGTGTCACTACTGCCTTCACGAATGCGAGCCCCAAGCCTACGCCATCACTTTCAGGCTGACCGGGCGCACGAAACCGTTGAAACCGCTCGAACAGGCGAAGCTGCATGGCCTGCGGAATGCCATAACCCTCATCAGATACGACGAATTCCATCTGATGATGAGGATGTGGCCGATACCTCAGCACGCATCTGACAGCGGTGCCGGGCGGACTGTACTTGATGGCGTTGTTCAGAAGATTGACGAGCGCTCTGGCAATCATGCCGCGATCGACGTTTACAAGTAGTTCGTCGTCCGTGCACTCGCTCACGAAATTGACCTGCCTGGCAATTGCCAGCGGCCAGACTTCGTCCGCAGCACTATTCACGATATCCGCGAGATTCGTCACTTCGAAAATGTAGTCGCGATTCTCCGCAGCAGCAAGTCGCACGAAGCTGTCAGCAAGGGCGAGGGCACGTCGTGCGTAGCGATCGATCCGATCGACGATAATGGTCGCCCCACCGTTACCCATTGCACGTCTCTCGATCTCGATAAGAGAGACGATAGATGAGTTGGGTGAGCGCATGTCATGAGAAATCAGATGTAGCATTTCATCGCGTTGCGCCTGTGCTTTATGCAGAGCCGTAATGTTGCTCAGCGTCGCAATCCATCCTGTAACCTCATTGCTCGAATCCAGGCAGCGCGCGTATTTGAGGACGTAGCGAGCGCCGCCTGCATCTTCTACCTCTACGCCATGCGCCATGACAGTGGCATCGATCGCTCGCGCGGGATCAAGAACGTGCGGCCACGCTCGCGCTGCACGGGAGTCCGCGGCTTCCGCAATGAACCGGATAAAGCGCAGTCGGCCGAGTCGCTCCTGAAGGTTATGGCCAACAAGCCTGTCTTCTTCGTGCAGTGCGAGACTGGCGAGCGCTGGCCGGTTGGCAACGCGGATGCGCCCCTGCGGGTCAGCAACGAGCACCGGGTCCGGGAGGCTGCTCACGCTGTCCCAAATAAACCGCCGCAAATCACGAATATGCTGCGTTGCCTGCCGCATCAGCTCCATGTCGCGATTAAGTGCCCTGCCCGCGAGGATCGAAGATCCGGGGAACGCAAGAGAGACGAAGTCCGGCTCTTCGGCCAGTAGTTCAAGCTCGGTGCCGATCGCGGACATGATGGCGTCCAGTCGACGCCATCCCCAGATCGGGTAGAACAGAACGATCGAACTCACCGCGGGCAGTGGAGGGATCCAGACTCTTGCGAACTCGAGGAGCAGGTCGCTCGCGACAAGAGTTGCGAGCAGGAGAACGGGGACGGAAACAACGGTCTGACGTGGCGTGAGAAAAACAAAACCCGTAAAGAGCAGGAGTACTGCGACAAACGAGAAGGTGGACTGTAGCCACACATTTGCCCGATGGGCGCTGCCCCCATGCAGAAGATTGTCGAGAATGTTGGCATCGATGTCGACGCGCGAAGCGACGCCGCTGTCACCTGAAAGCGGTGTGAGCAGATGATCGGGAAGGCCGTCTGCAGTGTTTCCCACCAGCACGATCTTGTCGCGGAACACTTCCGGATCGATATGCCCGCGCAGTACGTCGACGAAAGAGAAATGCGCATAGCCATGCATCGCGGGTACGTACGAGATGAGCACACGTCCCAGTCGCTCTTCGCGCGGACCTTCAAAGTACCGGTGCAATTCGTGCGGGTCGTCTACGCCGGTGGGAATACGCGCGCTGGCCCCACGCAATTGTTGATACAGCGGTAACGTGAATTGCGGCCATTTGCCAACCGTGCTCCCCTCGTAGAGCGCGACACTGCGCAAAACACCGTCCCTATCGGGTTCCAGGTTGATATGTCCGATTCCTGCTGCGACCGATGCGAGCCTGTTCGGGGGCTCTATCGTCTCTCCCGCATGAGGATTGGTAGCGCCACTCTGGACGATCACGGGAAGGTACACCGGCACGCGCGACATGGCTCGCGCGAATGCCGCGTCCTCAAGGGAAGCGTGGGCAAGGAGGACATCGTATAACACTGCGCGAGGCTTGCTGGACGCAAGTCTTGACAGCAGTCTTGCATGAAGCCCGGTCGGCAGGGGCAAGTGCCCGAGCGTAGCGAGAGTGTCATTGTCGATAGCAACGATGACGATATCGGCGTCTGCCGTCAAGGAGAACTGCGAAACGAGGTAATCGTAGAACGCCTTGTCTGCGACTGCAGTTAAGTTCGAAGTAGCGAGCGCGCAAGCAAACAGCACGGCGGCTGTACCAAGCAACAACAGTTCGCGCAGGAATCGACGGTCTGCTGCACGCTGATAGTCGCCGACGAACCGATTGGGCATTGGAAGGTACCGATTCTCGCCGATACTGACTCGCTCGCGAAGTGTTGTGGGGCAACATGCCGTGCGACAGCATCAATGTTTGTTGGGGTTTACTGGTTTTTCCGTCACCATGCTGGCGCCGTCAATGATCGAACCACCTGCGTTCGTCTGAGTCGCAACCGACTCCGCCGCTGCGAAGCCAGACTTTGAATTCTGTGCCTGCGCTTCCGGGCATCGAGTGGCCGACAAAATGCTGGGTTGACGGATTACGGAAGTGCGGTTTTTCGCCTCCGCGTTTTCCCTTTTCAGGTCAACGGGATATGGGCGTTCGTAAAAACGCGAAGAAGTCCGGACAGGGAGCGGAATATTCACACCGGCTGCCTGGCAGGAAAAATTGCCAGACTTCTGATAGCAGTTCACTGTTCATTATATGGTCTGAAGAAGTCATCGGATTCGCATATAGGTGTAAACGGCATAATTTTCGTATACCTTAGCGGTATCGGAATCCGATAACTCAATGGACTCCAAAGTGATTTTTATAGCATGGAGTCCTGTCTATTCAAACGGTTCCGCGGGAACGAATAAGAGGAAAATTCCTGATTCTTTCGTAAGGATATCCTGATAGGCGCCCGGTTATTTCCCGCTTCACCCGCCACTAAAAAATCTAGCCCCGGGACAACAAGCCATTTTGTTCAATAAATGGGATTGTAGATGTTTTTGCAGAAGGCCCAGGAGAAGTTGATGCGCGCTGAATTCGTGAAAGCGTTCAACATTCGCGACAGGAAGCGCGTGGCCAACGCCCGTGCGAACCTGTTGGCGGTCCAGCAGCCCAGCAAACCGAGCGCGGTAAAAACCGAACAGCAGCAGGCGATGCTGGCGCTGCACCGTATGCGTGAGCAATGGGTGAAGTTCTGTACGAGCTTCCGTTGTTCTGGTGCCCAAGGCTCTGCGTCCGGTTGCAAACCGCAACCGGACGGTCGACAGGTCGATCAACCTCAATTGCTAAAGATCAGACCGCGTGCGGCGCCATTGACGTAAATCCGGCCGTAGGTATTCCAGTCTCCTGCCATCACGCTGGAGCCGCCGAATTGGTGCGTGTCATCGTTGAAGCGCGCCCACGTTGCACCACCATCGTCGGAATGGTAAATGCCCCATACGCCGTTCAGCGTGCCTTCCACGTAGACCGCGGCCGGGTAGGGCGAACCGGTCCCTGCTTTGCCCAGAGCGATCACGGTGGCGCCTGGCGTGCCGTTGGCCGACGCAAAGGCGCTGAGCTTCGTCCAGGTCGCCCCCGAGTCTACCGAGTGGTACACGGCCGTGCCGTCGGCCAGCCAGAGGTCACCCTCGGCGTTCGGATTGACCGCCAACGACGTATCCCCCCACGCATTCCAGGCCAGTTTCGCGTTCACCGAGCCCTGGCTCAGCGTGAACGTGTGGCCGCCGTCGTTCGAGACGTAGATCTTGCCGGGCTGCCAGCTCCATGGCGCGCCGCCGGAGTCGTAGGCATACACCTTGTGCGGGTTCTTGCGGTCTGCGGCCAGCCGGTAGGCCCGCTGGAAGCCGTTCCAGATGGCGCTGAACGCCGGCAGGTTGGTCGCCGTCCAGCTGGCGCCATTGTTTGTCGTGTACGACGGCACCGAGTCTGGCGGTGCCCAGGTCACGTTGTTGCGGGACGGGACCACCAGGTTGCCCACGTTGCTCTGGCTTGCCGCCGCGCCGTTGGGCAGCGACGCGAAGGTCGCCCAGCTATTGCCGCTGTCGCCCGACCAGAAGCCCCTGGTGGCGTGGCCGTTGGCATTGTCGACGCCCGCGGCGGCGATGTACGTCGGATCGGACCACGACATATCGGCCGAATTGCCGCTGCTCCACGTGTTCAAGGGGCCTTTCGTCGGCCTCGTCGAGAGGTTCGTGTTGACCCACGTGCCGATGTCGCCCGCACTGTTGATGAAGTTGTACGACGCACCGGGCGGCGCCGTGACGAGGGCCAGCGTCACGGTTTCCTCGAGGTTGTTGACCTTGGCGCTCCAGGTCGGCGTGGCCGACGAGGCGTTCATGGTTTCACAGATGCCGCCGCCGTGGACGTGCATGACGTGGTCGCGGTCGGCGGGGTCGATCGCGACGCCCTCGACCCAGCCGGCGCAGCCACCGGCGGCCAGGCCGGTATGCGGCATGCCGGCCTCGATTTCGCGCCACGTAGTGCCGCCGTCGTCGGAAAGCTGGATGGTCTTGCTGGTGTCGCTCCAGCCGGTCATGCCCAGTGCGATGCGGGCGGACGAGCCCAGACCGGAGACGGACAGGCCGCCAAAGCCGTTGCTGCTGGAGCTGTTGAGCAGCGTCCAGTTGCTGTTGTTACTGCCGCCGAACTTGTAGAGATGGCTCGGTCCGCCGATGCCCTGGCCGACTCCCGCGTTGAACACCACATAAAAGGTGCCGTCGGAAGTGCGCACGACGTGCGGGATGTAGTAGCCGGACACCGCCTGCGGGACCGGCACCGGCGTCCACGAGGCCCCGCCGTTGGTGGACTTGTACAGGGTGGACGTCAGGCCTGCCGCGTTGGCGTAGTCCGGGGCGACGGTGGCCCACATGATCCAGGTCGGCTGGCCGCTTCCTTTGCCCGAGGTATCGAAGATGACCTGCTCGACGCCCAGCGGAGAGCCGCCGCCGCTGATCGTGGTGGAGGACAGAGCCGTGACCTGCGCCCAGGTGCGGCCCGAATCGGCACTCTTCCACAGGCCGGCCGTGCGCGATCCGTAGAACAGCGTCGAGGGATTGTTGGGGTCGACCTGCAGGCGCTCGCCGGTGCCGCGGCCGTTGTCGTTGCCGCCCACCGGGAACGGCAGGTCGTAGTGCGTCCAGGTGTTGCCGCGGTCGCTCGAGATGTAGATGCGGCCGTTGTGACCCTGCGTCACGGTAATGCCGGTCATCATGTAGACGAGCTGGTCGTTGTTCGGGTCGAGGGCGATGCTCTCGATGCCGTGGAAATCGCTCTCGCCTGCGCCGAAGCCGACACCGTCGGTGATGGGCGTCCACGTCGAGTTGGTCGGGTTCCAGCGGTACGCGCCACCGACGTCGGTGCGTGCGTACAGCAGGCTCGCGTTGGCTGGATGGTAGATCAGGCCGGTGACATAGCCGCCGCCGCCCCACTTGACGCTGGTCCAGCTGGCCGCTGGCAGGTTGCTAACGGACGTGCCGCCGCTGGTGTTTGCGCCGGCATTGCCGCCGGCCTCGCCAGGATGGCTGCCTGCATCGGTCCCCCCATTGGTCGCGCCTGTGGTACCACCAACAGCGCCGCCTCGTATCCCTGTGACACTGCCTGCGCCTGTCGTGCTACCGGATCCGCCACCACAGCCAGATAGCGCACAGGCCATCGCCGCAGCAGCAATCCATCGTTGAGAAAACACGTCCATTGGAGAAATCCTTAAACGAAGAGGTCCATCGGGTTGCCGGCCCGCCATGGGCCTGCAGTAATCAATTCGCCGCGAGCGATGAAATCTGCGCAGCGCTGAGCGCACCGCGATAGATGCGGAAGTCGTCGATCAGCCCGTTGAACGTGGCATCGTTGTACTGCGATTTGCCCAGCCAGTTCTGCGTGGAACTGCCAAGGCGGAACGGTGCCTGGAACATTGCCCTGTTGGTGCTGACGGGCGTGCCGTCCACGTACATCGTGCCGGTCGAACCCGATAGCGTGACGGCCACGTGTACCCATCGCTTGCTGGGCAGTTCATTGGGGGCGTCGATGATCTGTTCGGGAGGGCCGTCGCCGGGGCCGTTGGCCGTCATGGCGAAGCGCATGCCGGCCCAGCCGTTGCGCAACTGCGCGCGCGGCGTGAGCATCATGTAGCGGTGAAAGCCCGTGCCGAAGTCGAACACGCGAGCCCACGTTTGCGAGCCGTTCCAGAACACCCAGGCCGCGATGGTGAAGTCCGACACGTCGGTCAGCAGATCGTTGGGCAAGGCCACGTAGGCGCCCGAGCCGTTAAGCGAGACGGCGTGGCCGCGGTGCCCCGTTGCCCACGTTGCGCCCTTGAGCGTGGCGTGGCGCCCGCTGTTCGCACTGTCGGCGGCCGTGGTGCCACCGCCCTCGTCGAAAGCGAAGTGCGCGAGCAGCTGCTGCGCCGTGATCACTTTCACTTCGTTGGAGAGCGCCGATTCCCCCGAAGGCGTTTGCGCGGTGACGACGTAGAAGTACGTGCCCGCAGCGGGTGGTGTATCGGTATAGGTCAGCAGTTCAGTGATACCGCTCTTGACGGTGCGGTACGGTCCGCCGGCGATGGTGGCGCGCTTGACGTCGTAGCTGGTGGCATTGGTCGTGCCCCACCACGACAGCACCACCTTGCCCGCGCTGGCGTAGCCCGTCAGGCCGCTCGGCGCTGCGGCAGGGGTGCCGGGGTCCAGCGTGCAGGTGAGCGTGCCGTAGCCAAGCTGGTCGAACCCACCACTGTTGGGGCCGTAGTTGCCGCCCCCGCCTTCCGGCGACACCAGGGCGGCAGCGCGCCTGGTGTAGGGTGCCGCCAGGCCTTTGCGGTTGATGTAATGGTTGGCCACCAGCGCCCAGCAGGGTCGGCCCAGGGCGCCGCCTCGGCCGCCGGTGGCGAACTGCGTCTGGATGACGCCGGCGCTGTTCTGGTACGTGACGAAAGGCACTGTGTAGAACGCGCCGTCCGCCTGCTTCAGGTTGGCCTTGGCCACGTATTCCGCACCCGCCAGGAAGCGGTTGTTGTCATAGCCATACAGGTCGATGCCCTGATTCCAGGCCATTTCGCAAATGGCGCCGGTCAATGCAATGCCCAGCGTGCTGTGGCCCTGATCGCGGCCGGCTTCCTGCCATTGTCCGAGGTTGCCCGGGTGCATGTAGTACACGGCTTGCCGGATGCAGCCGTTGCTGCCACCGGTCTTGAAATGGTTGACGGCCTCGTTGACGAGTTCGGCATCGTCGCACAGCACGCCAATGGCCAGGACGCACGCGATGTTGGCCAGGCCCCAGTTGGCCCAGTAGTGCGTGTCCATGGCGGTGTCGATACGGGTCAGAAAAGCATGGCTGACCGGGTAGAAGACCTTGCGCATCATCGCCTGAAACGCGGCGAGGCCGGCCGGACTCCAGCCGCTATAGCTGCGCATGATTTCGGCTGCATTGGCAAATTCGTAGCCATAGATGCCGGCGGCGAGCGCCACGTCGCTGCCGCCAAGCGTCGTCAGCGCCGACGCCCATTGGTCCAGGTACTCCACAGCCTTGTCGGCGTAGCGCTTGTCGTCTGACACCTTCCAGCGCAGCGCGTCGCCATAGGCGGCAGCGATGTCGTTGTAGAGGGCGCCGTAGTTCTGACCGTGTGTCGGGTCATTGCCACGATAGATGCCGACCTGCGGGTTCGGCTTGTTCGTCAGGCGTGTGTGGCCGTTGGCGACGAGCACGTTCCAGCTATCAATCCAGGGCGAGGCCTTTGATCCCACCTTGGCGCGCATGCGCGCGAAATCCGCGTCGGTATGCAGCAGGCCCGGATGTGTGAAGCGCCGAATCCGCACGGTGCTCTCCGGCTGCGCGACGGGCGTCCTCTGCGGCGCAGGGGCGTGCGACAATGTTGGCGTGGTCGCTCCCGGCTGCGCGCCGCTGCCCGTCGTTGCCGCAGCGGCATCCACCGCGACGGCAGCCTCGCCGTCGCCCGCGCAACCGGCCAGCAAAGACGCTCCCAGCCCCACCATGAAGTGCCGGCGCGAAGCGCTCCTGATACCGCCCGCTTCGCACGCATTGTCCGAAAGCGCTGGCCACCGTATCTGATCGTTGTTCATACACTCGTTCTCTTTCTTGTTGTCGCCAAACCGTCTGCACGGGTACTCGATTGGCGTCCCACCGACCGTTACACGTTCCGATCGGCCAAGCCTGATCGCGTCCGGGTCGACTACGGTTTCGACACAAACGCAACGGGCGTAGCCGACCGCAGTATCAGCGAGAGCGGGTTACTGGGTGATGCGGATCTCGACGCGGCGGTCTTTAGCGTCCGACGTATCGCCGCTCACTGTGTCCGGCTTGTCGAGACTGATCCGGGACTGGTCGACGCCTGCCGCAACAAGGGCTGCCTTGGCACTTTCGGCGCGCTTCATGGCCAACTCCGCATTCAACGTTGCATCACCGCTCGAATCCGTGAAGCCCGACACGCTGGCCTTCGCCGACGGGTTGCTCTTCAGATAGGCGAGTACATCCTTGGCCTTGTCGGCGAAATCCGGTGCGACTTCCGATTTGCCGTAGTCGAAATAGACCTTCAGACTCGGTCGACCTTCGAGCATTGCCGCGATGATGCCAGCGCCCTTCGGAATTGCGCTCGACACTTCGCTCGCTGCGTCCGCCATCGCGGCAGCGGTACTGCTTGCCGCGCTATTGGAGGCCGTTTCCGGACTGGCAGCTTGCGTCGCGGTCGACGACGAGGCGACAGGATCCATGGCCTTCGAGGAGTCCGGCGACTGTTTCATGCAGTACCCAAGCAGCAGTAATGCAAGCAGCGCGAGCGCGAGCAATGCGAGCCATTTCAATGGACTGCTCTTGCGCTTCTCGGCAACGATGCTTCCCGCCGGCACGGTCGTTTTCCGCGTGGCGGTTGCCTCGTGCATGCGAGCCTTTACCGTGTCCCGCTCCGTGGTGACCCACGCAGCAAGCGTGCCGAGACCCAGCGCCTCCAGGAGCCGCTCGGACATCCGCCCGATCACGTGCTTCTTTTGGGGGGTGATAGCGCTGCCCAGATTCGAAGCGTTCAGGTGGCCATTCACGGTCGCGGCTTGCTTGATTGCCGCCAGGACGAACGGCGTCAGCATTGCGGTAAGCGTGGCCGCGCCCTTTTCGCCGATACCGACGATGGCGGCCAGCGACTCGTTGAAGTGCTGAATCCGTGAACCGAACAGGGCTTGCAAGTGCGACAGGCCGGTATCGATAAGGCCTTGAGTGATCGGGCCACCCGCAAATACTCCGTCGAGATTGCTCGACAGCAACGCAGTATCGACGCTCGACATGTGCAGCAGCCGCAGCACCAGGTCGCAGCCTTCCGCCGTCGAGGCGCGATGAAGGATCGCGCCGATCAGGTTCGGCAATGCTTTATCGGTGGCCGCATCGACGATAGCACGCGGTTCGTTCAGGAAGACAGGTACTTGCTCAGAAATGGGCTCGGCAATCAACGACTGCACGGAATGGAGGATGTTGACTGATGTCATGGTGCTGGTGCTCCTTGGTTTGATGATCTGAGATCCTTGATACACCTGATCAGCGATGGACAGAGAGCTCAATTCGGGGGCTCGCCTGACTCGCGTCCGCTACTACCTTGCCAACCTTTGCTACTTCGCGTCCGGCACAATGGGCGTTGCGCGTATCGGCGCACGCGCTTCGAGCGACGTGCCGACATTTACGAAGCATTCCTGAAACTTGGCTGTGCGCTCGTCTGCTGGAACATCTTCAGTCAAACTGAGCAATTTTTTTGAATTGATCTCTAAGGAAAGATCTCGTCTTGCGTGCTGTTCAGGGTGGCTAAACGCGCCTCGGTGATGCGTCGCTCGCGAAGGCACGCGAGGTCGACGATGGCGCGTGTTGCCAACCCGGTTGCGACCATTGGCAGTACGCGTGGATGGATCCAGCAGCACTGCGAAATCTCGCTGCTCGGGCGCGCAAGCCGGTCAGTCCCGATCTGGACGCCAAATACGTGATGTCTTCTGCGTGGGCCGTCAAACCGGAAAAGATACGAGAGTTCAATTCCAGAGAGAGTCGTTTCCTCTCCCAGTTCACGAAGCGCGGCGTGCGACGGCTCCTCGCCGATCTCCAGTTTTCCGCCCGGGAGGTTCCAGCGTCGTTGCTCTTTGGCGACGAGAAGTATTTTTCCGCGCTGCCAGCACACAACCGTTGCTCGTTCTTTCATGGTTTCTGGATTTAAAGCCGTGCCCGCCTGGCAACCTGTCCCGCATCCTTAAGGAGTGCGTCAAAAAATCGGGATTCAAGAAACACATCGTATGCCGGTGTCCTCCCGGTGAGAAACGGCTCGCCGATTGCACGCCGCGGAGGAACGTTGCCGGTCTGGGATCTAGCCCCGCAACTCCGGCATATCGCGTTCGCGTCTCCATCGTTCAATCTGTGGGGTATCTTCGCGCGGGGGAAATGCTTCAGCCGGGAAGAAGACCGTTGCGGGTGACGGCCGATTGATCATTCAAAAAAAGCCCGGACCGTCGGTCCGGGCGAGCTCTTCGCGCATGGTCGCGAAGTCCAGTCGGAGATCTCGAATGGCGTCGCCAGCATATCGCGTCCTCTTCGGCAGGAATGTAAAAGAGTGTCAGCAATGACGCCGGATCTTGATACCGGAAAGGGGAGGGCGAACCGGTTTTGACAGGCGCGTCTCCGGGACGCCGCGGCAATGACAGCTGCAAGCAGCGCTTTGCCGAAGCGCTAGCGGCTCCGAACCGAATCGGCAAGAAGAATGCCACGAATGTTGCAAAAAAGAACCGGCCTGACCATCCCTGACAGTTCCGCTCGTGGCAGCTATAGACAATGCGGGCGACGCAACGGTCCATCTGAGCGTTCGGCGCTAGTTCGCGCCGTCCTTTGCAGCGCGGACTTCTTTCGCGAAAACGATCGTCTGCATGCGGCCGTGCGTCGCTCCGATGCGGCTGGGAGGCAGCCACAGGCACCTCTGCGCATCGCGATACCGATCTTGCCTGAACCCTGTTTGGAGAAACTCAATGAAAAAGAATGTTGTTGCACTCGCAGCGCTGGGTGCGTTTGCGACTCTCGCTCATGCACAAAGCAGCGTCACGCTGTATGGCGTAATCGATGAGGGATTCGACTTTACGAGCAACGTGGGCGGAGCGCGCGCGTATCAGCTGTCGAGCGGCGTGTTGCAGGGCAGCCGTTTCGGCTTCAAGGGCACTGAAGATCTGGGCGGCGGAGTTGCCGCGATCTTTCAGCTCGAAAACGGATTTGACCTGAATAACGGCACGCTCAAGCAAGGCGGACGCGAGTTTGGCCGCCAGGCATATGTCGGCCTGTCGTCGAATGCGGCGGGCACCCTCACCGCTGGCCGCCAGTACGATTCGGTCGTTGACTACCTCGCGCCGCTCACGGCCAACGGAAACTGGGGCGGTGCGCTTTTTTCACACCCGCTTGACAACGACAATACCGATAACTCTTTCCGTATCAACAACTCTGTGAAGTATGCCAGCCCGAACCTGGGTGGATTCAGGTTTGGCGGCCTTTACGGGGCGAGCAACGAGGCAGGCTCACTTTCCGACAACCGGGCGTGGAGCGTTGGCACGAGCTATAACAACGGTCCCTTTGCTCTCGGCGCAGCCTTCCTTGACATCAAGCACCCTGGCCGGACAACAACTGGCGCCGTCACGAGCGACGCGACCTTTGACGCCGGGTGGGAGCGCGTTGCGGGCATTGGTGCGAACTACGCCGTTGGCCCGGCGACGCTTGGCGCGGTATTTTCGTATACCAACGTGCACAATGTTTCAGGCTCCTTCGCCACGCTGATCTTCAAGAACTACGAACTGAACGCAAAGTACATGTTGACTCCAGCGTTCTCGTTGGGCGCCATGTACGACTACACGTCGGTCAGGGGCTCCTCGGCCGGCTCCGCGTCCAAGGGTCACTGGAATGAAGGCGGCTTGATGGCTGACTACTTCCTGTCGAAACGCACGGACGTCTACGCGCAGACCGTCTACCAGCAAGGAAGCGGAATCGCTGGAGCAGATATCAGCGGGAGTGCGGGCGCGTCGTCCAATCACCATCAGACTGTCGCGCGTGTGGGCCTGCGTCATAAATTCTAAGCAGGAATCTGCCTGTCAGGCGGCACTTGCGCGCCTTGCGAAGGGGGCCCCGCGCCAGCGGGGCGTCTGATTGATTGATCTGCGCGACGCATGTTAGCGATTTCCCGATAGCTCTTGAATTTGCAGGTGGCAGCGCGCTCCCGCGCGGTAACAGGGCGTTGGCACGTGTGCGAGAATTTCGCCGCGCTGAGCGTTCTATCGCATGTTTGCACCGAGGATGTCGACGTTTCCCCGATGCACAACCACGGGTGTCGAAAGTCGGAACTCGACGAGTACATTCCGGTGCAAAGGAGGGGTCCACAGGTGCCCACCGTTCAGTTCGAAGGGCCGGAATTGTTCCTGTTGCTCAGACTGGATGCCGCCCGATGCGGCAAATCGTTTCCCGACTGTGTGATCGAAGCGGTCGATCGGGATGACAACTGTCAGGAATTGTGAGTTTTCGCTGCCGAGAGCGAAACGGAGTCAACGCGACTCGTCGTCCTCCCGTTATGGCGTTACCACACGTTGTGGTCACTAAATTGACAGAGGAGTCTCAAATGAACAGCAGGATCGTTGTGGCGCTGATTGCGCTCGCAGTTTCGGGCACCGTTCTCGCCCAGGCATCGGCAGGTGTACCGGCATCGGCGCCGGCGGAGCCGGCTGCTAACGCGCCCGCAACCAGCGCCAAGGCGGCACCGGCCAAGCGTCATCACAACCATCATCATCATCACAAGCATCACGTGAACGCAGCGTCCGACACCGCTGCCAGCCAGTAAAAGGCCGAGTTCCGGTGCGCTGTTCCAGATGGCGGCGCACCGGGAAGGTTGATCGGACTGCATAATCATGGATTGTTTTCCATCCTGCCGTCCTGCGCTGTCGTTCGGGCACAATGAAATGACATCGACTGCGAATCGTCCCGATACGGCGGATAGTATTCGCCAGGCCTTCCTGGAAGGCCTGGCTGCTCAGCAGAAGCGTTCGTGGTCGGACGCCGAGCGGCATTACAGGAAAGTTCTGGAGCTTGCCCCCCTCCACGCCGAGGCACTGAACAATCTTGGTGTGATCCTTGAGGACACCGGTCACGCTGAGTCGGCGGAGGCGCTTTATCGCAGGGCGTTGCAGGTCAAGCCGGAATACGTCGATGCCACATGCAATCTTGCACTCCGATTGCACGTCGAGGGCAGGCGCGCGGAGGCAGAGACCTACTACCGGCGCGCTTTTGCGTTGAAACCGGATTGCGCGCTGGCATACAACAAACTCGGCGTGTTGCTTCAGGAATCCGGCCGATTGCCGGAGGCGGAAACGTGCTTCCGCAAAGCGGTCGAGTTGATGCCGCAATACGGCGATGCGCACGCGAATCTGGCCGTACTGTTGCATCAGGGCGGCCGCCTCCCGCAGGCTGAAGCGTGTTACCGCGAGTCCCTTGGCATGTCACCGGGTCGAGCCGACGTACACAACAACCTCGGCACGTTGCTCCAAACAAGTGGGCGGCTGGAAGAGTCGGAAAATTGTCTGCGGGCAGCGCTTGCCCTCAATCCCGACTACGCAGACGCCCACGGCAATCTGGGCAACCTTCTATACGCGCAACAGCGATATGAGGAAGCCGAGGCGTGCTATCAGGCGGCCCTGCGCCTGCAACCGGACCGTGTTGAAACGCTCAACAACCTTGGTCGACTCCTTCACGACACCGGGCGTCTTCACGAAGCCGAAGACAAGTTGCGTCGGGCTTTGAACGCTGATCCGGGTCGGCTCCCGACGCAACTCAATCTCAGCCTCGTGTTGCTCGCCATGGGGCGTTACAGGGAAGGCTGGAAGTTGTATGAGTCCAGGTATGGACAATGCCAGCATTGGGGAGCGGACGCGCAATATCATGTCAGGCCGCGGCTGCCATTTCCAGAGTGGCAAGGCGAATCACTCATAGCGAAATCCCTTCTTGTTCTATCCGAGCAGGGACTGGGCGATTGCATACAGTTTTCAAGGTACCTGCCGTTGCTGAAGCGACAAGGCCTGTCGATGCTAACTGTAGTTTGCCCGCCGCCACTGGTCAGATTATTTTCGGACATGGAAGGAGTCGATTGTTGCGTCCCGCCGGACGCCGTTGAGCGCCTGCCGCGACATGACTACGCTACGTTGACGATGAGTCTGCCTTTACGGCTCGGCACGACGCTTTCGAGCGTGCCATCGAGGGGCGCGTATATCCGGCCGGATCGAGAGCTGGTCGCACACTGGCGCAGGCGCTTGCCCGCGGGCGGCTTCAAGGTCGGCCTGGTTTGGGCAGGTGACCCGCGTCCTGGCCTGGCTAGTGCAAACGCAATCGATAGACGGCGATCGCTGCACGCGACCGCATACATACCGTTGCTGTCAATACAGGGAATTGTATTTGTCAGTCTGCAGAAAGGCGAGACAACAAGGCGGCAGCTTCTTGAAATTCCGGAAAACATCCGTCCTTTCGACATGATGGACGACGTAGGGGATTTCGCCGATACCGCGGCGATCATCGAAGGTCTCGACCTCGTTATCTCGGTGGACACTTCCGTTGTCCATGTCGCGGGAGCGTTAGACATACCGGTCTGGGTCCTGTCCCGGTTCGACGGATGCTGGCGCTGGTTATCGGAGCGTGACGATTCTCCGTGGTATTCGTCACTCCGTCTTTTCAGGCAACCGACTCCTGGTGACTGGGCACCGGTTCTTGGCCGCGTAGAAAATGAGCTGAGAGCTATGGTGCGCGCTTGACAATTGTTGACACCATCGCGTCTCCATGAGGCCCTGTTGTCACGTACCATGGGGAGGGTGCATGGAGGCTCTGGCGTTTGTGCACATTGGCAGACCTACCTGACTGGAGGATTTAAAAATGAGCATCTTCGGCGAGATCGTGAACAAGCTTTTCGGCAAGGCGAAACCGGACCAGCCACCGCCGTCTGCGGAGCCGACGCCGGATCCTGCCGCCACCCAAGCCGCTGCCTCGGACACTGCAACCGCCTCCCCAACGCCGCTCGCCGACGTCGATGTGGCAGCAGTCATGGACCAGCTCGTGAGTGAGAGTGGTGAAGCGTTGAACTGGCGTACGTCGATCGTCGATACGATGAAAGCACTGGGCGTCGATAGCAGCCTTGAGCATCGAAAGCAACTGGCGCAGGAATTGAAGTTCGACGGCGACATGAACGATTCGGCTGGAATGAATATCTGGCTGCACAAGCAACTGATGCAGGCGCTAGCGGCGAATGGTGGAAAGCTGCCGCAGGATCTGGCAGGCTAACGTTCTTCAGCGCCACCACCGAAGCCGCCGGTATTTTGACAGGCCTGCAGGCGATCGGACTAGCCGCCTGTCCCTGTCGTCTGGCTCACGTTGGGCGCAGACAACGGCTAAGGCCGCAGCGCACCAGCATCGTGCATGTCAACTCGATGAATACCACCATCACGGCGTCTGCGGATGGATCGCATAAGGGCGGAATCTGGCATGACGCTACGAGCGGGCACGAATCGCCGGTCGAATCGTCTCAACCAGGACGGATGTCCCACCGTTCTCAACGAACAACGTCAACAACTTCAATTAAGGATAAGACATGAGCATTCTCGATACCGCAGGAAAGATTGCCGGAGCCTTCTCGGCCGTGGAAGCCGCTGAAAAAGTCGACCCGAACGCCGGCCTCCTCACCGAGGCTGCAGCCGCGGTCGGAGGCTTCGAGGGCGCGAACGCACTCGAAGGGCTGATCGAGCGAAAGGGCGATACGGCTGCTCAGCCGGAGAATCAGTCCGCCGACAACGATGGCGCGACGACGTAGGGAATGCAACATTTGCGTTGACACGAATCGGGACGGCTGAGAGCACGCCCACTTAACCATCCGTAGCCGCTGGCGTCCTGTGGATGGGTTCTTCCTTCGTGGCTCCCGGTGCGGGGCTGAACGGCATCGATTGTCGGGCCAATCGGTCCCAGCCGGGCGTCAACGTCTGCTTGACGTTCCCTGCGAATACCCGGCGCAAGCATGTGGCCGGGCGCTTCAGAGTACGTGCGGAGACGACCGGGTCCGGTCTTCTGTATTGACATGTCAGCTCGGGGCATCACGTGGCTGCCGGAGGGGTCGTTCTGGATGGACCCTGGCGCCGATCTACCTGATGCAAGGGCTCGGATCTAGCAGTTTCCTCCATCTGCTTCGCTCAGCGATGACCCGCGCGGACAGACGTATGATAGTTCGCCGCAAAGGCCGCGATGGGGTCATTTCCGCCTGGCTGACTTCGTGGCGTAGCCGCATGTCTTTCTGCCGATTTCGGCGACGTCTTTGTCGGCCGACAGTGCACGGCCTGGCTCCCGCAAGTGAAATGCGATTTAGCGTGTGATGTTTGAGCTTCGTGTTTTAGTTGCTCGGGGCTCAACCATTGTTCGGAGTACGACGCATATACACGTGTTGTTGCTATCGTCATGGCGATGAGTGTCAGACTACCCAGAATACGACTTTTCTTCATGCTGTCCGGTATGGCTCGTACGTTGTGATTGATCCACATGCGCCGGTGTGAGGCGCGGCTATTGTGGGACGATGAACTCCACGCGACGGCTTCTCGTTCGTCCCTGACGCGTTGTGTTCTCGGCTGCGGGCTCAGCGTTTCCCTTTCCCGTTGCGTCAATGCGATCGGTCAGCACGCCCGCCGAGACCAGGATCTGGACGACCTCCAGCGCGCGTGCGTCAGACAGCGTCAGGTTGAAAGTACGTTGCGCCGGGGAGAAAGGCTGGCTGTCGGTACGCCGGTGACGAGCACCTGCCGGGGGGTATTCGCGATTTTCTGTCCGATGGAGGCGATCATGGGTTCGACCCCCGGGTTGACGGTCGATTCGCCCGCTTCGAAGATGCGATCAAGCCGCAGTGTGAGCGCGGTGTGGTGGGTTTTTCTGCCAGTGCGATAGTCCCAACGTTCATTTCGTTCGTCAGGCGTTCTGTTCACATTTGCCTTCCGTGTCGCGCCCTCGCTTGTCATGATGAGCAGTAAAACCAGAACCGTCCGCCTGCATGGCAGCCGCCGAAAGCCACGCCGCTCATTGCTGAGCCGCCACTGCCAGATATGTCGCATCCGCCAGGCGTCAAAGCCGCGACAATGAGCACGGTCGCAGCCGTAATGGTTCGTCGCCTCTGTCATCTCACTGTCGGATCGGAACGGCGGGAGGCGCATGAATCAGTATGGCGTCGAGGCACAACCATGTGAGCAACACGGAGATTGCGACCGCTATCGTTGACATGAGCAGCGGCCTGCGTGAGCCCGTTCTGTGCGTCTTTTTCCCAATTGGCCCGCTTGGGCGTTGCCCGGCCATTCGCTTCAGATCGCCGATGCCGAACGAGTACTCGTGCTTGCTCATGCATGCATCAGATCTCCGTTGGCGCCACGCTCGCTCAGTCACTATCAGGCGTCCTTCGGTTGAATCTTTCGCTCGACGCGCATCCGACCCGGCGGCTCGAAGTACGTGCCGAACCGCACAAGCCCGGTCTTCTTCAGGTGGCACGTCATCTCGAAGCTGACCAGCACGCCGGGATCGTCGTTCCCGAGGATCTCGACGTCGATCGAGCGGATGCGTGGCTCGTAGTTCAGCAGCGTCGCCTCCATCTGTTCCTTGAGCAGGTGCGCGGACGCCGGGAGCGCCTTGTAGATGTTGGTCAGGTCCGGCAGACCGTAGTCGGGCAGGTGCTTGAGCGCACCCGCACGGGTGTTCAGGATGCGCTGTACATTCTGCTGCACACTCAGGCACTCGAGCGTTCGGTCGTCGTAGGCATCAAGCGGCTCGCCGCCGATCTGCCCAAGCAGCATGTCGTAGAGGGACGGTCCAGCCGGCATGATGTCGCTCCCGTTACGCGATGACGGGCGCCAGCGCCATGTCGTCGGCCGCCGTCTCGTTATGGTCGACGAAATCGATCGTCAGATTGCCTTGCGCCGAGCTCGACAGCACGATCTTCGCGGGCGTGGCGCCGGTGGCCATGCGCGCCAGCAGCTCGCGCGCGACGGTGGGCAGGATGCGCTGGTTGAGGAACGCGTCGACGTTGCGCGCGCCAGACTCGCGCGCGAGGCAAAGCTCGGCCATCGCGCCGATCAACGACTCGTCACAGGACAGCTGCACGTCGTGTTGCCGGCGCAGGCGGTCCGCAACCTTCGCAAGCTTCAGGCGCACGATAGAGGCGAGGGCAGTCGCGTCAAGCGGCCGGTAGACGAGCGTCTGGAAACGCGCGAGCAGGGCAGGCTGGAAGTGTCCAACAAGCTGCGGGTGAATCGCCTCAAGCAGATCAGTCTGCGCGATCGCGGGATTGTCGGCGGTTGCTTCGTCGATCTGCGCGCTCCCGAGATTGGACGTCATCAGGATCACGCAGTTGCGGAAGTCGATCTCGCGGCCTTCGCCGTCGCGCATCATGCCGCGGTCGAACACCTGGTAGAACATGTCGAGCACGTCGCGGTGGGCCTTCTCCACTTCATCAAGCAGCACGACGCTGTACGGACGCTGACGTACCGCCTCGGTCAGGATGCCGCCGCGGCCGTAACCCACGTAACCCGGCGGGGAACCCTTCAGTTGTGACACCGTGTGCGATTCCTGGTACTCCGACATATTGATCGTCGTAAGCGCAGCTTCCCCGCCGAAGAGCAGGTCCGCGAGCGCGAGCGCCGTTTCGGTCTTGCCCACGCCCGATGGCCCCGCGAGCAGGAACACGCCGAGCGGCGCCTGTTCGTTCCTGAGTCCCGCTTTCGCGGTGCGCAGGCCTTCCGCGAGCGCGCCCAGCGCATCGTCCTGAGCCACCACGCGCCTCGCGAGCTGCGCATCGAGCGTCAGCAGGCTCTGCAGTTCGTTCTCGACGAGGTTGCCGACCGGCACGCCGGTCCATTCGGCGACCACGCGCGCGATTGCCTGCGCGTCGACGTCCGCGAAAATCAGCGGAGCCTTGCCCTGCGCACTGGCGAGCGCCTGCCGTGCCGCAGTGAACGACGCGCCGTCCGGTGTGGCGCGCCCGGCATCGCGCTGTTCATGCAGTTTCCTGACGAGCGTGAGCTCAAGCTCGTAGCGCACCTGCAGTTCGGTCAATTCGTCCTGTGCGCCTGCGAGCGCCGCATCAAGCGACGCACGGCGCGCTGGCGCGTCCTCGATGCCCGCACGTGCATCGTCTTCCAGCGTCGCGAGCTCCAGTTCCAGCGCGGCGACTGCGGCGCGCGCCCGTTGCAGTTCCGCCGGCGGGGATTCGAGACCCATGCGCACGCGCGCGGCGGCCGTATCGATCAGATCCACTGCCTTGTCCGGCAGTTGCCGCGCGGGAATGTAGCGACGCGAAAGTTTGACCGCGGCGACGAGCGCCTCATCGCGGATATGCACTTGATGGTATTGCGCGTATCGGCTCTTCAGGCCGCGCAGCATCAGGCACGCCGCATCGTCATCAGGCTCGTCGACCTTGATGATCTGGAAACGCCGCTCGAGCGCGGCGTCGCGCTCGAAGAATTCCTTGTATTCGGACCAGGTGGTGGCCGCGATCGTGCGCAGCTCCCCGCGCGCGAGCGCGGGCTTCAGCAGGTTCGCAGCATCGGCGCCGCCCGCCGCGTTGCCCGCGCCGATGAGTGTATGCGCCTCGTCGATGAAGAGCAGGATCGGCACCGGCGAGGCCTGCACCTCATCGATCACGTTCTTCAGCCGCTGCTCGAACTCGCCTTTCACGCCGGCGCCGGCCTGCAGCAGACCCAGATCGAGCGTGAGGATGCGCACATCGCGGATCACGTTCGGGACGGTTCCTTGCGCCACACGCAGCGCGAGGCCCTCGACGAGCGCGGTCTTGCCGACACCGGGCTCACCGACCAGGATCGGATTGTTCTTGCGCCGGCGTGCGAGCACGTCAACCATCTGCTGGATCTCGCGGTCGCGGCCGAACACCGGGTCGATCTGGCCGTTTCGAGCCTTGCCGGTCAGGTCGATCGCAAAGCGGGCGAGCGCCTCCTCATCCGTCTTGCGCGGGACGGCTCGCGGTTCCTGTGCCGCCGACGCGGTGGCGGGAGGCTCGCCCTGCTCGACGGCGGCTGGTTCACTGACCTCCGCTTCCGGTTCTTCCGGTGCACTCTCGCACGAACGATGGGCAAGGCGCGGCAGAACCCGCTCAATCTGCGCGCTGCTGATCGACAGCAGCGGCCAGGCATTCTGTGCGCGCAGCACGTGTGGCGCGTCGACGATGGCCTGCAGCAGGTTGCCCGACCGGATGGACGCGTCTTCGGCGTCCAATGCAGCGTGAGGCCATGCGTCCTGCAACACGGTTGCCAGTTGCAGCGAGAGGGCCGGCTTGCCTCGCAGGTTGCGCGGCATATGCTCAATCGCGGCAATCAGCGCATCCCAGACCTTGTCGATGTCGATCCCGTAGTGCCGCAGGATCGCCGGAATATCGCCGTCGCCAGCCTCGATCAGCTTCAGCAGCCAGTGCTCGAGCGTGATCTCGTCCGAGAGCCTACCCTGGCAAAGACTCGCGGCCGCCTCCAGCGCCTTTGCGCAGTGGGGATTAAGCCGGCGGAGCAGGTGAGTGGTATCGCGCAAGGTCATGTCGATGCTTGGTCACGGAGAAGAGCAGGCAACGGCCTTCGGGCCTGCATGCCCCTCTGGGTAGAAAAAGACCAGCCCGACGCACGGGCTGGTAAAGGAACCGGCAGCAGCGGGCCGGTTCCGCCACGCGGTGCAGATATCAGGAACGCTCGTTCCAGGTATCCTTGTGGATGATGTTGCCGTCCTTGTACGACCAGGTGATCGTCTCGTAGCGCAGCTCGACGTTTTCGAGGTGGTTGTGCTTCTCGTAGTCCGGGTTCTTGATGTCGTACATCACCGGGTTGACGGCCACGATCTTGACGTTGTCGAGCTTCGTGTTGAAGTACTCCTTCTCCTTGCCCGCGTCGTCGATCTTGTACCACTTGATCTCGACCGACTTCAGCGTCTGGCCGCTCGTCACCGCCTTGTAAAGGTACGGGGTCGACGCATCCGTTTCCTTCGTCAGCGTGATCGGCTTATGCACGCGCGTGCCGGTCAGCTTGCCGGTGTTGCCGTCGGTCGGGATGTGCACGCCATGATCGAACGCGACGAGCTCGACGCTGCCTTCACGGCCCTGAACCGTCACCGAACCCTTGATGTCGGCGCCGCCATCGTCCTTGAGCCACATATAGGCCGGAATTGCCATTGCTTCACTCCTTTTTACGTACTGCGACAATCGCCCGGAGCCAGCCCCCGAGCTTCAGAAACCCGAAGCGAGGCGCTTCGGGGGCTAAAGACTGTTCGTTCAATCGCCGGAACGTCTGCCGGTCCCCCAATGGGGTTTCCTCCGGGACGCAGGACTCATCTCAGTGTGTCCGGTACCAGGGTGATTTCCACGCGCCGGTTCCTCGTGCGTCCATCTGGCGTGTCGTTGCCCGCAATGGGTCGCGTATCGCCGTACCCCTGGATCGCGAACTGCGTGCCGGGGATGCCCGACGCCTCGATCAGCCAGTCGCGCACGGCCTGCGCGCGCGCCGTCGACAGTTTCAGGTTGCTGTCCGGATTGCCCACGTTGTCGGTGTAACCCGCAACGAGAATCCGCTTGTCGGGATGCGCCTTGATCATCTCGAGCGCGCCGACCATCGCGCGCGTGGAGCCGGGCTTGAGCTGCGCCTTGCCGCTGTCGAAGAGCGACATGCTGTCGAGCGTGACAACCGCTGGCGGTGGGGAAGGGGGCACATAGGACGCGATCGCATCGTTCAATACCGGCATCAGTTGCGCGCCCCGGTACATGCCGAACGACAGACGCAGCGGTACGCCCGTGCGCGCGTACCGGTCGAGCTGGTCCCGGTCCGCAACCAGCGTCTGCAGAGCATCTCGCTTCGCTGCGTCGTGCGCGGTCAGGATCATCGAATAGCGGCCGAGGTCGGCGCCAACGCGAGTCAGCAGCGTCTGGTTGTTTCTGGCGGCGCCCCAGAACACCACGGCGGCAGCGCAAGCGAGCAGGGCGATCGCATGGGCGAAGGCAACCCTGCGCGGCGACATCCAGTGCCGCCGGGGCAGTGCCTGAATCAGCGGCTGCGGCAGAGGCCACGGTGGCGGTGACGCGATGGCCGCTGCACGCACGACCTGAGTCTGCATCTCGACGTCGCGGGCCCACGGGTTACCCGGGCCATTCGCTGGCCCGCAATCGATCCAGCCGGCACCGAACAGCGCCCACGGCGTGGCGGGTTGCTGCCGGTCCGTCAGCGTGGCGATCACGACGCGCTGCGTCCATCCGATGATCGATGCAAGGGCTGCCGCGCGCACAGCCGCGGTACGATCACCGTCCGCACGCTGCACCTCGTCTTCGGCTGCCCGGATCACTGCTTCAAAACGTTCGGCATCCACCAGGCGTGTCGCGGACGAGACGCCATACCACCCGGGCATCGCGAGCTCTGCCGCACTGTTCGTCCCACGGTGACTTCCTTCAGGCGTGAGCCGCTGGTAGACCGCAACATACCCGGGCAGCCTCGTGCCAAGCAGGCGGGACGCATCGGCCACGGCCTGGCGCACGACGCGCAGTTGCTGCGTCAGACCATCCGCTCCAACGTACCGGGCAGGCACAACCGATAACACCACGCCGTCCGGTGCGCGACCGTCGCGCCACTGCCTGACCGCTACCGCAAGCCGCGGCAGATCGTGCGTGCGGTCGACGCGCAGCCAGATTGCGCCATCGCCGACATGCGCCTGCCGCACCTCTTGCGCCTGATCGAACAGCGCCGGCAGGCCGTCCCCCACCACCAGCACGAGCGGCATACGCGTACGCAGCCTCACGGGAATGTCCGCCGTCGCCGCACCCAGCGCGGCCAGCACGTGCGCGCTCTGTTCGCGCGCGCGGTCAAGCAGGCGGGTGCGCCACCCGACAAGTGCAAGCGCAATCACGCCGATGATGGCCGTGACTGTCCAGGCCGCGCTGCGTGCGACCGGCAACACCAGCCAGATCACGGCGAACGCCAGCGCGGCCGCGAACAGGACCATCACGCGAAACGGATAGCCGAGCCCCTCGTGCCCGTGATCGGGCGTGTGCGCCGGCGTTAGGGACAGAACAGGCAGGTCGGATTTCACGGACGGATGCCTTTGGCCGGCGCCAGATGCGCAAGCTGCACGTCAAGCGCTGCCGCCCACACTACCCAGACGATCACTGCCACCATGCACGCGAGACCCGCGATGGCCCACGGTGAGAGCCGGTAGAACCAGTCGGACAGCCTCCGGCCTGCGCGGTCCGCGACAAACGGGCGCCCGGACGGTGAGCGAAGTTTTTCGAGCTGGGCGTTCAGCGTTGCTATCAGTGCAATGCGTTTCCCTTCGCCGTCACGCGCGTAGCGGCCGACGAATCCCACCCCGAGGATCGCCGAGTAGCATTCGAGCAGCTCAATTTTCAAGACGCCGCGCGTCGAGGTCTCGCGCATGCGTACCTCGAGCCGGTCGAACACGCTCTCGCCGGCGTCGTGCAGGTTGAACTGTTCCACCTGTAGCGGCTTCAGTTCCCAGCCGGCACGCATTTCAGTCGGCAAGGCCCGCAGCACCGTTTCGTCCAGCAACCCGCACTGCGCAATCACGGCCTCCCGGCGCACATCGTCCGGATAGCTGCGGCGTTCCAGCGCCTGCGAAAAATGATCGATCAGTTCCCGGCATCGGTTGCGCAGTCCGTCCGCATCCTTCACTACCCCACCGGTGCCGAGCGTCGTCACGAGCAATGCGGTATCACGCAGCAGGTCGCGCATGCCGTCGCGCGGGGTGCCGCCGGTGCCGGACACACTATCGAGCAGGGCGGGCTCCTGCCGGCTGGAAGTCAGGGCATTCATGAGCGCAGCACCGCGTAGAGTTCGAGCGAGGCGTCAGGCACAGACGCCGGCAGGTAGATCTGGCAGGCACGCGCGGCGAGCATCTTCGCGTGCGCGGCGCTGGACGAATCGAGGGCGAAGTATTGATTGTCCAGGCGCACGGGAATCGCCGCCGGCACACGCTGTACGGCCTTCAGCGGAATGCCCAGCAGGGCCGAATTGATGATGTGCTCGACGTCGTCCGGCGCGCCGATCTTGCACAGCCGCGGGAACTGCTCCACGAGCTCGAACGCGGACATCGGCGCGTTGACCGACAGATACCAGTCGGCGGCATCCCCGACGATACGCTCGTCGAGGAACTGACCGGTCCACGTGGTCGGCGTCTTGCGCGTGAGTCCGATCGATACGACGCGCGACGGAATGATCGCGTCGAGCAGATCGCGGATCATCGATTCGAGCTTCGCAAATACCTCATCGGCACGCGCATGGTCGTACGCCGGGATGTCGGTGAGCTGCGCACCGGTCGAGAACGTCATCAGCGCACTCGCCAGCTGGGCGAGTGTCCCGTACAGGTGCTCCGGCGAACGGCCGGGGTGCGTGGCAAAGAGGCGCAGTTGTGGCCATGCCGCATGGATACAGTGCAGCAGCCAGAAGAGCTGCACGTCGGCCACGCCGTATTCTGCGACCTGCTCGATACGCTCGCTGCGACGCGCACCCAGTGCGAGGCTTTTGGCCTGCAGGATGTCGGCGAGGCGGTTGATGCGCTCAAGGTGGAGCGGATGGCTGCCGAGCGTCAGGCACGGTGGAACAAACCGGTGATCGACCTGGAACTGGCCACTCGTTGTCCGGGTGAGCCGTGCGATCGCGCACGCCGTATCATCGGCATGCGACTCGAAGTCGAACAGCAGCCGCACTGCGTGGCGCGCCGCCGCGATCTCGGTTTCGGTCGCGCCATTCTGGTCCGTGACCTTGACGAATTCGCGGTATAAACGGCGAGGACGCGCGAGCGTGGTTTCGTCAAAGCGGCAGTTGTTGCCATTCGCATCGGGCAACGCGAGCGCCGCGAGCACCGTGACGCTTTGCTGGTCGGCCGGCAGGCCCTGCGTCAGATCGCGTCCCGCTGGCAGTGCGTCGGCCAGCGTCGTGTCGATTGGCGTTCCATCCGGAAAGCGAAGCTTCAGCCGGGTGAGCTTGAGGCGCCCTGTGGCGAGCGCCTCCTCGTCGACCTCGACGCCGAGCGTGCCCCACGGTTGCGCGAGCGTAGCAGTCGCGAGCTGCTGCATCGCGAACCCCGCCCATCGGTCCTGCTGCTGGAAGTGCTGCTGCGTGAGGATCAAGCCCTCATGCCAGAGCGGTTTGTCGATCCGCATAGGTGTGGTGTACGGCTTGTTGATTATGAGAGAACGAATTCTAATGGACAGATTCGTAAAAGGTAAACGCAGAAGAGTAGTTCGTCATGCAAAGCGTCAGAGATTGTCAGGTACATCGAATTTAAAACGGACTTACGGGCTACTCTCAATTTGCATGGAGCATTTTTGAGATAAGCGTCACGCGATCTCGCAATAAAAGTCGACAATGATCAACAATAGTCAAATCACGAGATCCTTGCTGGACGGGAGATCTGACGGTTTTTATTTTCCTTGCACCATCTCTGTATTCACTCGCAATGAATTCGATCTAAAAACCACACGATTTGATAATCTTTGACATTGCGTCGCCTTCTCGCAACGTTGTTTAGCTTTGACGGCGAACGGGTAAACCTGTTTAATATCGCGTGGCAATAACGTCGCATGAATGGAGACCACGCCATGGGGTGCCGTCAGTATTCCTTTGTGAGTCGCATCAAGCGCGAGCGGGTACGCACGCGCACGAAGGAGGTCGCCGCATCGCAACGGGGGAGTTCTGCGGGATCTTGAATCTGATTAGATAAGGACGACTATGGACAGTTTCCAGCGAGAAATTCCGAAATCGAGAGTTTCGATCACACTCGATCTGCACACGGGTGGGGCTCAGAAGAAGGTCGAGTTGCCGCTCAAGCTGCTCGTCGCGGGCGACTTCAGCGCGGGCCGTGAGCAGGCGCCGCTGGCAGAGCGCAAGAAGGTCAATATCGACAAGAACAACTTCGATGCTGTTCTGGCCGACTACGCACCGGATCTAAAGATCGCGGCGGAAAACACGCTCGCGGGCGATGGTTCCGAGCTGCCGGTGAGCCTCTCGTTCCGCTCGATGAAGGACTTCGAGCCGGAGCAGGTCGCCCGCCAGATTCCGGAAATGCAGGCGATGTTGGCGATGCGCAACCTGCTGCGCGATCTGAAAAGTAACCTGCTTGACAACGGCACGTTCCGTCGCGAGTTCGAGAAGATCCTGAAGGATAAACGTCTGTCTGACAAGCTGCGCGGCGAACTGGCGCAGATTGCAACGGCGGCGACGCTACCGGAAGGCCATGCCTGAGCGCGGCCGGCCAAAGATGGCCCTCACCGCCTCACGCAATCACGTCGCCATTCGAACCGAGACTGAGAGAATCATGAAACAGAACGAATCCCGTCAGGGCGCAACCGAGACCGTTGTGCTCGACGCCTCGCAGCAAACGGACAGTGTTTATGCCTCGCTGTGCAGCAAGATCAACCTGAAGACGGTCGCCGAGGCGCGTCCGCTTGAAGTGTTCCGCGACAACGATGCGCTGTCGGAGGCGTCGGCCGACGAGCGCGTCGCCCGCGGCATGGATGCACTGCTCAACCTGATCGCGAAGGAAAGCAAACCTGTCGACCGGCTCGACAAGTCGCTGCTCGATTTCTACATCGGCCAGCTCGACCGGCAGATTAGCCGTCAGCTCGACGCCGTGATGCACACGCCGGAATTCCAGGCGCTCGAAGGCCGTTGGCGCGGCCTCAAGATGCTTGTCTCCCGCACGGATTTCCGCAAGAACGCCCGGATCGAGGTGCTCGACGTGTCGAAGGATGCGCTGCAGCGCGACTTCGAGGACACGCCGGAGCTTATCCAGAGCGGCCTCTACCGCCTCACGTACATCGAAGAGTACGACACGCCGGGCGGCCAGCCGATCAGCGCGATGATCAGCGACTTCGAGTTCACGAATTCGCCGATGGACGTGGCGCTCCTGCGCAACATCTCGAAGGTCGCGGCCGCGGCCCATATGCCGTTCATCGGCTCGGTGGGGGCAGCGTTCTTCGGCAAGCAATCGATGGAGGAAGTGGCCGCGATCCAGGACATCGGCAACTATTTCGATCGCGCCGAGTACATCAAGTGGAAGAGCTTCCGCGACACGGACGATGCGCGTTATGTCGGCCTCACGATGCCGCGCGTGCTCGGCCGCCTGCCGTACGGCAAGGATACGACGCCGGTGCGCGCCTTCAACTATGAAGAAGCGGTGAAGGGCCCGGATCACGACAGGTACCTGTGGGTCAACGCATCGTTTGCGTTCGCGGCCAACATGGTGCGCAGCTTCGTGAACAACGGCTGGTGCGTGCAGATTCGCGGCCCTCAGGCAGGCGGCAAGGTCGAAGACCTGCCGGTCCATCTGTACGACCTCGGTACCGGCGTGCAGCCGAAGATCCCGACCGAAGTGCTGATTCCGGAGACGCGCGAATTCGAGTTCGCCAACCTCGGTTTCATCCCGCTGTCGTTCTACAAGAACCACGATTTCGCCTGCTTCTTCTCGGCCAGCTCGACCCAGAAACCGGCGCTGTACGAGACGAAGGAGGCGACCGCCAATAGCCGCATCAACGCGCGCCTGCCGTACATTTTCCTGCTCTCGCGCATCGCGCACTACCTGAAGCTGATCCAGCGCGAGAACATCGGTACGACCAAGGACCGGCGTCTGCTTGAGCTTGAGCTGAACAGCTGGATCAAGGGTCTCGTGACCGAGATGAAGGACCCCGGCGACGAGCTGCAGGCTTCGCACCCGCTGCGCGACGCGAAGGTCACGGTCGAGGACATCGAGGACAACCCGGGCTTCTTCCGCATCAAGCTCTTCATCATCCCGCACTTCCAGGTCGAAGGCATGGACATCGGTCTTTCGCTGGTGTCGCAGATGCCCAAGGCCAAGAGCTGATCCCGTCGCACGTATGTGCCTGTCGCCGGAGCAATGACGGCTCCGGCGTCGCTGCTTTTATCGTTTGCTCGCTCAACGGAGTTGCTGCATGTCGTCGATTCTGCCTACACAGGCTTACGAGTTGAAGCTGGCGCCGCATCCGGCGCCGACTTCCGTCCTCAAATTCGCGGGCATGGACGCCGTGAGCGAGCTGTACCGGTACGACATCGAGTTCACGAGCCCCGTCGCCGGCATCCCGATGGAGCAGGTGGTCGGCCGCCCCGCGAAGTTCATCATTGCCCCGGTCGATCCGAACATGGACTATCTGCGCAAGATGTTTGGGGAGAACGCGGAGCAGTTCAGCAAGATGCCGGCGGCGTACACCATCCACGGCATCATCACGGAGTTCGATGAGTTTGCAACGTCGGCTGACCAGACGCACTATCGGGTCCGGCTCGAGCCGGCGCTCGCCGACCTGAACCGGGGCGTCACGAGCCGGCTGTTCCAGAAGCAGTCGGTCGAGGAAATCGTGACTGACACGCTGCGCCATTACGGCTACCGTGCTGGCGTCGATTTCACATTCCAGTTGCGCCACAAATACAAGCGGCACGAGTACGTCACTCAATATCACGAGACAACGTTTGCCTTCATCCAGCGCATCTGTGCGCAGGAGGGGATCTGGTTCCGCTGGGAGCAGAAAAAGGACCGGTCGGTCATGGTGTTCGGCGACGACCTCGACGCGTACGCGCGCAAGCAGCGCACCGTGCCGTATCGTCGCGACTCCGGGCTCGAGAGTTCCGGCATGGACGCGATCAAGACGCTCGACAAGCGGACCCGGCGCGTCCCCGAAGCAGTGCGGTTGCACGATTACAACCACCGCGAGGCGGGCGTGTCGCTGCTGGTCGAGGAGAATGCCGCGCGCGACGACAAGACGACGAACGGCATCGACTACCGCTGGGGCGAGCACTACGAGACGCCGGAAGAGGGCAAGAACGTCGCCCGCCGGCGCCACGAGGAGTATCTGGCGAACCAGATCACCTTCAAGGGCACCGGCAATCCGTTCTGGCTGGAGGCGGGTGAGGTCATGCGCGTCGACCCGAATCCGGTTGATGCGAGACACGGGATCTTTATCACGTCGGTTGAATCGGGTGGTGGCCGCGGCGACTCGTACTGGGTGACCTTCGAGGGGATTCCGTCGGACCGGGTCTGGCGCACGCCGATGAGCTCGATCAAGCGGCCGGCCATCGACGGCATCCTGCCGGCGCGCATTACATCGCCCGGCAACTACAAGTACGCGTACCTGACGGAGCAGGGCTGGTACGTAATCAAGCTTCCGTTCGACCTCGACGAGTGGAGTCCAGGCGGCACGAGCCGGCCGGTGCGCTTTGCCAAGCCGTACAGCGGCGACAATTACGGTCATCACTTCCCGCTGATCGACGGGGCGGAAGTCGCCATCGTCTTTACCGACGGCCATCCGGACAGGCCTGTGATGCTTGGGGCCATGCATGACAGCCTGCATCCGGACCTCGTCAACAACCTGAATCACACCCGCAACATCGTTCGCACGGCCGCGCAGAACGAACTGCGGATGGAGGACAAGGAAGGTGTCGAGCACATTCACCTGACCACGCCGCATCAGACCAGCGAACTCAATCTCGGCCACATGGTCGATGAAAACCGCAAGGAACGTGGTGAAGGCGCCGAATTACGTACAGACGGGCACGCCGCAGTCCGAGCGGCAAAGGGCGTGTTTGTGTCTGCCGATCCACAGGAGGGCGGGCAGGGCAAACAGCTAGAAATGCAGTCCGCGCGCGAATTGCTTGAGCGCGCGCTGGAGCAGATGCAGGCGTTGTCTGACGCCGCACAGGCGGCTCACGCTCTCGCAGCGGACTACGAGCAGCAAAAGGCCCTGTTCGAAGGAACCTTGAAAGAGCTTCGACAAGCTGGCGTTCTCATAAGTGCACCTGCGGGGATGGGATTGGTCTCTGGCGGTCACCTGCAGGTAAGCGCAGGTCAAAATCTCATCGCGACTGCAGGCGGTAACGCCGATGTCGGTGTGCTGAAGCGATTTACGATCGCCGCCGGTGAAGCGATCTCGCTGTTAGCAGAGCGTCTCGGCCTCAAGATATTCGCGGCAAAGGGTAAGGTCGAGATTCAGGCGCAAAGTGACGCGATGGAACTGGCTGCACTGAAGGACATTTCGATCACCAGCACCAACGGTCGACTGGTTCTCTCGGCAGAAAAAGAGGTTTGGATTGGTGCTGGTGGTTCGTATATAAAGATCGACGGAAACCGCATTGAGAACGGAACCATGGGCGCCATCCTGGAAAGGTGCACATCGTGGGATAAGCCCGGACCCGCATCAATGCAGCCGATACTGCCGCTGTTGCCCAAGTCTATCTGTATTCCTTGTCTGCTGGCCGAATTTTCCCAGGGCGCACTGCTGGGCACAAAATGAACACGCAAAACCCCGAACTCGAGACGGAATCGCTCATCGAGGCGATTCGAGAATTCCAAGCATCCAATCCCGGCCTGCAAACCTGCGCCTTGGTGTATGGCGTTGCCTATCCGAAGCTCTATCGCGAGTTGCAACAATGGCTTGGGCAGAATGTCGGCAACCAGCGACTCTCTTTGATTTTCGACGCTCCGTCAGATGACCGGCGCAACCAGTACGGTCCATACCTTGTCCACATTTCAGGAACGACGGCCCAACCATCAAGCCTGCTGACGAGGCTCGCGCAATGTTGCGCCGACGATTTTCGGGCCGTCTCCTTCCTGTTTTCACAGCTCGAGTTTAATGACCTCGTTGCCGGCCTTAAGGAGCGACTGAATGTGATCTGCGATGACCGCAGTGAGTGGCAGATGAAATTTTTTGATACGCGCTCGCTTCCGGTACTCGACTGTGTTCTGTCCTCTGAGCAGCACCGATCGTACTTCTGCCTTGCGAAGGAATGGTGGCATATCGACCGTTACGGTGCATTAAAGAACATTGGGTGCACTGATGCGACAGTCGATCAGTATCGCGGTCCTCTTCAGTTGGACGACTCGCAGACGACTGCATTCCTCGATGCCGGTCTGCCAGACTCAATCCTGCACATCCTCCAATTGACAGATGACGATCTTGTCGCAGCCTTCGACGCACGGACACGCTATCGGATCTGCGAAGAGTCTATCGCCAACGCGTCGCAAGATGAACTGAATAGCACGATGCTGCTTGCCGACCGCGTGAGATCGGATTTGCAATGCGCTATGCGTGACAACTGAGGTTTATTGATGCAGCAACGAATAATGCCAGGTCCCTGCCAATACAAAGAAATCTAACGGTGAGCCGAATGTCAAAAGCTGCGAAATTATTCTCGCAATCACCGCACTTGCCGTATTCCTTGTTTGGTCGGGGCTATGGTTCCTAGACAAATTGGACGATCCATCCGATCCAACGTTTTGTCTTTTTGGTACGCGCGACCAGGATGTGCGCACGCGCTGGAACTGGCCTGTCGCCAACAGGGAGCGGCGACGTCGAGAGGTGCTGATAGATGAAGTTTCCTGCGCCAGTTTGGGGACAGGAGTTCAAGTTAAGGAAACATATTCTGCCCGATCTCTGTCTACGCATGAACTTTGGCGAGTGGCTCGTGATTATTCTGAAGTTGGAACCAATGAGACAACAAAACAATGTATGGAAAAAAGGGATACGTGGTTACTCAGCGAAAGGAGTGGCTCTGTTCTCCTCAAAGAGGAATTGATTAAAAATTCGTAATCGCAGTTTGAGCGACATATACATTTCTTTCGCGATAGCGAGACTGCCCGGCTATGAGTAGCACACAAATTCCTGCTGTGGCAGGTCGAGGCCATTGGCCGGCAGCGACGAGCCACCTCTATACCGTCTGCCGCAACACTCGAATGGCCGAGCACTTCACAGTGCTTGGGAATTCTTCCGGGAGAAAGCCAGCAACCATGCGACTTAAGCAAACCATCCGATGGACGTTCATTGCGGTTGTCGGCTTGCTAGCTATCGGCGGGATGTCCGCCTGCAAGAAAGAGGAGCCGTACATGCTCGGGATCGTTGGCTACAACTACACCGATCGCGCTGTCGCCAACTTCGGAGTGAACGGTCAAGGCGGAGGAAACCTTGAACTGAGCACTCCAACGGCTGGAGGAGGAGGAACCACATGCTGCGTAGTGATGAGTCGAAGCACCAAAACGCCATTTTCGGTTGACGTGAAATACCAAATGGACGCTCTCGAATCCTATCCTCCGAGAAAGATAATTGAAGCTGCTGCTCCGTACAAGGAGGTGCAAGTCGAAGTGAAAGGTCCCATCCCTCCGGACCCGAGTTATCTCGAAATTCACTTTTACCCTGATGGTCACATAGAAGCTGCTATCTCCGGCTCAGACGGCCCATCGCCTCCGCGATTGAAGCTTGAGCGACGTCTACCTTTCGTTCGATAGAGAGAATGAACGCCATGTTGGATAACACGCAAATCCCTACTTCAGCAGGTCTGCGGTCGTTAACAGCCATTGAACGTCAGCAACGTGCCGCGTCTATGGCATGTGTAGACGCAACCAAACGTCCTGGCACGCCAGATTGCTCACAATCGCTCTGGATTTCGCTCTTCTTCGATGGGACGGGCAACAATCTCTTCAAAGATACGGAAAAGTCCAAGCAGAGCAATGTCGCACGACTGTACTCCGTACACCCCGTTGACGACGAAAGTACGGGACGGTATCGCATCTACATCAATGGCTTGGGAACACCATTTCCTGAGATTGGGGAAAAGACAACAAGTCCGTTGGGGCTCGGGTTTGGCGTCGGTGGCGAAAAACGCCTGCAATGGGCACGGACCGAGTTCGACAAGCGAATTGCAAAGGCCAAGGCGCGTGCGACGAACCCAAAGCAGCCGATCCGTATGGTCAATGTCGCCCTGTTCGGCTTCTCACGAGGGGCCGCGTCGGCCCGCGCCTTTGCAGTTTGGCTTTCCAGGGAATGCAAAGAGGATGGAGGGGGATGGCGCTATCAGGGCTATCCCATCCGGCTGTATTTCATGGGATTGTTCGACACAGTTGCGTCAGCCGGTTTGCCGGCCAGCGCACAGTCGGTGGACCGCAGCCCGGTCCTGAAATTTGCCGTCAATGTGATTTCCCCGGTTCTAGGTGCCGGGTTGGCGGTCGCGCCGAAGGACGGTCACTACGATTGGGCGAAAAACCTCAAAATACCTGGCATGGTCGAGCAATGCATTCACTACGTGGCTGCGCACGAAGTTCGTGATTCGTTTCCGCTCGATTCCGTGCGTGACGGGAAAAATTATCCCCGAAACTGTGTCGAGGTCGTCTATCCGGGCGTGCATTCGGACGTTGGCGGCGGATACGCTCCCGGAGAGCAAACAAGGGCGCTTCAAGACGAGGAGAAGCTGAGCCAAGTCCCGCTCTTGCATATGTACCGCGCGGCGCGCGCTGCCGGCGTTCCACTTCAGTCTTTAGAAAACGTTGGCGCAAAGGTCCGAGCGTCGTTCGACCTCTCGCCGAAAACTCAGGTGCTCTTCGATCAATATCAGAGAAGAGCGCAAGCAAACGGGCCTCTCGAGCAAGCGGTTGCAGATCATCTTTATCCTCTTTATCTGGCACGCAGCTACTTGTCCAAGCTGACCAATGACGAAACGGCCCGCGCCCGTCTTCCCAAGGCGAAGCAGGTGCTTGCACAGACAGGTAACGGCGATCTTGTTAAGGATCAGGATAAGGAACTCGGTCTCATCACGGCGGGCGGTCTCGCGGTCAATGCTGCGACGGGAGAAGCGGAGACCATGAAACTGAACGGCAAGACCCTGACCCTGCGAGAGGCGACCTTGGCACGCGCCTATGAAGACGTCTCGCTGATTACCGGCGCAAGCAGTGAGGCGAAAGTCCTCCTCGATTTCTTCGGCTACCTCGTTCACGATTCGGTGGCCGGTTTCGGAACAGACTTTTCGAAACTTCAGAACTGGCGAATGATGTACTTCGGCGATGTTTCGTATGTGCCTGCAAACGACTGGAGCCTCTCGGAGGCAACGGTGCCGTCGAACGATACAGGTGCCACTGTCTAGCGCTGTGCGGCGACTGAATATTAGAGGAGAAGAAAATGATGGACCTCATTCGTCTGGGAGACGCTACCGATCACGGCGGCCGGGTAATCAGCGCATCGAAGACCATGCGTTTCGATGATCAGTTTGTCGCCCGCAAAGGCGATGAAGTGACATGTCCTTTGCACGACATCAAGCCGAACCTCATCATCAACGGGGACGACACGATGACCGATGACGGTATCCCAATTGCACGGCACGGATTTCGTGCCATGTGTGGCTGCCGTCTGATCTCGAGTTTGCGGTAAGCTGATGCCTGTAACACTCCCTCCTGCGGAATCGCCAGAGCCCCGTCCGTCACCGCCGCGATTGATTCTATGGCTGGTGTTCCTGATACTCATTATGGTAGCCGGGGGCGTCGGCACCTTGGTGACATGGCCGAAAGCCGACCCTACGGGAACGCAAAAATTCTGGATCCAACTTCTCGCAATTCCTTTTCTCCTCTGGGCTGTCGGTTTCGGGCTCCGCGCTCTCTATTACGAGCAGGAGAGTGATCGTATCGATGCCGAAAGCGAGGTACTGCGCGCGGACCGTGAAAAGGCCTTGCAATTTGCCTGTGATCCGCTCGCGGTCGTCGGATCTGCCTATTTGACTGGAGCCGGAACCGGCGACGTCGCGGCCATTCTCGCTAAGGAAACGGACGCTCGCGAAGCGTTGGCTTTAGGGAATGAAACTGACGTCAACGGTTTTTCTGCGCTGCCGCTTATTGGTGACGATGAAGACCCATCGCGTTACCGCGTATGCTTCCAGGAGTTGATTCGTTCAATTGCGAATAGCGTACGAACGATTCCTCGCGATGCGCCCTTCTCCGTGAAATTGCAGTTGCCCGAAGATGCCGATAAGGAAGCGCTGCTCAATCTCTGGCAGGCGTGCTGGCACGCTGAAAAATTGCGTGTAATGAAAGCTGGTGTGATCGAAACCGACACGGGCGTCATGTTACTGGATGAATGGCTTGACGTTCGAGGCGGCCCGGAACTGGAAAAATTCCTCCTGCTCGCTGCAGCGCGGCTTCACCATACGCCAGAGCAAGGCGGCTCTGAGGCCGCGGTCGCGCTGTTGCTATCGTGGGCACCACTGGCTCGCCGTCACTACATCAATCCAATCGCGCTACTGCACCGACCGGTGGAAGCAGAAGCGGATAACACTGACACAGCTCTCATTAATGCATTGCAATGGGGCCGAACGACCGGCGACAAGGTTAATCACCTTTGGGAAGCCGGGCTTAGGTCTACCGATAAAGCAGCAATTGCCAAAAGCATGTCTGGTCTCGCGAGCGGTGTCACACAATCAGAGAACCTCTCAGGTATCCATGATGTCGATTCGATTCTCGGGCATCTCGGCGGTGCCACGGGTTGGCTTGCTATTGCGCTCGGGATTGAACATGCGGCGAACAGCAACAGTCCGCAACTGATTGCATGGCGAGAACACCTGCTTCGCTTTGCGGTAGTGCAACCGGTAGGCCAAACATCGACAGACGCAACGGTATGAAGTTACATAAATCTGGTTACTGGATTCTCGTTGGGGCACTAACAGCGCTCGCCGCCATATATGTTTGGTTCAATGGTTCAAATTTCGAACCTTCGCCCAAACGCAGACTGGCTTTCGTTTGCCTCATCGGCTTGGTCCTGCTACTCGGGAGGGGAGCACTGTCAGCCGCATGGCGTGTTGCGGCACGCCACTCACACTATCGTAAAGGGGGCCGACATGAGCGTGACCGGCTCGCACGCGTTGAAGCGCCTGAGACCGCACGCAATGAACTCTCTCTTATTAGGCGTGACAGCATCAGAGCAACTCTCAAGGACCGCCACGGCCGGCGCTGGCGCTATCACGGACGATGGGTGCTCGTGGTCGGCGACGTACCGCTGGTGAAGCGTCTGGCGCCAGGACTCGTCGATGCGGGGTACCTGATCACCGGTGACACGATCCTGCTATACGCCAGGCAAACGCGCGACACGCTCGAGACCGAATGGCTCGACCAGATCAGGCGCCTGCGCCGCCGTCGCCCGGTCGACGCGATCGTGGCGGTGACGCGTAACCGCAGTTCAGCCAACACGCCGTTCGACACCGACGACCTCGCCCAACGGCTCGCGCGCCATGCCCGCGCGCTGCGCTGGGCCGCGCCCGCGTATCTGCTCAACGTCACCGATTTCGGCGACGAAATCTCAAGTCCCGACGAGGCGATCGGCTTCACGTGGTCGAACGCGCGCGTTAGAGCCGACGAGATCGACACGTCGCTGCACGACCTCACCTACAACCTTGCGGACGCCGGCGTCGTGCGACTGACGAAAGATGCCCGCGACCGCTATCCCGCCGAACTGTCCCAGCACATTTCGAACCTTCGCAGTGCGCTGTCGGGACTGGTCCTGCAGACTGCCCAGTCCCGTGTCTGGCGGCATGCAGTTCATGGACTTCTGTTCGCACCGCTGTTCAAGGAACGCGAACTGGCGCCGCCGACGCCCGCCGATGCGAATGATGGCGAGCCGCACGTAGGACCGCAACACCGGACGATCTGGCAGACCGTCGCCGCCCACAGTCGCAAGATCCACGGCCGCCGCGTTGGCTTTTCGCTGTCGACGACAGCGGCATGGCTCACTACCGGGCTGGTCGGCTGCTGGATCGGTGGCACGATGCTGTCGGGATTCGTCAACCGTGCGACGATCCGGAACGCGGCCGATACCGTCGCCCAGCTGTCCACCGTCCAGGATCGAACGCAGGCCCTGCAAACTCTCAATGGTCTGGATCGGCAGATCGATACGCTGGAAATCCATCAGCGCGACGGCGCGCCGTGGACGGCGCGGCTCGGCCTGAACCGCGACGGCGCACTGCTCGATGCACTATGGTCGGGCTATGCGAACGCGGCGAGCCGCATCCTTGTCGCACCGATCCGGCAGAAGCTCGAGGAACGTCTGCGCCAGCTTGCATCGCTGTCGGATGCCGAGATCGCCAGCGGCGGCAATGCGCAGGTGCAGGCCGCCTACGACACGCTGAAGGCGTACCTGATGCTGGCGAGGCCCGAACGCGCAGTCGCCGCCTTCCTGACCCCGCAGCTCGTCGCGACTGCCGCGCCCACGCGCCCCGCGAACTCGCCCCTGTCGTCGGGCACCTGGGAAGACCTGCGCCAGCACACGATCGCATTCTTTGCGGACCACCTGGGCCGCGGGGTGTTGCCCGAAATGACGCCGGATCTCGGGCTCGTTGCCTCGACGCGCCAGACGGTCATCAGCGTACGCGGCATCCAGAACTCGACCGACGCGGTCTACCAGCAGATTCTCGACGAGGCGAAGGCCAAATATCCGCCAGTCTCGCTCGCGACGCTGCTCGGCGACACGACCGGTCGGGGGCTCTTTAACACGACGGCGACCGTGCCGGGCGTGTTCACGCGTGCCGCGTGGGATGAACGGATCTCGAAAGCGATCGACGAAGCAAGCGAGCAGCAGAACGTCGCCGGTGACTGGGTCCTGTCCGACGTGAAAACCCGTAATCAGGCGCCGTCGACGCTCAAAGCCGAGCTACGCCAGCGCTACTTTGACGATTACGCGCGCGCGTGGGCGCTGTTCCTTAACAGCCTGCGCTGGCAACCGGCGCCGACGCTTTCGGCCACGGCCGACCAACTGACGCTGCTGGGCGACCCGCAGCGCTCGCCGCTCGTCGCGCTGATGAATGCGGTCGTCTACCAGGCGGGCGCCGGCGCGAACGCGCAGTCGCTCGCGGATAACCTGATCAGCAAGGCGCAGCAGCTCGTCGGCACCGATCAGAAGGACCCGTCGAAGCAAGCCCAGCCGCAGCTGGCGCCGCTGGCCGAGGCTTTCGGCCCGATCCTGCGCCTGACGGGCAGTGATCTCGTGTCCGGCGCGCCTGCGAACAGCAAGGCCGCCGCACAACTGGCCGCGACGGGTGACCTGAGTCTCGCGCGGTACCTCGAGCGGGTCACCGCCATGCGCCTCAAGGCTTCGCAGATTGTCTCCGGTGCCGACCCCGACGCGATGGCGCGTCAGGCGGCACAGTCGGTCCTGCAGGGCAAGACGTCCGACATGGCCGAGAGCCGAGACTACGCCAGCCGCCTCGCCGCAAGCCTGGGCGAGCAGTGGTCCGGGTTTGGCGAGCTGTTCCGCGCACCGTTCGACCAGACCTGGCAGGTTGTCGTACAGCCGGCCGCCTCGAGCCTGAACGAGATCTGGCGCACGGCGATCGTCGCGGACTGGAACAGGACATTCGGCGGGCGTTACCCGTTCGCCGACTCCGACAATGACGCGTCGCTGCCCGAAATGGCGCGCTTCATGCGGCCGGATAACGGCGTCATCACGCAGTTCGTGACGACGCAGCTCGCCGGCGTCGTCGAGCGGCAGGGCGACCGGTGGGTCGCCGCGCAGGGTGCCGACCACGGCGCGCTGACGATCGATCCGGGCTTCCTCGCCAGCCTGAACCAGCTCACCCGCATCTCGACCGTGCTGTTCCCGTCCGGAGATGCACACGTGCGCTACGAGCTGCAGGCCGTGCCGACACCGGGCGTCACGGACATGAAGTTCGTGCTGTCCGGGCGCGAGCTGCACTACTTCAACCAGAAGCAGGAGTGGACGCCGTTCGAGTGGCCCGGGCAATCGCTGGAGAACCTGTCGCACATCGAATGGCAGACCGAGCAGGGCGGGCTGCGCACGGCGCTCGATTCGCAGGGCCGGTTTGGCCTGATCCGGCTGCTGGAGCGCGCGAAGGTGTCGCCGCAGGACAGCGCGCGTTACCTGCTGATGTGGACCCCGGATACGAGCCAGGGCATTGCGCTGCGCGTGCAGTTGCGCAGCGAGGCGGGTGCGGGGCCGCTCGACGTGCTGCAGCTCAGGCACTTCACGCTGCCCACCCGGATCTTTGTCACGGGCGCAGCGAAGGCGGGTCCGAAGCTGTCGGCCGTCAATCCGCCGCCGCTGCCAGCGTCGATGATCGAGGCGGCAAAACACGCCGCGATGCCGTTACCACGTGGCACGCTGCCGGAGGTCGAGTGATGCTGGGCGGACTGTTCAAAAGCCTTTTTCCGGCGCGCGACGACGCCGAGCAACTCGCGCGTACGCGCCTCGACGCGTGGAACGCGTGGCTGCTGCCGCTCGCGGGCGAGGGGGGCGTCGGCCGCGATCCCGGCTACGAGGACGTCTTCTTCGCGCTGCGGGAGGAAACGCAAAAGCTTTCCGGCATCGATGACGGCCTGATCGTCCGCTCCTGCGAGCAGTTGCTCAAGGAAACCGGCAAGGATCTGCGACTGGCGGGCTATCACGCGTTCGCCCGGTTGCGGCAGGATGGTCCCGCGGGCTTTGCCGACGGACTCGAGCTGGCCGCCGCGCTCGTCGACCGCTTCGGCGAGGCGGTGCTGCCCGCGCGCGCCGAGGCGAAGAAGGGCGCGCTCGAAATGCTGGCCACCACGCGCGTGATCGAGTTGCTCGACAGCCGGGGAGCGTTTGCGCCGGCGGACCTCGAACGCGCGCTCGCCGCGCTCGACGTACTGGTGTCCCGAACAGGTGCCTGGTCGGAGGCTGCGCGCCCCAATCTCCAGCCACTGGTCTCCCGGTTTGAGCGCAAGGACGATTCCATGCGCGGGACGGAACCGGAGACGGCGCCGCCGTCGGCCAATACCGTATCAACATCGTCCAGCGCCATCGCCTCGACGCGCGATCTGCTGGACCAGGCGCGCACGATGGCGCTCTGGCTGCGCGACCAGGAAAACGGCTACCTGCCGTCCGTGCGGCTCGTGCGCAGCGTGCGCTGGGACACGCTGCACGAAGTGCCACCAGCGGATGCGGCTTCCCGCACGCGCCTCGTTCCCCCGCGCGGCGAACTGCGCCAGCAGCTAAAACGGCTTGTGCTGCAGAAGCAGTGGCACGAACTGCTTGAGCGCGTCGAAGGCGCGTTCATGGAGGGTGTGAATCACCTGTGGTTCGACCTGCAGTACTTCCAGCACGTCGCGCTCGACCACGTGGGCGCACCGTACAGCGCATGGCGCGAGTTGCTGCGCGCGGATTTCGCGCTGTTCCTCGAACGGCTACCTGGTATCGAGCGGCTCGCCTTCAACGATGGCACGCCGTTCGCTGATGACACGACCCTCGAATGGATCGCGCGGCACGCCGTCGTACGCGACCTGGAAGCGGGCGAGACCGTTGCGCCGCTACCGGTGTCGGCCGATAGCGACGGCGATTCCGCCGGCGACTGGCCGGAGATCGAGGCACAGGCGCGGGAGCTTGCCGGGCGCGATGGCGTCGAGGCAGCGTTCGGCTGGCTTGACGCACTGCCCGGACTGAAGACCGACCGCCACCGTTACCTGCAACGGCTCGTGATGGCACGCCTTGCCGACCACGCGGGACGGGCGGACACGGCGCTGGCACTGCTCGCCGAACTGGACACATCATCCCGCTCGCTGCCGTTGATCCGCTGGGAGCCGGCGCTGGTCTTCGAGGTCAAGCAGCAACTGGTCCGAGCGCTGAAAGCGATGAGCAGCCGCAAGGACGCGGACAAGCCGGCGCTCGCGCGCCGAATCGGGGAACTGCAGGCGGAACTCACTGTACTCGACCCGGCACGCGCACTGTCCCTCTCGCTACAACCATGAACAAGACTCTCAACCTTTACACGTTCTTCGGCACCGCGTACGCATTTGCGGTGTTTGAGGGCTATTTCACTCCATTATTCGACCATCAGGATGGTTTCAACATCGCCCAGATGTTTGTTGCCGGACTCGTGGCGGCAATCGGTGCGAAAGGCGGACAGGTCTTGGGCCGACGCGTCATTTCGTTGCATCCGGAAACCTGGCTCTGGCAACTCGATTTCCGTCGCTGGATTGTCCCGTATCTGGCCGTGCTGATCCTGTTGCCGCTGATGGGAGCCGTGATCGGCTACGTGTTGCGTGGAAATCCTGTTCTCGTCATTGCAATGGCGGCGTCGAATTTCATCCTGACGCCCGTCCTCTTTGCCGTCATGACGCGTTCGCTGAAACACGATCGGCTTGCACACATCTGCTTTTCAGCATTGAGCACCTGGCTGATCTGGCTGCCGTTCTCGATCATCAAAAAGCAGCCCCTTCAGTTGTGGTTCGCTGCCTTTACCTCGGCCGGGTTGCTCGCGATCGCCGGTTATCTGATGGCGCAAGGGCTGGAAGCAATTCGCAGACGCCCGATGGTCTTATAGAGAACAATTTTCAATGGAAAACGACGATCCGATCCTGCGCTACTACGAAGCGGAAATGCGCTATCTGCGCGAGTCCGGCAAGGAATTCGCGAAGGCCCATCCCGACCGGGCGCGCCTGCTCAACCTCGATCGCGTGGGCGACCGCGATCCGTATGTCGAGCGGCTCCATGAGGGTTTTGCATTCCTCGCTGGTCGCCTCCAGCAGAAGCTCGACGACGAGCTGCCGGAGCTCACCGAGGGGCTGGTGAGCCTCCTGTGGCCACACTACCTGCGGATGATTCCGTCGCTGTCGGTCGTCGAGCTGATTCCGCTCGCGGAAAAGCTCCAGAAAACCGAAGTGGTGCCGGCGGGCGTGCCGGTGCGTTCGGCGCCGATTGCCGTGCCGCCGGTGGCGGGTGCTGAAGGCACGACGCCAAAAGCGGTGCAGTGCCTGTACCGGACCACGCAGGCGGTGACGCTGCAACCGGTCGCCATCACGCATGCCGGGCCGACCGTGCGTCACGACGGCCGCTCGGTGATCCGGCTTGGCTTCGCGCTCGACGGCTCGGCGCGCCGCAAGGAAACCGATCTTTCGCGGTTGCGCCTGCACCTGAATGCGGATCTGCCGGTTGCGTTCTCGATGCATCTCGCGCTCACACGGCAAGTCGACTCGATCCACTGGCGCATTCCGGAAGTACGCGACGGCGAAGCGGTGCCGCTTACCAGCGTCACGCTCGAACCCGCCGGCTTCTCGACCGAAGAGCGGCTGTGGCCGAAGGCTGATGCCTCGTTCTCGGGATACCAGCTGCTGCTCGAGTACTTCACGTTCCGCGAGAAGTTCCTGTTCGTCGACCTCTGCGGACTCGACATTTCGAAGCTGCCAGAGAAGTCGACCCAATTCGAACTTGAGATCGTGCTGAAGCACACGTACCCGTCCGACCAGCGTTTTGACGCGGAGAACGTGCGACTCTTCTGCACGCCGGTGATCAACCTGTTCGAACTCGACGCCGAGCCGATCGAGATCGATCACCACGAGACGGAATATCGCGTGGTGCCGGCCGGCCATCAGGGCGAGCACGTCGAGACGTATTCGGTCGATGCGATCGAGGCGTTCGATCACGACACGGCAGAACGTTACGAATACGTGCCGTTCGCGACCTTCCGGCATCGCGGCGGCATGTTGCGCCACGAAGCGCCGGAGCGGTATTTCCATGCCCGTGTGCGCCCCGGCGTATCGGGGCTGCACGAGAGCTGGGTCGTTCTCGGCGGCCACGCATGGGAAACGATGGACACGCTGCCCGAGGAAAGCCTGTCGCTGCGCGTGACGGGCACGAACGGTATGCTGCCAAGGAAGGGCCTGCGCGAAGCGAGCATTGCCGAGCTCGCGGCGAGCACGCCCAACGTGGTGGGTGTGAAAAATCTCGTCGCGCCAACCCTGCCGCTCTATCCACCGACGGGCGACCGCTTCCAGTGGCGGGTGCTGTCGCACCTCGCGCCGAACTTCCTGTCGATGATGAACGCGGAAGTCCTGCGCGGCGCGCTCGCGCTCTACGACTGGACCAACGACGAGCTGAACCGCCGGCGGCTCGCCGGCATCCTGTGGGTTTCGCAGGAGCTGCTCGAGGAAGTGTCGGGCGGCTCGGTCGAGCGCGGCGTGCTGATCGAGGTGACGCTCGATTCGCACGCGTTCGCGGGGGAGGGTGACGTAAAGCTGTTCGGCGAGCTGCTGCATCGTTTCTTCGCGCAGTACGCGGAAATCAACCTCTTCACGAAGCTGTCGATCGTGAGCCTGCCGTCGCAGACCCGCACGGACTGGCCGCGCAGCAAGGCGCAACGGGCACCCCTATGAAACCGCGCGCCCCGCAGGAAGTCCCCTTGGGGAACGAGTTGCCCGATCTCGACCCGCTCGTGGCGTCGCTGCTCGCCCGCGCGCCGCTGATGAACTTCATGCAGCTATGCCGGCTGCTTGAGGTGCGCATGCCCGGTGCCTCCGGGGAAGCGCCTTCGGGGCGGCTGCCGGGCTTCGGCACGCGCGATACGCCAGAGCACGAGCCCGTGCGCTTCCGGCCGCGCCCGCGCACCGGTTTCCCCGCTGGTGAAATTGCCTCGGTGGAGTTCGATGACGGGTCGGGCACATTCGGACCGGATGCGCCGCCAACCGTACGCACGACGTTCATGGGCCTGTATGGCGTCGACGCGGCGATGCCGCCGCACATGATCGACGAAATCGTGCTGCGCGAGGAGGGGCACGAGGTCGTCGAGGCGTTTCTCGACCAGTTCAACCACCGTTTCGTGACGCTGCTGTACCGCGCTTGGAAGAAGTACCGCTATCCGGAAAGCTTCCGTCCGGGTGGCAGCGACGGGCATTCGCGCAATCTTCTCTGTCTGGCTGGTTTCGGGTGGGGCGACAAGCCGCAACGCGCCGGTCTGCCCGATTCGCGCATGCTCGCGCTGCTTGGGCTGCTGATCCAGCACACACGCACACCCGAAGGGCTGGCCGGTGTTGTCGCACTCGCCGTCCCCGGCGTTGGGGTGCGTGTCGACGAGTTCTTTCCGGCGGTCACGCGCGCAGGACAGCCGCGGCCGCTGAGCTCTGCGGGCCGTGCCGCTGCGCCGGAAGATGGCGCCCGCCAGGGGCTCGGCGGTGGCTATGTGCTCGGCCAGCGGTTGACCTATCGCAGTCGCGCGGTGCGCGTCACGCTGCGGCCGGTCGATGCCCGGCAGGCTCATGATCTCCTGCCCGGCGCATGGCTGCATCGCGAGCTGATGGCGTTCGTGCAACTGTACGTGGGGGTAAAGGCCGACGTGCATCTGCGCTTGGAGGTCTCCTCACGACTCGCGCCCCGGCCGGCAATTGGTGCGACAGGTCCCGCAGGCCCGGGATCGGCAGGTCCTGCCCCGCGCCTTGGCTGGACCACCGTGCTGCCCGCCGACGAGGAACGCCTCATCAACATCGCACTCGGCGTCTACGAAGCGTTCCCCGCGCCCGCGCCCAATCCACACCTCACTCCACGCCATGCCTGACCGAGGAATTCCGATGTCCATCTCCATGTTAGTCCGTCTTGCCGTCTCAACCGTTGCATCCACCTTGCTGCTGTCCGCATGCGGCGCATGGCAGTCCGTCTCCGACGCCTCCTCAAGCGCCTATCACGCGGTGTTTTTCAAGCAGGTCAAGGTGCTCAGCGTCGATTTGTCCGCCCGAGAGGCAGTGAACCCGGACGACGCCGGTCGCGCGACGTCAGTCGCGGTACGCGTCTATCAGCTCAAGGACCGCAAGATGTTCGACGGCGCGTCCTACGAGGATCTCCTCAGGAACGACCGGATCGCGCTCGGGCAGGACCTGCAGTCGAGCATGGCCTCCGTGCTGAACCCCGGCGCGTCGGCCAGTCTTTCGCAACCGATGCAGACCGACACGAAATACGTGGCGATCGTCGCGTTCTACCGTAACCCGGGCGACGGCGACGGCTGGAAATACGTGATCGAAAAGAAGAAGCTCGATGCCGACAAGCCGTTGAAGCTCGAACTCGTCGACCAGTTGCTTATCGCATCCGGCAGTGCGCCGCAGAGCGCCTCCCGATGACGTCGGAACCTTGAACGGAGCACGACCATGAATGCCGACGGCACGACACCCAGGCGCTCAAGAGGATATTCCCCGCTCGATTGCCTGATGGGGCTTAACCGCAAGTTTCCAGAGCTGCTTCGGACACTGGATTGTCTGCGAGCCAAGGCTCAGATGGACGGAGACCGGCTGGGCATGTCGCCGCATTGGTACCTGCCGTTCCATATGACGGCGAAGACGCTCAACGACGTACTCGGGCGGATGGATCGCATGGGAATGGAGGTTCAGCGTGTCGCCCATTCGACGCCCACGTTGGTCAACACGCTCGCCGCGTGGCGGCTGACGCAGGGGGATTTACCGGTTCGACGCGACGCTTTTTGACGAACTGTGCGCGACGCCCGTCACCGGTGCCCTGCCGACGGATCTGCTCACGCGGCTTCCAGAGTGGACCGTCTATGTCGAAACGCCCGGGTTCATGTGGAACGGCTCGGTACTGGACGGGGTATTTGCTCAGGCCGGCGAAATTTTCGACGGCACGGAGGGGCTCGCATTCGTATTGAACGCGAGGGAATGCATGACCCTGCTGGTTCTGCGCCTCGATCAACCGTCACTCGAAGCCGCGATCGAGGTGTCGACCAATGGCGATGGCGAATCCGCACCTGCGCTGGCGGCGGAAATGCGAAGCGTGCTGCCGCGTCTTGTGTCGCTGGTGCTGTATCTGTGCAGTGAGGCGCCGGAGCTGGGTGATGGTACGTCGCTGCCTGCCAGGCCGCAACCGAGGCGTACGCACCGGGGCGTCAGGATGATGCCAGCGCGACGCCCCGTCAGGTGGGAGGTGGGAACGCGGCTGGGCGCATCGTTGCGTGCTGCATGGCAGTCGGCGAATGAGCAAGGCGAAACCGAGGCCACACGCGGGTCTCATGCGAGCCCCCGCGCGCATATCCGGCGGGCGCACTGGCACACGATTCTGAGCGGCCCGAGGCAGAGCCCCATCCGTTCCTTGCGCTGGCTTCCGCCGATTCCGGTCAACGTGACGGAACCCGACGATCTGGTACGGACCATCCGGCCGGTCACGTCCGGTTACTGCCGCGAGGACGCGATCCGATGAATCGTGCAGCGTGGTCACCACGCGTTCCTGCCACCATCCGCAAGCGGGTGCAGCGTGTTCTTCCGACGTTGCCGAGACCGGGCGGATGGCCACGTTGATTGCATCGATATTTTTCGCGTGGGCTTTCCTGCACGCGATCTTCCTCCATGTATTTTCCGCTGGCTCCGTCCGGCATTGAGGCGACTATGTCACGACCAAAGATCACTACGGCGGTGCTGGCTCTCATTACGTCGTTGTCCCTGGGAGCGTGCGGGCTGTTCGGTTGCGGCGGGGCGGCGACCAATGGTGCAGCGTTCGGCGGGTGCCATGCGGGCGCCCGATTCTAAAAGGACTATGTCTATGAAGAAGAAACGAGATAGGAAAAGACAGTTCGTGATGCTGCTCGTCGCCAGCGCAGTCAGCGTGCTGGCAGCCGGTTGCGACGAGCAGAAGGTCACCGACGCAGTGAACGCGATCAAGCCGGATGCAATGGCGTTCGGGAATCTCCAACCGGGCGTGTCGACGGTCGACGACGTGCGCCAACAGGCGGGCAAGCCCGAGATCGTCTGGCAGAACGACGACGGCTCAGAGCGGCTTGAATACCCGCGGGGCCCCAACGGCTTGAACACGTACATGCTGGATTTCGGTCCGGACGGCCGGCTCATCTCGATCACGCAGGCGTTGACCGCCGACAACATCGCGAAGGTTATGCCGGGCATGACGCAGGACGACGTGCGACGGCTGCTCGGCAAGCCAGCCACCGTCGCGCAGTATGCGCTGAGCCATGAGACGGTCTGGAGCTGGCACTGGGCCGAAGGCGGCGTGTCGGGCGACGCGATGTTCAACGCGCATTTCTCGCCAGACGGCGTAGTGAGCCGGACGTCTCGATCGGAAGCGCCCGGACGGGAAAAGCCGTGAGGCAACAGGTCCGTCGTCGAGCGGTCTCGTTAAGCCCGCAGAGATGGCCGCTTCTTGCAGCGCCGCGCTGGTTTGACGTTCAGAGATCGTGCCGGGCGCATGCGGCGACAGCAATCGCGCGGGAGACTCGCAATGAAAGATGGCGACCATAGCTCGCCGACGGGAGGCCCACGGCTCTCAGTCGCACAGGCTCAATCGTTCGTCGATATCTCCCGGGCAGTACACGCACCGATTTCCCGGACGGCAGCCACCTTGTCGGAGGCCTCGAGGGCGATAAACACATCTTCTCCGAGGCAGGTGACATCAATGCAACCGTACCCGAGATCCGGCACGTGCAGATCGACGACCTCAGGTTCTGCAGCACGAGATCGCTCACGTGCATGCGACGACGTTCCACACATTGCACTTCATCGGGGACGGGGCGTTTTCCTACTTGCATCTCCGCGACGGACGCTGTATGTCGATCCAGGCAAAGCGCGTGCTGTTCCGGACGCTGCCAGTTGGTGTGATTGTCGTGTGCGGCACCGCCCCGAATCAGGCAGCAGGTAAGGCTGCCGGAGACCATCAACCGTCAGCAATAGAAGGAGATTAGGGATGACGGACAACGAGACCCTGGACGAAAAAGCAGCGCGCGACATTGATTGCGCGATGGCGGCCGGCTTCTGGCGCAGGACTGCCGCATTCGCGATCGATGGCATCCTGCTGGGTCTAATCGGCATGGTCGTGATTGCGTTGGGCTTTGAGTGGCTCGCCCGCATCGGCACGTGGGGTAGGCTGGTCGGTTTCGCATTCGGCTCGCTTTACTTCGCGCTGATGGAGGGCACGGGAGGCCGATGTCAGTCGTTCGGCAAACAGGCGCTGAAGATCAAGGTGGTGCGGGTCACACCCGACGGCTGCCGTAGACCAAATTAAAGATGTCACAACTTCGCTAATAAAGATGTCACTTCGCGGATTCATCGCGAAGGCTGCCGAAAAATCGCCGTAAATTCAAACGTTTACGGAAAACGAATTAAAGTTGTCACCGGCTTGGCGTCGTACAGGTGTCAACAAAGGGGGCAGCGATCGGCCCTTGAGCGACCGCTGCGTCGATGCCGTTGCCCAAGCGCAGATGCAATCGCAATCGGCGAGTCAGGGCGATGCGGTCCTGCCTGCGCATTGCAGGCGTGGTCGACAGAAGAGGAAGACGCCCATAACTGAAGTGCGAATGGCACCAGACGCATCGAAACGGCGCCTCGATCACGCTGGTGTTGACGAGGTAAGGCGTCTCGCCTCGGCAGTGCGGACAGCGCGTTTCGAGCGATTGATGATGCGCCGGGCAGCGATCTTCATCCTCGAGCTGATGCAGCACACTGTGGTAACCGTGCGCTACGCACTGTCGGCAATACCGGAACGTCGCGTGATACCGACCTGAGCGTGCGGCTTCGAGCAACGAGACGCGCAAGATGTGCTCGGGCAGGCGGAGGATGCAGCGCAGGCGCATGAGGTCGATGTCGTCGCGCACCGGCGCCACGCCTTCAGACGCGTCAACCTCGGGGCTCAACAACTGAACGAGCACGTGGCTGGGCAGCGAATTGGCACATGCGAATTTCCACAGGATCGAGAGTAGGGATTCCCCGGGCATCAGCCACTTGAGGTTAATCACGCTGCCGAACGCGAGCGAGAGTTGCCGCTCGTCAAAGGTCAGAATCGGAAAGCGTGGCGGCTTGAGCACTGCGGCATCACGCCGTGACAAGCACGCGTCCGGTGGCATGGCGGGATTGGACGTAGCCGCAATGCTGCACGGCGTAAGCCCACAACGCTGCCGTGGGACAGTAACCGGGTGCATCTTTGAGTTCGCTGTCCTTGAGCACGATTTCGACGGCGCGTGCGAACGATTCCATCGGGATTTCGAGCCGGCCCGGCAAGCTCGCCTTGTGGTGCGCTGCCTCGAACGCCTGCCACAGCACACCGGCGTCGTTGATCAGGCGGTAGCCGGCGTCAAACGCCTGCGGCACGTAGAAGCGGGTAAAGCTCCACTGGCTGCCCTCCGGGTAGGCTGTCTGATCGTAGCCGTCCAGGCACGTGGCGACATCTTCGGCGTTGCGGATGCCGCAGAAGGCGAATTCCTCGACCATGAGACGCGCGACAATCTGTGTCTTGCCGGCGACCTGCAGCGCCGTCTTCTGAGCGAGCAGATCCTCCTGGCCGACGAGAAAGGTAAAGAGTTTGATGTGCTGACGATCGAGGGCGTCGTGCACATCACGCAGCCATTCGTATTCGTTCTCGTTGTAGCGTTGCGCCTCGTCACAAAAGAGCAGCACCGTGCCGCTGCCGGCGCGGGCGGCGGCCTCGCGAATGCGCAGCGTCAGGCGCATGCGTTTGGCCGGATTGGTGCCGGAGTTCGGCGTGTGATCGCCAACGGCCTCCAGCAAGTTCACGAAGAATGGACCTTCGGCGTGCCGCGGCTTGTGCTCGCACTGCGCGTGGAAGGTCGTCATCTTCGGATGCTGTCGCGCGAGCATGAGCCGCACGTACTCGATTGCGCGGGTTTTACCAATGCGCGAGGGGCCGTAAATGAGTGCCCCCATGATCCGGTAGCGCAGGCAGCGCGTGACGAGCTCATGGAACGCCTCGATCGCGGGTGTGGCGATGCGGTAATTGCCAGTGACGAGCGGGTGCAGCGACGGGTCGATCGGACGCGGGATTTGCGGCGACATGGGGCCTCCCTTGCAAACGACAGCGTTAGAAAACCTGTCCGGTGCCGATGGTGAGCTTGCGGGGACGCACACTCGCAGGCGGGGTCGTTTCGGCGTTCGGCGCAGCGGCCAGCGACGCCGCAGGCGCGGCGATCTTGGCCAATGTCACGGGACCTGGCGGCACGCGTACCATGGGTGCTGCGGCGAGCACGCGCATCGCCTGAGCGAGGTCGGAGGCGGCCTTGCGGGTCTTCCTCGCCTCGGCAAGCTTGGCTTGTATGTATGCTTCGATGGGATTGGAGGCGAGCGGACGGGCGCGCTTGTCGCCATGTAGCTTCAGAATTTCTTGGCGCAGCTTGAGATTGTGCGGTACGACGCGCCACGCCCCTTGCGCCTCAAGTACGCCGAGCTCGGTGCCGTCGGCGAGAAAGGCGCGCACACAACGCAAATCGTCCGCATTCATGTAGACGAGCAGCGGCTGCCCGATCAGGTGCGTGCTGCAGGCGAGCACGGGGTTGGTGTAGCGGACCCGATACAGGTTGATGTGCGGGCGCACGCCCTGCTCGAGATAAGCCCGCACGCGGCAGCGCCTGGCCGTTTGCATCAGGCACAACGTTCGGCGGTGCTGCTCAGGAAGCCAGGTGAGCAGCTGCTGTTTGCCGCGCACGAAATACGTCATCGCTTCGAGCGGCGTGATGCTATTCAGGCCTGCATGTGGAGTCCCGTGGTAGCTTGCGATCGCATATTCGATCAGTTCCTCCAGCTCGTCGAGCGACACGTAGAGGCGCAGATTGCCCTTGGGATCGGCCAGCGCCCGGCGCAGATCGCGCGGGTGCGAACCGGTGTAGCCGGGCAATCGCGAAGACAGGCGAGAGGCGACCGTGCCAAAGAAGCGCTCGATATAAGGTCGCTCGTCCGGGCTATAGTGGGGACCGGCGTCTACGCTGCAGCCGACGAATTCGCACAGCGCGGCCAGCGTGTCGCTCGCGAGATTCGCCTTCGCGTTGTCGAGCTTCATCCACTCCCACGCCACGTAGGCCAGCTCGGGCAGACGCTGGGAGGGAAACCCGTCGTGTGTTCCGTATGCGAGACTGGGAATGCTGAAGATGCGCGCGGGGTGGGGCTCAAGCGCTTTCTCGATGGTCTTGATGACGTCGTAGCGGCTGTACTCGCGCGCCAGCACAAGGTGGTAGCCGAGCACCGCGCGCGTGCAGACGTCGATGATGACAAGCAGCCAAACCCGCTCGATTTCGAACTCGTGCGCGAAGCCCAGTGGATCGGACACGACGACCTTGAGCCGGATGTCGAGCTTGTGACCATCGAATTCGACGACTTGATAGGGGCGGCTTGCCGCTGGCGCGCCTGCCTCATCATCAGGGCGAGGCAAGCCTTTCAGGTGCGAGGCGCCGGCCGCGCGCGCAGCAGCGCCGAAGCTGCGTAGCAGCTCCGCCTTCACGCACGCTGAGAGGGAGCGAATCGCCTGGCCTGCCGTATTGAACGGATAGTCCGTCGCAGTCAGGCCCACGTGCCGGCACTGCTGCAGGAATTCCGTGTGCAATGCTTGCAGGCCGCGCAGGCGCGTATGCAGAGCGCCGTCGGTATGGCGCTGATCAAGCTTGACGCGGCGCTGCTTGAGCTGCAGCCGGAGCCAGCCGGCGAGGGTAGGGTAACGCTCAAACAGTTGTGAGAGGGCGCCTACGGCGCCACGGCTGCCCCGCTCGCCTTGTACGGTGACGGGGCGCATACGGACGTACTCCGTCACGCGTACATGCGCGATGAGCGCGCGAAACCCATAGATGCGCCCGTCGCGATGCGGTTCGAGCGCCCGTTCGAGCAAGCGATAGAGCTGCCGGCGATTTACTCCGGTCGCATGTTCGATGTCCTTGACAGGTTCGCCGCGCGCGTAACGCTCGATTGCCAGCATCCGAAGCTTGATGCGCTTGCGCGTGGGCGCATCGAACTCGGTCCACGCCACGGTCGGCCAGGTCGTCAGGTCGAGTGCTTGCAGTTCGGGTTTGCGGCGACTCATGAGCGGGCCTCGGCAGCAGCAAAGCGCGTGAGCCACGAAAGTGGCTCGGTGCGCAACTCGGGTGCTGTCACGCGGCCTGTATGCAACAGGCTGAACAAGGCGGCGCGCACGATAATGGGGTCACCCGTTGAGAACTCTCGCTCGATGTCGAGCAATGCTTGAGACGTTGCAACGAAGCGCTCGATCGAGTTGAGCAGCGAAGCCGGCACGAGACCGCGTGTGGCGATCAGGCACGGCAGCATGCGCTGCCAGTTGTCGACCCACATGCGCGAGGCCGCCAGCTCCGCGGGCTCGACGTGGCGCACAGTCATCGCACTGGCATCAATGACCGCGCGAGGTTTGCCGTCTTCGACGATGACCGGATCGGGCAGGAGCAGCAGTTCATGACGGTCAGCGTAACGGACGTGGAAATCGACGAGATATCGCCGGCCATCGAACTGGGCAAAGCCTGGACGCTCGCAAAAGATGCGCACGGTCGGATCGGATTCGAGCACGAACCATTGATCGACGGCGCAGCGTCGGTCGAGCGTCAGCCGGCGTTTGAGTTTCGGGCTGAAGACTTCGAAGCGGTGTGCGCCGCGCGCACGCGCGAACGCGACCGGCTGCGTCAGGTGTGCAGGAACGTCCATAAGATCAAGACCTTAGGAGCGGGATTCGAAGTCTAGAACGCGAATTGACGTATTTAATGCGGACTTATGCGAATTGACGACTTTATTTCGTTGAGACTGCAAATAAAGTCGTCAATTCGATGTGCGGAATCCTTACGCTTCGGGAATTTCGAATTGACATCTTTGCTTTGTTCTACGATTGTCGGCAGCACAGCGCGCGTAACATTCAAGAGGCCGAACACGTTCGTGTCGTACATTCGACGGACGTCCTTGTCGGCGGACTCCTCCACCGCACCCAACAGTCCGAAGCCCGCATTGTTGACCAGCACGTCGAGGCGGCCGAACTTTTCCACCGCATGCTGAACCGCCGCCTTTGCCTGCGCTTCAACGGTCACGTCCAGCGTCACCGGCAGCACAGCGTCCGAATCGCCGAGACGCTCGACGATGGCCGCGACGTTGCGCCCCGCTGCCACGACAGCGTTGCCATCCGCGAGCGCCGCTTCGGCAATCAGTGCGCCGATACCGCGTGACGCGCCCGTAATGAACCATACTCGCTTGAAACTGCCCTGCCGGGTGTCAGCCATGATGTTTCTCCTACGTGTGGGCGAAGTGATGCCATGATAGGCGCCGCGATTCGATGTGTACTTACAAGGGCGGATCCAGATCGAATTCAAGGCGAATGCCGCCGCGCTCATAAATCATCATGTGGCGCTTCGGCCCGTTGCCGAGCCATTCCGGAGAAAATTCCACCTTCACGCCGGGCCAGTTGGACACGCGTTCGAATATCGAATCGAACGCGTTTTCGTCGACAGCGCGCAACGCGAGATGATGTAGCCCGATATTCGACTTTCTGTCGAAGTCGACACCTGACTCCATGTTCTTGCGTTGCCACAAAGTCAGCATGACGTGTCCATCCGACACGAACACTGCCGGATAGTCAGGTTTTCCGCCCACCTTCTTCCAGCCCAGGCAATCGACAAAAAATGCGCTGGTGCCCTCGATGTCCGTTACGGTGAGACCACATGGTCGATTCCCATCGTGGGTGAAGCTGAGTTCATGTCATACCTCCAAGCTGCCACGGTTCATTAATTGGCCACGTCGATAAAGTGCCGCATCAACGCTTTCGACGCTGCGCGGTGTGGTGCCTACTGCCGCAACCCGGCAGTCGAACAGCGAAAGCATCAAGCGGGCTGTAGTGTCCCGCGAGTTCTCAAAGGACTCGAATATATGCTCGATCGTCCCAAACGGTTCCGGAATGGCCGCCGCTTGATTCACATGATGCACTTGAACCGTTCAGTTCGAGCTGGCCTCCATCGCCGGCTGTTCCATACAGTGGAACTGACGCCGTTGAACCTGCGTGCCGGCGCCGATAATCATGCTCAGGCCGCGCGTGACCCGAAGACCAAGCCGGGACTTCGAGCGCCGCGAGCGAACAATGATTGGAGACACCATGCAAGCAGTTTCAAGTCCATCGCCCGTGGCAACTGCCGCCCACGATTTCGCGACCGAAGCGGTGTACCGCAAGGTGACGTGGAAGCTGATGCCGCTGCTGTTCGTCTGCTACGTCTTCGCCTATATCGATCGCGCGAACATCGGCTTCGCGCACCTTCAGTTCAGGCGGGATGTCGGCTTGTCGGAGGCGGCGTTCGGGTTGGGCGTAGGGCTCTTCTACCTCGGCTATATGCTGCTCGAGGTGCCGAGCAATCTTTGGCTGCAGCGCATCGGGATCCGCCGCACGCTACTGCGGATCATGACGTTATGGGGCGTGGTGTCGGTCTGTACCGCATTCGTCCGCACGCCGATGGAGTTCTATCTCGCACGCGTGCTGCTCGGAGCGGCCGAGGCGGGTTTCTTCCCGGGCGTCATTCTCTACTTCACGTACTGGTTTCCCGCGTCGCGTCGCGCACGTGTGACGTCCATCTTCATGAGCGCCATTTGCGTGTCGGGCATCGTCAGCGGACCGATGTCCGGACTCATTCTCGATGCGCTCACCGGCGCGCATGGACTTAACGGCTGGCAATGGATGTTCGTCCTCGAAGGCTTGCCGTCGATCATCGCGGGCGTGGCCGCCTTTCTATGCCTGACCGATCGGCCCGAGCAGGCGAGCTGGCTGAGCGCGGCAGAAAAGGAGCTCGTGCTCGACGCGCTCCGGCGCGAAGCCGCGATGAAGGAGACGCGCGCGCCGAATTCGATCTGGCTCGCGCTGCGCGAACCGAAGTTCTACTTCCTGACATTCGCCTACTTCAGCGTTCCGTGGGCCAGCATCGTCGTGCATATCTGGGCGCCGAGCGTGATCAAGAACAGCGGTGTGACGAATCTCTGGCATATCGGCGCGCTGTCCGCGATTCCCTACGTCATCGGCGCGGCGGCGATGTATCTGCTGGGCCGCAGTTCCGACCGCAGGCTCGAGCGGCGCTGGCACTTCATGGCCAGCGCCGCGCTGGCCGCAGGCGGGGTCGTGCTGCTGCCACTCTTTGCGCATGACGTCGTGGCGTTGATGGTGCTGCTCTGCCTCGCGACGGCGGGGTATCTCGGCATGCTCTCGCTGTTCTGGACCTTGCCTCCGGCCTACCTGAAGCCGGCCGTGGCCGCGAGCGGCATCGGCCTGATCAGCAGCCTCGGCCAGTTCGGCGGCATCTTCGCGCCCACCGTCATCGGCCTCGCTTCGTCGCGGTTCGGCAGCAACGCGATAGGCCTCTACGCCGTCGCGCTCGTGTCCATCCTGGGCGGGCTCGCCATCGTGTTCGGCGTGCCGCGGCGCGCAATCAGCGAGCAATGAGTCACTCGCCGTCGAGCGCGGCGATCGCCTCGACGATCGCGTCGCGCAACTGCAGCAGCGGCGCCGACAGGTTCGCCGACACGTCGGACGGCGCATCGGTGGTCCGCACGCTGAAATTCAGCACGATGGGCCGATAGCCGGGAATCGCCAGCGGCGTCGCGAGCGCGACGACTTCAGGCTGCCAGCTTGCGACGCAGAAACCCGCACGCCGGACGTGATCGATCGCATCGAGAATCTGCGCCCGGATTGTCTTCCAGCGACGAGCGCCGCGTCGTTCGAGCGATGCGAGACGTGCGGCACATTCGTCCTCGCTCAGCGTCGACAGATGCGCGCGGCCCAGCGCGGTCAGCTCCATCGGAACGCGCTGGCCCGACACGACGGTGCGAAGCGCAGCCCGCTGGTTAAAGCGGAAAGACTCCAGATAGACCATGTCATCGCCGTCCGCTGCCGCGAGGCCGACGTTGATCTGGCGTTTTTGTGCGGTCTCGCGCATCAGCGGGGCAGCCGCCTGAAGGAGCTTCGAGCCCGTGCGCATCGCATGGGCCACGCTCAGTATCGGCACGCTGAGCCGATACACCTGACGCGAAGCGTCGTGTTCGAGAAACCCGCACTCGACGAGCGTGCGCGCGAGGCGGCTCACTGTGGCCTTGGGCAGGCCGGTGCGCTCGACGAAGTCGCCATTGCCGAGCGTGTCGGCGCCGGGGCCGAAGGCGCGCAGCAATAGCAGCCCTCGTTCGAGGGATCGATTCAATACGGCCTGGGGAGCCGCGCGAGAAGCCTCTTCAGGTGTCTTCATCGTGTCGTGACGTAGTGAGGGCGAACTTCTGCGTTCCAAGGAGTGGAACTGGACCGGTTTCAATCGAGTATGCCGGGACTATGCTCCATCACACAAGGAACTGCATCGGGCCGCATCGCCCGCACTCGACGAACATCGTCCAACTCAAACAACCGAGACATCCATGACCGCCTCAACGATTCATCTTGCCGTCGAATCCGGCATTGGCATCATCACCCTCAACCGCCCGGAAAAGCGCAACGCCATCACCGACGACATGCGCTCCGAGCTCATCGAAGCGCTCGAGAGCACATCCCGCGACAGGGCCGTGCGCGCCGTCATCCTGACCGGCAACGGCAAAGGGTTTTGCGCCGGCGGCGATGTCAGCGGCATGGCCGAGCGGATGGAGGCGCCGGCAGGCGACGTCGCGTTCAACGGCTGGTCCCGCCAGCAACGCGTGCATCACACGGTGAACCTGCTGTACACGATGCCCAAGCCGACGATCGCGGCGGTCAACGGCGCAGCGGCAGGCCTCGGCGCCGACATGGCGCTTTCCTGCGACTTCGTCGTTGCCTCGGACGAGGCCAGCTTTGCATGGAGCTACGTCAGGCGCGGCTTGATCCCGGATGGCGGAGGCCTCTATTTCCTGCCGCGCCGCGTTGGGCTTCCGCGCGCAAAGGATCTGATCTTCAGCGGACGCCGCGTCGATGCGAAGGAAGCCCTCGAGCTCGGCATCGCCGATCGCGTGTGCGCGCCGGAGCGGCTGCTCCACGAGGCTCGCGCCTGGGCCATGGAGCTGAGCGAAGGGTCCGCGACCGCGCTCGCGCTCGGCAAGACCATCCTGAACCAGAGCTACGAACTGTCCGCCCACCAGGTATTCGCACAGGGAAGCCAGGCGCAGGCGGTCTGCTACACGAGCCGCGAGCATCGCGAAGCCGTGCATGCGTTCCTGAACAAAGCCAAGTGAGCATGGAGACAGACATGAATGCGATTGCCCATCTGATGCGCCCGGAAAGCGTTGCCGTCATCGGCGCGTCGGCCGATCCGTCGAAAACCTCGGGACGTCCCGTTGCCTATCTGAAGAAACATGGATTCACGGGCACCGTCTATCCGGTCAATCCGCGCTGTGACTCGATCGACGGGCTGACCTGCTACCCCGATGTCGCGTCGCTGCCCGCTGCGCCGGACGTCGGCATCGTCCTGCTCGGCGCAGAGCGCGCGCACGTGGCAGTCAGAGAACTGGCGAATCGCGGCACCCGCGCGGCAATCGTGCTCGCGAGCGGCTACGCGGAGACCGGTGCGAAAGGCGCAGAGCGCCAGGCTCAACTGCTCGACGCGGCCGGCTCGATGCGCCTGCTCGGGCCCAACACGATCGGTCTCGTCAACCTGACCGACCGCATCACGCTGTCGGCGAGCGGCGCGCTGGAAACCGATGCGTTCAGCGCGGGCAGCATCGGCGTGGTATCGCAAAGCGGCGGGATCCTCGGCGCGCTGCTTTCGCGTGCCGCGGCAAGCGGCATCGGACTCTCGAAGTTGGTCTCGACGAGCAACGAAGCCGACCTCGACATGGCCGACTTCGTCGACTACCTCGTCGATGACGACGCCACGGCCGTCATTGCGCTCTACATGGAGGCCGTTCGTCATCCCGAGCGGTTCCGTGCCGCAGCATTGCGCGCAGCGCAAGCGGGCAAGCCGGTCGTCGTGTTCAAGATCGGGCGGTCCGAGTCCGGCGCTCGTTCGGCCGTCTCGCATACGGGCGCGCTCGCAGGCTCCGACAGGATGTACGACGCGCTGTTCCGGCAGACCCGCGTGATCCGGGCAGCCACGTTCGCGGACCTGCTCGACATTCCCAACGCGCTCTCTAGCGGCCGGCGCCCTGAAGGCAAGCGCGTGGCCATCCTGACCTCGACGGGAGGCGCCGGCACCCTCGTCGCCGACAGTCTGGGCGTGGCCGGCTTCGAAACGCCCGCGCCCGATGAGGCGACCGCGGCGCGTTTGCGAGCCTTGCAAACGGGCGATCACGCGGTGCTCGACCGCAACCCGATCGACGTCACGCTGGCGGGCTTGCAGCCGGAGCTGCTGCGCGGGGCGATCCGTGCGCTGCTCGATAGCCCGAGCTATGACGCGGTGGCGATCATCGTCGGGTCGTCCAGCCTGGCCATGCCCGACTTGATGGTCGGGGCGATTCGCGACTCGCTGCCCGGAACGAGCAAGCCCGTGGTGGCCTTCGTGAGCCCGCACGCGCCTGCGATCACCCGCTCGCTGAACAGCGAGGGCGTTCCGGCGTTCACGAGCCCGGAGAGCGCGACGAGCGCGCTTGCGGCGATCTGGCAGTACGGCGAAACGTTGCGGCGGGACCGTTCGCAGGCGAACCTGCCTGCGCGTGTCGAGTTCGACGTCAGTGAGCTTGCGGCGGGCTCCCTCAACGAGGCCCAGGCGAAAGCGCTGTTCGCGCGGTTTGGCGTGCCTTCGGTCAGAGAGGTCGAGGTGGCGAGCGCGAAGGAGGCAGAAGACGCCGCACGCACGCTCGGGGACAAGGTCGTGCTGAAGCTGCTCTCGAACACGATCACGCACAAGAGTGATGTCGGTGGCGTCGCAGTGGGGGTGCCGGTCGATGCCGTCGGCGCGCGTCTAAACCGGATGCGTGACGACGTGGAGACGGCGACCGGCACGTTGGTGCAGGCTTTCCTCGTCCAGGAGATGGTAAACGGCGGCGTCGAGCTGATTCTGGGCCTCCACCGCGATCCGCTCGGTACCGCAGTGCTGCTCGGCATGGGCGGAGTAACGGCCGAGCTGATAAACGATACGGCGATGCGCCTGATCGATCCGCAATGTGGCCTGTCGCGCGAAGATGCGTTGGCATTGATCCGCGAGCTCAAGACGTTTCCTTTGCTCGATGGCTTCCGGGGACGGCCGCGCGCGGACATCGACGCGCTGGCGTCGGCGATCGTCACGTTCTCATGGATGGCTACCCAGCTCGGTTCACGTCTCGTGGAGGCCGAAATCAATCCGATCTTCGTGCTGCCTCAGGGGGAGGGTGTCAGGGCGGCCGATGGAGTCGCGGTGATCAGAAACGACGCTTGACCGTATTGGTTCACCGGACGGCGAGGTGAGCGGGGCTACTGCTTCGTCGCTGTTTACCAAATCGCGTGCGAGCGCAGCGTTTCGCGCCTGCCGGCCAGCTTACATCGGGATCTAACGATGTAGATTTCGCTCGGCCAATGCCCCCTTTGGGCGGAGAGCCGCCCCCTGAGTGTCCAATGATATGAGTGAATGTCGGGTCATGGCCGAACCCGGAAGTTCGCTAACCACGCGGTGACCGCTGATAGTCGCGTGGCACGAGCTTCCGGAAACGGACCCTGAAGAGACCTACAGCATTCCAAAAAATCAGTCCGCTTTCCGACTGATTTCCGCCCGCGACGCCTCGGTCATCGTGTCGGGCAGCGGCCAGCGGGCAGCGAGTGGATGTACACTGAATTCCCGGGTTCGACCACGACCGCGCGCACAGGAGAACAGGGATGCCCCCGAACGCCCCGGCGGACAGGCTTGTGACGTACATTTGGTCCCGCGCCAGTTTGCGTCCCCGTCTGACCGTCGTTCTGTGTTTCGTCGCAGTTTTCGCAGTCAGGCTAATTCTTACATCAATACTTCCTTGTCCGCGCGCGGGAACTCGATCAGCGCTTGCATCGCCTCGAACTGCAGGCCATGACACTGGATGTCGCCGTTCAAAATAACAAGCAGCAGCTGCGGTTTCTCCGCAGCAGTGCAGAGCAAATGATTGCAGGCCCGTCTGCACCGTGGTGGCCGCCTACCCCGCGTTGAGCGACGACCAGACAGTAACCGTCCTCGCTTCGGTCATGGTTGTACGCCCCTCGTTACCACCGTCACCTATCTTTTTCTCTGCCTTCTTTCTAAAGTAACTGATGATCGGCAAACGCGAAGAAGGCGCAGACCAGGGGCTTTGCAATAGCAATGGACCGTCTGCGCATTTGTGCCTTGAACCGCGCTCACGGTAGCAATGACGTCGTCACCAACCTCGCCGGTCCGAGCTAGCGCCGTTGACAAACATCAGGGAGGTGGGAGGCATGCAGATTGGTGTCCAGAACTTTGCAAGCCGCTCGCGGCCGGTGTTCGAGAGTACAGACGCAGAGCGAGTGCACGTGTTGCAGCGGCTAGCTGCAACCTGCCGCATCTTAGGACGGCGTGGCTACTCCGAAGGCCTGCTCGGCCACATCACCGTGCGCGATCCCGAAGTGCCGGATCGTTATTGGGTTAACCCAGTCGGCATCCCCTTGCACCAAGTCCGCGTCTCGCATTTGGTGCAGGTTAATCACGAAGGTCAGATCGTACATGGCGCCGGGATGGTGAACCCAGTCGGGCTGCTGCTGCACACGGCCGTCCATCAGGCGCGACCCGACGTATCGGCGATGTGCCACGCGCACGCTCTGCATGCCTCGACGTGGGCCGCATTCGAGCGGCTGCTCGATCCGATCACACAGGACGCGTGCGTATTCTTCGAACAGCAGGCATTAATCCTCGAACCCCGTGTCGTGCGCGACCCAACTGCGGCGGCACGCTTTGCCAAAGGTTTTGGCGACAAACTGGTGGCGATCCACGGGGGCCACGGCATTTTTACAACCGGACAGACCGTAGATGAGGCGGCGTGGTGGTTCGTGTTGATGAACCGTTGCTGCGAAGCGCAACTGATTGCGCAGGCTTGCGGGGAGCCGTCATTGTGGGCCCCCGATGACGCGAGATGGCTGGCTTCGGTGCTTGGTTCACCGCAGTTCGGTTGGCTGTCGTTTCAAACACTGTGGGACGACATCATCCTGAGTGACCCGGACCTGGTCCAGTAACGTCGGGGGCGGACAAATCGGGAGCCGAGTGCTACGAAACCCAGGCCACTCGCGCTTGATCTTCTAGCGGCGTGCGTTTCTTCAGTCTGCCGAATCCGCGGGCGAACGGCTGGTCACGGCCCGCAAGAAGTCGTCGCACCGAACACTATCACCGCCCGTTCCTGGGCCGCATTCGGGCCTCCACAATCGCGCTTCCTGAGATTTCGCGACGAACCAAAAAAAATGGCCGTCCAGCGCGCTGTCGAGCGTGTGGCCGGATGCCGGGCAGTCGTCATTGACCTTACGGTTTCCCTGCCGCCCAGGCTTCAGCATTCGGATGTCGATCTTGCCGAAGCCATCATGGCTGCACTGCGCTGGCAGGCGGGTCTCGCCGGGACCAGGTTCACGTCGAGGTGGAGCGCGGCTGCGTCACGCTCGTTGGCGACGTGGAATGGGGCAACCAACGCAATCTGGCAGAGAAAGTGGTGAGCCGCATGCACGGTGTGATGGGCGTGGTCAACCGGATTGCCGTGCGCAACAGCGACGCCGTGGCTCACGTTGCCGAGCATATTTCGGCGGCTCTGGCGCGCCGCGCACAGCGGGAGTTCGCGGGCATTCATGTCACGGTCCAGGATGGCGTAGTGACGCTGAGCGGCAAGGTGTCGTCGTTGCGTGACTGGCGTGCGGCATGCGGCGCCGCCTGGGCGACGTGTGGCGTGCGCCGCGTCGTGGACGAGCTGGTCGTCGAGTAAACCGGGGAACGGGCAGGACGATCCTCGCATGATTGACGTGTGTCAATCGGATAGCGGCTGGCGCGCGCACGGTGAACCTGTTCGTGCAGCGGTTTTTTTTAAAAGGAGCCACCGCCATGCAGAAACATCTGATCGTGACCGCGCATCCATTGGAAGACAGCTTCACGATGAGCGTCACGTGTGCTTATCTGGGGGAACTGGTTCGCATGGGCCATGACGTGCGTATTCATGACCTGTACCGCCTGGGGTTCAATCCCGTGCTGTCCGCCGATGAATTGACCGAGGGAAGCGACGTGCACGTTCGCATGGCCGACGTCGTGATCGCGCAGAAAGACGTGCTTGCCGCGGACGTCGTGACGGTCGTCTATCCCCTGTGGTGGATGGCGATGCCGGCGATGATGAAGGGATATATCGACCGCGTGTTCAGCCGGGGCTTCGCGTACGAGACCCAACCGGACGGCGTGCACGGCTTGCTGTCGGGGCGCCGCGCTGTCGTGGTGACGATCTCGGCCGCTCCACTGGCGTCGTTTGTGCAGGACGGCCGGTGGCAAGCGATGCAGCTGCTGCAGGACACGCACGTTTTCCGCGCATCCGGTTTCGATGTGATCGGGCACCTGCATTTCGACGAAGTCGGCCCGGCAATGCCACCCGCTACGGCCTCCGCCAACCTCGCGCGGGTGCGTGAATTCGTTCGCGGACATTTCGCTTCGGTACCGGCGGCGTGAAGCCTGGCTGAAACGAAACGGCAACGGGGCGAAATGAGGAGTGGACTGCAATGAAATCGGATTTGGAACTCAAGCGTGACGTAGAGGCCGAGGTCGCATGCGACCGGTCGATCCAGCCGGCGACAATCGGCGTTGAGGTGTCGAACGGCGTAGTAACGCTGTCGGGGCATCCGGCGAGCTATGCGGCCAAGGTCGCTGTGCAGAGGGCGACCGCCCGGGTGGCTGGCGTGCGCGGGATCGTCGTGGAGATGGAGGTGCGTCTGGCGCTGCACGATTTGCGCAGCGACGAAGACATTGCGAATACGGCGCGCGCGATTCTTGAATGGACCGTCGGCGTCAACAGCCAGGACGTACAGGTCGAGGTCGAGAAGGGCTGTGTCACGCTGCTCGGCGAGTGCGATTGGGGGTATCAGAGCCACGCCGCGCAGCAAGCAATCGCGCATTTGCTCGGTGTGACGGGCGTGAACAACAAGATCCGCATTCGCGGCGCGACCTCGGCCGAAGACATCGCACGCGGAATTCGCGCCGCGATCGGGCGCCACGGCGAGCGGGAAGCGAAGCACGTGGACATCAAGATCGAGGGGGACACGGTCATCCTGACCGGAAAGGTCGCTTCGCATGCCGAGCGCAAGCTCGTCTACGGCGCGGCCAAGGCGACGCCGGGCGTACACACGATCGTCAACCTTCTGAGCGTCGAATGAACCAGGGGCCACCGCCATGCATCACTTCTTCCGCCGGTTTGAACGCCTTGCGTTCGGCATCGTGACAGCCTCGGCCATCGTCTGCGCAGGCGGTCTCGCTGTCCACCGGTTCGGTGACGCGCTGGTGGCGGACCTCTTGCCCCAGCATGCCGGGAGCGCGGGCGTCCCGTTCGCACTCGCGTGTGAAGAGGGGAGCCACGTTGGCTCGTGCGAACAATTGCTCGCCGTAAGGAAGGATGTGCAATGAACGCTGCCACGCTTTGTACACGCGAAGTCGCCACCTGCAACCCGCAAACATCCATCGTCGAAGCCGGGGCGAGAATGCGCGCGCTGGACGCCGGAGATCTGGTGGTGGTGCAAGACAAAATGGGCGTGCGCGTGCCCCTCGGCGTGCTGACCGATCGGGACATCGTGCTGGCCGTGGTGAGCCCGCACGAAGGCGGGCGAGCTGTACAGCCGGCGACGTGATGTCGACACCCGCGTTGGTCGCAGATGGCGCCGACGATATCTGGCTGCTCGCAAAGCGCATGCGCCTGCATGGTGTGCGCCGGTTGCCCGTGACCGGCGAAGACGGCGGCTTGATCGGCGTCGTTTCGCTCGACGATCTGCAGCTCGCACGGCGTGCGCCGATCTGAACTTGTGCGATTGCCGCGCGAGACATGCGTGCCGACGCGGCGGTCGAGAAGGTTTCCCGCTTCGTGCTGACGATCAAGGACGCACTCGGCGCGCGCGAGCGTGAGGCAGCGGCCAGATGAACCGCGCCCGGGAGCCTGGTATGCGCGCGCAGCGTTTCGATTGCGTCCTGGTCATCAAGGCGATCACCGAACGAGTGAGTCCGCGCATCTTTCGGGTGATCGCGCTGCCGGCTCCTACGGAGCGCGAGAAGTCGCAAATGTACGTACAGCGCTATCTGCCTCATCTGCCGCCCGCGGGCGAAGTGGCGATATTCGCAGCTGGTACAACCGCGCGGGCGTCGAACGGGTCATGGGATTCTGTACGGACGACCAGGTCAGGTCGTTCCTGAAAGACGTGCCGCTCGTCGAAAAGGCAGTCATCGACTCAGGCGTGATTCTGCTTAAGTATTGGCTCGAGGTGAGCCAGGAGGAACAGACGCGGCGTCTGGAGGCGCGCATTCACGACGCGCGCAAGACGTGGAAGCTTTCCCCGATGGATCTTGAGTCCTATCACCGCTGGTATGACTACTCGAGAGCGCGCGATGACATGTTCGTCGCAACCGACACCGAATTCTCGCGATGGTTCGTCGTGAATTCGAATAACAAGAAGCCGCGAGGCTCAACGTAATCAACGACTTGTTAAGCAGATGGTATGGACGCCTCCCCCCGGAAACGGGCCGTCGTGGAAGTGACGGACCGGGCGCGGGAGACTTGGCACGCGTCGGTCTGCGTATGCCAAAGTAAGGGTGCTCGTCAACCGCGCGTCAAGGAGAACCGGAAATGAAACCCACCCTCATCGGAATGGACATTGCCAAGCAGGTATTCCAGCTTCATGCACTCGACCCGCAGAGCGGCCAGATCGAAAGACTCAAGCTAAAGCGTGCACAGGTTCTCGAGTTCTTCGCCAGGCGCGCACCTTCGGTTGTTGTGATGGAAGCCTGTGGCAGCGCACACGACTGGGCGAGACGGTTGCAGCAGCTCGGTCATGATGCGAGGCTCATCTCCGCGCGGTCGGTGCGGCCGTTTGTGTTGCGTAACAAGACCGACGCGGCCGATGCCCGAGCCATCTGCACAGCGGCGCAGCAGCCGGATGCGCGCTTTGCTGCTATCAAGAGTGAAGATCAGCAAGCCATCCTGGCGATACATCGGATGCGTGCCCAGCTCATGAAGTTCCGCATCATGCAAACCAACGCGTTGCGCGGCCTGTTATACGAGTTCGGCGAAACACTGCCCGAGAGTTATCGGGCCTTCGCCAAAGCATTCCCTGCCACGCTTGCAGGGGTCGCTGAACGTCTGCCAGGGATCCTGATCGACAGCCTGCGTGAGCAATGGAATCGCGTTCAGGCCACCGACAAGGAAATCACCATGCTTGAGAGGCGGCTCGCTACCGCCTTTCGTAACAGCCGCGCGCCACGGTGAAACTGCCCGAACGGGACAAGGCGCGGGGCACAAGGAGCGGGACTACCCGTTCCGCTTCGTTGAGGAGCGGTTCTGAGCCGTCTTGATCCAGGTCACAGCCAGGTCCGGCAACGGTGAGACGCTGAGCGTATTTCCGTGCACGGAGTTCCCGACGTGACCTGCGATGAAATCCCGCCTGAACCGCAAACGCGACCTCCACGCCGCCGCGACTTGCATAAAGAGGGAGACGGCAAATGAGTGTCGGCTGGCACAAGGCAGGGCTCGCGGGCGTCGATTCACATGACGGCCCCGCTGCACAGCGCGCGTGGTCGCACGCCCGTTGGGTTTTGCTTGCGGGCTGCCTGATTGCCATTCCGGCTTTCTATGTCGAACTGCTCGCAACGTCGAGTTCGATGCTCCTGACCGCACGCGTACTCTACGGCGCCATGGCGGTGGCGTGCGCGGCCGCCGTTGCGCGAACCGCATGGTCGAGCCGCAAACCAGCACGGTTTCTGGATCGCAATGCGTTCGATGTGGCGATCGCTTGTGGCGCGCTCGTCAGCATGATGGGCGGAGCGAACCCCTGGTCTTCGATCGAATGGGTGCTCAGACTCGCGTTCATGGCGATGATTGCGCTGCGTATCGTCGTTGCCCTGAGTTCGTATTTCGAACTCAACCGGCTCGCGCTGCTCCCGCTCGCAGGCGGGATCGTTCTGTTACTTGGTGGTGCGGGATTTTACGCGCTGGAGCCGCGGGTGCACAGCTACGCCGAAGGACTGTGGCTCGCATTCGAAAGCAGCGCCACAGTAGGCTATGGCGACATCGCGCCTACGACGCCCGCCTCACGTGTATTTGCCGTGTTCGTCGTGCTGCTCGGCTACGGCATGCTTTCGCTGGCATTTGCCGGCATTGCCGCGTGGCTGATCGGCAAGGAAGAGCGGCGCCTCAGGCGCGAGATGCATCGGGATATCAAGACCCTGCATGCGGAAATTGTGTCGCTGCATCGCGAGCTGGAAGGGCTGCGAGATACGCTCGCGCCGAGCCGCAGCGGTCCGCAACGAGGAGACAACGCGGCCCGACAGATCGGAGCCGGTTGATCGCGCGAGGCGTGGCGTGCCACCGCATCGGTCCTTCCTCGTCCCGCCAGGCCGGCTCGCATGGTTGATTCAGATCAATCGCCCCCCTCACCAGCCAACGCACAGTAGTGCGGTTGACGCCGCCGGCGGGCCATACCGCGCACGGACGGCCCGACAAACGAAGAGCGCCCCCACCATGACCGATTCCGCTGTTAGCGACGCCGACCCCTTTCACGCGAGCCGGTCAATCCACCGGGTGCCTGCGCGTGCCATGGAGTGCAGTCAGCCGGACGACTCGCCCGCCGATCAGTGGAACCGTGCAGCCCATGCAAGTCTGGCCGCAGCGACATTCGGCCTTTCGCCGCTCGCGCTCATGCTTTCGGCGTTCGACTGGGCGGGGCACCTCGCAGTCTCACCGGGAAAATGCTTCGAACTTGCTATACACGGCTGGCTTGCAGCAACTTTTCCATCGCGATTGCGCCCCACTGGTGACGAAGCGCAGGAGGGCGGGATGACGGTGTACGCCGGACTTGCCGACCCTCGTTTCGCGTCCACCGCATGGTCGAACTGGCCATTCCGGATGTACCGTGACGCGTTTCTGGCGATCGAGCGCTGGTGGCGCGAAGCGACGCGCGGGGTTCCGGGCGTCGAGCGGCACCACGAGGAGTTGGTCGGCTTCGCCGCGCGCCAGTGGCTCGACGCGTGTTCGCCAGGCAATTTCATCGCGACCAATCCAGAGGTGTTGCAGGCCACGGTGCGCAGCGGTGGCGCCAGCCTCACTGCGGGCATGCGCAACTGGCTTGACGACGCGAACGCCACGGTCGACACGCTGCGAGGCGCGCGAGCACGCGTGGCGCAGCCCTGGACTCCAGGGCGAGACGTCGCGGTGACGCCAGGTCGCGTCGTCTGGCGCAACGAGTTGTGCGAACTGCTGCAATACGCGCCCACGACGCCGGATGTTACGCGCGAGCCGATCCTGATCGTGCCGTCGTGGATCATGAAGTACTATATCCTCGACCTGCAACCGCACGACTCGCTGATACGGTTTCTGGTCGAACAGGGCTACACGGTGTTCGCCATCTCGTGGCGCAACCCAAGCCCGGAAGCGCGCGATCTCGGCCTCGACGACTACCTGCGCGACGGGTTCCTGGCGGCGCTCGAATCAGTTCGCACCCGATGCGGCGAGGCAATCCACGCGGTCGGGTACTGCCTCGGCGGCACGCTGCTCGCGATCGGCGCGGCGGCGCTTGCACGCGACGGGCGGCGCGACATGCTGTGCTCCGTCACGTTGCTGGCCGCGCTCACCGATTTCAGCGAGCCGGGCGAGCTTGGCTTGTTCATCGACGCAAGCGAACTCGCCGCGCTCGACGCGCTGATGTGGCGGCAGGGCTATCTGGACGGCGCGCAGATGTCAGCGGCGTTCCAGTTGCTCAACGCGCGCGATCTGATCTGGTCCCGCATGATGAGCGAGTATCTGCTGGGCCGGCGCACGAAGCCGAACGACCTCATGTCGTGGAACGCCGACACGACGCGCATGCCGTACCGCATGCACAGCGAATATCTCACGCATCTATTTCTCGACAACGATCTCGCGGCGGGGCGCTATTGCGTGGACGGACAGCCCATCGCACTCTCGGACATCGAAGCGCCGATGTTCGTCGTCGGGACCGAGCGCGATCATGTTTCGCCGTGGCGTTCGGTCTACAAGCTGCATCTGCTCACGCACAACGCGCTCACGTTCGTACTCACGGCGGGCGGCCACAACGCTGGCATCGTGTCCGAGCCGGGCCACCCAGGGCGTTACTTCCGGTGCGCAACACGCGAACCCGATGCGCCGTACCGCAGCCGCCATGAGTACGTGAGCGACACACCCGTGATCCACGGTTCGTGGTGGACCTGCTGGTGCGACTGGCTGCACGAGCACTCGACGGGCGAGGTGCCGGCGCGCACGCCGGAGGCCGGTCTCGGGCCGGCGCCCGGTGAATACGTGCTCGAAAAATGAACGCGCGCAGCCAGCCAGCGGGCAGGTGGTTCGAGGTCAAACGCAGCCGGGTGGGCAGGTAATGCCATGGAACACCATGCCGAAGTATTGAGAGGAATGCGCTGGTACCCGCGCATGCCAGGCTGGCGCGACGTTGCGGCCGTGGTGCTGGTGTTCGGCACGATCGTGTTGCTGGGCGAGGGCGCGCGCCAGATGACCGGCCCGCTGACGGGCGGCCACGGAGCGGCCATCTCGCTCTCGCCCGCGGCGCTGCCGGGCTATACGCTGCGCACCGTGCTGCGCATGCTGATCGCACTCGTCGCTTCGTTCATCTTTACGTTCACATACGCGACGCTCGCGGCAAGGAGCCGCCGGGCGGAGCGCATCCTCATCCCGCTTCTCGACGTGCTGCAGTCGGTGCCGATACTCGGCTACCTGTCGTTCACGGTGGTGTTCTTCATGTCGCTCTTTCCGGGCAACGTGCTGGGCGCCGAACTGGCCTCGATTTTCGCTATTTTCACGAGCCAGGCGTGGAACATGGCGTTCAGCTTCTATCAGGCGCTGCGCACCGTGCCCTCCGATCTGGACGAGGCGAGCCGCAGCTTCCGTCTGTCCGGATGGCAACGGTTCTGGCGGCTCGAAGTGCCGTTCGCGATGCCGGGGCTCGTATGGAACGCGATGATGTCGATGTCGGGCGGCTGGTTCTTCGTGGTGGCTTCGGAGGCCATCTCCGTGGGCGACGTGCAGGTGGCACTCCCCGGCGTGGGGTCGTGGGTGGCGCAGGCGATCATGAAGCGCGATCTCGCGGCGGTGGACTGGGCGATACTCGCCATGAGTCTCGCGATCATGCTTTACGACCAGTTGCTGTTTCGCCCGCTGGTGGCGTGGGCCGACCGGTTTCGTTATGGCGATATCGCGGCGCAGGCTTGCCCGCGCAGCTGGCTGCTCGACCTCTTTCATCGCTCACCGTGGATGCGGCACGCGTGCCGCCCGGCTGGCGCGGCACTCGCGCGCGCCGCGCGTTTGCGGCTCTCGCCCGGAGCAGGTTGGCGCGGCTTCGCACTGGCGAACGGGCCGTTTTCGCGACGCGCCGGCGAAGCGCTCTGGTTCGTACTGTGCGCTGCGGCCGTAACCGCTGCGGCCATCGCCGTGCTGCGCTTCGCTGCGCCGGCTCTCGGATGGGCCGACGTGGTCGATGCAGCACGCAACGGCTTGCTCACGTTGCTGCGAGTCGCGGTACTCATAGCGCTCGCCTCCGTGATCTGGGTTCCGGTGGGCGTGGCGGTGGGGCTTCGCCCGATGCTCGCGGCCTGGGTCCAGCCGGCCGCGCAATTTCTGGCCGCCTTCCCCGCCAATCTGCTGTTCCCCGTCGTCGCGTTCTGCATCGTGCGCTTCAGGCTCGCCCCGGAGATCTGGTTGTGCCCGCTGATGATCCTCGGCACCCAGTGGTACATCCTCTTTAACGTGATAGCCGGCGCTACCGCCTTGCCGAGCGATTTGCGCGAGGCGGCGAGGAGCCTGCGGCTGCGGCGGCGTGTGCGGTGGCTGCAAGTGCTGCTGCCCGGCATCTTCCCGTATTACGTGACGGGCGCGCTCACGGCGAGCGGCGGTGCGTGGAACGCGAGCATCGTGGCCGAAACCGTCAGCTGGGGCACGACCAGCCTGAGCGCAGGCGGCCTCGGCGCCTATATCGCGCAGATGACTGCAAGGGGAGACTACCCGCGCATCGCCCTCGGCATCGCCGTTATGTCGATCATGGTCGTCGCCGCCAACCGTTTGATCTGGCGGCCTCTCTACGCATTTGCCGAACGCCGTACGCGGCTTGCCTGAACCCATCGCTATGGAAATTGCCCCAATGCCCGACGCCGCCCGCTCCGCGCTGGCACTTGATGACGCGCTGCATGGTGACCCCGCTGCGCCGGTGCTTGAACTCGACCACGTGGGCATGGCGTTCGCGCGGCCCTCCGGCGAGCCGCTGCCGGTACTTGTGGATATCGACGTGACGCTGCGCGAAGGCGAAATCCTCGGTCTGCTCGGGCGCTCGGGATCGGGCAAGTCGACGCTCTTGCGCGTAGCAGCCGGCCTCGCGCGGCCGACGTCGGGCCGCGTGCTGTACCGACGCACGACGCTCGCGGGTCCCGCAGAGGGTATCGCCGTGGTGTTCCAGACCTTTGCGCTCTACCCGTGGCTCACGGTGCTAGCCAACGTCGAGCTGGGGCTCGACGCATCGGGACTCGCGCCTGGCGTGGTGCGCGAGCGCGCGATGTCCGCTATCGAGATGATCGGGCTCGACGGCTTCGAATCCGCGTTTCCGCGCGAACTTTCAGGCGGCATGCGCCAGCGTGTGGGTTTTGCGCGGGCGCTGGTGAGCGAGCCGAAACTGCTGCTGATGGACGAGCCGTTTTCGGCGCTCGACGTGCTCACCGCCGAAACGCTGCGCAGTGACTTTCTCGACCTGTGGACCCAGCGGCAAACACCGATCGAGGCGGTGCTCATGGTCACGCACAACATCGAGGAAGCGGTGCTGATGTGCGACCGCATCCACGTGCTGGGCGGCCATCCCGGCCATATCGAGGCGACGCTGAACGTGCCGCTGTCGCGCCCGCGCAACCGGCTTGACCCGGCTTTTCGCGCCATCGTCGACACGCTGTACGGAATCCTGACCGCTCGCCTCGCGGAGTCCGCCAACGGCTCGGGTACTGTGCGCGGCGCGTTTGGGCTGCGACTGCCAGCGGTTTCGAGCCATCGCCTTGTCGGATTCCTCGACGCGCTCGCGGCGGCCACGCACGACGGCCACACAGAACTGGCCTCAATGGCCGCGGCGCTGATGCTCAAGCCCGATGAGCTCTTTCCCGTGGCTGCGGCGCTGCACCTGCTGGCATTCGCGGAGCTGCAGGAGCGCACGATCAAGCTCACTGCGGCTGGACGCATGTTTGCCCACGCCGACGACAGCGAGCGCAAAAAGCTTTTTCGCGAACACGTGGTGCAGTTCGTGCCGCTCATCGCCCACATCCGCGAGGTCCTTGACGAACGCGAAGGGCACCGCGCGCCGCGTGCGCGTTTCGAACTGGAACTGGAGGACCACCTGCATCGCGCCGATGCCGAGACGACCCTGCGCAGCGCGATCGACTGGGGTCGGTATGCAGGATTGTTCAGCTACGACGATCACTCGCGCACATTTGGCGATTGAATCTGCCAGCCTGGCAGGTACTTGATCGATGTCAAACTTACGGCCTTACCGCCGCTCATCATGAGACAGGTGTTGATACCGTCACGGCCACGCCGGCCGTTGTTCCGAACATCCTCGGAGGGAACATGAAAGCACTGGTCTACAACGGTCCGGGCAAATTCGCACTCGAAACGCGGCCAATGCCCGCCTTGCAGGGACCTGGCGACGCCGTCGTCAAGATCTCGAAGACGACGATCTGCGGCACCGATCTCCACATTCTCAAGGGCGACGTGCCGAGTTGCGAGCCGGGCCGCATTCTCGGCCACGAAGGGGTGGGCGTCGTCCATGAAGTCGGCAGCGGCGTCTCGACGCTGAAAGTCGGCGATCACGTGCTCGTCTCGTGCATCTCGAGCTGCGGGCAGTGTGAGTACTGCCGGCGCGGCATGTATTCGCACTGCAAGACGGGCGGCTGGATTCTCGGTAATCGCATCGACGGTACGCAGGCCGAATACGTGCGGACTCCGCACGCGCAAACGAGCCTGTACCGGATTCCCGACGGCCTCGACGAGGCCGCGCTCGTGATGCTCTCGGACATCTTGCCGACGGGCTTCGAATGCGGCGTGCTCAACGGCCGGGTCGAACCCGGCAGCACGGTTGCCATTGTCGGCTCGGGGCCGATCGGGCTGGCTGCGCTCCTGACCGCGCAGTTTTATTCACCCGCGCAGGTGATCATGATCGATATGGACCCCAACCGCCTGGAATGCACGAAGAAGTTCGGGGCAACGGCGTGCATCGATCCGCGCGCAGGCGACGCCGTGGATGCGGTGATGAAGCTCACGGATGGCGTAGGCGTGGATTGCGCCATGGAGGCCGTCGGTGTGCCTGCGACGTTCGAACTGTGCCAGCAGATCGTGGCGCCGGGTGGCGTGATTGCGAACATCGGCGTGCATGGTGTGCCGGCATCGCTTTTCCTCGACAAGCTTTGGGACCGCAACGTGGCGATCACGACCCGTCTCGTCGACACGGTGAGCACGCCCATGCTGCTCAAGACCGTGTGTGCCGGACGCATCGATCCCAGTCGGCTGATCACGCACCACTTTGCGTTCGAGGACGTGCTCAAGGCCTACGAGACGTTTTCACACGCGGCCGACACGCAGGCATTGAAAGTCATCATCGAGATGTGATTCACATGGGCAACCGGGGCATTTCCGTTGCAGAGCGTCTCGCGCCTCGCGTGCGCCGGCTCGTCGAAAGCGGGAGCTATGTTCAGATGGAATGGGCACCACCCACCCCAACGGCATAGATATGCCAAAGTTGACGTGCGACGTTCAACTGAGAAGTGGAGGTACCCAAAATGGAGATTACCGCTATCGGCGTGGATTTGCCGAAACACGTCTTCCAGATTCACGCGGTTGATGCTCACGGACATACGGTGTTACGCAAACGTCTCAACCGGTCCCAGATGGTACCGTTCTTCACCCGTCTGTGCCCCTGCCTAATCGGTATGGAGGCATGCGGCGGCGCACATTATTGGGCGCGCAGGCTGGCAACGATGGGGCATACGGTAAAGCTGATGGCACCGCACTTCGTCAAACCCTATGTCAAGACGAACAAGGATGACATGAACGACGCGGAAGCGATCTGTGAAGCTGTGCAACGGCCGAACATGCGCTTCGTCGCGGTCAAGTCAGTGGAGCGACAGAGTATTCTGCATCTGCACGGTCCAATACCGCAATCGCCGCGCTGTCTGCCGTATCCGGGAGCAACGCTGGTTTACCGGCCCGCAGGACGGATTTCCCACGGCGAAGAGACCATCGAGTCGCCGGCATGCTATGAGATGCGCAGTCCCACGCCTTCGCAAGCGACAGAATGGGCACGCAACGCGGATGGCGCGGTCTTTTTTGAAGCAGTGAAGATTTTTGCGCCGTCGTGCTACAACCCCGAATTTCTCGTCTCGATCAACGACACGCTCTCCTTCGTTCCGGTGTTTTGGGCCAACGGCGCCCCCGGCTTTTTTGGCACGTACATGGCGCGCGCGCCTGCCACGACAGAGATATTGCACATGGAACTGCCGTGGTCCTTCCAGGGTTACATCACGATCTAGCTCGTCCACGAGCGCCCATGCGCAGGAGTGCATCCGCATGAACATCATCTTTTCCGACCGGTCGCCGCAGTATGACGCCAGCCGACTCGCGTTGACCTTTCCTGCCACGGCCGGCGACATGCACGTCAAATGCGCGATCACGGCCGAGGCGCTCGAAGATCATTTCGGCGCCGCCTCCCTGCGCGAAACGGATTTGAGCGGCGCGTTCCTTGCTCACCGGGCGGCGATAGAAAGGGCAGCAGCTCGCATGATCGAGGCGACGCAGTCCGAAGCGATCACGCTCCACAGCGGCTACTTCCGCATGTACAGGGATCCGGACGATGCCGTGAAAACCCGTCCGCAGTGAGGCCGTGCGCTTGATTCAAGTCAATACCCGCAGCCCGGCAAACTCTAAATTGAATCACATCGGGGCGTTGGCCCTTAACGGAGGACATCATGCAAGCATCAGACATCATGACGACGGACGTCGTCACCGTGCGCCCCAATGCGTCGATTTTCGAGGCGGCAACGCTGCTCACCGAACATCACATCAGTGGCATTCCGGTCGTTGACGATGACGGAGCGGTTGTCGGTATTCTCAGCGAAAGCGATCTGCTGCATCGCGTGGAAACCGGCACAGGCAAGCCGCAACGGAGCTGGTTTGGGGAATTCCTCCATTCGACACAAAAGCTTGCTGGCGAGTACCTGAAGGAAAACGCGGGGAAAGTGAACGACATCATGACGAACAATGTCGTTTCGGTTTCGCCTTCCACGCAACTCAGCGAAATCGCAGATTTGCTGGAGCGCCTTCGTATCAAGCGTGTGCCCGTGCTCGACCAGGGCAAGCTGGTGGGGATCGTGAGTCGTGCGAACCTGATATGCGCGCTGGCGAGCGCCGCGCGACCCGATCAGGCGATGCTCGCTTCGGACGATGCCATCCACCGCAACGTGATGCACGCGCTGGATGGGCATCGCTGGGCAACGGCGGCGGAGAGCGTCGTCGTTAAGGAAGGAATCGTCCATTTCTGGGGCACGGTGAACTCAGAGGAAGAGCGCCGGGCGATACTCGTCTCCGCGGAGCGTGTGCCCGGCGTCAAGGGTGTCGAAGACCATCTTGGCTACCCGGTCGTGTTCACGCCGATGTAAGGGCGGTGTGCGCATCCGGGAACAGCGAACGCTGGGCCAGCAGCACGACTGGCCCAGTTTTTTGTCTGCCTCTCCGTCGTGGCGCTTCTTGCTTGAGGAGAGTTTAAGAAGATGTCGCAGACGGTAAGGCCCCCAGCAACTTTTTCGAACAAACGCGACTCACACGCGGCTATCCGTCCACTCAAGCCGGTACGCGCGCGTTGTGCTGCGCCTGCATTTCCTCGTCGGACGCCGCCGCATGCGCAGGTACGAGCAACACGGGACGGCGCGCGCACCGCAACACGCGCTCCGCCACGCTGCCCAGCATGAGGCGGCGCACACCACGGCGCCCATGTGTGCCCATGACGATCAGATCGGCATGCCAGTCCGTCGCCGCCTGCTGGATGCACTGCGCAACGTCTTCCGCAGGAAGTTCGACCTCAACCGAGCGCGAGGAGCCTTTCACTCCTTGTTGTGTCATACGCGCATCGGCATCGGCACGAATCACGCGCCCCTCTTCGATATACGCGTCGCGCACGATCGAAGGATCGTAGCCCGGCACGTCGTATGCGATGACGGGGAGGTCCACCACATAGAGCGCCTGCAGTTGCGCGCCGGTGTCGAGCGCCAGTCTGATCGCGGCGTCGAGAGCGTGTGAGGCGGTCTTACTGCCGTCGAGAGCGACCAGAATGCGTGAGTACATGGTGAGGCTCCAGTGGAAGCTGAACAGAGTCGAGACGAGGTATGTCAATGAGACATGAGCACCGGCAGCGTCATCGTGGCAAGGATCGAACGCGTCGCCCCGCCCAATACGAGTTCCTGCAGGCGCGCGTGCCCGTATGCGCCCATCACGAGCAGATCGTAGCCGCCATCGGCCGCATAACTGAGCAGTGCACCGCCTGTGGATTCGGCTGCGTCACGGTCGAACCGGGTGATATCGACCGTCGTTGCGCCATGGCGCGCAAGCAAGGCCGCAAGGTCGGCACATGACGCCTGCGATTCGGCTGGCGTAAAGGTCGTGGAAGCGGCCACGATGGTTACATGGGCCGCCCGCGCAATGAAAGGCATGGCGTCATGAACCGCGCGAGCGGCCTCGCGGCTTCCGTTCCAGCCCACGAGCACGCGTTCGCCGACCGACTCGAAGCTGCCTGTGTATGGCATCAACAGAACAGGGCCGCCCGCGCCCAGAAGCACAGTCTCCGGAAAGTGTTCGGCAATATAGGATTCCGGATCTTCCTGGTCGGTTTGCCCGAGGATCACGAGGTCGGCGGTCCGGCTGCGCTGCATGACCGCCGTGACCGGGTCGCCCTCTGGAGTCACCCAGGCGCCATCGACCTGCGCTCGCGCCAGTTCGGCGCGAAAGAGCCGTTCGATCGCGCCGCGCTGTTCGCGGCGCAGCTTGCGGTGCGTGTCGTAATAGTCGGCCGTGCCAGCCATCACGTAGAACTCGCGCGGGTTCGGCTCGAACGCCGCGAAGAGTCCATCCAGATGCGCGCCGAACCTGCGGGCCAGCTTCAGCGCAAGCGAGAGTCGAGCGCTCGCGCGCGCGCTCGTATCCATATGCACCATGATCGTCTTGTAGCTCATCGTGATCTCCAGCGTACGGGGTGGTCGCGCCGCCCCCCTCGGGGCGGAGAACGCGATTCGAGTCTAAGAACGGAGCGCTCGCGACGATTGATTTGCATCAAGCATCTGTTCACGGATGAACACGGTGCCCGTGGATTTCAAAAAAACGGAGACATTGAGGCAGATCAATCAGAAAACCCGCTTACTGCCTAGATTGGGTACAGCGCGACTCATCGCAGGGTTGTGCGCACGAAGGGCTAAAGGAGGCAATGCAATGAGCAATCTGACACGTTATGACCCGTTTTCCATGGAGCCTGTTTCGGACCTCTTCCAGGGGCTGTTTCGACCGATGCGCGGGATGCTCGCCGCCGAGGAAAGCGAACTCGCGGCGATCAAACTCGACGTCACGGAAAACGAGAAGGCCTACACGGTAAAGGCCGAACTGCCGGGTGTGGACAAGAAGGACATCGACGTAAAAATCGAAGGGAACGTGGTTTCGATTCATGCGAAGGTCGAGCGCAAGACCGAGCAGAAGGACGGCGAGCGCGTCATTCGCCGCGAACGCTACAGCGGGTCGTTCGCGCGCACGTTCTCGCTTGCGAGCGACATCGACGAAGCCAGCGCCAATGCGCAGTATCAGGACGGCGTGCTCTCGCTCACGCTGCCGAAAAAGGCGGCCGCCGAACAGAAGCGGCTGCAGATCCAGTGAGCGCCTGAGGTTTTCGAGACGGGGAGAGGGCGCGTCGATCGGGCATGAAAGCACGGCGCGCGCCATTACGGCGCTGGGGCATTGGCTCCGCGCCTTCTTTTTTGCGTTTGTGCAGCCCGGCTTGCGCGCGGCGCAACGCGTAGCGAGGGCATGAACGAGAGGAGGCAAAAAATGAAACGACCGACTGCCGCGGCCGCCAGTATGCAGCACGTTGCGCCTTATTCACGCCTCTATGTCTTGTTCACCGGAATGGAGCGCGTAGCCTCGCTGCTCGACTACGTAGCGGGGTGGGCAGTTCGTGGCGCGCACGTACGGCTTGCGGGCCTCGCACCCTCGGCTCTGCTGACAGATCCGGATCAGCGGGCCGCGCAGAACTTTTCCACACGGATCACCCTGGCCGCGACCCTCGAAGCCGTTCGCGAACTGCTGGCGCTACGCGGAATCGACGCGGACTGTGAATTCCTCGGCACCGGGCCGGACAGCGCGGCGCGCAACGAGGCGCTGGCTCGCGCGGTACGCGGCTGGAAGGCAGACTTGACGATCGGGGCGCCGGCCAATCCGGTCGCGCTCGCGGGCGAAACCGCCAGCCCTGTGCTTCTGCTGCCTACGCCCACCGCGCGACACTGTTCGGTGCCGCCGCGGCGTGTTTTCGTGGCGAGCGATGCAGGCGCAGCATCGGATTGCGCCGTGCGTGAAGCGGCGAGGCTGGCAGGACCAGGCACGGCAGTGCGCGTGGGATACCTCGCATGTGACCCGGCGGCCGCGCAACAACCCGAAGACTTCGACGCGGCCATCCTCGAAGCCCAGCACGATGGCGAGTCAACGGCGCACGCGATCATTCAGGCAGCGCTGCAGTGGCGCGCGGATCTGCTGGTGCTCGGCACGCGCGGCGGCCAAGAAGGCGGCCGGTGGCGCTACGCGAGCGTCGCCACCGACGTGGCGCAGCGAACGGTGTTGCCGCTGCTCCTCGTGCCTCAAGGCGCGAAAACCTCGATGCTGGCGTGAGGGTGGATCCAGGTCGCGGCCACGCATTGTGCCCCTATGGTCTTGGTCAGTTGAACTGGATACGAACATGGAACGCCCATCGAAACCTTTCCAGCGCCTCATGGCGACCGCCGAAGGCGGAAGTGGCCTTGCTGCGCTCGCGGCATTTGCCTGCCGCCTTGCAGATCGCGATGCGCCGATCAGTCTCGTCGAACTCATCGCCAACCCCGCCTCCCTGATGCCCGCGCACCAGTTGGGGCTGCCGGCGGGCGCAGGGACGCACGCGGCGATGCTCCGCCGGGCAGAACTCGACTTGCGCGATGCCGCGACCGCGTTGGCGCTCGAGCGACGCGAACCGGACGTGCAGTTGCTCGATCTCTCGGCGCTGCATACAACCGCGCCGGTCGCCGTTGCGCGCGCTGCCGACGCTTGCGACGCCGATCTGGTGGCGCTCGCCGCGCATCACCCCGGGCAGCACTGGGCCTGCAGGCTTGATCCGGAGGAAATCGCGTACGCGACGCACCGTACGTTGCTGTATGTGCCGTCGCAGTTGCTTGCCTTTGAGGAACCGCCTCTTGCCCGCGCGCTAATTGCGGTCGACGGAAGCGCAAGTGCCTACGCCGCCCTTCGACTCGCGGTTGGGTGCCTGCCGGCGGACGTGGAATTGCGCGTGATCTACGTCGTCGAACGCACGCTCCATGTGGGCGGGCGAGAACTCGACCACCTGTTCGAAGACGACCGTGCCAGTACGCTTGCTCGTGCAAGAGCGCTCGTGGCATCCTGCGGCGCCCGGGTATCGCTTGCGGCGCTGGCGACGCATGTCGAACTCGACGACGTCGCCAGCACAATTTTGCGCGAGGCGCGTGGCTGGGGCGCCGATCTGCTCGTCATCGGATTGCAGGGGCGGCGTATGCGCGCGCAGGCGCTGCCCGGCAGCGTTGCGTCGCACGCCCTGCGCGACGCCCTGTGCCCGGTTCTCGTCGCGGCGCCGGCGATCCGTGCAACAGCTCAGCCGATCGTGACGCGCGCATCGCATGGGGCAGGTGTTGGCAGTGAAACGTCGGTCCACTCTCGCAGCGGCCCGCGTGAGCCGCGCGCCACGCGGGCCTTCGGTACCACACCGCGGTGAGCGGCGCGAGTCAGGTTGACGTGCATCAAGTGGCTTCAGCTACCCGGTCTTATCCTGAATTCAATCCCAGATCCAGTCGATCGCCACCACACCCCAGGGAACGGAATCATGTCACTCACCGGCCATATCGATTCGGGCGCCTGGCGCGTCCAGGCACTCACGTCGCCGGCCCCGCAAGGCGGTTTTACCTGCGAAATTTGTGTCACGCATGGTCCGCAGACGCAATGCTTCTCCCACGCCTTTGCGCATCACCGTGTGTTCGAAACTGAACGGGAGGCGGTGCTCGAGGGACTGCGCGAAGGCATGGTGTGGATCGATCTGAAAATCCGTCACGCGTTTGAAGTGTAGTCAGGCAGGGTCGATGGCGGCGACGAGCCTTCGGGCAGCAACAACGCGGATTTCTGAAGGGGCACGGTGATGGGACTCGGGATGCAAATCGTTTATCTGGGTTTCCCCGGTTCGGCTACCCTCGAGGCGGAAGCCGGCGTTCAGTTGTTGCGCCTCGAGCGGTTCAGCGGCGTGCTGGCAGGCTGTCATCTCGCGATCGAGCGGGTGCACCCCTTGCAGCCAGGAATCCGCGAGCCGGCCTATGACGTTCGTCTCGACCTCGTTTCAGCTTCGAGGGAGCTCGCGCCGCTTGGCCATTGCGAGGGTGACGACCCTGTGGCCGCCATGCGCGCGGCGTTCGACGCGGCCGAGCGCCAACTCGGTTCCGCCGCGCCCCCAAGCGCCTTTTGCGGAAACGGTGCTGGGCGCCGCGACCGCTGAGCAATGCTGCGTCTCAAGAGGAAGCCCGATCAGACTTCATCAGCGAAGAGGCCATCCTCTGGTTCGGGCGCGCTCTCATCGACACATTGCACGTGCCAGCGTGCATCGAGCGGCTCGGCACGCATGCGCGCACGCCAGTGCACGGCACCGCACTCGCCTTCAAAGGGCCCTTCGCTCGCCCCGAGATTCAGGCCCTCCAGCGTGCAGACCTCGCGCTGGTCTTCACACGCCAACAGGCTAATGCCGTCTGGCGACGGGGAGCATCGCCCCCATTCGGAAAGACTCACACCCGCATGTCCTTCGCGAGACCATTTGTTCGCTTTGGTGTCGATCCAGACGATCGCGTAAGCGGAAGGATCGACCCGGTCGAAGCTGTCGAGATGGACGGTAACGCGCATGGAGATGCTCCTTTCCTTTAGATACCCGGTGCAATTATTGGCTCAGTACCCATTGAACAAGCGTACTCGCGTCCTGGGCCGAGAGGGGGCCGCCACGGTCGGCGGGGAGGGGCATGGGCATGTCGCCCCAGTGCGCCTTGCCGCCGTGCCTGAGTTTTTCTTCGAGCATGGTGCTGGCGTTCGGCTTGTCGCGGTAGCGCTCGGCGATCTGTTGAAACGACGGCGCGAGAAATGGCGCGTCGGATGTGTGGCAGAACATGCAGTGCTGCTGATCCACGAGTTCAGTGGGTTCGGCGAGCTGCGCATGCGCAGCTACGGCATACAACGCGACAGCGCAGACCGCCGCAGCGTGAATCAGGATCTTGCTCACCCGGTCAAGGAAAGACGGAATCACCAGGACGCAAGCGGCGGGCGTGGGAGTGCGTGACATCGAATGTCTCCTCGAGTGCGGCCGGGAAGCGGAAGGCGGCCGGCCAGATCCATGGTGTCATCGGGGCCATTTTCCCCGTTGATATGTGTCAATCGCCGGCGGATTCCGGTCGTGGGCGCTCGCACCAGGATCTCTCAAAAGAGAGCGGCGCCTGGTGCACTTCAGCGATTGGGCTTGCTGTGCCAACACCAGGCGGCGACTGCAACGCCGCATGTCGCTTCACACACGCGCAAGTCCCTCCAGGTCGACGATGCGGACCTGCTTGCGGTTCGGCTCGACCAGGCCTTCGCGCTGAAAGCGCGAGAACATCCGGCTCACGGTTTCGAGCTTCATGCCGAGAAAGCAGCCGATTTCCTCCCGGCTCATCTTCAGGTTGAATTGCGCGCCGGAGTAGCCACGCGCCTGGAAGCGCGCTGCGAGGTCGAGCAGAAACGCGGCGAGGCGCTGTTCGGCGGTCATCGTGCCGAGCAGCATCATCAGGCTGGATTCGCGGACGATCTCGCCGCTCATGAGTTGATAAAGATGGCGCTGCATGCGCCGGCTCTCGCGACAGAACGTTTCGAGCTGGCCGAACGGCATGATGCAAACCGTGCTGTCTTCGAGTGCAATGGCGTCGCAACTATGCGTGCCGGAGCAAACGCCGTCGAGCCCGAGCGGCTCGCCCGGAATCTGGAAGCCCGTGACCTGCTCACGTCCGTCGCGATGCATGACGACCGTCTTGAACGATCCGGTCCGTACGGCGTAGAGGCTCTGGAAGGTGTCGTGCGCACGGAACAGCGTCTCGCCTTGGTGCACGTTGCGTGTGGTGAGGACCACGGCGTCGAGTCTCTGGAGTTCCGTGGACGTGAGGTCCGGCGGCATGCAGACCGCACGTAGCGAGCACGTCGAGCAGCGCGTAGCCGGCTGGAGCGGCGCGGCTTCGCGCACGGCCGGCTGCAGCGGTATGACGGACCAGCAGTCGGCCGGCGGCGTGGACAGTGAGGAATCGCAGGCAGGCTCGGCATACATGATCGTCTCCGGTTCAGCGCGAGGGGGCGGCGCGCTGTTTCACTAACGTTTCAATGGCTTTGCAAGCGGCGTCGAATTCCGACGTCTTGTCGAAGAAAAAGTGGGCTCCCGCTCTTTGGCAGGCTGCGCGAAACGGTGCGCCGGAGTGGTTCGTCAGCACGACCGTCACAACCGAGGGTTGCTCGCGGCCAAGCAGGGTGAGCAATTCGATGCCGCTGCCGCTCGCGAGCCTCAAGTCGACCACCGCGACGTCCGCACCGCTTTGCGCGATGCCGGTCAGGGCGCTAGCCGCATCCTCGGCTTCGCCAATCACGGTCACATCGGGAATGGCCGACAACACTTCGGCGATTTTCCTGCGTACCGCAGTCGCATCCTCGACGAGGAAGACCTGCAGGCGCTGGCGGACAGGACTGGCTTTCATGTAGCCAGTATCGGCAACGCTGTCTCAAAAAAATATCGGCGGCGATGGAAAGTGACGTACGCGGAACGGAAGACGCGTAGGACGATTCCTACAGTCATGCGGCGATCGGTCGCGACATCTACGGGTCAGGCTTCGTCGGGATCGTCGACGAGCTTGTGCCGCATCGCGTAGCGCACGAGCGCGGCTTCGTGCGGCATCTGCATCTTTTCAAGGATGCGCACCTTGTAGGTGCTGACGGTCTTCGCACTTACGCAGAGTTCCTGCGCGATCTCGGTTATGGTCTGGCCGGACGCGATCCGGCGGAAGACCTCGAACTCGCGGTCGGAAAGCCGTTGATGGGGAAGCGTGTCGGCGGGCTCGTTCAGGCTCTGGGCGAAACGCTCGGCCATTGCCATGCTGACGTAGACGCCGCCGGCGGCGACCTTCGTCACGGCGCTGACCAGTTCCGTGCTTGCGCACTCCTTGGTGAGATAACCCGAAGCGCCAGCCTTGAAGGCACGCACCGCGTATTGCTGCTCGGCGTGCATGGTCAGCACAAGAATTCGCAACTCGGGCTTCTCGTCCTTGATCTGCTTGACGAGGTCCACGCCGCTTCGCCCTGGCATCGAGAGGTCCAGCACCAGGACCTGGGCGGCGTGTTCACGCACGAGCGCGAGCGTGGTCGAGCTGTCACAGCCTTCGCCGACGATTTCGAACTGAATGTCGCGCGCGCTTTCGAGAATGCGGCGCAGTCCGTCACGCACGAGCGCATGGTCGTCCGCAATGATCACTTTGATCATGATGCGGCCTCTTCGGGGAGGAGAGCATGAAGTGCGAACGTGATCGTCATGGCGAAGCCCTTACCGGGCGCGGTATCGATTGAAACGGTGCCGTCCAGCATGCGGGCGCGCTCGCGAATGCCGAGGAGGCCAAACGATTTGTCCCGCAAGGCGTCGCGCTGCCTGTCGGCAGGGTCGCCGGTCGCACCGAGGCCGTCGTCGGCAATGCGCAGGACACAGAGTGGCCCGTCCACCTTCAGCGTAATCTCGACGAGATTCGCGTCGGCATGACGGGCGACATTGGTCAGCGCTTCCTGAACGATGCGAAAGAGTGCAGAGGAGGCGTCGTTCGAGAAGTTCGTGGCGTCCGCGTCCAGATCGCAATCGACGGCGATGCCGTAGCGATTCGTGAAGTCATTTGTCAGCCACTCGATGGCCGGCACGAGGCCGAGGTCGTCCAGCATGACCGGCCGCAGGTCAGCCGCGATGCGCCGCAAGGACCCGACCGTCGAATCGATCAGGTTGCGCATGCCGGCGAGGCGCGCAGGGACGTCGGCGGCGTCATCCTCACCGAGCCGGTGCTCGAGGGCGGAGAGATCGATCTTGAGTGCGGTGAGCTGCTGGCCGAGGTCGTCGTGAAGCTCGCGCGCGATACGTGTTTTTTCGGCCTCACGCACGTTCTGCAAATTGGCCGACAGTTCCCGCAGTTCTTCGCGCGAACGCTTGAGCGCCTCCTCCGCGCGCACGCGTTCAGTGATGTCGCGCAGCATGACCGTGAAAAGCTTGCCCGAGTCGTCACGGATCTGCGAAATCGATGCCTCGATGGGAAACTCCTCGCCATTGGTTCGCAACCCGTGGAGCACCCGTTGCGGGCGGCCCATCTGGCGCTCCGTGACGCCGGTCTCGCCAAACTGTTCGACATGCTGCTCGTGTGCGGCCCGGAACCGCTCGGGAATGAAACGGGAGATCGGCGAGCCGATCGCTTCCATGGCGGACAGGCCGAACACCTGTTCGGCGGCTGGATTGAAGATCACCACGCGCTGGGTCTCGTCGACGGTGACGATCGCTTCCATCGACGAGCGGATGATCCCCATCATGCGGGCTTCGTTGAGCCGCGCGTCGCCTGCGACCTTCGGTGGCGCCAGGTTTGCGCGCATGAGGCGTTGCGAGAGAAACGCGAGCGCGGCGGCCCCGAGCAGCCCCGCGAGCAGAATGGCGGTGGCGCAGGCGGCTGCACCCGTAAGCAGCGGACTAGCTTCGGCACTGACGTCGAACGCGAGCGTTGCGCCGCCAAACACGAGCGAATCACTACGCCGGAACCGCTGACCGGGCAACACCTCGTCTTCTTCGCCGCGCTCACTCGTGTAGAGGTGCAAGGCAGGAGTACCGATCCGTGCGCTGATCGCAAGCCCAGGATCGGCGGCAACGAGCGGTGCGAAGAGCCGCTGTGCGTCCAGCACGGCAACCGCGAAGCCGATGACCTTCTGCGCGTTGCCTTGTGCATCGGGTGCCGTCTCGTACACGGGCAGCCAGAACGTGAGAAGCGGTGGCGCATTGGCAATCTCCGGCACCGCCGCGAGCGCTGCGTTGCCGGTTTCGGCAGCGTAGCGGCGCGCGGCACGTGTCGCGACGGTCTCCGCGAAAGCGTTTGCGGGGACAGTGGCGCTCAGACCCGCCCATTGCGCCGTGACGCCCGGACCTTCGGCTGCGCCCGCCGACGGGCTGGCGTGCGGGGTGACGTAACCGAGCGCGGTGATCGCCGAGCGGGAGTTGTCCAGATCGATCGCTGACACGAAGTGCTTCCAGGCTGCCGGATCGGGGCCGGGCGTTTGCTCGAGCACGGCGCGTGCGCCGCGCAAGATGGCCTCGTTGGCAACCAGCGCCTGCGTGAGTGTTTCGTGCAGCGCCGCCGCGCGACGGCTGAACCGCTGTTCCGCCGCCGCTTGCCACTGCCGCGTAACAAACGTTGCCACGACGCCGGCCAGCGCGAAGGCCACGACGAATGCCAGCACGGCCGAGACGGCCGGATCGCGCAGGCGCGCGACAATTGCAGGCCTTGCGCCTTGTCCAGCGCGCATGTGCCGGTCAGCGCCCGCGCTCATGACGTTTATCCGGGGCGCAATGCTTGCGCGAGATCGATGCGTAGGCCATTCGCATATGAAGTATCGACTTCAAAGGGAGGGACGCCGTTATCCCGTGTGAGGGATGCATGCCCATTTTATGAGCCACTCGGAACCGTGTCCCAAAAAAGTTTGGCGCGCGTCCGCGAAGCTCGCGCGGGACGCGCCGCCTCCCGTTTCGCGTTCAGGCAGCCTTTCAGGGCTCCGCGCCTGCCGACGGCGCGGGCCCCAGTTCATCCGCGGGGCACGGCGCGCAGGGATAAGGCCGCACGGCATCCTCGGCAAGTTCGAACGACTCCCCGAATTCCGGCACGCAGCAATCCCAGTGCAGCGTCTCCACAATGCGCCGCCGCAAGGCATCCGCCGCTGCGGGCTCGCCGTGCGTGACGAACGTGCGAATGGGCGGGCACGTCATGCCGGCGAGCCAGCGCAGGGTTTCCCGGTAATCGCTATGCGCAGACAGAGACGTGATCGAGGACACCTCGGCGCGCACGCGCACATAGTCGCCGTGCAGCTTGATGGCTGGCGCGTGAGCCTCGAGCGCCGCGCCGCGCGTGCCTGGCGCCTGGTAGCCGACGAGCGCGATCGTGTTACGCGGGTCCGAAGCATACAGGCTCAGGTGATGCAGAACCCGGCCGCCGGTGGCCATGCCGCTACCGGCAATGATCACCATGGGGCCGTTGCGTCCGGCAATGGCCTTCGACTCGTCCACCGTCCGGGCCATGAACGCCGCATGGTCGATGGCGTGGACCTGCGAGACCGTTAGCCGATGGTCGGTCATGTGACGCCGGTAGAGGTCGGTCACGCTGATCGCCATTGGACTGTCCAGGTAGACCGGAACATTCGCCATGCGGCCCGACTGTTTCAATCGCGCGATGTAGTAAAGGACTTCCTGTGCGCGTCCCACGGCGAAGCAGGGCATCACCACGATCCCGCCACGCGCAAACGTGCGCGAGAACATCTCCGCGAGCTCGTCCTCGGGGTTGGATGCGTCGTGCAGCCGGTCGCCATAGGTCGATTCGACCACCAGGTAGTCCGCATGCACCGGCGGGGTCGGCGCACGCACGATCGGATCGTCGGGGCGCCCGAGGTCGCCCGAAAACGCAACGACCGTATGCCCGTTACACAGTACGACGCTAGCCGCCCCAAGGATGTGGCCGGCCGGCAGCAGCCGAAAAGTCAGTTGTTCGCCGAGCGTGACGGGTTCATCGAACGGACGCGGCGCGACGAGCCGCAGCGCCTGTTCGGCGTCTTCCAGCGTGTAAAGCGGCAGCGCTGGATGGTGTTTGGAGAAGCCGTGGCGGTTCGCAAACGCGGCGTCTTCCTCCTGCAACCGGGCGCTGTCGCGCAGCATGATGCCGCATAGATCCGCAGTTCCCGGCGTGCAATAAACCGGACCGCGAAAACCGTTGCGCGCAAGGACTGGCAGGTAGCCGCAGTGGTCGATATGGGCGTGCGTGAGGATGACGGCATCGAGCGAGTCGGCGGGAAAGGGCAGCGGAGCCCAGTTGCGCAGGCGCAGGTTCTTGGTCCCCTGGAACAGCCCGCAGTCGATCAACACCCGCTTGCTCGCCGCCTCCAGCAGGTAGCGCGACCCGGTGACCGTTTGCGCCGCGCCCAGAAACGTCAGCTTCATCATGCGCTCCTCGCGTCACGCGCGACGTGCGCGTCCGACATCGATTGGAGCGCACGCCTGTGCGTCGGCTTTGACTTGAATCAGACGAACGGGCATTGACCCGGACCCGTCTCGACTTGAGGTAGATCAATCGAAACGCGTCATTCGATTCATACATTGGAATCAGTGGGCCGCGGTCGCGGGCCGAAACACGGGCGGGGGCGGAAATGTCGAGCAGGTTGTCCTTCGGCGCGGCGCTGGGACTGATGCTGTTGATTGCATCGCTTTTGTCGTGTACGACGTACCGCGAGACCAGCCGAGACGAAAACGCCGCCTTCCGTCGGTCCGAGACCGAACTGGAAGCGCGACGAGAGCAGAGTGCGATCAAATGCGCAACGCCCGACGACTGCGCGCAGGCCTGGGCCCGCGCCAGGGCCTTCGTCCAACGGCACTCTCCCACGCCTGTCGAACGTGCGACTGACGACACGATCGAGACACGCATGCCGCATGAATTCGGCATCGCCTACTTCTGGGCGGTGCGCCAGCTGGCCGAAGATGGAACGACGACGATACGGCTCAAGGGCTTGTGCCGCGGCATGTATAGCACTGACAACGGACCTGGCTGGCTCTATGCGCGCTGCGCTGAACAACTCCTGCAGGCGCAGCTCGAATTCGTGCGCGAAATGGGTAGCGTCAGATAAAGAGGAGTGAATGTTTGCTATCGACCGGTGCTCGCGAGCGCCGGATGAATGTCCACCGGCAAGCGGATGTCTGCCGATATTGTGACGCCCGCGCCGGGACGCCCCTCGACCGTCAGCAAGCCGCCGAGCTGCAAAATGCGCTCGCGCATGCCGATGAGCCCGAACGCATCGGGATGCGACGCCGAGCGCGGGTCGAAGCCGACGCCGTCGTCGCTGATGCGAAGCCGGCAATGTTCTGCATCGTTCTCAAGCTCGATCGTCACACGGTGCGCGTGAGCATGGCGCGCCACATTGGTCAGCGCTTCCTGGACGACGCGAAAGAGGGCGGTCGTAGCGAATGCGCCGAGATCAGGTTCCGAAACCTTGAGCCTGCACTTGACGCTCACGCCGTAGCGGCTCTCAAAGTCCTCTGCCAGCCATTCCAGCGCAGCCTGCAGTCCGAGATCGTCGAGCATGGTGGGACGCAGGTCGGCGGCAACGCGCCGTACTGCCACAGCAAGGGCGTCGATCTGTGCGCCGATTTGCGCGATGGCTTCCAGTTCGGCATGCAATTGCGTCGGCAATGCGTTCTCGAGTTCGGCCCCGTGGATGCTGAGCGCCATTTTCAGTGCGGCGATGCGTTGTCCGAGATCGTCGTGCAGCTCGCGGGCAATGCGCCTTTGTTCGTTTTCGCGCGCCTGCTGAACGAGCGCGGACGCGGCATGAGCGCGTTCGAGTTCTTCGAGCCTGCGCCGCTCGGTCAAATCGCGCGTGATCTTTGCGAAGCCGACGAGCGCGCCTTGGTCGTCGCGCACGGCGGTGATGACAACGTTCGCCCAGAAGCGGCTGCCGTCCTTGCGCACGCGCCAGCCCTCGTCTTCGATGTGCCCGCGCAGCGCGGCAGTCTCCAGCAGGTACGTGGGCTTGCCTGAGGCGATATCGTCCGGCGTATAGAACACGGAGAAATGCTGACCGACTATTTCATCCGAAGAATAGCCTTTGATGCGCTGCGCGCCGGCATTCCAGCTCGAAACGCGCCCGCCAGGTTCGATCATGAAAATGGCGTAGTCGCGCACCGCGTCGATGAGAAGACGATACCGGTCTGCGATTGCAATATTGCTGTCGTTGCGTCCGACCCAGTTCGTGGGCCCAGCCGTTTGCATGAAACGCTCCGGATGATTTGCCGAGTCAGCGGTTATCGGACGCAGCCGGGCGCACCAGGCATGTCGCACCGATATGCCGCATGGTAGGGCAAATTCCTTGCCGCGTTCAGATCTATTGCAGGCCGAAGGATCTTGATGATTGGCTTGCGACGAGTACTTATGCTACGACATCGCTTAGCGGGCGGCGCGGCGACGGCGCGTCCGGCGTGCCGTGTCCGATGCGCAGCAAGAGCTGCGGGCAAGCGGATTTCGGCATGCCGAGCAGCGTACCCAGCTGCGCGCGTAGTTCGGCCACCTCGATGGGCTGGTTCAGATAGGAGGCGCACAGTCCGTGCAAGGTCAGCACGAGCAGTACCCGTTCGAGCGCCTCGCCCGCGGCAAGCCACGCCTGCGCATCGTCGACGCTCGTCGCGATGCACAGCAGCAGAGGCGATCCTGCCGCGAGCTCCCGGTGGGTCGCCGCCACGCCGCCCCCCACGTCGAATGTGCGGATCGCGGAGGCAACGAGCGGCGTTGCGAAGTCGAGCAGGGAATGGAGTCCGGCCGCATAGGCCGGCATGCCGTCGCCGGTGCGGCGCGGATGGATCCATTTCGCGAGTTCGCGGCGGAACCTGGGATCGGCGAATTGCCGCCGGTCGGCTTCGGCGATGAGTTCCGCGATCGCCTCGCGCTTTCCGGCTTCGGTTGCGCATGCAACTTCGACACCCTCGGCGCGGGCCGCTTCGAGCAGTTCGCGTTCGACGGCTGCTGCGACCGGTGCGGGAGAGAACGGGTGGCGTGTGGTGACCCGGAGCGAAATGGCATTGAGTAGCGGAACCAGATCGGCGCCAACGAGCCGCTCACGAAGCAGGCGCACATCGGCGAGCAGATCGGGATCGAGGCTCGTTGGAAAGAGCGTGATGGCATAGCCGATGCCGAGGCTCGCGAGCGCAACGCGCAGATTGAAAAGTGCCGCGCCGCAACTGATGATCAGCTCCCGATCGAACGGATCGACGACGGGCATCGCCCGCAGACGGTCGGCGCACAACAGGATCCGGTCGTGGGCGGGCACGAAGCGCCACGGCTGGCTGTTATGGCTCGACGGGGCGAGCGTGGCGTGGCGCACGGCGTAACGCAACGCGTAGTCGTCGAGCTTGTCGAGCGGGCTGGCGCTGGCGGCAGAGTCGTGGGGCTTGTCGAGCATGGTGATTTCCCGCCTCTTCAAAGGTTCGGTGCGCCAGGTGGAGTCAGTGCGACATGAGGACCGGAACCGTCATCGCTTGCAGCAGCGTGCGCGTCACACCGCCAAGGACGCTTTCGTGGGCACGCGAGTGCGCGTAAGCGCCTGCGACGATCAGGTCGGCGTGCAGGTCGCTGGCGCGGCTGAGCAGCGCCGCTCCGGTCAGGACCGCAGGGTCATTCGCGCTTTCGTGAAACGATGCCTGTACGCCATGCAGATCGAGCCACGCGGCAGCATCGATGGCTTCGTTTTCGGCGCGCGCGCGCTGCGCGCCACGGTGCGAGGAAACGACTTCGATCGAGACAGACTGGGCCCGCTGCAATAAGGGAAGCGCGTCAGAGACGGCGCGCGCCGCTTCGCGGCTGCCGTCCCACGCGACCAGAATGTTCTGCGCGAACTCAGGGAAGGCACCAGAATGCGGCACCACGACGGCGGGGCGCCCGGCTGTCATCAGCAGATCCGCCACGAAGCCGCCCGCGCTCTGCGCGAACCAAACCGCGTCTTCTGGCTGCCCCAGTACCAGCAGGTCAGCATGGCGCGCGTGCATCGTCGCGATCGCGGGATCGCAAGGCTGCGGCGCGCGCCACTCGACAACGCGGCCCGCATGCTCAGCAGCAAGGAGAAAGCGCTCGTGTGTTCGCGCGAGGCGCGCCTCTGGTGTTGGCACGCCCGCGGATGTGTCCCGGTACGCATGCGACCAATACAGTCCGGTCAGATGCGCATCGGAGCGTTCTGCCAGATCGAGCGAGAGCGCCAGGCGCACCGCGCATCGTTCCGAGTCGTCGAGGTGGACGAGGAGGCTTTTGTAGCACATGGCGATTTTCCTTGAACCTGAGCAGGTGCGCCAGCCAACGCAGGCGCACGATACGTCAATGCGCGTTCAATGCGACATCATCACCGGGACAGGCATCGACCCGAGAACGGTTTGCGTGACGCCGCCGAGCACAAGTTCCTTCCAGCGAGCGTGACCGTACGCCCCCATCACGAGCAGGTCGCTGCCCAGTTTGTCCACGCGCGAAAGCAGGGCATCGGCAACCGACACCGTGGGGGGCGTGTGCAGGTGAGTAATTTCCACGTCGATGCCGTGGCGCGCGAGGACGAGGGCGATGTCGGCGCCTGGTACGCGGCCTTCCCGCTCGGCATTGAGCGTGACGATCGCGGTATGCCCGGCAAGCTGCATGAAGGGCAGAGCGTCGTACAGTGCCCGCGTGGCGGACTGGCCTGCGTCCCACGCAACGACGATCCGTTCGCCTACAGTGGGAAACGTCCCGACATAGGGCACCCACAGGACCGGCCGTCCCGCCGCCAGCGTCACCTGAACCTGCAGGCGGTTACTCAGCGAAGCGTCCGGATCGTGTGGATCGCTTTGGCCAACCACGATGAGATCCGCAAACGGCGAGAGGGCAAGCAACTCTTGCTGGGCATGTTTCGTGGCAGTACGCCAGGTGCCTTTGAGGTTCGCCTGGGAGAGTCCGTTAAGGAACTGGTGCTCCAGCGCACGCCGCTCGGCTTCCCGGGTCCGCACGCGATACCCCGTGTCGAAACTGACAGACCACGCGCTTTCGTGGTCTGTCGTGACCGGCGCAAATAGTGCGTTGAGATGGGCGCCATGCTGGCGCGCGACAAGCAACGCGAGATCGAGGCAGGCGCTTGCGCGCTCGCTGCCGTCCAGATGAACAAGAATGCTGCGGTACTCCATGATCGGCGCTCCACGATTGAGAAAACCGCGAACAAGGGTGGCGTGCGATGAGTCTAGGTCCCGGCGAGTGGTCACAATTGATTTGAGTCAACCCTTCGCGGATAGCGATGGTCTCCGGCGGGAAAGCATCCGATTGATGCATATCAATCGCGGGTGAACGGGCGTTTTTATAGTGGTGCGACAGTTCGATCGCGCCGATCCGCGGCCGATCACCCATCTGCGAGGAGAAGCATGATGCGCAAGGACCGGATTGCCTTTGTGAGCGGCGGAATGGGAGGCCTTGGCGCCGCCATCAGCCGGAAGCTGTACGACGCGGGCATGACTGTGGTGGTTTCCCATTCGGAGCAGAACGATCACGTGGCGACATGGCTGCACGGCGAACGCGAAGCGGGGCGCACGTTCCGTGCGTTCGAACTCGACGTGGCCAGCTACGACTCGTGTGAGGAGTGCGCGCGAAGCGTGATCGCGGAGTTCGGCGGCGTCGATGTGCTCGTCAATAACGCCGGCATCACGCGCGATGCGAGCTTCATGAAGCTCTCGAAGCCCGAGTGGGATGCGGTGATGCACACGGATCTCGACAGCATGTTCAATCTCACGAAGCCATTCTTGCCGGGCATGTACGAACGTCGGTTTGGCCGCATCGTCAACATTGGTTCCGTGAACGGTTCGCGTGGGGCCTTCGGGCAGACGAACTACGCGGCCGCAAAGGCCGGTATTCATGGTTTTACGATGTCGCTCGCGCTCGAAGTTGCGAAACGTGGCGTGACCGTGAATACGGTATCGCCGGGCTACCTTGTCACTGCGATGGTGGAATCCGTGCCGCAGGACATCATGGATACGCGCATCCTGCCGCAGATTCCCGTTGGGCGTCTTGGGCGGCCGGAGGAGGTGGCTTCGCTGGTTGCGTACCTGTGCTCGGACGATGGCGCATTCGTGACCGGGGCCAATTTTCCCGTCAACGGTGGCATGCACATGGAGTAGGCACGGGCCATCTGCGCTCCCTGAATCGCGAGGCGGCGCGTTGTGCTCGCCGCGCTCAGGACGCGCCGGCTGCGACAAGGGCGTCGCGCAGTGCGGCAGCGAAGCGCTGGAACGCATGCAACGAGCCCGCCACGCTCTGGTATTTTTCCCGGCCTATCTGACCGTCGAGGGTGACGAGCAAGCCGGCGGTACGGGCGAGCGCGAGCAGAGTTTCGGGATCCTCGGCGACGCTGGCGTTCAGGAGCGAAGCGTCGGTCAGCGAGTGGATTTCGACGGTGGACATCTCAGCGCTCCTTGCATCGGATTGGGTAGAGCGGGTGCAGTGGTACGTCTTCAGTATGTGACGCCGCCGGCCGCGTTCCAATGAGCGTGCGCTGAAATTGGCGTAAGCATTTTTCTTGGCGTGTAGGCAAATGCCTACGAAAGGGGGCGAAGGTAGTCGAAATCGTGACGCTTACGCTTAACCCGGCCGTCGACGTCTCGACGGCAGTGGAGCGGGTTGTCGATACGCACAAGCTGCGTTGCGACGCCGCGCGCCGCGATCCGGGCGGCGGCTGCGCATTGCCGGCGAGATGCGCGAAACTTCTCGGTCGCGGTGCGCTCGCCGGGCCACGAATTCCGGTTCGTCTCCTCTACGCGCTCGAATACGACGCGGGCGCACTCGACGCGCAGTCGCGCGCTCACTGCGGTGCAGGAGGCGCTACGCCTGCTGCGAGCCGACCATCGCGCCGGGACGGTGGACTATCTGCAGATTCTGGTCGCCGACGGCCAATTGCATCAGGCGCAGATCGCTTCGCTCGAAGCGGCCGCACAGCGTTTGCAGGACACCGTGGCGCTGTATGCGGCGTTGGGCGGCGGCTGGCACGACGAGCCAGCCAGCGGCCAGGGCACTGCGGCCGCGAACTGACGGCGACGCACGCCGCGCCCGCGTTAGTTGATTCAAATCAAGCGCATAGCGCTGATCGATTCGAAGATAGAGGCAGATCCGCAGGGCATTGGCTCAAAAGGAGATCCGTATGTACGAAAAGATCCTGGTCGCCTACGACGGCAGCGGAACCTCCGGACTGGCGCTCGCCGAGGCGCTAAAGCTCGCGGCCCTGGCAGGCGCGCAACTGCACATCATCGTGCATGCGCTCGATATCCTGGCGCCCATCGGCATTGGCATGGGGCGGGGTGGTGACTGATGGCGTCTCGTCTTCATGGCGCTGGCGGGTCCATCCGCGTGGGTGAGACGCGAGCACCGGCTGCCCGCGCATTCCGGCGGACTTCATTGCACGAATACCATTCGCTACGGACCGCCTTACGATGGCGATCTTGGGGCGAACGCCTGCGATTCAACGGACCGCGCAAGGGTTTTTTGCGTCGCCAGTCGTTCAACGACGCCCGGCGCTGGAGACGAGCTAGAGCGTGGGCAGTTCGCCCCAGCCAAACGGCGCGTAGACCGGACCGTCGAATCCGACCTTGAGAATCTGGTCGGGTTCATCGGAGTAGGGCAAGCCAGACTCGTGCATATAGGGCACGCGTTCCCAGTGCTCGCCCCATTGGTGATCGAGTGGGATGCGAGTGAACCACGCCCATGGCTTGCGGACGTAACAAAGCCGGTAAGCGCTTTGCACGGCGCTCAAATCGACGCGTGTGAACATCGTTGCTTCCTTTACCGGCTTGCACCGCTATCTCCTGGTCCAGACGGCGGATCAATGCGCCTCTGGCATGCCGACTGTCTGTGCGAGCAGGGGCGTCTCGTCCTCGTTCAGGCGCAGCGCGTCGGCGAGCAGCCTTTGGTTGATCCAGCCGCGCACCACGGTGGCAAATCCTTCAGATGCGCAGTAGAGCGAAACATTCTGGCAAATCGCCCCTGCGGCGACGCCGGCGAAAAACTCGCGCTGCTGTGGCGGCGTATCGAGCACCTGCGAGCCCCGCAGGACGTACACGAGGTCGAGCGGTGCCTTGCTGACGAAGTCCTGGTAGCCGGTCATGTTGCGCGCGTCGGCGAGATGCTTGAGAACGAGATGGTGAAGCGCCGGCTCGTAGCGATACACGCCCTGCGGGAGCGCGACATAAATGTCGATCTCGTGAAATCCATGCGCGGACGGTGCGGTGTGGCCTCCAGTCTCGGGGCGATTGACGCCGTTAGCAGCCCAGAGCAATTCGCCGAGCGTGTCGAGCTTCATGGGCGTATCCGCGTAGGCGCGCGTGCTCTTGCGGCGAGCCAGGGCGGTCATGAGAGGCGCGCCAGCGTCGAGGCGAGGGCGTGGAAGGGTGATGAACTCCTGCGACTCGCCGCTCGCGGGGGCAGGCGGGAGCAGCGGCGTAGGTTCATAGTCGATGCGTTGAAGCTCAGTCATGGTGTTCTCCAGGCGCTCAAGCGCTCAGAATCACGCGGTGCGTGCGCCGGCAAGATCGTCGGCATTCGCGCGAGCCGGCGCGCCGGTTGGCAGCACGCTGCGGCCGTGGGTCTCGTTGATGATTTCCGCCGCGGAAAGGTAGAACGCAACGAGTGCGGTGAACAGTCCGGCGTAACCGCCCGCGTGGTGGATCAGGGTAGATCCGGTCCACTCGCTCGCGGCCAGCAGGAAGAACGTGATCCAAAGCGCGACGAAAAGGAGTTGCAGGGCCCGCGAAGCGCGCCAGGTGGCAATCCACATGTAGAACGTGAAAACGCCCCAGAGCAGCAGATACCAGCCGACGAAAGCGGGCACGACATGCTCGCGCAGGTACATGAGGTACAGCGCCAGCGACCACCAGAACGCGCCATAGGCGATGAAGGCCGTCGCACCAAACGTGTTGCCGCGGGGGATTTCGATCAGCCCCGCGATCGCCTGAGCGGTGCCGCCAAATGCAAGGGCGCAGGCGAGCACGAGCCCCAGCGCGTCGCCGCCGAACCATCCGGCGTTGATCATGCTGAGCAGCCACGTGGTGAGGGCGAATCCAGCAAGGCCGAGCGATGCGGGGTTGGGTGCGGAAGTTTTCATGATGGACGTCTCCTGATCAAGCAGCCTTGCTGAACTGTGTGATGACACCGGGGTTTTCGACAGTCGAGGTATCCTGCGTGATCTCCTCGCCCTTTGCGACCGAGCGCAGCAGGCGGCGCACGACCTTGCCGGAACGCGTCTTCGGCATGGCGTCGCCGAAGCGGATTTCCCGCGGCTTGGCGATCGGGCCGATTTCGTGACCGATCCACGTGCGCAGTGCTTCGGCAATGTGTTTAGCCTCTTCGCCGATGGGGCGTTCGCCTTTGAGCACAACGAAGGCAACAATCGCCTCGCCCGTGGTTGCGTCGGGACGGCCAACCACGGCAGCTTCGGCAACCTGCGGGTGAGCAGCGAGCGCGGATTCGATTTCCATCGTGCCCATGCGGTGGCCGGAGACATTGAGCACATCGTCCACGCGGCCCGTGATCGTGAAATAACCGGTTTGCGCGTCGCGAATCGCGCCGTCACCGGCGAGATAGAGCTTGCCGCCGAGTTCTTCCGGGAAGTAACCGGCGCGATAGCGCGCGGGGTTGCCCCAGATCGTGCGCAGCATGGAGGGCCAGGGCCGCTTGATGACGAGCAGGCCGCCATTGCCGTTCCGCACGTCATGCCCGGACTCGTCGACGATGGCCGCTTCGATGCCCGGTAGCGGTAGCGTGCATGAACCGGCGACGAGCGGCGTGACGCCCGGAAGTGGTGCGATCATGTGACCGCCCGTTTCGGTTTGCCAGAACGTGTCGAGAACGGGGCAGCGGCCGCCGCCCACCTGCGCCGCGAACCAGCGCCAGGCCTCAGGGTTGATCGGCTCGCCCACGGTGCCGAGCAGGCGCAACGAACTCAAGTCATACCGTGACGGGTGGACGGCGGGCTCGTTGTCCGCGGCCTTGATAAGCGAGCGAATGGCAGTCGGCGCGGTGTAGAAGATCGAAACCTTGTGGCGCTCGATCATCTGCCAGAAGCGGCCGGCGTCCGGCCAGGTCGGTATGCTCTCGAAAATCACCTGCGTCGCGCCGGCGGCCGTCGGGCCATAGCAGATGTAGCTATGCCCCGTGATCCAGCCGATGTCGGCCGTGCACCAGAATACGTCGGACGTCCGGATATCGAACGTCCACTTCATGGTGAGGGCCGCCCACAGCAGATACCCGCCCGTGCTGTGCTGCACGCCCTTGGGGGTGCCTGTCGAGCCGGATGTGTAGAGGATGAAGAGCGGATGCTCCGCGTCGACCCACTCGGGCTCGCACTCGGCAGGCTGCGCTTCTTCGAGTTCATGGAGCCAGACGTCACGTAGCGAATTCCACAGAATCGAGCCACCCGTGCGGCGATAGACAATCACCGTATGGACGTTTTCGGCACCGCCCATTGCGAGGGCTTCGTCCGCAATGCTCTTGAGCGGCAGATGGCGGCCGCCGCGTACCTGCTCGTCGGCGGTGATGAGCACACACGCGCCGACGTCGGCCATGCGTTCATGCAGCGACTTGGCGGAGAACCCGCCGAACACGACCGAATGCGGCGCACCGATGCGCGCGCACGCCTGCATGGCGACCACGCCCTCAATCGACATGGGCAGATAGATCATCACGCGGTCGCCACGCCGTACGCCGCGAGCGCGTAGCGCGTTCGCGACGCGGCACACGCGCGCATGCAGTTGCGCATACGTGAGGGTCGTGACCTGGCCGTCGTCCGCCTCGAAAATCAGCGCGGTGCGCTCGCCGCCACCGTTCGCGAGATGGCGGTCGAGGCAGTTGTACGAGGCGTTGATCAGTCCGTCGTCGAACCACTTGAAGAACGGTGCATTCGACGCGTCGAGCGTGCGCGTGAACGGGCGCTTCCAGTCCAGGTACTCGCGCGCGAGACGGGCCCAGTACGAATCGGGGTCGCGTCGCGCTTCTTCGACGAGCGCGCGATAGGCGGCCATGCCGTCGATGGCGGCGCCCTTCAACAGCGGGATCTGAGATGGGGCGGTGCCAGGGGGCGTTGCTTCGGGTTGGGTCATAGTCTCCTCGCATGCGCAAATCGATTGCAGTCACGACGTAACGTTACGTCTCGTGTGGCTTCAGTCTCATGTCCAGGCATCGGATAACGATTGACTCAGATCAATCAAAATTTGGGGTACGCGAAAGCGGGCATTTCTTGCTTTGTCTGCGCAACCAAGGTGTCACCTTGATTTTCATGCAGGTTTCCTGTTAAAGCGCCCAAGCCTGGCGGGGATTGCCTTTCGCCCCTAATTATTTTCATTTAAAAATCAGCCAGTTGCTGTCTGCCTGTGTTGGGCGCACATCCAGCGGGCGCGGCGATGTATGCGCTCGCAATGACCGTCGCTATGACCCGAAGCGGCCGCTGGTAGCTGCACGCGGCAAAGGTGCATTAGTGCAGTGGTGCAGTCGTTCCGGCGGCAGGTCGTCCGCTCGCTGAACGGCAGGTTGGTGGCCGGCAGCCAACGGAGGCAACATTCATTTGACCTCGCGTACCCGATCAAGTCCACGTTTGTGAGAGTGAGACGATCTCGGCGCGCAAATAGTCGATTAGTGCCTGTGTGGCGGGCGATGGATAGCGATTAGGTAGCGTGACGATATACAGCACGTTTTGCTGGCCCGTGACGCGGTATTGCGGCAGGATACGCAGCAGGCTGCGGTTCGCGGGGGCCTGCGAGATGTACGCGGGCAACAGCCCGATGCCCAGTCCGTCGCACGCCGCTTCCGCAAGAAATGGATAATCCGTCGACTGCATCGCGGGGCGCAGCGTAATCGGGTGCGCTTCGTCCTCGTTTTGCCGATGGATGAGCGTCATCGTGATCCCGCGCTCTGGATGCGGCGCGGCGAGCAGAGCGTGCCCATTGAGATCGGCGGGGATATTGATCGGCCCGTGTGTTTCGACATAGGCGCTCGACGCGTACAGATGCCAGTCGATTGTGCATATGTTGCGCGCGACGCAGTCCAGCGGCGGCGAGTGCGGAACGCTTAACGCAACGTCGACTTCCGCCGCGATCAGATCGTCGATGCGGTTCTTGAACGTGACGTGGAGCGTAATGCCCGGATGCGCCCGTGCGAATCCAATCAACATCCGGCCGATAAACATTCTTCCGCAGCCAGTCGGCACGCTGATGCGGATACGGCCTGTTAGCGTCAGCCCGAGACTTTCGATGGACGCGCGGGCAGTGCCGAGATCGTCCAGCATGCGCTGGCCGAAATCGTATAACGTGTGGCCTGCCTGGGTGAGTTCCAGGCTGCGCGTCGAACGGCGCAGCAATTGGGCGCCCGTCTCGCGTTCAAGCAGTTTTAGCCGCTGGCTGATATTGGCGCGCGTCATGCCCAGCTTGCGCGCCGCAGCGCTGAGGCTCTGCGATTCGACAATCTCGACGAAAATGCCAATAAGGTTCAGGTCCATGATCGCGCGAAGTCTTTTCTGATTGAGGCCATCCATACAGAATGTAATTGTATTCACACCGTACCGATATCGGCGTGAAAGCGGACGCGCATTGCTCGGACAAATAGCACGTATCGAAGCATTTCACGGACATGCCGCCGCCGTGCCTCCCGGCACGCGGCGGCAGCGTGAGTCTTAGCGTAGCGACGCGAAACTCGCACGAAGCTCGTTCGTGAACGCTTGCGGCTGCTCCCAGGCCGCGAAGTGTCCACCCTTCGGCAGACGGTTGTAATGAATCAGATCCGGATACGCCTGCTGGGCCCAGGTTTTAGGCGCGGCATACAACTCGTCCGGAAAAACGCTGACTGCAACAGGAAGCGTCACATGTTTGGGCTCGAAGAAGTTCAGCTTGTTTTCCCAGTACAGGCGCGCCGACGAGATACCCGTTCTGGTCAGCCAATAAAGCGTCACGTTGTCGAGCACGTCATCGCGCGACAGGCCTTCCGGTTGCCCTGCGAATACGCGCGCGATCAGCGCCTGGCTGGCCGCATCGTGATCGAGCATCCAAGCGGCAAGGCCGATTGGCGAGTCCTCGATGCCATACAGCGTTTGCGGCCTGCCAGCCATTTCCTGCGCATAGCCCAGGCCATGCTTATAGAAAAAGTCCAGTTGCTCGAACGCGTGCCGCTCGTCGTCGGAAAGGCGCCCAGGCGCGGGCTGGCCATACTTGAGCGCCTGGGCGACGGCGTCGGGCACGGTCGCGGGCATATTGGTGTGAATGCCGAGCAAGCCTGGCGGCTTGAGCAACGCCATCTGTTCGGTGACGGCATTACCCCAGTCGCCGCCCTGCGCAACGTAGCGCGTATAGCCGAGCCGTTCCATCAGCACGACCCATGCGCGCGCGATGCGCTGTGGATCCCAGCCGGTCGTCGTCGGCTTCCCTGAAAAGCCGTAACCGGGCAGCGAGGGAATCACGACATCGAACGCGTCGGACGTTGTGCCGCCGTATGCGGTGGGATTGGTGAGCGGAGCGATGATCTTCAGTTGCTCGATGATCGAGCCGGGCCAGCCATGCGTGACGATGACCGGCAGGGCATTCGCATGCTTCGAGCGAACGTGGATGAAGTGAATGTCGAGGCCGTCGATTTCGGTTACGAATTGCGGCAACGCGTTCAGCCGGGCCTCTACCTTGCGCCAGTCGTAGTGCGTCGCCCAATAACGCGCGAGCCTTTGCATCGTCGCGAGCTGCACGCCCTGCGATGCGTCCGTGACCGTTTCCCGCTCCGGCCAACGTGTGGCGTCGATGCGCCGACGCAGATCGGCAAGTTGTGAATCAGACACGTGTACGTGCAGCTTTCGAAGTGCGTTGCTATTTCCGACGCTGCTACTTGTGATACCGGATGGTGTCTGTGTTGATTGCGCAAAAGCAAGCTTGCTCAGCGAGGTCGCAGCGATTGTCGCGGCCGTTACGCCGACGAAGCGGCGGCGTGATGTGAGAAGAGGGCGGGGCAGATCGGCCATAACATTCCTTCCAGGTGTATGAGTAGGTTTCCTAAATAAATCAGGAGGCAATGCTCGTTTATCAACCAACCAGGAAGAACCGATATGGCGCGAAACCTTGCTGATTGCGACTGATTACAGCGGTAGGGCGTGTATGGCACGAGCAGCGCTACACGTCCAGGAGGATTCAATTGTTGTTAATGCGAGCCCAATTGACAATCCCAGTGATAGTTGACGGGCCGTAAACTGCGAATGAACAATGCGGAAGCGCGGTAGCCGCTACGCGGGGCCGAGGCGTCGATCTCCATGCGTGGAGCGCGGATACCTCGTGCCGAATCCGGCCGCAGGCAGCGGCCCCGATCTGGATGCGCTGGCGGCCTTGTGCAAGCGACGGGAGGTACGCTCCGTCTACACGATGTCGACTTTGCACAATCCGCTCGGCTGGGTGATGAGCGCTGACCGCCGAATGCTCGGCCGAGGAGGCTTGTGAGCGGGGGTTCGCGGCCGAACACTGCCTCCAATATGGACATTCGCGTGCTCAGACGGCGCCAGTCGGGGGTAAGGTTTAGACACGTCTTCGTGAGGGCGGGTGATTAAACGATTAAACTCCGTCCGATAGAGCCGACCCGGTGAGCGCTCTATTCGAGATCAAGCCGTGGTAGGTCCACGAGCCTTCGGCCTTCATCGGAATCAGTGATCGCCATTTCGATGCCTTCGCGTCCGGCCTCATCGACAGCGCGGCGGACTTCTGGGCCTGCGACGCGCTGCCCATCCAGCGGAAAGACTGTTACGACGGTGTCTCCCTTCGCCAGTGCGTCTACCACTTCGATTACAGGCGATGCGTGCGGAGCCACCTCAAATTGGTCTCCACTCACGGACACCTGGCCCCAAAGCACATGTGTGACCCATTCCGAATTCCCGTCCACCCGAACCGCCGTTATAGCGTGCAGAGCCATCGCTTTCCCTCCCGTGGTGGGGAAATCCTAGCACGAGCGCAGTGACCAGCCTTCTTGGAGCCTAACAGTACCTCGAGCCGGCGAAGGTCGGAACAACTGGAAAGCATCCTGAAGATGCACTACGAGCGGCGATGCCGGAGCGGCGGTTTTTGGCCGATCATTCTTCCCCGATGGATAGCAGGGAACGGACGCATCTCATCTGATTTGTGCTCCTTCATGATTTTACATAACGCAATTCAATTTCGAATTCGGGAAGTGATTATATAAAAAGGTGTTGATTCGCCATGTGTCAAAGCCATTTTCAGATGTCGGGGTCCCGGCTAAATACAGATGTCGGGGTTGAGGTTGGTTCTGGGTGTGGTTGTTTCGCAGTCCTTTATATCTATCTGGAGGGGGTTTTTAGCACCGAGCCTC
>NZ_JBFPKI010000017.1:0-155572 GCF_040948675.1 Paraburkholderia sp. BR14312
ATCAAGCGCCCACACTTATCGGCTGTAAATTTTTAAAGATCGATCGCGAAAGCGCCGTTAAAACTGCTCAACTACCGGCTTCTTTCTGCGTTGCTGCGTCAGCAGCAGAGAAACGAGATTATGAAGAATCTTTTCCGCTTCGTCAACCCCTTTTTTTCGCTCACCGCTTGAAAAAGCTTGCTGACTCCTGCGTCCGCCGGTTTCCGCGGCGGCCTTCGCTGCCCTGACGTCGGAGACATCGAACTGCGAAGGGGGCGAATCTTATCGCCCCCGCCGGCCCTGTGCAAGGGGGTGGCGAAAATAATTTCGATCGCCGCTCGCGGCGATCGAATCTCCCGGGCATTTACTTGTTCTTGAACACAGGCTTGCGCTTCTCGACGAACGCAGCCATCCCTTCCTTTTGGTCTTCCGAAGCGAAGAGCGAATGGAATAGACGGCGCTCGAAGTGCACGCCTTCAGCAAGCGTCGTCTCGTAGGCGCGGTTCACCGACTCCTTCGCCATCATCACGGCGGGCAACGAGAATTCGCAGATGGTCGTAGCCGCCGCCAGCGTTTCGTTCAGCAATTCCGCAGCCGGAATCACGCGCGATACGAGACCGGCGCGCTCCGCCTCCTCCGCACCCATCATCCGGGCGGTCAGGCACAGGTCCATCGCCTTCGCTTTCGACACCGCGCGCGGCAGACGCTGCGTACCGCCCGCCCCCGGAATCACGCCCAGCTTGATCTCTGGCTGGCCGAACTTCGCCGTATCGGCCGCGAAGATCATGTCGCACATCATGGCCAGTTCGCAGCCACCGCCGAGCGCGAAGCCCGCGACCGCCGCGATGATCGGCTTGCGAATCGAGCGGATCGTTTCCCAGTTGCGCGTGATGTAGTCGCCTTTGTACACATCCATGAAGGTGTAGCTCGCCATCATCCCGATGTCGGCGCCCGCGGCGAACGCCTTTTCGCTACCCGTGATGACGATCGCGCCAACGCCCTCATCGGCGTCGAACGCCTTTAGTGCCGCGCCCAGTTCGTCCATGAGCGCATCGTTTAGCGCGTTGAGCGCTTTTGGCCGGTTCAGCGTGATCAATCCGACCTTGCCACGCGTCTCGACCAGGATGTTTTCGTACCCCATAACTCCTCCTTCCATCAAAAGAAAGTCCCCGAAAAAATTTTTTACGCCGAACTTTGACTAATGCTAACATTGGCCAACCAACCGGTCGGTCAATTAATTGGCGCGGGCCCTGTCCAACCTCTCAATCAACGTTGAGCCATGACACATTCGCTGTTTGCCAAGCATGAGGGCGCGCTTCAAAAAGCGCTTGCCGCCATCGAGACCCGCGGCTACTGGAGCCCGTTCGCCGAAATGCCCAGCCCCAAAGTGTACGGGGAAACCGCCAGCGCAGATGGCGAAGGCGCGTTCAAGGCTCACCTGAATCGCGCCTTCGAACTCGACCAGCCGTCGACGGGCGAAACCGTCGGCAGCGAGGCCTCGCCGTTCGGCTTCGCGCTCGGCGCGCGCTATCCGAAGTCGACGCCCGACCAGTTGATCGAAGCCGCGCAGCAAGCCCAGCGCGACTGGCGCGCAGCCGGCCCGCAGGCATGGGCGGGCGTGAGCCTCGAAATCCTCGGGCGCCTGAACCGCGCGAGCTTCGAGATCGCCTTTAGCGTGATGCACACGACCGGCCAGGCATTCATGATGGCCTTCCAGGCCGGCGGCCCGCACGCTCAGGATCGCGCGCTCGAAGCCGTCGCCTACGCCTACGACCAGCTGCGCCGCATTCCCGCCGACGCCCACTGGGAAAAGCCGCAGGGCAAGAACCCGCCCCTGGCGATGCAAAAGCGCTTCACGATCGTGCCGCGCGGCACCGGCCTCGTGCTCGGCTGCTGCACGTTCCCGACCTGGAACGGCTACCCCGGCCTCTTCGCAGATCTCGCGACGGGCAACACGGTCATCGTCAAGCCGCACCCGGGCGCGATCCTGCCGCTCGCGATCACCGTGCGCATTGCGCGTGAGGTGCTGCGCGAAGCCGGCTTCGATCCGAACGTCGTGACGCTGCTCGCCACCGACCCCAACGACGGCGCACTCGTTCAGCAGCTCGCACTGCGCCCCGAGATCAAGCTGATCGACTTCACGGGCAGCACGCAAAACGGCGACTGGCTCGAGCGCAATGCGCATCAGGCGCAGGTCTACACGGAAAAGGCCGGCGTGAACCAGATCGTGATCGACTCCGCGGACGACCTGAAGGCCGTCGCCCGCAACATCGCGTTCTCGCTCTCGCTTTACTCGGGCCAGATGTGCACGGCGCCGCAGAACATCTATGTGCCGCGCGACGGCATCCGCACCGCTGAAGGCCAGCTGAGCTTCGAGGCCGTCGCCCAGGCGATTGCCGGCGCCGTGCAGAAGTTCGTCGCCGATCCGGTGCGCGCCGTCGAAGTGCTCGGCGCGATCCAGAACGAAGGCGTGACGGCTCGCATCGACGAAGCCCGCAAGCTCGGTACCGTGCTCGCCGACAGCCAGACGCTCGAACACCCGCAGTTCGCCGGCGCACGCGTGCGCACGCCGCTCGTGCTCTCGCTCGACGCAGCGCGCGACGCCGCCCAGTTCACGCGCGAATGGTTCGGCCCGATCTCGTTCGTGATCGCCACGGATTCGACTGCGCAGTCGCTCAAGCTGGCCGGCGAGACCGCGCGCGACCACGGCGCGCTCACGCTTTCCGTCTACAGCACGGACGACGCCGTGATCGAAGCCGCACATGAAGCCGCCATCACCGGCGGCGTGGCGCTCTCGATCAACCTCACGGGCGGCGTGTTCGTGAACCAGTCGGCTGCATTCTCGGACTTCCACGGCACCGGCGCGAACCCCGCGGCGAACGCCGCGCTCGCCGACGCCGCCTTCGTGGCGAACCGCTTCCGCGTGGTTCAGAGCCGCGTTCACGTCGAACCGAAAGCGGCCCCCGCCGTCGCCAGCTGATCGGCCCACGCCGCTCAGCCGAATGGCGCCCGATTGCCCATCCCTCTAGCATGCAAGGCGTGAGCGCACTTCTGCGCTCGCGCCCCAGGAACCCGAGATGACCGAAGCCTATATCTGCGACGCGATTCGCACCCCGTTCGGCCGCTATGGCGGCGCCCTCAAGGACGTCCGCGCGGACGACCTCGCCGCGGTGCCGATCCGCGCCCTCGTCGAGCGCAATCCCGGCGTGGACTGGAGCGCGCTCGACGACGTGCTCTACGGCTGCGCCAACCAGGCCGGCGAAGACAACCGCAACGTCGCGCGCATGGCCGCGCTGCTCGCGGGCCTGCCGACCGACGCGCCGGGCGGCACGCTCAACCGCCTGTGCGGCTCGGGCCTCGACGCTGTCGGCAGTGCGGCGCGCGCGATCAAGGCGGGCGAAGCGCGCCTCATGATCGCGGGCGGCGTGGAAAGCATGACGCGCGCGCCGTTCGTCATGGGCAAGGCGGCTTCGGCGTTTTCGCGCGAAGCGGCCATCTACGACACGACCATCGGCTGGCGTTTCGTCAACAAGCTGATGAAGCAGCAGTACGGTGTCGATTCGATGCCGGAGACGGCGGAAAACGTCGCGGAAGAATTCGGCATCAATCGCGCCGATCAGGACGCGTTCGCGTTGCGCAGCCAGCAGAAAGCGGCCCGCGCGCAGAAGGACGGCACGCTCGCGCAGGAAATCGTCGCGGTCGAGATCGCGCAAAAGAAGGGCGACCCCGTGCGTGTGACGCTCGACGAGCACCCGCGCGAAACTTCGCTCGAATCGCTCGGCAAGCTCAAGGGCGTCGTGAAGCCGGACGGCACGGTCACGGCGGGCAACGCCTCGGGCGTCAACGACGGCGCCTGCGCCCTGCTGCTCGCCAACGAGGCGGCCGCCAAACAGTTTGGCCTGCGTCGCCGCGCGCGCGTGCTCGGCATGGCGACCGCCGGCGTCGCGCCGCGCATCATGGGGATCGGCCCGGCGCCCGCTACGCAAAAACTGCTCAAGCAGCTCGGCATGACGCTGGACCAGTTCGACGTGATCGAACTCAACGAGGCGTTCGCCTCGCAAGGCCTCGCCGTGCTGCGCGCACTCGGCATTGCCGACGACGATCCGCGCGTGAACCCGAATGGCGGCGCGATTGCACTGGGCCACCCGCTCGGCGCTTCGGGCGCACGTCTCGTGACGACGGCGCTCCATCAGCTGGAGCGCACGAACGGACGCTTCGCACTTTGTACGATGTGCATCGGCGTCGGCCAGGGCATCGCCCTCGCGATCGAACGCATCGAGCCATAACGCGCGCAGTATCGACCGGCCGCCGGGCGATGCATTCGGCGGTCTCAGACAGCTTTGCATGGGACCAGGAGACAACCGATGCCCTACGATGCGATCCGCGTCGAAATCGACGCATCCACCCGCGTGGCCACGATCACGCTGAACCGCCCGGACAAGCTCAACAGCTTTACGCGCGCCATGCACCGCGAGCTCGTCGCAGCGCTCGACGAGGTCGCCGCGGCCGGCGCGCGCGCCCTTGTGCTGACGGGCGCGGGCCGCGGCTTCTGCGCGGGCCAGGATCTCGCCGATCTCGACTTCACGCCGGGTGCGATGACCGATCTCGGCGACCTCATCGATGAGCATTTCAATCCGCTGATCAAGCGCCTGCAGGCGCTGCCGATGCCCGTGATCGCCGCCGTCAACGGCACCGCGGCCGGCGCCGGCGCCAATCTCGCCCTCGCCTGCGACCTCGTGCTTGCAGCGCGTTCCGCAAGCTTCATCCAGGCGTTCGTGAAGATCGGCCTCGTGCCCGATTCCGGCGGCACGTGGTTCCTGCCCAAACGCGTGGGCTTGGCGCGCGCGCTCGGACTCGCCATGACCGGCGAAAAACTCAGCGCGGAAAAGGCGGAAAGCTGGGGCGTCGTCTGGCAAGTGATCGACGACGCGGAACTTGCGCAAACGGCCGGCGCGCTCGCCGCACGTCTCGCGCAGCAACCGACGCGCGCCATCGTCGCCACGCGCGAAGCGCTGCGCGCATCGGCCACGAACACGCTCGACCAGCAACTGGATCTCGAACGCGACCTGCAGCGCGAGCTGGGCGCGTCGCATGACTACGCAGAAGGCGTGCAAGCCTTCATCGAAAAACGCGCACCGCACTTCGAGGGCCGCTGAGATGTCCACGCAAGCCTCGCAACTGCCTGACGACGACGGCCTGTCGCCCGACGAACTCGCTCGCGCCGCCGCGCAGGCGATGTACGAAGCCGACGGCTGCACGCGCGCGCTCGGCATGGAACTCCTCGAAGTGCGCGCCGGTTACGCGCGCCTGTCCATGGCCGTGCGGCCCGAGTTTCTCAACGGCCATCAGACCTGCCACGGCGGGATGATTTTCTCGCTCGCGGATTCGGCGTTCGCCTTCGCGTGCAATTCGTACAACATCAACACCGTCGCGGCCGGCTGCTCGATCGAGTTCCTGCGTCCGGTGCTGCGCGACGAGGTGTTGACCGCCGAAGCCGTCGAACAGGTGCTATCGGGACGCAACGGGGTCTACGACATCCGCGTGACGAATCGGGCAGGCGAAACCGTCGCGCTCTTCCGAGGCAAGTCCGCGCAGATTCGCGGCAATGTCATTCCCGTCGCAACGTGAAGCGGGTTTCCCCTTCTCGATTCCCTACGCGTCACGAGTAAAGTTCTTAGATCCAGGAGACACCCATGAGTACCACGCTGCCGCTCGAACCCATCGAAAAGGCGAGCCGCGACGAGCTTGCTGCGCTGCAGCTCGAGCGCCTGAAATGGTCGCTGAACCACGCTTACGAGAATTCGCCGGTCTATCGCCGCAAATTCGACGAAGCCGGCGTACATCCGTCCCAGGTGCAGTCGCTCGCCGATCTCGCGCGCTTCCCGTTCACCACGAAGAAGGATCTGCGCGACAACTATCCCTTCGGCATGTTCGCAGTGCCGCAAGACCAGATTTCGCGCATCCATGCGTCGTCGGGCACGACCGGCAAGCCGACCGTGGTGGCCTACACGGCGCGCGACATCGACACGTGGGCGAACGTCGTCGCGCGTTCGGTGCGCGCAGCGGGCGCCAGGCGCGGCGACAAGGTGCACATCAGCTACGGCTACGGACTCTTTACGGGCGGCCTTGGCGCGCACTACGGCGCGGAACGTGCGGGCCTCACCGTCATTCCGTTCGGCGGGGGCCAGACCGAGAAGCAGGTCCAGTTGATCCAGGACTTCCGTCCCGACATCATCATGGTCACGCCGAGCTACATGCTCGCGATCGCCGACGAAATGGAGCGCCAGGGCATCGATCCGGCCACCTGTTCGCTGCGCATCGGCATCTTCGGCGCGGAGCCGTGGACCAACGACATGCGCCGGGCCATCGAGCAGCGCATGGGCATCACGGCCGTCGACATCTACGGTCTTTCGGAAGTGATGGGCCCGGGCGTCGCCTCGGAATGCGCGGAGACGAAAGACGGCCCGACGATCTGGGAAGATCACTTCTACCCCGAGATCATCGACCCGGAAACCGGCGAAGTGCTGCCCGACGGCGAATTGGGCGAGCTCGTCTTCACCTCGCTCACGAAGGAAGCGCTGCCCATCGTCCGTTACCGTACTCGCGACCTCACGCGTCTGTTGCCCGGTACGGCGCGCACCATGCGCCGCATGGAAAAGATCACGGGCCGTTCGGACGACATGTTGATCATCCGCGGCGTGAACGTGTTCCCCACGCAGATCGAGGAACTGCTGCTCAAGCAGCCGGCTCTCGCACCGCACTATCAGATCGTCCTGACGAAGGAAGGTCCGATGGACGTGATGTCGCTCAACTGCGAACCGTGCCCGGAAACCGCGCCCGACTACGGTGCGCTCGACGCGGCCAGCAAGGCACTCGCTTACGACATCAAGGCGCTGATCGGCGTGACGTGCAAGGTGAACGTGCTGGAAGTGAACGGCATCGAGCGCTCGGTTGGCAAAGCCCGGCGAGTCATCGACAAGCGGCCGAAGTAACCGCGGCCCGCAACGCGCAGTAAAAGAAAAAGCCGGCGCTCGCCGGCTTTTTCGCTTCACGAGTGCGGCGCAAGCGCCACCGCGATCACGAGTTCGGGAACAGCAGCCACATGCGGCCGCCCTGCTTCATCTTGCCGGCCAGGTCGCCGGCGTCGTCGCCCAAGCCCCAGAAGTAGTCTGCGCGCACGCCGCCCTTGATTGCCGTGCCCGTGTCCTGCGCGAACACGAGCCGGTTGAGCGGCGTATTCGTGAGCGGGCGCGTGGTCTGGAGAAACACCGGCGTGCCAAGCGGAATCGACGACGGATCGACGGCGATCGAGCGTTCCGGCGTGAGCGGCACGCCGAGCGCACCGATCGGACCGTCGGCTCCGCCCTGCGCGTCGCCCTCGGAGCCGCCCATCTCGCGGAAGAACACGAAGCGCGGATTGGTGTCGAGAAGCGCGTCCACGCGCGTCGGGTTCGCGCGTGCCCATGCCTTGATGCCCTGCATGGTCGCCTGCGCGGGCGTGAGTTCGCCGTGGTCGAGCAGCCAGCGCCCGATCGACTTGTACGGCTGGTTGTTGGTGCCGCCGAAGCCCACGCGCATCACGCTGCCATCTTCCATCACGACGCGCCCGGAGCCCTGCACCTGCAGGAAGAACGCTTCGATCGGATCGTCCACCCAGACGAGTTCGTTGCCGCCCAGCGCGCCAGAACGTTCGAGCTGCGCACGCGGCGGCATCGCGGCGCCCGGACGATAGCCGGACGGCCAGCGATACAGCGCGGTCTGGTAGATGCCGTGACGCGTGCGCGAACCGTGCAGCAGCGGCTCGTAGTAGCCGGTCACGAGGCCGTCGAGCGTGCCGTCGTTGTTGGCGAACTGATAGGGCGTGAAATACGTTTCGAAGAATGCACGTGCGCTCGAGGCGTCCAGGTCATCGAGCTGCGAGGCCGCAGTGCACGCGCGCTGCCAGCGAGGATCGCGCGCAAGACGCGTGCAGTTCGCGCGCAGCGCCGCGGTCACGCCGATCAGCGAGTCGTCCTGCCAGCCCGGCACCTGCTGCCAGGCGACCGGCGTGAGACGTTGCGCGGCGAGCTGCGAGGGCAGCGTGGGCGTGCCTTTGGGCGGCACGTTGTGCACGTAGCTCGGGCCGCCGCATGCGGCAAGCAAAGCCGCGAGCGAAGCCGCGCCCAACCAGCCGCCTAACCGCAGACCCAGGCGGCTCCCGCCACGCCGAAGCGCCGACCCCACGCAATATCGCACCTGTGTGAATCCCGGCATCACCGGGACATCGAGACCGGAATCGACGTCAAAATCACGCCTACAATACTGGCTCTCGATGGATGCCGCCATGTCAGAACTGCTCGACGAATACCCGATGCTCATGTTTGGTCTGGAAGCGCTCCTTGCGCTGTTCCTGCTGATTTTCATCGTTGTGTGGACCGCGTCGGGCAGGAAGAAGCAAGCCTCGCGCGACGATCGGCGTCAGAACTAGCAGACCCCGATTTCTCGCGGCGGTTCAATGCAACGTGCGCGGCATGCGCAGCACGAACTCGGGCACGGGCGCCTCGAAGCGCTCGGCGTCCTCGGCCACACAGAAGTACTCCCCGCGCATGGTGCCCACCGGGGTAGCGATCACGGCCCAGCTCGTGTACTCGAACTGCTCGCCCGGCTTCAGAAGCGGTTGATGGCCGACCACGCCCAGCCCCTTCACTTCCTGCACGTGATTTTCGCTGTCGGTGATCACCCAGTGGCGCGCGATCAGCTGGGCGCTTACCTGACCGGTATTGCGAATGGTCAGCGTGTACGCGAAGGCATATTGCCGGCGCTCCGGGTCCGATTCTTCGGGCAGGTAGCGCACCTGCGACGTCACGCTGAATTCGTACTGGCTCATCGTTGTTCCATTCGCTTTGGCGCGGCTGCTGAGTCCGTTGACTGAGACGCCCGCGCGGCAAGGCGCTCGCGGGCGCGCCGCGAGGCGCGGCACATGGTTTGGCATTCTGCTTGATGCAACGGGCACCCGCAACCCGGCGCCGCCCGCGGCGTCCGCCGGGAAACGCTTTGCCACTGACGGTAAAATACGGTTTTTCCGACAGTTTTCCGATTGCCGCCATGACGCAATTCCGCATCGCCCCCAGCATTCTCTCCGCCGACTTCGCGCGTCTTGGCGAAGAGGTCCGCAACGTCGTCGCTGCCGGCGCCGACTGGATCCACTTCGACGTGATGGATAACCATTACGTGCCGAACCTCACCATCGGTCCGCTGGTGTGCGAGGCGATCCGCCCGCACGTGAGCGTGCCCATCGACGTGCACCTGATGGTGCGCCCGGTCGACCGCATCGTGCCCGACTTCGCCAAGGCCGGCGCGAACCTCATCAGCTTCCACCCGGAAGGCTCGGACCATATCGACCGCACGCTCTCGCTGATCCGCGACCACGGCTGCAAGGCGGGCCTCGTGTTCAACCCGGCCACGCCGCTGAACTACCTCGACCACGTGATGGACAAGCTCGACCTCGTGCTCATCATGTCGGTGAATCCCGGCTTCGGCGGTCAGTCGTTCATTCCGGAGGCGCTCAACAAGCTGCGCGAGGCGCGCGCGAAGATCGACGCCTACACGGCCCGCACGGGCCGCGAAATCCACCTCGAAGTGGACGGCGGCGTGAAGGTCGACAACATCGCCGAAATCGCGGCGGCAGGCGCGGACACCTTCGTGGCGGGCTCGGCGATCTTCGGCAAGCCGGACTACAAGACCGTGATCGACGAGATGCGCGCGCAGCTCGCGAGCGCAGCAAGCGCTGCAAACGCAAAATGAACGCGCCCGTCAAGTTCACCGCGCCGCGCATCGAAGCGGCGCTGATCGACCTCGACGGCACGATGGTCGACACCGCCGACGACTTCGCCGCCGGCCTGAACGGCATGCTCGCGCAGCTCGACGCCGATGAAACCACGCGCGAGGAAGTGATGGGCTACGTGGGCAAGGGCTCGGAGCACCTGATCCGCAGCGTGCTCGCGCCGCGCTTTGCCGCGGACAACGTCGAGGCGCGCTTCGACGAAGCGCTCGCGCTCTACCAGGACGAGTACGCGAAGATCAACGGCCGCCACACGCATCTGTACCCGGACGTCGAAGCAGGCCTCGCGGCGCTGCGCGACCAGGGCATCAAGCTCGCGTGCGTGACCAACAAGCCACACCGCTTCGCCGTCGAGCTGTTGCAGCAATACGGCCTCGCGCAGTACTTCGACGTGGTGCTCGGCGGCGACAGCCTCGCGAAGAAGAAGCCCGACCCGCTGCCGATGCTCACCGCCTGCGAGCGCCTGGGCGTCAAGCCCGCGGCGGCGGTGGCGATCGGCGATTCGGAGAACGATGCGATTGCGGGCCGCGCGGCCGGCATGGCCACGCTCACGGTGCCCTACGGCTATAACCACGGCCAACCTGTACAAAAAATTGAATCGGATGGTATAGTTGCCTCGCTGCTCGACGCAGCCAAGGCGGTCGCAGCGCACAATGACCTGACTTAAGTTCTCCACTGAACGTCAACTATCCTCATGTTTCTGAATAAAAAACGGAGTCTGAGCACGATCGACCGGGGAGCCTGGCCCTGGCGTCGCTGGTCGCGCTAACCTCATCCGAGGTTCGCTGAAGTTGCGTATTCGTCCTTCTTCAGCACCGTTTTTTACTTCGCTGCGCACTCGCGCGTGTCTCGACTCTAAACTGTTGCGGTAACCCGTCGGCTGGTCTGGCCGTTGGCTTTCGTGGTCCTTGCGTGTCGTTTCGCCGTTCGCGGCGAGTTGCGCCGGGCGCGAGCGGCTACGCCCTACCTTCCGTCGATGTACCGCACGCCGGCCCGGCAAGCGCTGCCTCATCAGCGCGATCCTGGGCCGCACGAGTGAGCGCCAGCGGCCATCAAGCACTCTAAAACAAACGCCTCGCGCTCACCGCGCGCCCCGTTTTGAGCCGCACTGGGCCCGCACCCGCCGCGACCGGCAGCACGAACAGGATCGGAACATGACCGAACTCGAATTTCAGTCCCTCGCCAACGAGGGCTACAACCGCATCCCGCTGATCGCCGAAGCGCTCGCCGATCTCGAAACGCCGCTCTCGCTGTACCTGAAGCTCGCGCAGCCCGAGCGCGGCGGCGCCAATTCTTTCCTGCTGGAGTCCGTGGTGGGCGGCGAGCGCTTCGGGCGCTACTCGTTCATCGGTCTGCCGGCGCGCTCGCTGATCCGCACGCGCAACGGCATTTCGGAGGTCGTGCGCGACGGCCAGGTCATCGAGACGCATAACGAAGATCCGCTCGAATTCATCGCGAACTACCAGGCGCGCTTCAAGGTCGCGCAGCGTCCGGGTCTGCCACGCTTCTGCGGCGGTCTCGCGGGCTACTTCGGCTACGACGCGGTGCGCTACATCGAGAAGAAGCTCGCCGATACCTGCCCGACCGACGATCTCGGCCTGCCCGACATCCAGCTGCTGCTGACCGAAGAAGTCGCGGTCATCGACAATCTCGCGGGCAAGCTCTATCTCATCGTCTACGCCGATCCGCAAACGCCCGAGGCCTACACCAAGGCGAAGCACCGCCTGCGCGAACTCAAGCAGCGCCTGCGCACCACGGTACAGCCGCCGGTGACTTCGGCGAGCGTGCGTACCGAAACGTTCCGCGAATTCAAGAAAGACGATTACCTCGCCGCCGTGCGCAAGGCGAAGGAATACATCGCCGCGGGGGAGCTGATGCAGGTGCAAGTGGGCCAGCGCATCACGAAGCCGTATCGCGACAATCCGCTGTCGCTGTACCGTGCGCTGCGCTCGCTGAACCCGTCACCGTACATGTACTACTACAACTTCGGCGAATTCCACGTGGTGGGCGCGTCGCCGGAAATTCTCGTGCGCCAGGAAAAGCGCGGCGAGGACCGCATCGTGACGATTCGCCCGCTCGCGGGCACGCGGCCGCGCGGCAACACGCCCGAGCGCGACGCCGAACTCGCGACCGAACTGCTCAACGACCCGAAGGAAATCGCCGAGCACGTCATGCTGATCGACCTCGCGCGCAACGACGTGGGCCGCATCGCCGAGATCGGTTCGGTGGCCGTCACCGACAAGATGATCATCGAGAAGTACTCGCACGTGCAGCACATCGTGAGTTCGGTGGAAGGCAAGCTCAAACCCGGCATGAACAATTTCGACGTCCTGCGCGCCACGTTCCCGGCCGGCACGCTATCGGGCGCGCCGAAGGTTCGCGCGATGGAATTGATCGACGAACTGGAGCCGGTGAAGCGCGGGCTCTACGGCGGCGCGGTCGGCTATCTCTCGTTCAACGGCGAGATGGACCTGGCCATCGCGATCCGCACCGGCCTCATCCACAACGGCAATCTGTATGTGCAGGCCGCCGCGGGCGTGGTTGCCGATTCGGTGCCCGAGTCCGAATGGCAGGAAACCGAGAACAAGGCGCGCGCCGTGCTGCGCGCCGCCGAGCAGGTGCAGGACGGCCTCGACAGCGACTTCTGAGCGGAGAAAAGACCATGTTGCTCATGATCGACAACTACGATTCGTTTACCTACAACATCGTCCAGTACTTCGGCGAGCTCGGCGAAGACGTTCACACGTACCGCAACGACGAAATTACCATCGACGAAATCGCGAAGCTCAACCCCGCGCGCATTTGCCTCTCGCCCGGGCCGAGCAACCCGCAGCACGCGGGCATCACGCTCGACGTGCTGCGCGAATTCGCAGGCAAGACGCCGATTCTCGGTGTGTGTCTCGGCCATCAGGCGATTGGCGAAGCGTTCGGCGGCCGCGTCGTGCGCGCGAAGACCATCATGCACGGCAAGGTGAGCCAGATCGAAACCGACTGCAAAGGCGTGTTCGCCGACCTGCCGAAGCACTTCAACGTCACGCGTTATCACTCGCTCGCCATCGAGCGCGAGTCGCTGCCCGACTGCCTCGAAGTGTCGGCCTGGACCGACGACGGCGAAATCATGGGCGTGCGTCACCGCGAGCTTGCGGTGGAAGGCGTGCAGTTTCATCCGGAATCGATCCTCTCGGAGCACGGCCATGCCCTCTTCGAGAATTTCCTGAAGCAAACCAAGAGCGCTTGACCCGGAGGCGACTAATCATGATTACCCCGCAGGAAGCGCTCCAGCGCACGATCGAGCATCGCGAGATTTTTCACGACGAGATGCTCCACCTCATGCGCCTCATCATGCGCGGCGAGCTTTCGCCCGTGCAATCGGCGGCCATCCTCACCGGCCTGCGCGTGAAGAAGGAAACCATCGGCGAGATCACGGCCGCCGCGACGGTCATGCGCGAGTTCGCGAATCACGTCGAGGTGAAGGACAACTCGAACTTCATCGACATCGTCGGCACCGGCGGCGATGGCTCGCATACTTTCAATATCTCCACGGCCTCGATGTTCGTGGTCGCGGCAGCGGGCGCAAAGGTCGCGAAGCACGGCAACCGGGGCGTCTCCAGCAAGTCGGGCAGCGCGGACGTGCTCGAAGCGCTCGGCGTGAACATCGACCTGCAGCCGGACCAGGTGGCCGCCTCGATCGCCGAAACGGGCATGGGCTTCATGTTCGCGCCCAACCACCATCCCGCGATGAAGAACATCGCCGCCGTGCGCCGCGAACTGGGCGTGCGCACGATCTTCAACATCCTCGGGCCGCTCACGAATCCGGCCGGCGCGCCCAATCAGTTGATGGGCGTGTTCCATCCGGACCTCGTCGGCATTCAGGTGCGCGTGATGGAGCGTCTTGGCGCAAAACACGTTTGCGTCGTCTACGGCAAGGACGGCATGGACGAAGTCTCGCTCGGTGCGGCCACGCTCGTCGGCGAACTCAAGGACGGCCAGATTCGCGAGTACGAGATCCATCCCGAAGACTTCGGTATGCAGATGGTCTCGAATCGTTCGCTCAAGGTCGAGAACGCCGAAGAATCGAAGGCGATGCTGCTCGGCGCGCTCTCGAACGAGGCTGGCACGGCGCGCGAAATCGTCGCGCTGAACGCGGGCACGGCGCTCTATTCGGCGAACTTGGTGGACTCGATCGCAGAAGGCATCACGCTTGCGCGCGAAACGCTCGCCAGCGGCCGCGCGCGCGCCAAAGTCGACGAACTGGTACGCTTCACGCAACAGTTCAAACGCTGATCCAGCACCGTTTTTTGCCTCCGAATATCATGAGTGACATCCTCGAAAAGATCATCTCGGTCAAGCGCGAAGAAGTGCGCGCCGCCGAGCAGAGCGCCCCGCTCGAAGAATTGCGTCTGCAGGCAAGCACGCGCGATCTGCGCGATTTCGTCGGCGCCTTGCGCGCGAAGCACGACAACGGCCAGGCCGCCGTGATCGCCGAAGTGAAGAAGGCAAGTCCGTCGAAGGGCGTGCTGCGCGAAAACTTCCAGCCCGCCGAAATCGCGCGCTCGTACGCCGAGGGCGGCGCGGCCTGCCTCTCCGTGCTGACCGACGTACAGTTCTTCCAGGGCAGCGCCGCGTACCTCGAAGCTGCGCGCGCCGCCTGCAACCTGCCGGTGCTGCGCAAGGACTTCATCGTCGATCCGTATCAGGTCGTCGAAGCCCGCGCGATGGGCGCCGACGCGATCCTGCTGATCGCCGCGGCGCTCCAGCCAGGTGAAATGCGCGATCTCGAAGCGCTTGCGCATTCGCTCGGTCTCGCGGTGCTCGTCGAAGTGCACGACCGCGCAGAACTCACGCACGCGCTCACGCTGAAGACACCGCTCATCGGCATCAACAATCGCAATCTGCGCACGTTCGAAACCACGCTGGATACGACCGTCGGCATGCTCGACGACGTGCCTGAAGACCGCATCGTCGTGACCGAGTCGGGCATTCTCTCGCGTGCGGACGTCGAGAAAATGCGCGCGCTTTCCGTGCACACGTTCCTCGTGGGCGAGGCGTTCATGCGTGCCGAACAGCCGGGCGCGGAACTCGCCCGCATGTTCTTCTGATCGCGCAGCGCCATGGGTATCGAACGCGAAATCAAGCTAGCGCTGCCCCGCGACCAGGTGGACGCGGCGCGGCGTCTGTTCGAGACGCGCGCGGGCAAGCCGGGTCGCGCCATCCGGCTCGAAAACATCTACTTCGACACGCCGGCGCTTGCGCTCGCGCGCGCAAAGAGCGCGCTGCGCCTGCGCCGCGCGCCCGAGGGCTGGCTGCAGACGTTCAAGACCGTGGGTGTGGCGCAAAACGGGCTGCACGCGCGGCACGAGTGGGAAATGCCGGTGGCGGGCGAAGCGCTCGAAATCGACCGGTTGCTGCACGAGTGCGATGAAGCCGGAGTTTCGACGGCGCTCTCGGATGCCGCCGCGAACCTGATCCCGCTCTTTCGCACCGACTTCCAGCGCACGCTGTGGACGCTCGAAGTCGACGGCGCGCAAGTTGAAGCGGCCATCGATCAGGGCGAAGTCACCGCGGACGTGAACGGCGAAACGCGGCGCACGCCGATCTGCGAAATCGAACTCGAACTGAAGTCGGGCGACGAAGCGGCATTGCACACGCTCGCGGCGGAACTCGCGCGGGCGCTGCCAGGCCTTGCGCCGGACGACATCAGCAAGGCCCAACGCGGGTACAAGCTGCGCGAAGGCTGAGAACGGTGCGGCGCGGCTTCAGCGCGCCGCGCAACGCGCTCAATCACCTGTAGATAGCGGATAGCGCCGAAACAGGGCTGTTAGTTGCAATACCAGCGCCGATGCCGCAAGAGGGCACCCGGCCGCGCTCGCGCCGGATTGAATCGCCGCGCAATTGCTGCGACACTTGCCGCCCATGACCTCCACGAAACGCCCGCGCGTCGCGATGCCGGTGCAAGCTTCGCTGTTCGACGACTTTCTGGCCGACGCAGCACAAGCCACGCTCGACGAGCCGCCGCTGCCCGAAATCGACCCGCGCCAGATCACGATCTTCTCGCTGTTCGGCGCCGACGAATTCCCGGCGCCCGAACGCACGCACGCCGTTATGCCCGCCCCCGCCATGCCCCACGACCCCACCGCGCCGCAGGCCGCCATCGACACCACGCGCCTCGAAGACCAGTTCGACGCGCTGCCCGCCGCCTGGCGCGAGCTGCTTGCGCCGTTCATCACGAGCGACGCCTACGCGCCGTTGTGCCGCTTCGTCGATGACGAGCGCGCCGCCGGCAAGACCGTCTATCCCGCCGACGTGTTCCGCGCGCTGCGCCTCACCTCGCCCGACGACGTGAAGGTCGTGATCCTCGGCCAGGACCCGTATCACGGCGACGATCGCGGCACGCCGCAGGCGCACGGCCTGGCGTTCTCGGTGCCGCCTTCGGTGCGCCCGCCGCCTTCGCTGCGCAACATCTTCAAGGAAATCGCGGCGAGCCTCGGCATTCAGGCGCCGACGCACGGCTGTCTCGACGCCTGGGCGCGCCAGGGCGTGCTGCTGCTGAACACGGTGCTCACCGTCGAGCGCGCGAGCGCCGCGAGCCATGCGAAGCGCGGCTGGGAGCGCTGCACCGACACGCTGATCCAGCAACTCGCCGCGCGCCACGAAAACCTCGTGTTCATGCTGTGGGGCGCGCACGCGCAGAACAAGCGCGCGTTGCTCTCTGGTGCGCATTGCGTGCTCGAAGCGCCGCATCCGTCGCCGCTTTCCGCGCATCGCGGCTTTCTCGGCTGCGGGCATTTCGCGCAGGCCAACGAGTATCTGCAGGCGCACGGCCGCCAGCCGATCGACTGGCGTTTGCCGGAGGAAGGCCTCGTGCTCGCCTGAGCCGCTTGAGCCGCTTGGGCCTCGCAACGCGACGACGCGCAATGAAAAACGCCACGAGATCGTTCTCGTGGCGTTTTTGCTTTTACAGCCGTCAAACAGGCAACAAGCGCGAACGTTACGCTGCAGCGATCGCCTCACGCGCGCCTGCGAGCGCGGCGCTTGCTGCGTCCGGGCCCATGTTCAGGCCTTCGGCGAAGATGAAGTTCACGTCGGTCATGCCGAGGAAGCCGAGGAACGACTTCAGGTACGGCGTCTGGCTGTCGTGCGCGGTGCCTTGATACTTGCCGCCGCGTGCCGAAACGACATGGACCTTCTTGCCGTTCACGAGGCCTTCGGGACCGTTCGCGGTGTAGCGGAACGTGATGCCGGCGCGCGCGATCCAGTCGAAGTACGTCTTGAGCTGCGACGAGACGCCGAAGTTATACATCGGCGCACCGATCACGATGATGTCCGCTGCCTGCAGTTCCGCGATCAGCGCTTCGCTGCGTGCGGCGATGGCCTGCTGCTCCGGCGTACGCTGCTCGGCCGGCGTGAAGAACGCGCCGAGCACGGCGTCGTCGAGGTGCGGCAGCGGATCGGCTTGCAGGTTGCGCGTGACGACTTGCGCGCCCGGATTCGATTGTTGCAGCCTGGCCGTCAATTCGTTGACGAGCAGCGTCGACTGGGCGCCTTGCGAGCGGGCGGCGGAATTGATTTGCAGGATCGTGGTCATGGTGGCTCCTTCGGGTCTCAGTTGCGCAACGTTGCGCGAGTGAAGGCATTGTGTTTTTTTACCGCGCTCCGAAAAAGTAGTCCGCCGATGACGGATTGTTGCAACGATAGAACAATCGCGGGCATGAAAAAACGGCGTGGGATCCGTTACCCACGCCGCTTATGGCGCCGCGTGCCGCCGCACCCTGTCCCAGCGGCTTACGCCGCCAGCCAGCGCTCGCGCAATGCGCGCGCGGGCGCACGCTTGTCCGAGGCGGCGAGCTTGTAGCGCGCGACCTCGGGCGCATCGAGGGTCAGACGCGCCACGCGAAGCTCGTCGCGGCGGAACGCGTGGATGTCGACCTTCGTGCCCGGCTGGTAGCGCGAGAGCAGCGCGTCGAGATTCGAACCCGTCACACGCAGGCCGTCGAGCGCTACGAGCGCGTCGCCAGCCGAAAGCCCCGCCTTCTGGGCCGCGCCGCCTTCGTAGACGACGGCAAGCGTCGCTTCGGCGCCGCCACGCAGCCGCGCGCCGAGCGACGGTTTCGCGCCGCGTTCGGGCTCCCCTTCGAGCGTCACGCCGAACGGTTCGAACAGCGCCGCGAGCGGCAGGTCGCGCGTGCCGCGCACGGCGTCGCTAAAGAGCGCGCCCAGTTCCACGCCGGTCGCCTCGGCGATCAGCGCCTCGACATCGTCTTCGCCCACGCCCACCGGCTTGCCGCGATAGAAGTCGCGCCCATAGCGCTGCCACAAGAGGCGCATGACGTCGTCGAGCGATTTGCGGCCGTTCGTCTGCGCGCGAATCGCGAGATCGAACGACAGCGCCACGAGCGAACCCTTGGTGTAGTAGCTCACGATCGCATTCGACGCGTTCTCGTCCTGGCGGTAATACTTCACCCACGCGTCGAACGAGCTTTCCGCGACGCTCTGCTTCAGTCGCCCCGCCCCGCGCAGCACGCCGGCGATCGTCTTGCCGAGCAGGCCGAAGTATTCGTCTGCGGAAATGAGGCCGCTACGCACGAGCATGAGGTCGTCGTAGTACGACGTGAAGCCCTCGAACAGCCACAGCAGCGACGTGTAGTCCTCGCGCGTGAGGTCGTACGGCACGAACGCCGCAGGCTTGATGCGCTTCACGTTCCACGTGTGGAAATATTCATGGCTGCACAGGCCGAGGTAGGTGCGATAGCCGTCCGACGTCTCGGGCTTGCCCTTCACCGGCAGGTCGGTGCGATTGCAGATGAGCGCCGTCGAGGCGCGATGCTCGAGGCCGCCGTAACCGTCGCTCACGGCCTGCGTCATGAACACGTAGCGCTCCATCGGCGCGCGCTTCGTGCGCGGCTCGAACAGCGCGATCTGCGCCTCGCAGATCTTCTTGAGGTCGGCGGCGAGACGCTCGATGTCGAGCGCGACCACACGGCCCGCGATCACGATGTCGTGCGGCACGCCGTGCGCCTTGAAGCTCGCGAGCGTGAACTCGCCGAGCGTGACCGGATGATCGATCAGCTCGTCGTAATTCGTGGCCGTGTACTCGCCGAAGCCGTAACGCTTGGTGCCGCGCGCTTCCGTGAGCGCCGTGCCCACGCGCCAGTGGCGGTAGGCGTGCCCGTCCGGACGCTGAATATCGACGGCGTGCTGCGCCTCCTCATGGCCGAGCGCCGCGAGAAACACGCTCGTGCCGTTGAAGAAGCCCACCGTGTCGTCGAGATGCGCCGCGCGCACGGACAGGTCCCACGCGTAGACCTCGTAGCGCAGCGTGAGCGCGCCCTTCACGGGCGCGGCCTGCCACGAATGCTTGTCGGTCTTCGTCACGCGCACCTTGCGGCCCGCGTCGTTGAAGGCGCGCAGCGTGACGATGTTGCGCGCGAACTCCCGCACCATGTAGCTGCCCGGAATCCACACGGGCAGCATGAAGCATTGGCCGTCCGGCGCGGGGTCTTCCACGGTGAGCGTCACCTCGAACAGATGCGCGGCGGGATTCTTCGGGACGATGGTGTATCGGATCGGCTTCATCGGCGGGATCGGTGAGAGATTCGGTCAGCAGACGCTGCAGTGCAAATTCAGTATGCCCGGCAGACAAAAACGGACAAAAAGCGCCGGGCAAAAAAGTACCGGCCGCGAAAGCGGCCGGCGGGTTCAGGCGAGGCGTCAGTGCGCGCCGTTCAGACCGCGCTCGAGCCGGTCGGCGCTGACGGCGCCCGGCAGGCGCGTGCCGTCCGCGAGGATCACGGTGGGCGTGCCGGTCACGTTCATCTTCTGGCCGAGCGCGAGATTGCTGTCGATGGCGGCCGTGTCGCACGTGCCGGCTGCCGTGGGCGCCTTGCGGTCGACCATCCACGATTCCCACGCCTTGCCACGGTCGGCCGAGCACCAGATCTGCTTGGCCTTCGCCGTCGAATCCGGCGAGAGCACCGGATACAGGAAGGTGTAGACCGTCACGTTGTCGACGGACCTGAGCGTGCTTTCGAGCTGATGGCAGTACGGGCAGTTCGGGTCGGAGAACACGGCCATCTTGCGCTTGCCGTCGCCCTTCACGACCTTGACCGCGTTCTCGAGCGGCAGCTTCGAGAAATCGACCTTGTTGATTTCGTTCAGGCGCGCCTCGGTGAGATTGCGGTGCGCCTTGGTGTCGATGAGTTCACCGGTGAGCACGTAATCGCCGCTGGCGTCGCTATAGACGATCTGCGTGCCGAGGTTGATCTCGTAAAGGCCCGGCATGGGCGCCTTGGTGATGCCCTTGATGTCGCTGGCGTCGATGCCGAGACGCGTCTGCAGCGCCGACTTGATCTTGTCGGTGGTCTGGTCGGCCTGGGCCGAGCAGCCGAGCGCCGAGGTGGCTACCGCGATCACGAGCGCGGCAAATCGAATACGCGTTTGCATGGGATGCATTCCTGATTCAGGCGCGCCGCGCAGGGGCGACGCGCGCAGAGTTCCGTTGAACGGCCGGGGCGGCATGTGCTGCGGGCGCGGCCAATATGTCCATTCTAAGCCGCACTGGCTTCGAGCAACCGAAATGCCTGCTTGCGCAGGCGAGCCCGTCGATACTAGCCGAGCGCCGAGGCCACGAGCCAGCGCTTGAGCAACGGCTGCGCCCCCACGAATGCCATGCCCGTATTGCGCACCGCGCGCGCGAGCGTGCCCGGGAACGAGAAAAGCCGCTGCAGGCCGTCGGTGGCCACGACGAGCTTCTGGATGTCCTCACGGCGGCCGCGTTCGTAGCGGCGCAGCAGCACGATGTCGCCGAGATCGCGAAATGCCTCCTTCTTCGTGACCACGTCGACGAGCGCGGCGACGTCGCGCAAACCGAGGTTCACGCCCTGGCCCGCCAGCGGGTGAATCAGATGCGCGGCGTCGCCGACCAGGGCGACGCGCGGCGCCACGAGCCGGTCGACGGTTTGCAGAGACAGCGGAAAACCGCGCGCGGGCGTGACGCATTCGAGCGCGCCCAGCTGGCTTTGCGAGACGCGCTCGACTTCGGCGGCAAGCTGCGCCGGTTCGAGCTTGAGGAGTTCTTCGGCATGTTCGGTCTGCGCCGACCAGACGAGCGATACGTGCCGATCGGGCAGCGGCAGCAAGGCGACGATCTCACCCTCGCGGAACCACTGGTACGCCGTTTCGCCGTGTGGCTTTTCCGCGCGGAAGTTGGCGACCACGCCGGTTTGCCGGTAATCGCGCCGCTCGACCGTCGAGCCGATCTGCGCGCGCACCCACGAATGCGCACCGTCCGCGCCGATCGCGAGGTCGGCTTCGATCGTGCGGCCATTGGCGAGGCCGATCACGGCCGCGTCGGGTTTCACGTCGAGCGTCTGCGCACGCGTGTCGATCCACGCGAGATTGGGCTGGAAGTGCAGCGCGGCGTCGAGCGCACGCTCGACGATCGACGACTCGGCAATCCAGGCGAGCTGCGCAACCGAGGCCTGATATGCCGAGAAGTGCAACTCCGCCGCGGCGTCGCCGAACACGCGCATGTCGTAGACGGGCGTGAGGCGCGCGGCGTCGGCGGCCTGCCAGACCCGCAGCCGCTCGAACAGCCCCTGCGAACTGCGCGAAAAGGCATACACGCGCGCGTCGAACACGGCTCCCGCAGGCAGCGGCGCGCACGGCTGCGCGAGCAGCGCCACGCGCAGGCCGCTCTGGGTCAGCGCGAGCGCCGCCGACTTGCCGACGAGGCCGCCGCCGATCACGGCGACATCAAAGGTCTGGTTGCTTGCAGTCATGCGCGCATTATAGCCGCGGGCGCTTGTGTGGCCGGGCGGGACGGGCGCGGTGTTGCGGCGCAGCAAGACGTTGCGGGAAGACGGCCCGCCAGCGCGGCGACACCCGCGGCTAACCCTCACCCGGACGAGGTTACAATTACGGTTTTCGTGACTCCCCGTCACGTCCCCCGACGTGCCACCTGCGCCGCCCCGCCCGCCGCTTCCGCTTTCGCGAGACGCCCGGCCCCGGGCCTTCGCGCGCGGCGAGCCACACGTCACCACCCTGACATGCAGAGATTTACATGAGCCTCCAATGCGGCATCGTCGGCTTGCCTAACGTCGGCAAGTCCACCCTCTTCAACGCGCTGACCAAGGCGGGCATCGCGGCCGAGAACTATCCGTTCTGCACGATCGAGCCCAACGTCGGCGTGGTAGAAGTGCCGGATCAGCGCCTGAAGGCGCTCGCCGAAATCGTCAAGCCCGAGCGCGTCGTGCCGGCCGTGGTCGAATTCGTCGACATCGCGGGTCTGGTCGCGGGCGCGAGCAAGGGCGAAGGCCTCGGCAACCAGTTCCTCGCGAACATCCGCGAAACCGATGCGATCACGCACGTCGTGCGCTGCTTCGAAGATGAAAACGTGATCCACGTGGCGGGCAAGATCGATCCGCTCGCCGACATCGAAGTCATCAACACCGAACTGGCGCTCGCCGACCTCGCCACCGTCGAGAAGGCGCTCACGCGCTACTCGAAGGCCGCGAAATCGGGCAACGACAAGGAAGCCGCGAAGCTCGTGGCCGTGCTCGAAAAGGTGCGCGCGCAACTCGATCAGGCAAAGCCCGTGCGCGGGCTCGCACTGAGCGACGACGAGCAGGCGCTGATCAAGCCCTTCTGCCTCATCACCGCGAAGAAGACCATGTACGTCGCGAACGTGAAGGAAGACGGGTTCGAGAACAACCCGCATCTGGAAGCCGTGCGCAAGTACGCCGAAGGCGAGAATTCGCCGGTCGTGGCCGTGTGCGCCGCGATCGAAGCGGAAATCGCCGACCTCGAAGACGAAGACAAGATCGCGTTCCTCGCCGATATGGGCATGGAAGAGCCGGGCCTCGACCGCGTGATCCGCGCGGGCTTCAAGCTGCTCGGCCTGCAGACCTACTTTACGGCGGGCGTGAAGGAAGTGCGCGCGTGGACGATCCATGTCGGCGATACGGCCCCGCAAGCCGCGGGCGTGATCCACACCGACTTCGAGCGCGGCTTCATCCGCGCGCAGACCATCGCGTTCGACGACTACGTCCAGTACAAGGGCGAAACCGGCGCGAAGGAAGCCGGCAAGATGCGCGCCGAAGGCAAGGAATATGTCGTGCACGACGGCGACGTAATGAACTTCCTGTTCAACGTATAAGCGACACCTTTTTCTACCCGTTTCCAAAAGACACTCTCATGGCCCAATACGTCTTCACCATGAACCGGGTCGGCAAGATCGTGCCGCCCAAGCGCCAGATCCTGAAGGACATCTCGCTGTCGTTCTTCCCCGGCGCCAAGATCGGTCTGCTCGGCCTGAACGGCTCGGGCAAGTCCACGCTCATCAAGATCATGGCCGGCGTCGACAAGGACATCGAAGGCGAAGCCACGCCGATGCCCAACCTGAACATCGGCTACCTGCCGCAGGAACCGCAGCTCGATCCGGAAAAGACCGTGCGCGAAGCGGTCGAGGAAGGTCTGGGCGACGTGTTCAACGCGCAGAAGAAGCTCGACGAGATCTATGCCGCCTACGCCGAACCGGACGCCGACTTCGACGCGCTGGCCGCCGAGCAGGCGAAGTACGAAGCGATCCTCGCGACGACCGACGGCAGCGCGGAACAGCAGATCGAAATCGCCGCCGACGCGCTGCGCCTGCCGGCCTGGGACGCGAAGATCGGCAACCTCTCGGGCGGTGAAAAGCGCCGCGTCGCGCTGTGCAAGCTGCTGCTCGAAAAGCCCGACATGCTGCTGCTCGACGAGCCGACCAACCACCTCGACGCCGAATCGGTCGAGTGGCTCGAACAGTTCCTCACGCGCTTCCCGGGCACCGTGGTCGCCGTGACCCACGACCGCTACTTCCTCGACAACGCCGCCGAGTGGATTCTCGAACTCGACCGCGGCCACGGCATTCCCTGGAAGGGCAACTACTCCAGCTGGCTCGACCAGAAGGAAGAGCGCCTGAAGCAGGAAGAAGCGTCGGAATCGGCGCGCCAGAAGGCGATCAAGAAGGAGCTGGAGTGGGTGCGCCAGAACCCGAAGGGCCGCCAGGCGAAGTCGAAGGCGCGTATCGCGCGTTTCGAGGAACTGTCGAGCTCGGAATACCAGAAGCGCAACGAAACGCAGGAAATCTTCATTCCGGCGGGCGAGCGTCTGGGCAACGAAGTCATCGAGTTCAAGAACGTCAGCAAGTCTTATGGCGACCGTCTGCTCATCGACAACCTGAGCTTCAAGATTCCCGCGGGCGCGATCGTCGGCATCATCGGGCCGAACGGCGCCGGTAAATCGACGCTGTTCCGCATGCTCACGGGCAAGGAGCAGCCGGATTCGGGCGAAATCGTGCAAGGCCCGACCGTCAAGCTCGCCTACGTCGATCAGACCCGCGACGCGCTGGCCGCCAACAAGACCGTGTTCGAGGAAATCTCGGGCGGCGCGGACGTGCTCACGGTGGGCAAGTACGAAACGCCGTCGCGCGCGTACATCGGCCGCTTCAACTTCAAGGGCGGCGATCAGCAGAAGATCGTCGGCAACCTCTCGGGTGGTGAGCGCGGCCGTCTGCACCTGGCCAAGACGCTGATCTCGGGCGGCAACGTCCTGCTGCTCGACGAACCGTCGAACGATCTGGACGTCGAAACGCTGCGCGCGCTCGAAGACGCCCTGCTCGAATTCGCGGGCTCGGTGATGGTGATTTCGCACGATCGCTGGTTCCTCGACCGTATCGCCACGCACATCCTCGCGTTCGAAGGCGACTCGCAGGTCACGTTCTTCGACGGCAACTACCAGGAGTACGAGGCCGACAAGATCAAGCGCCTCGGTGAAGAAGCCGCACGTCCGAAGCGTCTGCGCTACAAGCCGATCAGCCGCTAAGCAGGCGCGATCGATAGCAAACAACGGCGGCCCGCGGGCCGCCGTTGTCGTTCTGGCAGGTTCAAGCACACACGGCATGGCGGTTGCTCGAAAGCCGCTACGCTTAGGCTCACTTGGGGCTTGATCATGCCCAGCTCCCGCGAGGAATTCCGTATGGCGACGCCGCTGCGCAACCGTGTTGTCCTTATCGTGGCGATCGTCGTCGCGCTGCTCGTGCTCGCGGCGCTGGGCACGCTCTACGCGCTGCAGCGCGAGGCAAAGGCGTACGTGGAGCGCGCGCTCGCGCCCGTCGGCACGGCCGCGAGCGTGAACGTGGCGTTCAATCTCTCATCCGTCGAGCTCACCGACGTGCGCCTGAAGCCGCCCCCGAACTGGCCGACTGCCGACACGCTGCGCGCCGCCCGCATCACCATCACGCCCGACTTGCGCGCGCTGATCTCGCACCGCGTGCATATTCGCGACGTCACGGTGAGCGATTTCACGATGACGGTGCTGCGCCGGGAAAGCGGTTCGATCCTGATCCTGCCGAATCTGCGCGAAGCGATGGCGCAAAGCGCCACGCCCTCGAACGGCGCGCAGGGCGAAAGCAGCCTGCCGCAGCAAAAGGTCATCGACCATATCGGCTTCGAGAACGGCACATTCGACTTCTACGACCGTTCGGTGAGCAATCCGCCGTGGCGCGTCACCGTGAACCGCGCGCAGGCGAGCGTCGACAATGTCCAGTTGCCGGCGCTTACGGAGCCCACCCGCGTTTCGGTCGTGGGCAATGTCGTCGGCCCGGCGCACACAGGACGCGTCACTTTCGACGGCTGGATGCAAATCGCGAACAAGGACTCGCAACTCCGCACGACGCTGCGTGGCGTGGATGTGCGCACGATCGATCCCTATCTGCTTAAAAAGGCCGGCGCGAAGGCCAATGTGACGGGCGGTACACTCGACCTCGATCTCAACTCGACCGTGCGCGGCTATCACCTGCACGCGCCGGGCATCGTCACGCTGCACAACCTGCAACTCTCGGATAGCGGCGACGCGGTGGACACCTTCCTGTCGATCCCGACGCGCGCCGCCGTGGCCGCATTGAAGGCACACAAGGGGGAAATCACGCTGCATTTCGTGCTCGACGGCAACCTGCGCGACCCTAAATTCAAGCTGAACGAAAACCTGATGACGGAGTTGCGCGCAGGGTTTGCGCAGGCGCTCGGGGTGAGCGCGGAAGGGGTGGCGAAGGGCGCCGGGCAAACCGCAAAGGGTATCGCTGACGCGCTGCGCAGTCTGCTGCAGCCGGTGCCGGCGCCCGCTTCGAAATAGCGCGGGACGCCGGCTTTAGCCTGCCTGGATGAGCTGCTTAGACCGGCAAGCCGAGTTCGCGCAGCTTCGCGTCGGTGGTGGCGTTGCTCGTATGGTGCACGCCGTGCCAGCCGAGCGCCGTGGCCGCCGCGGCGTTGTGCGCGTTGTCGTCGATGAAAACGAGTTCCTCGGGCTTCACGCCCGGCAACTGTGCCTCGATGCGGCGGAACATCTCGTGGAAGATCGCCGGATCGGGCTTCACGAGCTTCACGTGGCCCGATACGACGATATCGCGGCAGCGCCGCAGGATGCCAAAACGCTCCCACGCCCACGGAAACGTCTCGGCCGACCAGTTCGTGAGACCGAAGATCGGCATGCCCGCAGCCTCGAGGCGCTCGAACGTCGCGACGCCGCCGGCGAGCAAGCCGCCGATCATCTCGTGCCAGCGCTCGTAGAACGCGCGAATGAGCGCTTCATGCTCGGGAAACGCCGCGACCAGTTCCTCCGTGCCCACGGCAATGGGCTCGCCGCCGTCCTGGCGGACCACCCAGTCCATCTTGCAGACGTGCGTGAGAAACCAGCGGCGCTCGTCGTCGTTGGGAATCAGCTTGCGATAGAGATACTCGGGACTCCAGTCCACGAGCACCCCGCCGAAATCGAACACCACGGCCTTGATCGTCATGCGCTTCTCGCTCCACTTGATCGTTATCCGATCGTTATCCGATCGTTATCTGATCGTTGTCGGGATGACAGGGAAATCAGATCGGCTGCGTGCGCTTTTCGAGCCACGCGAGCGCATCGCCGCTCACGTGCGGCGCCACGCGCACGCGCACCGTCTGGTGATACGCATTGAGCCACTCGCGCTCGTCCGCACGCAGGAGCGCGAGATCGATGCATCGCGTGTCGATCGGGCAGAGCGTAAGCGTCTCGAAGCTCAGGAACTCGCCGAACCCGGTAGTTTCGGCGCGCTGGTTGAGCACGAGATTCTCGATACGCACGCCCCATTTGCCCGGCCGGTAGATGCCCGGCTCGACCGAGGTGATCATGCCTTCTTCCATCGCGGTCCAGGGCTCGGCCGGCGCGTAGTGCGAAATGACCTGCGGACCTTCGTGCACGTTCAGGAAGTAGCCCACGCCGTGGCCCGTGCCGTGGCCGTAGTCCGCGCCCGCTTCCCAGATCGGCGCGCGCGCAATCGCGTCGAGCATCGGCGAACGAATGCCGCGCGGGAACTTCGCGCGCGAGAGCGCCATCATGCCCTTGAGCACGAGCGTGAAATCGCGCTTTTGCTCCGCACTCGGCGAGCCCACGGGCACGACGCGCGTGATGTCGGTGGTGCCGTCGAGGTACTGGCCCCCCGAGTCGATGAGCAGCAGGCCATCGCCTTCGATCACGCTGTGCGACTCGGGCGTGGCGCGATAGTGCGGCATCGCGCCGTTCGCGTTGAAGCCCGCAATGGTCGCGAACGAGAGCGACTTGAAGCCCGCGCGGCGCGCACGCGCGGCGGAAAGCTTTTCGTCGATGGTCAGCTCGGTGATTCGCTCGTGGCCAAGCGCCGCCTCGAACCACGCGAAGAACTCGGCAAGCGCCGCACCGTCGTGCTCCATGGTCGCGCGCACGTGGTCGGCTTCGGCGGCGGTCTTGCGCGACTTGAAGAACGTGCTCGGATTGACCGATTCCACGAGCTTCACCGCCGACGACACCGCCTGCAGCAAGCCATACGTCACGCGGCGCGGATCGACGAGCAGCGCGGCCTTCGCGGGCAGCGCCGCGAGCGCGGCGGCGGCTTCGGCATACGGCGCGACGCGCACCTTGTCTTTCGCGAGCGACTGCACGAGCGCCTCGCTCACCTTGCCGTCGGCGACGAAGAGCGTCGCGTCGTCCGGCCCGATCAGCGCGTGCGCGACGAACACCGGGTTGTAGTTCACGTCCGCGCCGCGCAGGTTGAAGAGCCAGGCGAGGTCGTCGAGCGTCGAGATGAAGTGCCACTGCGCGCCCTTCTCCTGCATCGCGCGGCGCACCTGATCGAGCTTGCCGGCGCGGCTCGTGTCGGCGTGCGGCGCGACGTGCTCGTACACGGGCTCGAGCGGCAGCGACGGGCGGCCTTGCCAGACATCGTCGAGCAGATCGAGGTCCGTGCGCAGCGCGACGTCACGCGCGTTGAGTGCCTCGGCCAGCGCGCGCGCCGAGGCGACCCCGAGCACCGCGCCATCGACGGCGACCGCGCCGCCCGCACTCACGTTCTGCGCGAGCCAGTCGATGTGGGGCGCGCTCTGCTGGCCGCCCATCATCTTCATGAGCTCGATGCCGGTGCCGGCCAGTTGCTGCTCGGCCTGCACCCAGTAGCGGCTGTCCACCCAGACGCCCGCGAAGTCCTTCGTCACCACGAGCGTGCCCACCGAGCCGGTGAAGCCCGACAGCCACTCGCGCCCCTGCCAGCGGCGCGGCAGGTATTCGGACAGATGGGGATCGGCGGAGGGCACGAGGGCGGCATCGACGCCCGCGCGCGTCATCGCGGCGCGCAGGGCGGCAATGCGTTCGGGAATCGAGGAGGTTTCGGGGAGTCGGGCGTTCATGTTTTCACCTGCGAAGAATTCGAAGCGGAAGATGGGAATCTAGCCAAAGGCGGCGCGTTTGAGGACCGGCTGCGCGCGACTAGCTGCGCCGGGCGCGCAATGCTACGCACACGCCCACGAAAACGAGCGCGAGCGCCGTGCAAAGCGGCCACTGGAGCAATTCGCCATCGTAGAAAAGGCCGGTCGCACTGCCCGCCGCGTTCGCGAGCGCCGCGCCGAGCGCGCCGGCCACAGCCGCCAGCGCGAGTCCGTGACGTGCGGCGCGGCGCAAGGGATGGAGCCACCACCCCGCACAGCCCACCGCCAGACCAAGAATAACGATACCGGGCCAGCCCATTAAGGACTTGTCCTATAGGTTTTCGGATAAGTCCGATAGGACCGCCGAAGCACGAGAGCTAGCATTTATAGCCTGATTAGACTCTATTGAAACTGGAAAACGGTCGGCTCGGCGCGTCCCGCGTAGCGGTTGAGTGTAGGGGGCGGGATTGCGCAAGGCAAGCGCGTCCGGGCCGCCCTAGCCGCACTCTCTCGTATGCGAATCGCCCTCGTCGAACCGGACACCCGTCAGGCCGAAACCCTCATCCGCCTGCTCATTGCGGGCGGGCACGCGTGCCACCACTTCCCGCTTGGCGCACAACTCTTCGAAACTCTCGAACAGGAAACCTTCGATCTGCTGATCACAGCATGGTGGTGCGGCGACGCCGGCGCAGACGACCTCATCCCCCAGGCGCGCAAGCTGCTGCCGGGTTTGCCCGCGATCGCGCTGATGCTCGCGCCGCATGAAAGCGAAATCGTCGCGAGTTTGCAGGCCGGCGCGGATGACTGCATCGCCAAGCCGGTGCGCGGCCCTGAAATGCTCGCGCGCATCGACGCGCTCCTGCGCCGCGCCGGCGTGCGCCGGCCGCGCAACCGCGCCCGCCACGGCTTTGGCGACTATCTTTTCGATTCCGGGCGCTACGAGGTGTCGTTTCGGGGTCACACCGTCACGCTCACGCCCAAGGAATACCGTTTCGCGCTGCTGCTCTTCACCAATGCATCGCGCCCCGTTTCGCGGGCGCGCATTCTCGAAACCGTCTGGAATCTGAACCGCGACGTTCGGTCGCGCACGCTCGACACGCACGCCTCCCGACTGCGCAGCAAATTGCAGCTCGGGCCCGAGCACGGCTGGCGTTTGACCACTTTGTACGGCTATGGCTACCAGCTCGAAAGGCTCCCCCTATCACCTACCGGAGTGTCGAACTCTGTCGGCGCGAATGTCGGAAGCGAGGAAAAGTTATAATATCCGCCTAAATCTCGCCCCCATTGTATGCAGCTTCTAACGATCGGAATCAATCACCACACCGCGCCCGTCGCCTTGCGCGAACGCGTGGCGTTTCCGCTCGAACAGATCAAGCCCGCACTCGCCCTGTTCAAGGAAGCGTGGTCCGGGAAGCGTTCGCTGAGCGCGCCGGAAGCCGCCATTCTCTCCACCTGCAACCGCACCGAGCTCTACTGCGCGACCGACGCGCACGGCTCGCGCGACCAGGCCGTGAGCTGGCTCTCCCAGTACCATGGCATCCGCGAAGAGGAACTTGCGCCGCACGTCTATACGCTGCCGCAGTCCGAAGCGGTACGTCATGCATTCCGGGTGGCTTCGGGGCTCGATTCGATGGTGCTGGGCGAGACGCAGATCGTCGGCCAGATGAAGACCGCGGTACGCACCGCGACCGAGGCCGGCGCGCTCGGCACCTATTTGAACCAGTTGTTCCAGCGCACCTTCGCCGTGGCGAAGGAAGTGCGCAGCACGACCGAAATCGGCGCGCAGTCGGTGTCGATGGCCGCCGCCGCCGTACGCCTCGCGCAGCGTATCTTCGACAAGATCGCCAACCAGCGCGTGCTCTTCATCGGCGCGGGCGAGATGATCGAGCTGTGCGCCGCGCACTTCGCCGCGCAGCAGCCGCGCGAACTCGTGATCGCAAACCGTACCGCCGAGCGCGGGCGCTATGTTGCGGAGCGCTTCGGCGGCCGTTCCATTCCGCTCTCCGATCTGCCAGCACGCATGCACGAGTTCGACATCATCGTCTCGTGCACGGCGTCCACGCTGCCCATCATCGGACTCGGCGCAGTGGAGCGTGCCGTGAAGGCGCGCCGTCACCGCCCCATTTTCATGGTCGACCTCGCGGTGCCCCGCGACATCGAGCCCGAAGTCGCCCAGCTCGAAGACGTCTTCCTCTATACCGTCGACGATCTCGGCACGATCGTGCGCGAAGGCAATGCCTCGCGCCAGGCTGCTGTCGCGCAGGCCGAGACCATCATCGAGTCGCGCGTGGCGAACTTCATGCAGTGGCTCGACTCGCGCAGCATCGTGCCGGTCATCCGCCACATGCACACCCAGGCCGACGCGCTGCGTCGCGCCGAGCTCGAACGCGCCCGCAAGATGCTTGCGCGCGGCGACGATCCGTCGGCCGTGCTCGAAGCGCTGTCGCAGGCGCTCACCAACAAGCTGATCCACGGTCCGACGCACGCGCTCAACACGTCGAGCGGCGATCAGCGCGATTCGCTCATCGAGCTGATGGGCGGCTTTTACCGCCACGGCCAGCCGGCCCGGACAGACGACGTCCCGCAGCCCGCGGCGGAGGTCGGCGCCTCGCCGCGCTCCGCCGGCTCTTCTGATTCGTCCAATTCGTCCGATTCCTCCGGTAGTTCGGACCGTTAGCGACGTTCGCGGTCGGGCGCGCGCCATGCGTGCCCTGCACGACCGGGCCGCGCGCCCGCCTCTTCTCTCTCGCAGTCCTATCCGGAGCCCGCTCCGCACCGCCCGATGAAAACGAGCATGCAATCGAAGCTCGACCAGCTGACTACGCGCCTGGCCGAGCTGAACGACCTGTTGAGCCGTCCCGACGTGACCTCGAACCGCGATCAGTACCGCAAGCTCACACGCGAGCACTCGGAACTGGGGCCCGTGGTCGAACACTACGGACAGTGGCGTCAGGCCAAAGACGACGAGGCCGCGGCGAAGGATCTGCTCTCCGACGCCTCGATGCGCGACTTCGCCGAAGAAGAGGTGAAAGCGTCGCGCGAGCGCATGGCGCAACTCCAGCACGAATTGCAGATGATGCTGCTGCCGAAGGACCCCAACGACGACCGCAACGTGTTCCTCGAAATCCGCGCGGGCACGGGCGGCGACGAGTCGGCCCTGTTCGCGGGCGACCTGCTGCGCATGTACCTGCGCTACGCGGAGCGCAACCGCTGGCAGATCGAGATGATGTCGGCGAGCGAGTCGGATCTGGGCGGCTACAAGGAAGTGATCGTGCGCATTGCGGGCGAGGCGGCGTACTCGAAGCTCAAGTTCGAGTCGGGCGGCCACCGCGTGCAACGCGTGCCCGCCACCGAAACGCAGGGCCGCATCCACACGTCGGCCTGTACGGTCGCGGTGATGCCGGAAGCCGACGAAATCGGCGAAGTCGAGATCAATCCCGCCGACCTGCGCATCGACACCTTCCGTGCCTCGGGCGCGGGCGGCCAGCACATCAACAAGACCGATTCGGCCGTGCGCGTGACGCACCTTCCGACCGGCATCGTCGTGGAGTGCCAGGACGACCGCTCGCAGCACAAGAACAAGGACCGCGCGCTCAAGGTCCTCGCCGCGCGCATCAAGGACAAGCAGTACCAGGAGCAGCACGCCAAGGAAGCGGCGACGCGCAAGAGCCTCGTAGGCTCGGGCGACCGCTCGGAGCGCATCCGCACCTACAACTTCCCGCAGGGGCGGCTCACCGATCACCGCATCAATCTCACGCTCTATCGCCTCGAAGCGATCATGGACGGCGACCTCGACGAACTGATCGGCGCGCTCGTCTCCGAGCATCAGGCAGAGCAGCTCGCGTCGCTCGGCGACGCGGATTGAGCGCGCAAGAGACATGAGCGAAGCCGTTACCGCCGAGGCGTTGCTGCGCGCCACGCCGCTGCCCGCGCTAGAAGCGCGCATTCTGCTGATGCACGTACTCGGCTGGCGCCGCACGGAACTCATCACGCGCGGCGATCAGGCGCTCGACGCGGCCCGCGTGGACGCGTACAGCGCGCTAGAAGCGCGCCGCGTACAAGGCGAGCCGATCGCGCAGCTCGTGGGGGCGCGCGAGTTCTACGGCCTCGACTTCGACGTAACGCCCGACGTGCTGATTCCGCGCCCCGATACCGAGCTGCTCGTGGAAACGGCGCTCGCGGCGCTCGAAGGCATTGCTCTGCCGCGCGTGCTCGACCTCGGCACCGGCAGCGGCGCGATTGCCGTGGCGCTCGCCTCGTCACGCCCCGATGCGCGTGTCTGGGCCGTCGATCGTTCGGCGGCCGCGCTCGAGGTGGCGGCGCGCAACGCCGCGAAGCTACTCGACGCCCAGCGTCCCGGCGGCCCGCTCGCGTTCGTGCCGGGCAGCTGGTACGACACGCTCGATGCGGCACTGCGATTCGACGCGATCGTGAGCAATCCACCGTATATCGCGAGCGGCGATCCCCATCTGGAACGAGGCGACCTGCGCTTCGAGCCGCGCGGCGCGCTCACCGACGAAGCCGACGGCCTCACCGCCCTGCGCGCGATCGTCGCGGGCGCACCTGCCCGGCTCGCGCCGGGCGGCGTGCTCTGGATGGAGCACGGCTACGACCAGGCGGCCGCCGTTCGGGCGTTGCTGGAAGACGCCGGTTTCAAGGACGTGCGCTCCGAGCGCGATCTGGCCGGCATCGAGCGCATCAGCGGGGGCCGTCTACCGTAGCCGCCCGACCAGGCACGCTCCCGGCGACGCCGGGCTTGTACGGGCGAAATCCGCTATCATTTCATCCTGCATTCCAACGTATTCAGCATCAATTCAATCGCAAGGTCAGTCATGGACACCCAACAACGCATCAAGCAGATCGTCGACGAAAACGCCGTCGTCCTCTTCATGAAGGGCAACGCGCAGTTCCCGATGTGCGGCTTCTCCGGTCGCGCGGTGCAGATCCTGAAAGCCTGCGGCGTCGATCAGTTCAAGACCGTCAACGTGCTCGAGGACGACGAAGTCCGCCAGGGCATCAAGGAATTCTCGAACTGGCCGACCATCCCGCAACTCTACGTGAAGGGTGAGTTCATCGGCGGCTCGGACATCATGATGGAGATGTACCAGAACGGCGAGCTGCAGCAGCTTTTCGCCGCGGCGTAAGCGCCAGACACGGGGCGGCATCGGGCGCACGACGTTGCGCCTGTTCCGTCCCGAGCGCCCGGTGTGCAACGCCGGCACTTTTTCACGAGGCGCCTTCGCCTCGAACCCGCTTCGCCTTCGCTTCGACTCCCGCCTGACGTGAATACCGCCGCCCCTGCCTCGTCCGCTATCGCACAACTGCCGCAACGCCGGCTGATCGTCGCGATCACGGGGGCCACGGGCGCGATCTACGGCGTGCGCACGCTCGACATGCTGCGACGGCTCGGCGGCGTCGAAACGCATCTGCTCGTTTCGGCGGCAGGCTGGCTCAACATCCAGCACGAACTGCAACTCAGCAAGGACGATCTGCACGCACGCGCCGATGTCGTGCATTCCGTGCGCGACGTCGGCGCGACCATCGCGTCGGGCTCGTTCGCGACCGACGGCATGATCGTCGCGCCCTGCTCGATGAAGACGCTCGCGAGCGTCGCCCACGGTCTCTCAGACAACCTGATCGCGCGCGCCGCCGACGTCACGCTGAAGGAACGCCGCCGTCTCGTGCTGCTCGTGCGCGAAACGCCGTTCAACCTCGCGCATCTGCGCAACATGACGGCCGTGACCGAAATGGGCGGCGTGATCTTCCCGCCGTTGCCGGCCTTCTACAACCAGCCGGCTTCGATCGACGAGATGATCGATCACACGGTCGCGCGCGTGCTCGATCTGTTCGCACTCGGGCCCGCGCTCTCGCCCGCCTGGCCGGGGCTGCGCGGCACCGACGAATAAGTGCCGGGCGCACATTTGCGCAGTGCGCCGATTATCAATACCGGCGACACAATCAATTCCCTTTCCCCCGGTTTAATTCGCGACGGTACGGTCTTATATTGATCGCAATACGATACTTTCGGACCGCCTTGGCGCGGTCAACCCGCGATCATGACCACCCGCACGCCTACCCTCTTCCTCTCGCACGGCGCTCCTACGCTGCCGATCGACCCGTCGCTGCCTTCTGGCGGCTTCACCGTGCTATCGGAGCATTTGCCGCGTCCGCAGTCGGTGCTCATGCTCTCGGCCCATTGGGGCACGATGCGCCCCGTGGTCAGCACCGCCACGCAGCCTGAGACGATCCACGACTTCTACGGCTTTCCGCGCGCGCTCTACGAGATCCAGTACCCGGCGCCCGGAGCGCCCGAGATGGCGCAGCGCGCAGCGGCGCTGCTGCGCGATCAAGGCGTGCCTGTCGACGAGGAAGCGCACGGCCTCGACCATGGCGCGTGGGTGCCCATGCTGCTGATGTTCCCCGACGCGAACGTGCCCGTCGCCCAGCTTTCGATTCAGCCGCGCGCCGACGCCGCCCATCACTTCTCGCTTGGCCGTGCGCTGCGCTCGCTGCGCGACGAAGGCGTGATGGTGATCGGCTCGGGCCAGATCACCCACAACCTGCGCGAGGCGGACTTCTCGGCGCGGCCGGAAGACGCCGATCCGCGCGTGGCCGAGTTCACGCAATGGTTCGAAAATCACCTCGCCGCGCGCGACATCGACGCGTTGCTCGATTACCGCCAGCGCGCCCCGCACGCGGTGCTCATGCACCCGACCGACGAGCACCTGCTGCCCGTCTTCGCGGCACTTGGCGCCGCCGACGACGACTACACGCTCGGCGTGCAGTCGCTTGGCACATACCAGCGCGCGCTCGCGATGACGAACTACGTATTCGGCAGCGCCGCCGTGCAATAAGGCCGCCGCGAGCCGCCACGCCGGCTCCGCTTGCGCTCCAAAAGCAAAAAAGCCCGCCTGAATCGCTTCAGGCGGGCTTTTTGTATTGCGCGACGTTTAGATGATGCTTAGTGCGCGCCGATGCCCTCGAGGACTTCGTCGTGCTCCTGGCGTTCCGCGAGGTACGGCGAGCGATAGCCCGAATTCACGCCCCAGTAATAGAACACGAGCGAGACCAGCGCGACGACCAGCATGTCCCAGCCGTACGGAAGCAGACCGGCGCCGCCGAACTGCTTGCTGCCGACGAGCGAGAGCAGCGCCATGATCGGCAGGTACGCGCACAGCCACCATGCGGCCTTCAGATCCTGGCCCCAGCCGTCAAAACCCTGCTTGCTCTGGAAGTAGAAGTACACCGGCAGCGCGACGACCATCAGCAGAATGATTTCGCCGGTCAGCGGCCACTTCGCCCAGTACAGGATCATCGATGCGCAGACGAATGCGAACGGCGCGATCACTTTCATGAACGGCACGGAGAGCGGGCGCTCGATGTCCGTGGCGGCGCGCTTGAGCGCCATCAGGCTGATCGGACCCGTGAGGTACGAAATCACCGTTGCCACCGAGATCACCGCCGCGAGCGAACTCCAGCCGCGGAAGAAGAACATGAAGATGAACGACACGAGCAGGTTGAACCACATCGCGTTGCGCGGCACGCCGTAGAACGGGTGCACGTTGCCGAACATCTTCGGCATCGTGTTGTTGCGCTCCATCGCGTAGATCATGCGCGAGGTCGTCGCCATGTAGGTCGTACCGGTGCCGCTCGGGCTCACGAACGCGTCGACGTAGAGCAGGATCGCGAGCCAGTTCAGGTTCAGCGCGATCGCGAGTTCCGCGAACGGCGACTTGAAGTTGAACGTGTTCCAGCCCTTCGCGACGTCGGCCGGATTGACCGCGCCGATATAGGCGACCTGCAGCAGCACGTAGATCACGAGCGCGCAGAGAATCGAGCCGATCACTGCGAACGGCACGCTCTTCGCCGGATTGCGCGCTTCACCCGCGAGGTTGATCGGGCTCTGGAAGCCGTTGAACGCGAACACGATGCCGCTCGTGGCAACCGCCGTGAACACCGCCGACCAGCCATACGGGGCGAACGAGGTCGTCTGGCCGAAGTTTTCCTGGTGAAAGCTTCCCGCCATCAGGCCGATGATCGTCAGACCCGGGATGATGAACTTGAAGATCGTGATCGCGCTGTTGGCACGCGCGAACAGTTTCACGCCCCAATAGTTGAGCATGAAGTAGATGATCACGAGAATCGCGGAGAGCCCGAGCCCTGAATGCGTCAACGACCCGTCGACGAAGAGCGCGTGCGCCCAGGCATAGGGCCAGGTGCTCATGTACTGGATCGAGGCTTCGGCTTCGATCGGGATCACCGAGACAATGGCGATCCAGTTCGCCCACGCGCTGATGAAGCCCACCAGTGCGCCGTGCGAGTAGCGGGCGTAGCGGACCATACCGCCCGACTCCGGGAACATCGCACCGAGTTCGGCGTAGGTGAGCGCGATGGCCAGAATGACCACGGCGCCGATGATCCAGGCGCAAACCGCCGCCGGACCTGCAATTTTCGCCGCCTTCCACGCGCCGAACAGCCAGCCCGAACCGATGATCGACCCGAGGCCGGTGAACATCAGCGCGAACGGGCCGATGTTCCGTTGAATAGAACTTTTCACGTCTTCTCCTGTTTCGAGAGCAGCTCGACACCGCGTTTATCCCGTCTGTTGTGCGGGCGGGTTTGCTGCGGTTGTCGTACCTCCGCACAAAAGATTGCGCCTGTAGGCGCAACTTCTGCGCGGCGCGTAGTTTAACCGGTTGCACCATGGAAGGGCGTCGAAAACGACGGCCTAATACAAAAAAGTCATTTGCTTATCAAGCTTTGTAAGGGTTCGTTTCGACCCTGTGGCAAAAAAATACGAACTTTCCCGGGGACCTAGTTGACCTTCCTGCCATTTAGCCGTATAAAGTTCGGGCAGGATTTCAAGCGGCGAGTGTGAATTGGTCTTTCGTAGTTCGCCCATCAACGGTACTCCGGCTGGTCCCATACCCCTTCCTTGATTTTCGTGCACCTCTCGGGCTTCGGCCTTCATTCATTTTTAGGAAAGTAATATGGAAACCGGTACCGTCAAGTGGTTCAATGACGCTAAGGGCTTTGGCTTTATCACTCCGGACGGCGGCGGCGAAGACCTGTTCGCGCACTTCTCGGAAATCAAGGTTGACGGCTTCAAGACGCTGCAAGAGAACCAAAAGGTTCAATTCGAAGTGCGCACGGGCCCGAAGGGCAAGCAAGCTGCCAACATCAAGCCGGTCTAAGTACTGCGCTCATCGGTCTGCTACGGCTTTAGGATCTGAACGCAACTTCTGCGCAGTTCCTCGCTAGCAAGCTTACCGAAAAACCCCATGCTTCTTCCGGAAGGTGGGGTTTTTTCTTGCCTGGCGCTCTAGCGCGAGGTTTAGGCGCCTGGTGCGTTTAGCCGAAAAGGCGCTGCGCGTGAATGCCGAGACCCGTCGCCACGCTGGCGAGACGATCGCCGAACACGGCCTGTGACTGCGGAAACGCCTCGGCCAGCGCCTGCGTCAGGAACGCGAGGCCGGTCGAGCCGCCCGTGAAGTAAAGCGCACTCACCTGAGCCGGCGCGACCCCCGCTGCCTGCACCGTTTCGCGCGCGGCTTGCACGATACGCCGCGTCTCCTCGCGCCCCGCCTCGACGAGTTGCGTGTCGCCGAACGCCAGACGCAAGTCTGCCTCTACAGCCTCGAGGTCGATCATCGTCTCCCCGCCGGCCGAAACGCCGATCTTCGCCTCCTCCGCGCGCGCCGTGAGCGCGTGACCCAGACGTTCGTCGACCACCCGCATCAGCCGGTCGTGATGGCGCGTATCGGTGTACAGGTGGCGCATGAGCTTCAGCTCGGTCGCCCGCCTCGGTGTGTAGATCGTGTTGATGAGATGCCACGTCGCCAGATCGAAATAGATGCGGTTCGGCACCTCGCGGCCTTCGGGGTCGAGCGACTGGTAGCCCAGTTCGCGCAGGATGGTCGCGAGTTCGACGCGGCGGTCGAAGTCGGTGCCCGCCACGTGCACGCCGTGGTGCGCGAGTACGTCGTCTTTGCGTTCGAGCCGCGTCATGCGATCGGGCCCCACGCGCACGAGCGAGAAGTCCGACGTGCCGCCGCCAATGTCGGCGACGAGCACGAGCCCCTCTTGCGCGAGACGCGACTCGTAGTCGAACGCCGCCGCGATCGGCTCGTACTGGAACTCGATCTCGCGAAAGCCCACCCGGCGCGCCGCGGCTTCGAGCTGGTCCTGGGCGAGCTGATCGGCGCGCGGGTCTTCATCGACGAAGAACACCGGACGGCCGAGCACCGCGCGCGAGATCGGCGTGCCCGAGCAACGTTCGGCGCTGCGTTTCAGGTGCTCCAGAAAGATCGTGATGATCTCGGTATAGCGCATCGCGCTGCCGTCGCCGAGGTCGGTCGTGCTCTCGGCGAGCGGCGAGCCGAGGATGCTTTTCATCGAGCGCATCAGCCGGCCGTCGAAGCCGTCGATATAGGACGCGAGCGCCGCACGGCCGAATTCGCGCGTGTGTTCGTCGACGTTGAAGAACACCGCCGTGGGCAACGTGGTGTGTGCGCCTTCCACGGGCGCGAGGCGCATTGCGCCGTCGGCCGCTGCCGGGAGCGCCACCGCCGAATTGGAGGTTCCGAAGTCAATCGCGCAGAAGCTGGTCATGGCAAGAGCGCGCCGCAGCGAATGCGCGCGCAAGAGAGGAAAGGTCGGGGGGATCGGCTTTGTAGCACGAAAGCGCCGCGCGGGGCAACCGCGGGCCCACGATGCGACCCCGCAAGAAAAAACGCGCGGGCCATGCCGCGCGTTTTCGCTAAAGCTCGCAACCTCTCATAAGCGCGGGGTTTCTCCCGGCTCAGCCCTTGAACGGCTGCTTCCAGGCGTTCGCGTAGGCGATGTCGCCCATCGCCGAGCGCGTACGTTCCGCCTTTTCACGGTCGCGCAGGACAGGCTCCAGCTTCTCGGCTTCGCCGTAGTGGCCGATCGAAATGATCGAGAGCGGCTCCACGTCGTTGGGCAGCGCGAATTCCGTGCGGAACGCCTGCACGTCGAAACCGCTCATCTGGTGCGCCGCGAGACCCAGCGCATGCGCCTGGAGCACGAGCGACATGGCTGCGGCGCCCGCATCGTATTGCGCCGTGCGATTGACTTCGCCCTTCGCGTTGAGCGTGTGTGCCGTCACCGCGATCAGCACCGACGCCGGCGCGTTCCACTGCTGGTTGAACGGCACGAGCGTCGCGAATGCGCGCTTGAACGCGACTTCGTCGGCGCTGCGGTCGAACACGATAAAGCGCCACGGCTGCAGGTTGTAGCCCGAGGGCGCCCAGCGCGCCGCCTCGATCACCGCGTGCAGCGCCTCGCGGCTCACCGGCTCGCTCGAATAGGCGCGCGGGCTCCAGCGGCCGGCGATGAGTTCGTGAATGGGCACGGCTGTCGGTGCGGGTTTGTGCTTCGTCATGCCTTGTGTGTCCTTGGGGTGACGGGCGGCTTGCCCGGGGGTCATTAGAATAACCGCAGCGCGTGAAATCCGCTCAAACGCAACAGGCGACGCTGATGCGTCGCCTGTCGGCGTGCGCCGAAGCGCGAACCGGCGCTGCAAAGTCGCTATCGCCGCGTCAGGCCGTTTGCACGCCCACGGCGCGCGGCCCGCGGTTGATGCGCAGCACGAGGAACGACGCCACGAGGCACAGGCCGCCCGAAATCATCGACGCCACCGTATAGGTGCCGAGGCTCGAGCGCAGCAGCCCTGCGCCGAACGCCGCGAACGCCGCGCCGAGCTGATGGCCCGCCACGACCCAGCCGAACACGATCGGCGCGCGCTCCTTGCCGAACACATCGGTGGCGAGCCGCACGGTCGGCGGCACCGTCGCGATCCAGTCGAGGCCGTAGAACACCGCGAAGATCGGCAGCCCGAAGAAGTCGATGCCGAACGCGTGCGGCAAATAGATCAGCGAAAGTCCGCGCAGCCCGTAGTACCAGAACAGCAGCAAGCGGCTATTGAAACGGTCCGAGAGCCAGCCCGAGAGCGTCGTGCCGAACAGGTCGAAAATACCCATCGTCGCGAGCAGCGATGCACCCTGCACTTCGGTCATGCCGTAGTCGCCGCACATGGCGATGAGGTGCGTGCCCACGTAGCCGTTCGTGCTGGCGCCGCAGATGAAGAAGCTGAAGAACAGCAGCCAGAAGTCGCGCGTGCGGCTCGCCGAGAAGAGCGCGTCGAACGCGATCTTCAGCGGATTCTGATGCGGCGCGGGCGGCGCGACGGGGGTGCTCTCGTCCTCGCCGAACGGGCGCAGATTCACGCTCGCGGGCCGCTCGGGCAGCAGGAACAGCACGAGCGGCAGCACCGCGGCGGCGGCCACCGCGACCACGAGCACCACCGACTGCCAGCCGTGCTTCTCCACGATCGCCGCGAGGAGCGGCAGGAACACGAGCTGGCCCGTGGCCGAACTCGCGGTGAGGATGCCCATGGCCAGCCCGCGGTGCGAGTGGAACCAGCGCGTCACGACGGTCGCCGAGAGCGAGAGCGCCGCGACGCCGGTGGCGCCGCCCACCATCACGCCCCAGATCAGGATCATCTGCCACGGATGCGTCATTAGCGCGGAAAGCGCCACGCCCGCTGCCATGGTGCCGAGCGCCGCGAGCAGCGTGGGACGCACGCCGAAGCGCTGCATGGCCGCCGCCGCAAACGGGCCCATGAGGCCGTAGAGCGCGATATTCACCGAGATGGCGAGCGAGATCGTCGCCCGGCTCCAGCCGAACTGATGCTCGAGCGGCACCATCATCACGCTGGGCGTCGCACGCGTGCCGGCCGCCGCCAGCAGCACCAGAAACACCACCGCCACGACGAGCCATCCGTAGTGGAAACGTCCGCCTATTCGCCTCGCTGCCCAGTCCATTGGTGCTCCTGTCGCGGCGCGCCGGATTCGACATGCCGATGTTTTCGTTGGCATGACCGCTCGCCGCGACGTTCGCCATCGCTTTGATTGTTACCGATCGGTCACAAGTGTGTTGCGATACTAGTTACCGCTCGGTAACATGTCAAGCAATCACCCTGATCGCGAGATGCCCTCATGAAACACGAAGGCCACGAGGAAGCCGCTAGCGCCGCTGCCCGCACGCCCCGCCCCCGCGCGCAGACGGCTGGTGCACGCGCGCACGAGCACCTGTTGCGCGCCGCCGATGAGCTGTTCTATCGCGAAGGCGTGCGCGCGGTCGGCATCGAGGCCGTAGTCGAGCGCGCCGGCGTCAACAAGATGAGCCTGTACCGGCAGTTTTCGTCGAAGGACGATCTTGTCGTCGCCTACCTGCAGCGCTGCGACGTGCGCTTTTTCGAGCGCTTCGACGAAAGTCTCGCGAAGCATCCGGGTGAACCGGCAAAGCAGTTGGTGCAGTATTTCGAGGACCTCGCGCGCCGCGCCTCGGTGCCGGATTATCGCGGCTGCCCGTTCGTCAATGTCGCGACCGAATTTCCCGACGCCACCCACCCCGCGCGGCGCAGCGTCGACAACAACAAGACGCGGCTCATGGCGCGGCTCACCGCGCTCGCACAGGAAGCCGGAGCCAAAGACCCGGTCGCGCTCGCCGAGGAACTCGCGCTGCTCGTCGAAGGCATCTATGCCGCAAGCCAGACTTACGGCCCCGGGTGCGGCGCGATTCTCGCTGCGCCGCGCATGGCAAAGCTGTTGATCGAGGCGGCATGTCCCGGGCGCTAGCCGCCCGTAAAATGTCACGATGAACGAAACCGCTGCTCTGTCCCCCGACCACGCCGCCATTCTCGAAGCGACCCGCCACTGGCTCACGCGCGCCGTGATCGGGCTGAACCTCTGCCCATTTGCGAAAAGCGTGCACGTGAAGAACCAGATTCGCTACGTGATCAGCGACGCGACCGATCTGGAAGGTGTCCTCACCGATCTCGAACGCGAGTTGCAAACGCTGGCCCAGGCCGATGCCACCGAGATCGACACGACGCTCCTGATCCTGCCCCACACGCTTGCCGACTTCGCCGATTTCAATGACGCGACCTGGTTTGCCGAGCGCCTCGTGCAGCAGTTGCGGCTCGAAGGTACGCTTCAGGTCGCGAGCTTTCACCCGCAATTCCAGTTCGAGGGCGCCGAGCCCGACGACATCGAGAACTACACGAACCGCGCGCCTTACCCCATCCTGCATCTGCTGCGGGAAGCGAGCATCGAACGCGCAGTCGAGGCATTCCCCGACGCCGCCGACATCTACGAACGCAACCAGGAAACGCTGCGCAAGCTCGGCTTCGCAGGTTGGCAAGACTGGATGAGCAAGGGCGACTGACGCCGCGCTGCCCGCAGGTTCAGCCTTCGATTGCCGCTTCAGGGGCCGCTTCGCCCTCGTCGGCGAAAAAGCGCTCGCGCAGGTCCGCCAGCCCGAACGTCTCGAGAATCTCGTTGAGCCGCTCCGCCGCACGGCGCCGCGGCAAATCCTTGTACTGGGCGATGATGAGTTCGTTCTTCATCGAGTGCTCCCAGCCCACCAGTTCCGTCACGCTCACCTGATAGCCGTGCGCCTCGAGTTGCAGACAGCGCAGCACGTTGGTGATCTGGCTGCCGAATTCGCGCGTATGCAGCGGATGGCGCCAGATCTCCGTGAGTGCCTGGCCGAGCGACTTGCCCTTGTTGCGGCGCAGTACTCCCGCCACCTCGGCCTGGCAGCACGGCACGACCACGATGTAGCGCGCGTGCTTCTTGAGTGCGAAGCGCAGGGCGTCGTCGGTGGCGGTGTCGCAGGCATGCAGCGCCGTCACGATATCGACCGTTGGCGGCAGCTGCGGCGAGGTGATCGAATCGGCGACCGACAGGTTCAGGAACGACATCCCGCCAAAGCCCAGCCGTTTGGCCAGTTCCTGCGAGTGCTGCACGAGCTCGTCGCGCGTCTCGATACCATAAATGTGTGACCTGTCGCGCTGATCCTTGAAGAACAGGTCGTAGAGAATAAAGCCCAGATAGGACTTGCCCGCCCCGTGATCGACGAGGGTCACGTCGCGGCCATCCTGCTTGAGGTCCTTGAGCAGCGGCTCGATGAACTGGAACAGGTGATAGACCTGCTTCAGCTTGCGGCGGCTGTCCTGGTTCATCTTGCCGTCGCGCGTCAGGATGTGGAGCTCCTTGAGGAGTTCGACAGACTGGTTCGGACGGACTTCGTAAGTCTTGCTGGACATCGGCGTGATCGGATGAAAGGCGTGGTATGTCGCGAAACGTGCGACAGGCGACAGAAGGGTTGCAGTAATTCTGTCATTTTACGAAAAAAGCGAGTCCAGGCTGCCGAACCCATGAGAGCGGCCAGTGTCGTAATAGCGTCCCGGCACGCTGACCCACGTGCGGACAGCAGGGAGGGGTTGAATAGAAGAGACACGAGGATTTTTTCGTCCCCGATGCCCAAAAAAAGGACCAAAACGCAGCGCGACCGGTCGGCAACGAATCGACAGGCGCGCATTGGGAGGTCGCACCGGGAGTGCCGGTTGCGATGAATCAGGCTGGCGCAGTCCTCGCTGCGCAAAGAGCGCGCGACGCTGTGCGGCCTTGCATGGGGCATGCAATGAATACGATACCTGACGGAAACGCAGAGCAAAAATTCCAGGAACTGCTTACGAAACTCGTCACGGTTCCCGACTGGACGGAAAAGCAGCAACTGGAGCTGGAAATGGCGCGCGACATCTCGGTGGAGATGTTGCGGGTCGCGGAATGCATGCGCGACGGCCCTTCGGATCTCGAGACCTGCCTGATTCTGCTGAAGTACGCGAAGGTGCTCGATTTCGTGATGTCGGCACTGGCGTCGCGCCGCGATATCAAGCCACAAACGCTGCGCGTGATTTTCAAGCTGGCAGGCCTCAAGGTCGACGAGGCCTATCCGGGCTGAAGCCGATGTAAATCTGACGCACACCCGGCGTGGCAGCCAGGCCGCCGACGCCGATACTCGATACCCGCACGGGCCGTGAGCGGCCCGGCCTCTTCTTTTTTGCCAACGCTTTTTCCGTCCGGCTCACTCTGCGCGCACCTTGAGGCGCCACAGCGACGTCAGTTCGGCCGCGCGCGCACGATAGAGCGGATCGGTCGGATCCGACGCTTTCGGGTGCCGCGGGCGAATGTCCTCCCGGCCCACCACTTCGAGCCCCGCCTCCACGATCATCTCGATGAGCGATTCGCGCGTGCGCAACCCGAGATGCTCCGCGAAGTCGGACAAAATCAACCACCCCTCGCCACCCGTCTCGAGATGATCCTTGAGGCCGCCGAGAAAGCCGCGCAGCATGCGGCTCTCGGGATCGAACACGGCGTACTCGATGGGCGACGCGGGCCGCGCCGGCACCCATGGCGGATTGCAGACGATGAGCGGCGCGCGCCCCGGCGGGAACAGATCCGCCTCGACGACCTCGACCTGCGCGGCGTAGCCGAGGCGGTCAAGGTTCTCGTTCGCGCAAGCCAGCGCGCGGGCATCCTGATCAGTCGCGACCACGTTCTTCACGCCGCGCGAGGCGAGCACGGCGGCGAGCACGCCCGTGCCCGTGCCGATGTCGAAGGCCTTTTCGAGCGACGGCAGCGCCGTGCGCGCGACGAGATCGACGTATTCGCCGCGCACCGGCGAGAACACACCGTAGTACGGATGAATGCGCGCGCCGTTCAGCGCCGCGATCTCGACACCCTTCTTGCGCCATTCGTGGGCGCCGACCAGACCCAGAATTTCGCGCAGCGACGCCGCGGAAGCTTCGCCATCGGCCGCGCCCCACGCCTCTTCGCACGCGACCCGGACGTCGGGTGCGCGGCGCAGGTTGATGCTGTAGTCGCCTTCGAGCGGAATCAGCACCATGCCGAGCGTGCGGGCACGCTGCGCCTGCGCCTGGCGATGCAGATGAAACGCTTCGAGCGGTGAAGCCGGCGCCTTGGGCGGCGCAGCCTTGCGGGGTTTGCGCTCCCCACGGCGCGCCATGGCCTGCAGCAGCTGACGCGCGTTCTGATAGTCGCCGCGCCACAGGAGGGCGGTGCCTTCGCAGGCAAGGCGGTACGCAGCGTCCGCAGTCGTGCGATCGTCGGCGATGACCACGCGTTTGGGCGCCGGCACGCCAGCCTCGGAGCGCCAGCGCACCGTGCGCGGGCCTTCGGTGTCGGGCCAGGTAAGAGTGGGATGTTCGGTCATAGTCGGATATTCGGTGCGGCGGGCCAGTTCGTCGATTCGTACCTGGCCCGCGGGTTGCCGCCGCGGGGCGCCATCATATAGCAGAGCGACGCGGCGCGTTCCGCCACGTCGCCTTCGCAACGATGATCGCTCAGACGGGCGGGCGCGTCGACCAGGCCAGACGACGTAGGACGAAACGCACGCGCCCGGCAGTAAAATGGGCGCCGACCGCGCCCCGTCAGGCCAGGCCCACCCGCACGAGACCATGCCAGCAACCACCCAGCAGACACGCCGCGCGCGCAAACCGCGCACGCGCCGCGCCAGCGCCGGTGCTGGGCTCGACGAAGGCTTTTACGCCGAACTGCTGCATATCGTCGGGTTGCGGGAGAGCGTTTCCGGCATGAGGCGCACCGTCGCGCGACCCGCGCCGCACGAGCGTTTGCCCGGCGCGCTGATCGAACTCGCGCTGTCGCGCCTCGCCGCCTGCGACGGAGAGAGCCCAGGCGAGCGGCCGAAGGCCGACCATTTCGAACTCGCGCTCCGGCTTTGCATCGCCTGGATCAGCCGCCTCGTTTTTCTCAAGGTGCTCGAAACGCGTCTGCTGACGCTCCATGGCGACGATGCGGCCTACGCGTTCCTGAACGCCCAGCGCATCCGCTCGTTCAGCGATCTCGACGCGCTGTGCGACACCGTCCTCGGCGCCGGTGACCACACGCCGCCAGCCCGCTTCGCTCACCTTCCCCGCTTCGACGGTTCGCGGTTCGCGCCGCAAGACCTGGACCGTAGCCTGCTCGGCATAAGCATGCTCGACGATCGCGCCACGCTGCCGCCGTACGAGGCGACCGTGCTCCCCGATGCGAGCGGCGAGCGGCACACGCTTGCCTATCTGCTCGATTTTCTCGCCACCTTCGACTTCTCCGCCGGTCTGGTGGCGCGAGAGCCAACCGTGGCGAACAGGCGTTGCCTCGATGCCTCCTCGCTCGGGCTCGTCTTCGAAAAGCTCAACGGATACCGCGACGGCGCCTGGTACACGCCCGGCAGCGTCGCGATGCAACTCGCCCGTCCCGCCATCACGCATGCGGCGCTCAATCGGCTGAATCGCGCCAAAGGCTGGCACTGCACGAACATCGATCAGCTATCCGAACTGATCGGTGAATCAAGCGGCGCATCGATCGGAAGCCGCGACGAGGCGCGCGCGATTCTGGACTCGCTGCGCATCTGCGATCCCGCCGTAGGCTCGGGGCATCTGCTCGTTTCAGCGCTCAACGAGTTGCTGGCGCTGAAAGTGCGCCTCGGCTTGCTGAACGCGCAGGACCGCGAAGCACTCAGCGCTTGCCGCATCGACGTCACCGCGGACCGGCTTTGCGTGACGCATGCGAACGGCGAACCGCTCACCCGCGAGCGCGATGGCACGACCATCCGCAAGATCGAAGCCGCGCTCTTCAGTGTCAAGCGGGACATCGTCGAGCACTCGCTTTTCGGTGTGGATATCAACCCGGATTCGGTCGGCATGGCGCGCCTGCGGCTGTGGATCGAACTGCTCGAACACGCCGATTTCACCACTTCTCTGCCGAACCTCGAGACCAACCTCAAAGCCGGCAATGCGACGCTCAGCCGTTTCGACTTCGATACGCCGCTGCGCGGCTACGCTGAGCCAGTGGCGAACTATCGTGCCAGCGCGGCTAGACTGCGGGCGACGGCTACAGCCGCGGCGAGGCGCGCCGAAATCGCCCGATGCGCGCAACTGCGCGAAGCGTTGCGCCACGCCCTCGCGAACCACCAGGCCGACACGCCGCCCGAAAACGCCGCGGCGTTCGAATGGCGCATCGAATTCGCCGACCTCCTCACCGACGAAGGCGACTTCGAGCGCTTCGACGCCGTAATAGCGAACCCGCCCTATATCGACTCCGAGCGCATGATCAATCAGGGCCAGCGCGCGTTGCGCGAGCGGCTGGCGCAGCGCTGGCCGAGCGCGCGGGGCAACTGGGACCTCTACATCGTGTTCATCGAGCTCGGCCTCGCGCTCCTGAGGCCAGGCGGCGCGATGGCGTATCTCACGCCCGACAAGTGGCTCTCGAAGCCCTTCGGCAATGCGTTGCGCGCACGGCATCTGGACAAGATCGAACGCATCGTCAGGCTCGGCCGCGACGTATTCGAGCAGGCGCGTGTGGATTCGATCATCACGCTCTTTCGCGAGTCGGGCACGCCTGCCATCGCGACCGCGCGCATCGACCGCGAGACGCTCACCGAGCTTGCGCAAACCGACAAACGCTCGCTCGAGGCGCCATGGCCGCTCGACGCATTGCTCTCGCCGCACGCCGCGTTCGTGCAGCGGTTCGCCGGTGCGCACCCCACACTCGGTTCGCTGCTGCCCTGCGAGAACGCCTGTGCGACGTCGGACGCCTACCGGCTCGCGCCCCTCGTCGAAGCGGCCGACGGCCGATTCCAGCCGGACCAACACTACCGCGTGGTGAACACCGGCACGCTCGGGCGCTACGTCTCGCGCTGGGGCAGCAAGCCGATGACCTATCTCGGGCGACGCTACGAGGCACCCGTGGTCGAGCGCGAGCGCTTCGCGTCGACGTTCGGGAACGGCTACGGCGCGAAAGCCAACGCGAAAAAGGTGATCGTGAAAGGCCTCACACGGCTCGATGCGACGCTCGATCTCGCAGGCGACACGATCCCCGGCAAGACCACACTGATCCTGCGCTCGGACGACGAGAGCCTGCTGAAGTTCGCGGCGGCGTTGCTCAACTGCCCGCTCTCGGTGTTCCTGATCCGCGCGAAGTACGGCGCGTCGAGCTACAACGGCGGCGTGGCGTTCACGACATCGATGATCGACGCCTTGCCCGTGCCGGGCGGCGCTTCGGTGCGCAGCGAAGTCGCCGACTGCGTGACCCGCTTGCTGCGCGCCGGGCAGTCCGCATGCGACGCCGCTGAAGCGGACGGCATCGCGCGCGAGATCGATCGACGCCTCTATGCGGCATTCGGCCTGTCGCAACAGGAGATCGACCTCGTGGAAGGCCGCGCCGACTCGATGGCGCGCGAAGCAAGCTGACCGCGCAACGCCGAGACGGCGTCCCGGCGAGTCGGCTAGTCTTGCTCATCCTCGCGCAGGGCAGACATCATGGAACGGCTTCGCTTCTTCAGTGCTTCCGACGAGAGCAGCGTGCTGACGCTATCGATCGCCACGACGTTGGTGATCGCCCTCATCGGCATTCTGTTCGGCCTGATCTCCGGCTCGTTTTCGATTGTGTTCGACGGAGTCTATTCGCTCGTCGACGCGAGCATGAGCGCGCTCGCACTCGCCGTCGTGCGACTGATCACCTCGTACGCGGTCAACGTCGACCTGCCGCGCAAATGGCGCGAGCGCTTCACCATGGGCTTCTGGCATCTCGAACCCATGGTGCTCGGGCTCAACAGCACGCTGCTCGTGGGCGTGGCCGTCTACGCGCTAATCAACGGCATCACCAACCTGCTCTCCGGCGGCCACGAACTGCACTTCGGTCCCGCACTCGTCTACGCCGTCCTCACCGTGAGTGCCTGCGCGGCGATGGCGGTATTCGAATCGCGCGCGAACCGCCGGATCCACTCGGATTTCGTGCGCCTCGATATCAAGTCATGGATCATGTCCGCGGGCATTACAGCGGCGCTGCTGGTCGCCTTCAGCGTCGGCTATGCAATTCAGGGAACGACATGGGAGCGCTTCACCCCCTATGTCGACCCGGCGGCGCTCGTGGTGGTATGCGTCGTGATCATCCCGATTCCGCTCGCGGAGATCCGCCAGGCCCTGCTGGATGTGCTGCTCGTGGCGCCCCCGGATCTCAAGCAGCATGTCGATGCGGTCGCGAAACGCTTCGTCGAGCGCTACGCCTTCGAGTATTACCGGGCTTATGTCGCGAAAGTGGGCCGCTCCCGCGAGATCGAGCTGTATTTCGTCGTGCCGCCCGACATGCCGGCGAAGCGCATCGCCGAATGGGACGCGATCCGAGACGAAATCGGCCGGGCCATCGGCGGCGACGAGTCGCACCGCTGGCTCACGATCATGTTCACGAGCGATCCGCAATGGGCGGAGTGAGGAATCTGGTGCGGGCGGGTGCAGAAAGCACAAAGGGTCACGTGAATTTCACGTAACCCTTTGTCTTGACGCATTGCTTCGAATATGGTGCCGGCTGCAGGACTCGAACCCGCCACCTGATGATTACAAATCAACTGCTCTACCAGATGAGCTAAGCCGGCGTAGCCCGCTATTCTACTTCATTTAACGATCTTGAGGTGGCCCTTGCCGCCCTTGTTGCCGCCATCGTCATCTTTGTCGGCGGCGCGCGTCGCGACCGGCGCGAGCGGCGCGGCGGGTTCCTCGGCAGGTTCGTCGCGCACTGCAGGCGCCTCATGTGCTTCGGCTTCTTCGTGGTCCTCGGAGGACAGCACGTCGTCGGCGTCGCCGGGCGGCGACTCGACCGGGAACGCCATGCCCTGACCGTTCTCGCGGGCGTAGATCGCGAGCACGTTCGACACCGGCACCTCGATCTTGTGCGATTTGCCCGAGAAGCGCGCGTGGAACTCGATCATCTCGTTGCCCATCTGCAGCTGGCTCGTCGCCTCGAAGCTGATGTTCAGCACGATCTCGCCGTCACGCACGAACTGGCGCGGCACGCGTGTGCGGTTATCGACCCGCACCGCGATGTGCGGCGTGAAGCCGTTGTCCGTGCACCACTCGTACAGCGCGCGCAGCAAATACGGCTTGGTGGAAATCTCTTGCATCAACAATCCTTTCACGAGGCGGCGTCCACACCCACGCTGTGTACGCCGCCTCTGTTACCTGCAACTGCCAGGATACTGCTTAACGGCGCATGACCTTTTCAGACGGCGTCAGCGCTTCGATATACGCCGGACGGCTGAAAATGCGCTCGGCATACTTCATGAGCGGCGCGGCATTCTTCGACAGCTCGATGCCGTAGTGGTCGAGGCGCCACAGCAGCGGCGCGATGGCGACGTCGAGCATCGAGAACTCTTCGCCCAGCATGTACTTGTTCTTCAGGAAGATCGGCGCGAGCTGCGTGAGGCGGTCGCGGATCGCGAGGCGCGCCTTCTCGTGGTTCTTCTCGGCGGCCTTGCCCTTCTCGTTTTCGAGCGTGCTCACGTGCACGAACAGCTCCTTCTCGAAGTTGAGCAGGAACAGACGCGCGCGGGCGCGCTGGACCGGGTCGGCCGGCATCAGCTGCGGATGCGGGAAGCGCTCGTCGATATACTCGTTGATGATGTTCGACTCGTACAGAATCAGGTCGCGCTCGACCAGAATCGGCACCTGACCGTACGGATTCATCACGGCGATGTCTTCCGGTTTGTTGAACAGGTCGACGTCGCGGATTTCGAAGTCCATGCCCTTTTCGAACAACACCAGCCGGCAGCGCTGGGAGAACGGGCAGGTAGTGCCGGAGTACAGAACCATCATGATTTACATTTCCTCAATAAACCCAAAAGGCCAGCGGGCGAAAAAACCGTCTGACGGTCCCTGAACCGTCAGACGGCATCTCGTCGCACCGGCCCCACGTCGGTCAGGACGTGCCTATTTGATATCTTTCCAGTACGCGGCGTTCAATCGCCACGCGAAAAAGCTCAAGACGCCGAGGAACAAGAGCACCCACACGCCAAGCTGCCTGCGGGTTTTCTGCTCGGGTTCGGCCATCCAGCCGAGGTAGGCCACCAGGTCGGCCACGTCGGCATCATAATCCACCGGCGAGAGCGTTCCCGGCGTGACCTGCTGGAACCCGGCAAAGCGACGGACCTTTTCCCCGGTTTCCTCGTCCGTCGTGTCCTCGAACTTCGCCGTGCGGATGCCCTGCAACTGCCACAGCACGTGCGGCATGCTCACGTTTTCGAACACCAGATTGTTCCAGCCAGTCGGCCGCGTATCGTCGCGGTAGAAGCTGCGCAGGTACGTGTACAGCCAGTCGCGCCCTTTCGCCCGCGCTTCCACGGAGAGGTCCGGCGGCGCTACGCCGAACCACGCCTTCGCGTCGTCCGGGCGCATCGCGATGGACATCGTGTTGCCGACCTTGTCGGTCGTAAACAACAGATTATCTTCGATTTGCTTCTGCGGAATGCCGAGAACCTGCAACCGGCTATAGCGCATCAAGTTCGCACTATGGCAATTCAGACAATAGTTTACAAACAATTTGGCGCCGTGTTGCAGCGAAGCAAGATTTTCGCCGTTATCGGGAGCGCGGTCGAGCGGAATGTTTTCCTGCGCCGCGACAGATCCGACCCCAAAGACGCATGAGAACGCCAGCGCGGCCAAGCCGGCCCGGACGCCGGCAGCCCGTATGCTCACCTTCGCGAGCGTCGAAAAAAGAGAACGTTTCGTCATATCTTCCTCGCTCGTCAGTTAATGGGGCTTGAACCGCACGCGCTCGGGCGGCTGCTTGAAAGTGCCAAGCGGCGTCCAGAACGGCATGCCGAGGAAGAAAGCGAAGTAGACGAGCGCGCAGATCTGGGCGATCAGCGTGGCCGCCGGCGATGGCGGCTTCGTGCCGAGGAACGCGAGCGTCAGGAACGCCAGCACGAAGATGCCGAGAAATACCTTGTGGAAGAACGGCCGGTAACGGATCGACTTCACCGGCGAGCGGTCGAGCCACGGCAGGAAGAAGAGCGAGATCACCGCCGTGCCCATCACCACCACGCCCCAGAACTTCGACTCGGTGAAGTACATGGCGAGGATCACGAGCACCGCCAGCACCGGCAGCCCGGCGCGCCATTTGCCGCGGGCGCGCACGAGCGCGAGTAGCCCGAGCAGCGCGATCACGACCATCAGCACGATCTTGAATGGGTCGGTCGTGGCGCGCAGCATCGCGTAGAACGCCGTGAAGTACCAGACCGGCGCGATTTCGGGCGGCGTTTGCAGCGGGTTGGCCGGCACGAAGTTGTTCGACTCGAGGAAGTAGCCGCCCATCTCCGGCGCGAAGAACACGATCGCCGCGAAAATCATCAGGAAGATGCACACGCCCATGAAGTCGTGCACCGAGTAATACGGATGGAACGGGATGCCGTCGAGCGGAACGCCGTTCGCGTCCTTCTTCGCCTTGATCTCGATGCCGTCGGGGTTGTTCGAGCCCACTTCGTGCAACGCGATGATGTGACAGATCACGAGCCCGACGAGCACCAGTGGAATGGCGATCACGTGGAACGCGAAGAAGCGGTTGAGCGTGACGTCCGACACCACGTAGTCGCCGCGAATCCACAGCGAGAGGTCCGGGCCGATGAAGGGAATCGCCGAGAACAGGTTCACGATCACCTGCGCGCCCCAGAACGACATCTGGCCCCAGGGCAGCAGGTAGCCGAAGAACGCCTCGGCCATCAGGCACAGGAAGATCGCGCAGCCGAAGATCCACACGAGTTCGCGCGGCTTGCGGTACGAGCCGTAAAGCAGCCCGCGGAACATGTGCAGGTACACGACCACGAAGAACATCGAAGCGCCCGTGGAGTGCATGTAGCGGATGAGCCAGCCCCACGGCACCTCGCGCATGATGTACTCGACCGATGCGAACGCGAGCGTCGCATCGGGCTTGTAATTCATGGTGAGGAAAATACCGGTGATGATCTGGTTCACCAGCACGAGCAGCGCGAGCGAGCCGAAGAAGTACCAGAAGTTGAAGTTCTTGGGCGCGTAGTACTCAGAAGCGTGAGCGCGCCAGCTCGCCGTCATCGGAAAACGCTTATCGATCCAGCCCTGCAGGCCGGAAGATGCGCCGGTCGTTTCCACCACGTCCTTTTCGGTTCCCGTCGCCATCACGCTTCTCCTTTTTCGTCCTTGCCGATCACGATCTGCGTCGGGGACGCGAACATGTAGCGGGGAATGTCGAGGTTTTGCGGCGCCGGCTTGTTCTTGAACACGCGACCGGAGAGATCGTAGGTGGAGCCGTGGCACGGGCACAGGAAGCCGCCCGGCCAGCTGTCGGGCAGGTTCGGCTGCGGGCCTTCCTGGAAGCGCGCCGTCGGCGTGCAGCCCAGATGGGTGCAGACAGCCACCGCCACGAGAATGTTCTGATGCTCGGCGCGCGAACGGAATTCGTTCATGCAGTACTCCGGCATCGGCATCGAGAACGGGTGCTCGGAGTTCGGGTCGGCCAGATCGGGATCGGCCTTCTTCACGTCGGCCATCATGCGATCCGTGCGATTCAGGATCCACACGGGCTTGCCGCGCCAGGCGACGGTCATCATCGAGCCGGGCTGCAGATTCGTGATATCGGCTTCGACGGGCGCGCCGGCGGCGCGGGCTTTTTCGGATGGTGCAAAGGAACCTACGAAAGGTACGACAGTGGCCACGCCTCCAATGCCACCTGCTACGGACGTCGCAATCAGCCAGGTTCGGCGGCTGCCATCGACGCGGTCATTCTCGTTGTCTCGCATCACATCGCCCCACTTCTGAGTTGGATTTTTCCGTCACGCCAGCTTACCCGCGGTGCTGCCGAACGCTAGTTTGCTCGAATGGAGTTGGCATTTACAAGGGGCGCTCTCGAAAAAGCCTCGGAAGTCCTTGATATCTCGGGGTTTTCCCGCAGAAAAGAGGGCCACTTTCTTTTCAGTTTGTAAATGCCTCATGAATAAAACGATGCTGCGCCACGGCAATTTGCGCCGAATACGCAATCAAACGGGATTGTCGATATCGATGAATAGATGCTCGATGTTGAAGGCTTCCGAGAGGTGCGCGCCCACCGCCTGCACGCCGAAGCGCTCGGTCGCGTGGTGGCCTGCGGCGAGGAACGCCACACCGCTTTCCGCGGAGGTGTGCGTGGTCGGCTCGGAGATCTCGCCGGTGAGGAAGACGTCGGCGCCAGCGTCGATCGCCGCGTCGAAAAGACTTTGCGCCGCGCCCGTGCACCAGGCCACGCGGCGCAGTTGCCAGTCGGGGTCGCCGAGCACGAGCGGCGTGCGGCCGAGCGTCTGCTCGACCTCGGCGGTAAAGTGCGCGAGCGTGATGGGCATGGGCAGCGTGGCCATCCAGCCAAGATCCTGGTCGCCGAAGCGTTGTTCGCCGATCCAGCCGAACCGGGCGCCCAACTGCGCGTTGTTGCCGAGTTCGGGATGGCTGTCGAGCGGCAGATGGTAGGCGAACAGGTTGATGTCGTTCGCGAGCAGCGTCTTCAGGCGACGGTACTTGCGGCCCGTAATTTGCGGGGCTTCGTTCTTCCAGAAGTAACCGTGATGTACGAGCACCGCGTCGGCGCCCCACTCGAGCGCGGCTTCGAGAAACGCGAGCGAGGCGGTCACGCCCGTGGCGATCTTCTCCACGCGCCGCCGCCCTTCGACCTGCAGGCCATTGGGGCAGTAGTCCTTGAACCGCGCGGATTCCAGAAGATTGTTCAGATACAATTCCAGTTCGATCCGATCCATATAATCCTCTAATCTTCAGATGCTTAGACGCTTTTGGCTGTTCTTCGCCCAGGCGGTGACGGTCCTGCTGGCGTTGATGTTCATCATCGCCACGCTCAAACCGCAGTGGCTGCAGCACCAGGGGCAGTTCGGCAAGCAGCTTGCCGAACCGATCGTCGCACTGCGGGAAGTGGCGCCAGGCATCGGTGGAGGCGCCGCCCAGGGCTCCTATGCGGACGCCGCCCAGAAGGCCATGCCCGCCGTTGTCAACGTGTTCTCGAGCAAGGATGGGTCGCTGCCGCCCGACCCTCGCCAGAACGATCCGCTATTTCGCTATTTCTTCGGCGATCGCAACAAAAACCAGAAGCAGCAGGAGCAGCCTGCCGCCAACCTCGGTTCGGGCGTCATTGTCAGTCCGGACGGTTACATTCTAACGAACCAGCACGTAATCGACGGCGCGGACCAGATCGAAATCGCGCTTTCCGACGGCCGCACCACCAACGCCAAGGTGATCGGCATCGACCCGGAAACGGATCTCGCGGTGCTCAAGATCAATCTGCCGAACCTGCCCACCATCACGCTCGGCCGCATGGATCAGACGCGCGTGGGCGACGTCGTGCTCGCCATCGGCAATCCGTTCGGCGTGGGCCAGACGGTCACGATGGGCATCATCAGCGCGCTGGGCCGCAATCATCTCGGCATCAACACGTTCGAGAATTTCATTCAGACCGATGCGCCGATCAATCCGGGCAACTCGGGCGGCGCGCTCGTCGACGTGAACGGCAACCTGCTCGGCATCAACACCGCCATCTACTCGCGCTCGGGCGGCTCGCTCGGCATCGGCTTCGCGATTCCCGTTTCCACGGCGCGCAGCGTACTGGAGAGCATCATCACCTCGGGCTCGGTCACGCGCGGCTGGATCGGCGTGGAGCCACAGGACGTGACGCCGGAGATCGCCGACTCGTTCGGGCTGAAGGAGAAGTCGGGCGCAATCGTCGCGGGCGTGCTGCAGGGCGGCCCCGCCGACAAGGCCGGCATCAAGCCGGGCGACGTCCTGACCTCGGTGAACGGTGAGGCCATCACCGACACCACGCGCCTTTTGAACGTCATCGCGCAAATCAAACCGGGCAGCGACGCGAAGGTCCACCTCGTGCGCAAGAACAAGGACATGGATCTCGACGTACTGATCGGCAAGCGCCCGCCGCCGCCGAAGCAGCCGGCTCAGGAAGACGGCGAAGGCGACGACGGCGGTTGATATCCCACCGCAGGCGGGGCATCGCGCCCTGCCCGCGTCCGGACTCGCAACCGGAAAACGAAAAGGCCGCGAACGTGGGTTCGCGGCCTTTTGCTTTCCTGCGGCTTTCCTCCGCCAGGCCCGCGGGGCTAGCCCGCCGCCTGACTCTCGTCCGCGGGCTTCTTCTCGCCCGTGCCGATGAAGATGCGCGCCGCGATGATGCCCGCCTCGTAGAGGAGGATGAGCGGCAGCGCGAGGATGAGCTGCGAGAACACGTCCGGCGGCGTCACCACGGCTGCGACGATGAACGCGCCGACGATCACGTAGGGCCGGATCTGCTTGAGCTTCTTCACGGTGACCACGCCCATGCGCACGAGCAGCACGACGATGATCGGCACCTCGAAGGTCACGCCGAACGCAATGAACATGGTGAGCACGAAGCTCAGGTAATTGTCGATGTCGGTCGTCATCTCCGCGCCGAGCGGCGCGTTGTAGTGCGCCATCACGCGGAAGATGGTCGGGAACACCACGAAATACGCGAACGCCATGCCGCACAGGAAGAGCGTGTAGCTGCTTGCCACGAGCGGCGCGACGAGCTTCTTTTCGTGCTGGTAGAGGCCTGGGGCGACGAACGCCCAAATCTGGTAGAGCACGACCGGCAGCGCGATCACGAACGCCACGAGCATCGTGACCTTCATGGGCACGAAGAACGAGCCGGTCACGTCGGTGACGATCATCTTGCCGTCACGCGGCAGGTTCTGCATGAGCGGACGCGCGAGCAGCCGGAATATGTCGGGCGCCCAGTAGACGAGCCCGACGAATACGACGATCACGGCAACGCCTGCGCGAATGATGCGGTCGCGCAGTTCGACGAGATGGGAAATGAAGGTCTCTTCGGAGCCTTCTTCCAGTTTTTGCTGGGGGTCGCTCACACCGGCCCTCTGTTGGAAATGGTCGTGCGCAAAGGCGGATCCGCGTCAGAAGAACCGCGTGGGCCGGCGCAGGCTCGCCGGCGTGTGCTGCGCCACGCGTGCAGCACCCGATTGCACCCGCGTGCGGCGCAGCGTGGCGCGTTTGTACCAGACCGGCGCGGCGCTCTGCTTCATGCGCCAGTTCTTGCGTTTCGCGCCGCTTGCGCCCGCGTTGCCGGAGCGCCATCCCGATTGCGTGGCGACGGCATCCGCGGCATTGGCGGCAACGCCTTCCAGGCTGGCAGGATCCGCGCCGCCTGCGATGCTCGGCGACACCGAGGTGCCCGCGTTCCACGCGTCGTTCAACTCGGTTTCATGCTTGCGCAGATTGTCCTGAACGTTCTTCTCGACGTTCTGCGCCGCCGTTTCGAACTCGGTCTTCATGCGGCGCAACTCGTCGAGTTCGATCTCGCGCGTGACTTCCGCCTTGACATCGTTGATATAGCGCTGCGCGCGACCGAACAGCGCGCCGGCCGTGCGTGCGACCCGCGGCAGCCGCTCCGGCCCGAGAACGACCAGCGCGACGACGCCGATCAGCGCCATCTTGGTTAAACCGAGATCGAGCATGAATGGAGTTTTCCGTCAGCCTTGGCTGCCTTAATGGAAACGAACGGGAAACATGCGGAAAAACCTGTGGCGGCGAAAAAGGCGGCCGCCACGCGTTTTAGCGGAAGTCGTTCGAGCGCTGCGTCTTGTCCTTGGCTTCGACGTCGACTGCACCGCCGTCGGCCGGGAGTTCGCGCTTTTGCGTGTCGGCGCCAGCGCCTTCGTTCTCGCGCATGCCTTCCTTGAAACCCTTCACCGCACCGCCCAGATCGCTACCGATATTGCGCAGCTTCTTGGTGCCGAAGACGAGCGCAACGATCAACAAGACGATCAGCCAGTGCCAGATGCTCAACGAACCCATGATTGACTCTCTCCTTAACCCCGCCGCCGCGCGAGGTGCGCGACGCGATAAATTGTGCCTGTTCGATGTTGCATGGTCGTGGCGTGCGACCCTTTAGCGCGACGCTTTAGTGAGAACCACGCCATCCGTCATTTATACCGACTTTCCCCGCCGCCGGCACTCAGCCCATGCGGTGCCACGGACGCGGCCCAGCCAGCAAATGCGCGTGCAGATGGTAGACCTCCTGCCCGCCGCCCGGCCCCGTATTCACCACCGTGCGAAACCCGGTTTCGCCACCCGTGTACGAGACGCCCAGCTCTTTGGCCAGCCGTGCGACCAATACAAACATTCTACCAAGCAGCGGTGCGTCGTTTTCACCGCAATCGGCAAGGGTGGAAATATGTTGGCGCGGAATCACGAGGACGTGAGTTTCGGCTGCAGGCCGGATGTCGCGGAAGGCGACGAACTCTTCGTCCTCGTACACGCGCGTGCTGGGAATGTGGCCGTCGGCGATCTTGCAGAAGAGACAGGTGCTGCGGTCGTGACTCATGGCGCTCCTGGTGAGCAAAACCGCACGCGCGCCCGAAAGCCCTCAGAACCAGGCGCGCGGGTTGTGCAGCGGCTTGTTGTCGTACAAGTAAAGCCAGCCTTTGATGATACGGTACAACGTCCAGATTGCGACAGCCCACAAAATTGGAATGCCGACCAGCACGAAGATGAGCACACCGCCGATCAGATGGCCGGCCAGCCCGAGCCAGAACGTGCGGATTTGCCACGTGAAGTGCTGCTCATAAGGCGTGCCGAGCGATTCGTCGCGTTTGAGGTAATTCAGGATGATGGCCACCAGCACCGAAATGCCGCCGGTCAGCCAGTAGACCGCGTAGAGCGCGTACAGCACGTGCGTGAAAGTCCGCAGGCTGCGCAAACGGTCCGCGTCGACGCCGTTGCGGTACGAAGGGGGCGGGTAATCGCCGGACGTGGACATGTCGTTCATCTCCCTCTGTGGAGCGCTATGCGCAGCGTTGAGCCTCAGTCGCCGTTCTCTTCGCGCTCGCGGCTTTTGCGCAGCGCTTTTTCCTCGAGACCCGAAAGGCCTTCGCGGCGTTCGAGTTCCGCGAGCACGTCGGCAGGACTCAGATCGAAGTGCGAGAGCGTGACGAGGCAATGGAACCACAGGTCGGCCATCTCGCCGACCAGCGCCTTGCGTGCACCGCCCTGGCGCACGTCCTTCGCGGCAAGCACGACCTCGGTCGCCTCTTCGCCGACCTTCTTGAGCACCGCGTCGTCGCCCTTGTGAAAGAGGCGTGCGACGTAGGAGGCGTCCGGGTCGCCGCCCTTGCGGCTGTCGATCACCGCCGCGAGGCGCAGCAAGGTGTCGTTGGTATTCAGTTGCGTCATTTGTAGATGTGTTCGGGGTCTTTCAGCACCGGGTCGACGGCGACCCAGCGGCCTTCGTCGACGGTGCCTTCGAATTGCTGGAAAAAGCACGAGTGGCGGCCCGTGTGGCACGCAATGCCCGAGACCTGCTCGATCTTGAGCAGCACGACGTCTTCGTCGCAGTCGAGGCGGATGTCGCTCACGTGCTGCACATGGCCGGACTCCTCGCCCTTGAACCAAAGGCGCTGGCGCGAGCGGGAGAAGTACACGGCGCGGCGCAGCTCGACCGTCCTGGCGAGCGCTTCGCGGTTCATCCACGCGAACATCAGCACGTCGCCGGTGGTCGCTTCCTGCGCGATCACGGGCACGAGGCCGTTGGCGTCCCAGTTGACCTTGTCGAGCCAGTTGGCGTTGGCAAGGTCGTTGTCGGGTTTGCCGGTTTGAGTGTGGCTCATCGCGTTACATCCTCACCGAAATGCCCTGGTCGGCCATGAAGCGCTTTGCCTCGCCCACCGTGTGCTGGCCATAGTGGAAAATGCTCGCGGCCAGCACGGCGTCGGCACGGCCCTTGACGATACCGTCCGCGAGATCCTGCAGGCCGCCCACGCCGCCCGAGGCGATCACGGGAATCGGCACCGCGTCGGACACCGCACACGTGAGGTCGAGGTCGAAGCCGCTCTTCGTGCCGTCGCGGTCCATGCTCGTGAGCAGGATTTCGCCCGCGCCCAGTTCCGCCATCTTGCGCGCCCATTCCACGGCATCGATGCCCGTGGCCTTGCGCCCGCCGTGCGTGAACACTTCCCAGCGCGCGGGTTCGCCCGGCGCCGACGTTCGCTTCGCGTCGATGGCGACGACGATGCACTGCGAGCCGTATTTGTCGGCGGAATCGCGCACGAGCTGCGGATTGGCGACCGCCGACGAGTTCATGCTGACCTTGTCGGCACCGGCGTTGAGCAGGCGCCGCACGTCCGCCACGGCGCGCACGCCGCCGCCCACGGTGAGCGGAATGAAGACCTGCGAAGCCACCGCCTCGATGATCGGCAGGATCAGGTCGCGCTGGTCGGAGGTCGCGGTGATGTCGAGGAACGTGAGTTCGTCGGCGCCCTGGTCGTCGTAGCGGCGCGCGATTTCGACGGGGTCGCCCGCGTCGCGCAGTTCGACAAAATTGACGCCCTTGACGACGCGCCCGGCGGTCACGTCGAGGCAGGGGATGATGCGTTTGGGTAGAGCCATGATCTTGCCGAAGTTGCCAGTCGGTGTGTGTGCGGCGAGCACCTTTCGCGAGAAGGCTGCCGGCCCCGGTTCGGGCGTGGCGCGCAGCCCATTGTCGCGCGCTTTGCACCGTGCCTTGCGCCCTGAGGCGAAATTATCCCGCGCGAGCGCCAGTCCCCTTGGAGATGGCGGCGCAGCGCCAAAACAAAAGGCCTCCAGTGACGGAGGCCGGCATTCGACGCTTTACGCGTCGTCCGATTCGCGCAGGCTGTCTGCGCGCGTTTGCGCGGCAGCGAAATCGAGGTCGCCCGAGTAGATCGCGCGGCCGCAGATCACGCCTTCCACGCCTTCGTCCTCGACTTCGCACAGTGCGTCGATATCGCCGAGGTTGGAAAGCCCGCCACTCGCGATGATCGGAATCTTCACCGCGCGCGCGAGGCGCACCGTCGCTTCGATGTTGATGCCCTGGAGCATGCCGTCCCGGCCGATGTCGGTGTAGATGATCGACTCGACGCCGTAGTCCTCGAACTTGCGCGCGAGATCGACGACTTCGTGACCGGTGAGCTTGCTCCAGCCGTCGGTCGCGACCTTGCCGTCTTTCGCGTCGAGGCCCACGATGATATGGCCCCCGAATGCGGTGCACGCTTCCTGGAGAAAGCCCGGATTCTTGACGGCGGCGGTGCCGATGATCACATAGGACAGGCCGTCGTCGAGGTAACGCTCGATGGTGTCGAGGTCGCGGATGCCGCCGCCGAGCTGCACGGGAATCTCGTCGCCGACTTCGCGGATGATCTCGCGAATTGCGTCTTCGTTCTTCGGCTTGCCGGCGAACGCGCCGTTGAGGTCGACGAGGTGCAGGCGCCGCGCGCCGCGCTCGACCCAGTGTCGGGCCATAGCCGCCGGTTCCTCGGAGAAAATCGTCGCCTGGTCCATATCGCCTTGTTTGAGGCGCACGCAGTGACCGTCTTTGAGATCGATGGCCGGAATCAGCAGCATAGCTTCGGGTGTGTCTGGGAATGGGGTTGAAGTCTGCAGCGCCGGCGGAAAAAAGGCCCGATCCGACGCCGTTTCGCTAGTTTAGTACAACTCTTTCGGCAGCCTTGCTAACGCAAATCTAATGCCGCGGCGCGCGTGCGCGAAGGCGGCTGTGAGCGTCAGCGCCGCAGGAAATCAGGGGTTCCAGTGGACGAAGTTGCGGTAGACGCGCAAACCCGCAGCGGCGCTCTTTTCCGGGTGGAATTGGGTGGCGAAGATGTTATCCCGCGCCACTGCCGAGGTAAAGGCCGCGCCGTACGGCGTTTCGCCTACGGTGTGCGACGCATCCGCCGGAACCACATAGTAGCTGTGCACGAAGTAGAAGAAGCTTTCGTCGGGCACACCGTCCCACAGGGCGTGCGCGCGTGCCTGACGCACGCGGTTCCAGCCCATTTGCGGGACCTTGAAGCGCGAGCCGTCGTCCTGCAGCTGGCCTTCCAGATCGAAGCGCACGACCTTGCCGGGCAGCAGGCCCAGGCCCTTCGTGCCGCCTTCCGCGCTCCAGTCGAACAGCATCTGCTCGCCCACGCACACGCCCATGAGCGGCTTCGTGCGCGAGGCTTCGAGCACCGCGTCCTGCAGGCCCGACTCGGCGAGGCTGCGCATGCAGTCGGGCATCGCGCCCTGCCCCGGCAGCACCACGCGGTCGGCAGCACGGATCGCCTCGGGACGCTCGACGATGGCCACGTCGGCTTCCGGCGCGGCCTGCCTCAGCGCCTGGGCCACCGAACGCAGGTTGCCCATTCCATAATCAACAATCGCAATTGAAGTTTTCATCTCGAATCCGGCCTGCTCAAAAGGCCTTGCCCTTGGCTGTGTGGACGCATGTGCGCCGCGATGTGCCCTGATCTGCCTTCGAAGCCGTCAATGTACGCCAGTCGGCGCGTGCGAGCCCATAAGCCGAATGGCTAATGTGGCGCGCACGCCGCATGTGGGCGACGGCCCCGGCGCGGCGCGCTCGAAGTCCTGCCCAGGCATGCGCCCGGCACAGTGCACGTAGCGCGGCCGGCCTTCTGGTCGGTGAAAGGCGTCGCCTAGAGGCTGCCCTTCGTCGACGGAATCTTGCCCGCCTGACGTTCGTCCAGTTCGGCGGCCTGGCGCAGCGCGCGGCCGAATGCCTTGAACACGGTTTCCATCTGATGGTGCGCGTTGAGGCCGCGCAGATTGTCGATGTGCAGCGTCACGCCTGCGTGGTTCACGAAGCCGCGGAAAAATTCGATCGACAGGTCGACGTCGAACGTGCCGATGCGCGCGCGCGTGAACGGCACGTGGAATTCGAGGCCCGGTCGGCCCGAGAAGTCGATCACGACGCGCGAGAGCGCTTCGTCGAGCGGCACATAGGCGTGGCCGTAACGGCGAATGCCCTTCTTGTCGCCGATGGCCTGCGCCACCGCCTGGCCGAGCGTGATGCCGACGTCTTCCACCGTATGGTGGTCGTCGATATGCGTGTCGCCATGCGCCTCGACCTCGAGATCGATCAGACCGTGTCGTGCGATCTGGTCGAGCATGTGGTCGAGAAACGGCACACCGGTCGCGAGCTTTTGCTCGCCGGTGCCGTCCAGATTGAGTTTCACGCGGATTTGCGTTTCGCTGGTGTTGCGAACGACTTGCGCGACGCGCATGGCAATATCCTTCAAACAGCCCGTAACAGGAGAGTGGGAGAACGAAGCATCGGCCTAACGGAGCACGAGCTTCAGGGCGGCGAGCAATTGCGCGTTTTCGTCGGGGGTGCCAACGGTCAGGCGCACGCAGTTCGCAAGCAATGGGTGCATTTTACCCACGTTTTTGATCAGAATCCGGGCAGACAGCAGCGTGTCGAAAACTGCCGCCGCGTCGGGCACGCGCACGAGCAGGAAATTGCCCGCGCTTTCGAACACCTCGGCGCCCGGCAGCTTCGCGACTTCGGCGGCCAGCGTCGCACGTTGCGCGCGCAATTCGGCGGCCTGCGCATCGAGCACGTCGACATGATCGAGCAGCAGATCTGCCGCCGCCTGCGTGAGCACGTTCACGTTGTAGGGCGGACGCACCTTGTCGAACTCGTTGAGCCATGACGGCCGCCCGGCCAGATAGCCGAGGCGGATGCCCGCGAGCCCGAGCTTCGACATCGTGCGCATTACGACCACGTTGTCGAACTCGCCCGCGCGCGGCATCCAGCTTTGCATCGCGAACGGCTGGTAGGCCTCGTCGATCACCACGAGGCTCTTCGCTTCTTGCGCCGCCGCGATCAGGCGCTCGATGTCGGCGTCGTCGAACAGCGTGCCCGTGGGGTTGTTCGGGTAGGCCAGCCAGATCACCGCAGGCGTGTGCTCAGCAATGGCCGCGAGCGTCGCTTCGAGGTCGAGCGTGAAGTCGCTCTTGAGCGGCACGCCGACGAATTCCAGCTGCGCGAACTTCGCCGACATCGCGTACATGACGAAGCCCGGCACCGGCGCGAGCACCTTCGCGCCCGGCTTCGCGCACGCCATGGTGATCATGCTGATGATCTCGTCCGAGCCGTTGCCGAGCAGCACGTCGCAGTCCGCGGGCACGCGCATCGTCTCTTTGAGCTTCGCGATCAGCGCCTCGGGGCGCGGCGCGGGATAGCGGTTGAGCGCGACCGCCGCGAGGCGTTCGCCCAGAAGCGCTGCGAGGTCGGCGGGCAGGGCAAACGGGTTCTCCATGGCGTCGAGCTTCACGAAACCGGAAGCGTCGGGCACGGGGTAACTCGTCATCGCGAGCACGTCGCGACGGATGATGTCTTGTGGTGTCGTCATGTCGAAAGGCGGCTCGCGAAAGCGGGGCCGCCGGCACGGGCAGCTCGGCAAGCCGGCTGCCCTGGTTATCGTCGTGGTCTCTGCTGCGTGCGGGTCAAACTGAAGGCCAACTGCTGCGCCCCGCGCACTCGCGGGACTTGCTGCCGCGCAACGTCTCCATGCTGCGCGGCGGCGCATTCAACCGGCTTCCGCCAGTTGCGAGGCGTGCCTTACACCTGCTTCATGCGGAATTCGGCACTGCGCGCGTGGGCTTGCAGGCCTTCGCCGTAGGCCAGCTCGGCCGCGATCTCGCCGAGCGTTTGTGCGCCTTCCGCGCTCACCTCGATGAGGCTCGAACGCTTGATGAAATCATAGACGCCAAGCGGCGACGAGAAACGTGCGGTACGAGACGTAGGCAGCACGTGATTCGGCCCCGCGCAGTAGTCGCCGAGGCTCTCGCTCGTGTAGCGGCCAAGGAAAATCGCGCCCGCGTGGCGGATTTCGGCGCCCCACTTCTGCGGCTCCAGCGCCGAGATCTCGAGGTGCTCCGGCGCGATCTCGTTGGCGATGGCGCAGGCCTCGGCCATGTCGCGCACCTTCACGAGCGCGCCGCGATCCGTGAGCGACGTGGCGATGACTTCGGCGCGCGGCATGGCGGGCAGCAGCTCGTCGATGGCGTCTTCCACGCGCTTGATGAAGCTCTCGTCCGGGCACAGCAGGATGGATTGCGCGAGCTCGTCGTGCTCGGCCTGCGAGAACAGGTCCATCGCCACCCAGCGCGGATCGGTCGTGCCGTCGCAAATCACGAGGATTTCCGAGGGGCCCGCGATCATGTCGATGCCGACCGTGCCGAACACGCGGCGCTTGGCCGACGCGACATAGGCGTTGCCCGGTCCGCAGATCTTGTCGACGGCGGGGATCGTATCCGTGCCGTACGCGAGCGCCGCCACGGCCTGCGCACCGCCGATCGTGAACACGCGATCGACGCCGCCGAGCAGCGCCGCCGCCAGCACGAGCGGGTTCTTCACGCCGTCCGGCGTGGGCACGACCATGATGATTTCGCGTACGCCCGCGACCCGCGCGGGAATGGCGTTCATCAGCACGGACGACGGATACGCGGCCTTGCCGCCGGGCACATAAAGGCCCACGCGGTCGAGCGGCGTGACCTTCTGGCCGAGCACCGTGCCGTCGGATTCGGTGTACTGCCAGCTATGCGAGCCGCACTCGATGCGCTGCTTCTCGTGGTAGCCGCGCACGCGCGCCGCCGCGGCTTCGAGCGCCGCGCGCTGCTTGGGCTCGAGGCTTTCCAGCGCCGCTTCGAGTTCGCTGAACGGCAGTTCGAGCGCCGCGACGCTCGGGGCGGCAAGGCGGTCGAAGCGGTTCGTGTAGTCGAGCACGGCGGCGTCGCCGCGCGCCTTGACGTCGGCGAGAATCTGCGCGACGGAGCGCTCGATGGCCTCGTCCTCGCTCGCCTCGAAGGCGAGCACCGCGTGCAGCGCCTTTTTGAAGCCTTCGGCGCCGGAATCGAGTTTGCGCATCGTGATAGCCATGCTGGTATCCATCCGTTACGTTGTGCGCGCCGCGCCTTTTGAGGCGCACTGCGCGCGAGGCGGCGCGTCATTGCGCCTGCCCTTTGCTCTTGGTGTCAGCTCGCCTGCGTGCCGCGCGATGCGCGTTCGAACGCGTCGATGATCGGCCGCAGCGCGGCGCGCTTGAGCTTGAGCGCCGCCTGATTCACGACGAGGCGCGAGGAGATCTCCATGATCTCCTCGACCTCGACCAGATTATTCGCGCGCAGCGTGCCGCCCGTGCTGACGAGGTCGACGATCGCGTCGGCGAGGCCCACGAGCGGCGCGAGTTCCATCGAGCCGTACAGCTTGATGAGGTCGACGTGCACGCCCTTGGCCGCGAAGTGCTGGCGCGCGGCTTCCGTGTACTTGGTCGCCACGCGCAGGCGCGCGCCCTGGCGCACCGCGTTCGCGTAGTCGAAGCCGCCCTTCACGGCCACCGAAAGACGGCAGCGCGCGATGTCGAGATCGATCGGCTGATACAGGCCGCCGCCGCCGTGCTCGTTGAGCACGTCCTTGCCCGCCACGCCGAAGTCCGCGGCGCCGTACTCCACGTAGGTGGGCACGTCGGTCGCGCGCACGATGATCACGCGCAGGTTCGGGTCGGTCGTCGGCAGAATGAGCTTGCGCGAGGTTTCCGGGTCTTCCGTCACATGCACGCCGGCCGCCGCGAGCAGCGGCATCGTCTCTTCGAAGATGCGGCCCTTCGAGAGCGCAAGCGTGAGCGGCGCGCTGGCCGCGGCCGCCGGCGTGGGCCTCGACTCGACCGTGCTCATTGCGCGCTCCCCTTGATCCGCTTCACGTTCGCGCCGATCTTCGTGAGCTTCTCTTCCATGCGGTCGTAGCCGCGGTCGAGGTGATAGATGCGGTCGATCAGCGTTTCGCCGTCCGCGCACAGGCCCGCGATCACGAGGCTCGCCGAGGCGCGCAGGTCGGTTGCCATCACCTTCGCGCCCGAGAGCTTCTCGACACCGGCGACGAGCGCCGTCTTGCCGTCGATCGTGATGTGGGCGCCCAGGCGATTGAGTTCCTGCACGTGCATGAAGCGGTTTTCGAAGATGTTTTCGACCACTTGCGAGGTGCCGTCCGCGATCGTGTTGAGCGCCATGAACTGCGCCTGCATGTCGGTCGGGAACGCCGGATATTCGGAGGTGCGCACGTTCACGGCGCGCGCGCGCTCGTGCATGCGCACGCGCATCCAGTCGTCGCCCTCTTCGATCGTCACGCCCGCTTCGCGCAGCTTGTCGGTGACGGCGTCGAGGATGTGCGGACGCACGTGGCGCAGCGTGACGTCGCCGCCCGCGGCCGCGACCGCGCACAGGAACGTGCCCGCTTCGATACGGTCCGGAACGACGGTGTGGTGCGCGCCGTGGAGCTTGTCCACGCCCTGGATCACGAGGCGGTCGGTGCCGATGCCTTCGATCTTCGCGCCCATCGCCACGAGCAGGTGCGCGAGGTCGCCCACTTCGGGCTCGCGCGCGGCGTTCTCGATCACCGTTTCGCCATCGGCGAGTACGGCAGCCATCAGCAGGTTTTCCGTGCCGGTGACCGTGATCATGTCGGTGACGATGCGCGCGCCCTTCAGGCGCTTCGCGCGCGCCTCGATGAAGCCGTGCTCGATGTTGATCTCGGCGCCCATCGCCTGCAGGCCCTTGATGTGCTGATCCACGGGGCGCGCGCCGATCGCGCAGCCGCCCGGCAGCGACACCTTCGCCTCGCCGAAGCGCGCGACGAGCGGCCCGAGCACGAGGATCGACGCGCGCATGGTCTTCACGAGCTCGTACGGCGCCACGAGATTGTTGACCTTCGAGGCGTCGAGCTGCACGCGCGCGCCGTTCTGCTCGGTACGCACGCCCATCTGGCCAAGCAGCTTGAGCGTGGTGCGCACGTCCTGAAGGTCGGGCACGTTGTCCAGATGAACGGGTTCCGCGCTCAGAAGGCCCGCGCAGAGAATGGGCAGCGCCGCATTCTTTGCACCGGAAACAGCCACTTCCCCTGCGAGCTTCTGCCCGCCGACGATGACGAGTTTATCCATGCCTGAGGTTTCCTGATCGGTGCGGCCGGTTTGCAGGGTCGCTTGGTGTTGAGCTGCGCCGCTCGCGGCGGCGTCTTTGTCCTGGGTAATTCGCACTGAGATTCCAGATTATGCGTTCTGCCATTCGGCGGGCGTGAGCGTCTTCATGCTGAGCGCGTGGATTTCCTCGCGCATGCGGTCGCCGAGCGCCGCGTAGACGAGTTGATGGCGCTGGATCAGGCGCTTGCCGTCGAATGCTGAGGAGACGATCGTCGCGAAGAAGTGCTGGCCATCGCCTTCGACTTCGAGGTGCTCGCACGCGAGCCCTGCCGAGATGTACTGCTTGATCTGTTCCGGAGTCGGCAACATGAGTATGGCTCCTGCTTAGTGACGCAGCTTGTACCCGCTCGCGAGCAAACGCATGGCGAGCGTGGCCAGCGCCACGAAAAACACGAAAACGATCGACAGGCTCACGAGCGGGTTGATGTCGGACAGGCCGAAGAACCCGAAGCGGAAGCCATCGATCATGTAAAAGAACGGATTGAGCCGCGACACTTCGCGCCACAGGGGCGGCAGCGTATGCGTCGAATAAAACACGCCCGAAAGAAACGTGAGCGGCATGATGAGAAAGTTCTGAAACGCCGCGAGCTGGTCGAACTTCTCCGCCCAGATCCCGGCGATCAGGCCGAGCGTGCCGAGGATCGCCGAGCCGAGCACCGCGAACGCGAGGATGTAGAACGGCGCGGCGAAGCTCATCGGAATGAACCAGATCGTCACGACGAACACGCCCGCGCCAACGGCGAGGCCGCGCACGATCGAGGCGAGCACGTAGGCGCCGAACATCTCCCATGCAGCGAGCGGCGGCAACAGCACGAACACAAGATTGCCCGTGATCTTCGACTGGATCAACGACGACGAGCTGTTCGCGAAGGCATTCTGCAGCACGCTCATCATCACGAGGCCGGGAATCAGGAAGCTCGTGTATTCCACGCCCGGATACACCTCGACATGGCCGCGCAGCGCATGGCCGAAGATCGTGAGATAGAGCAGCGCGGTAATGACGGGCGCGAGCACGGTCTGGAAAGCGACTTTCCAGAAACGCAACACTTCCTTGTAGAACAGCGTACGGAAACCGCTCATGCGAGACCCTCGACCACTTCAGGACCGTTCATCACCTGCACGAAGACATCCTCCAGATCGGCCTTGCGCACTTCCACTTCTTCGAGCTTGCAGCCGTTCGCGCGGCACTTGGCCAGGATGCGCTCCACGTCGTCGTAGCTCGCGAGGCGCAGCAGATGCTGGTGCGGGCTGGCGTTGGAAAGATCGACTTCGAGCGCGCGCAAATCGCTCGGCAGCACGCCTTCCGAGAAGCGCAGGAACAACTGCGTGCCCGCGAAGCGCTGCAGCAGCGCGCTCGTGCGCTCCAGCGCGACCATCTCGCCGCGCCGGAGCATGGCGATGCGGTCGCACAACTGCTCGGCTTCTTCGAGATAGTGCGTGGTGAGCACGATGGTGTGCCCTTCGCGGTTCAGGCGCGCGATGAACTTCCAGAGCGTCTGGCGCAGTTCCACGTCCACGCCGGCGGTCGGTTCGTCGAGCACGATCACGGGCGGCCGGTGCACGAGCGCCTGCGCCACGAGCACGCGGCGCTTCATGCCGCCGGACAGCGCGCGCATGTTCACGTCGGCTTTCTCGGTGAGATCGAGATTGGCCATGACTTCGTCGATCCACGCGTCGTTGTTGCGCAGGCCGAAGTAGCCGGACTGGATGCGCAGCGTCTCGCGCACCGTAAAGAACGGATCGAACACCAGTTCCTGCGGCACGACGCCCAGGTTGCGGCGCGCGTTGCGGTAGTCGGCGACGACATCGTGGCCGCGGACGGCGATCGAGCCCTCGTCCGCGCGCGCGAGGCCGGCAAGAATGCTGATGAGCGTCGTCTTGCCCGCGCCGTTCGGGCCGAGCAGCCCGAAGAACTCGCCGTCTTCGACCGTGAAGCTGACGCCCTTGAGCGCCTGAAGCGACCTGTAGCGCTTCTTGACGTTACGGATTTCTATGGCTGGCATGACTAATACGCCGCCCGTTTGCGAACGGCGCGGCTCAAGAGTGCATCAATGCTGCGGGGAAGACCGGAATTGGGGACGGCTTATCAGGCCGGCTTTGCTGTCTCACTGCACGCTTATTACGTACCAGGCGGCACTTTTTGCGCCGAGGCAGCGCCCAAAAAACGGTTGATTATAGGCCAAGTCGGGAAGCGCGGCCTGGCCCTGGAGGGGAACGGCGTCGGCCCGGCAGTGCGGTGTGATCCCGCTTGAACGCTAGCGTCCGGCCAGGCGACGCGGGTCAATGTCGCTCGTTGAGAAGCGAATCGACGCCGTAGGCGCGCGCGAGAGAGGCGAGCGCGGGGGGCATGTTGAGCACGGCAAGGGAAGCGCCGCGCTCACGCGCGGCACGCTGCCACGCGATCAGCACAGCGAGCGCCGATGAATCGAACTGGGTGAGCGCCGCGCAGTCCACGGCGGTTGCGCCCGCCGAGATCTGCGCGAACCCGGCCGAGAGCGCGGCCTTCGCGCTCTCGTGGGTCAGGTTGGCGCCGGTGGCGAAACGCTCGCTCACGAGGTCGCCTTGCCCGATGCGAGTTGCTGGTTACGCTGCGTGAGGAACTGGATCAGGCCGTCCACGCCGCCTTGCTGGATCTTTTCCTGGAACTGCTGCTGGTACGCCTGGATGAGCCACGCGCCGAGCACGTTGATGTCATACACGCGCCAGCCTTGCTGCGTCTTGTAGAGGCGATAGTCGAGCTCGATCGGCTGGCCGCCGTTCATGACCGTCGAACGGACCACGACGTCGGTGTCGTCCGGGTTCGCGCGGAACGGCTTGTACTGGATCTGCTGGTCGCGCACCTGGGCGAGCGCGCCCGAGTACGTGCGGATCAGCAGCGTCTTGAACTGTTCGATGACCTGTTGCTGCTGCTCCGGCGTGGCCGTGCGCCAGTTGCGGCCCATCGCGAGTTGCGTGGTGCGGCGGAAATCGGTGTACGGCAGGATCTTTTCGTTCACGAGCTGCGTGATCTTGCTGATGTCGCCGGACTGGATGGACTTGTCACCCTTGATCTGGCTCATGACCTGCTGCGTGACCGTCTGGACCATCGCGTCGGGATTGCTGGTGTCTACCGTCTGGGCAAATGCGCCGCCGGCAAACGAAAGAAACATGGCGAAAAACGGGTACAGAAAGAATTTTTTCATCTCGAGCCCTGCTAGTTGGGGGACATCGCCCCGTTGGAACCAACGATATCACGCGAGATCTATCGCGCTGTGTCAAAACCGCCAGCAAAGTGCGACAAGCGTTTCTGCTTGTTACGTCAGACGTATACGTCGGACGAACGCTCCGGCGAGGCGTTCCAGCACGCCGGAGCGCAGCGCTCAGTGCAGCCGCAGCATGCTCGGGAAGCCGATGCGCGCGGGCGGAATCATCTGGTCGCCTGGCACCGTGGTTTCCGACGCGCCCACGGGCGCCGCGGCGCCGGCCGGGCCTTCCAGCGTGGCCGGGGCGGTCGTTGCGCCGTTGGGGTTGGCGGGTGCCATGCTGGCCGCATTCGGGGTGGCCGCAGGCGCAGTGCCCGAAGCGGGCACTGCCGCACCGGCAGCCGCACCCGAAGCGGGGGCCGCCGCGCCCTCGTCGGTGTCGTCGTACTTCGGCAGCGGCGCGCCATCGCCGTAATCCGGCAGATTGCTGTTGCCCGACGACGCGCGGCCGTCCGACAGCAGATAGCGGCGGCGCTGCAGATAGGCGTTGCGGATGAACGAGTACCTGTCGATCGCCGCGCCTTCGAGCAGGTCGCTCGCGCCAAGCAGGTTGGCGCGCGTGCTCACCACGTTCAGCCCGTAAAGGCCCCAAGACAGCGCGGCCGGATCCACATAGGTGAGCGGGTTGATGAAGTAGTTCGGCACGAGGCCCACGCCGTCACGCACCGTGCTCGGACCGAACAGCGGCAGCACGAGGTATGGGCCGGGCGGCACGCCATAGTGACCGAGCGTGAGACCGAAGTCCTGGTTGTGCTTGGGCAGCTTTGCGAGCGTCGCGACGTCGAACAGACCGCCGAGGCCGAAGACCGTGTTGATCACGATCCGCATGATGTCCTCGACGCCATCGGTGATCTTCAGCTGCAGGAAGTTGTTCGCGGCGTTGTACACGTCGCCGATGTTCGCGAAGAAGTTCGTCACGCTGTCGCGCACGGGCTGCGGCGTCACCTTCACGTAGCCCTGCGCCACCGGCTTGAGCGCGTACGTGTCAACCTTGTCGTTGAACGTGTACACCGTGCGGTTGAACCCTTCCCATGGATCTTCCTTCGCTGGCGTCTGCACCGTCGAACAACCCCCGAGTGCAAGCGCTGCGACGCCAAGCGTAATGGCGCGCATGCGTATGGTCGTCATTCTTTTTCTCCTTCTTATTGGGCCGCCGAAGCCGCCGGTGCAGGCGCCGGGGCCTGAGCCGGTGCGGGCGCGGGTGCTGCAGCAGGCGCCGCATCCGTGCTCGCGCCGCTGGACGGCTTCGCGGCGCCCGAATCGGCCGCCTTGCTATAGAGGAACTGGCCGATCAGGTTCTCGAGCACGATGGCCGACTGCGTCATCGAAATGGTGTCGCCGGCCTTGAGCATTTCCGAATCGCCGCCCGGTTCGAGGCCGATGTACTGCTCGCCGAGCAGACCCGACGTCAGGATCTTCGCCGACGTGTCCTTCGGAAACTGGTACTGCTGGTCGAGGTTGATCGTCACCAGCGCCTGATAGGTGTTGGAGTCGAAGCCGATCGAGGCCACCCGGCCCACGGTCACGCCCGCGCTCTTCACGGGCGCGCGCGGCTTGAGGCCGCCGATATTGTCGAACTTGAGCTTCACCGGGTAGGTGGCCTGGAACGACAGGGAACTCATGTTGCCGGCCTTCAGCGCGAGAAACAGCAGCGCGATAAAGCCCAGCACCACGAACAGGCCGACCCAGAAGTCGAGAGCATTCTTTTTCATCGTCATCCCAATGAGAATCCGTTGCAGCGTCGCTCATATGCGCGCCGCGCGGCCGGGTCGCAGCCCGGCCTCTTTAGCTGAACATCAGCGCGGTGAGCAGGAAGTCGAGGCCGAGCACCGCGAGCGACGCGTACACGACCGTCCTGGTAGTCGCGCGCGACACGCCCTCGGGCGTGGGCTTCGCCTCATAGCCCTGATAGAGCGCGGTAAACGTCACAGCGAAGCCGAACACGATGCTCTTCATCACGCCGTTGCCCACGTCTGCCCAGACATCCACGCCGCCCTGCATTTGCGACCAGAACGCGCCGGCGTCTACGCCGATCAGCAGCACGCCCACCACGTAGCCGCCCAGAATGCCGACCGCGCTGAAGATGGCCGCGAGAATCGGCATGGCGATCACGCCCGCCCACATGCGCGGCGCGACCACCACGCGCACGGGGTCCACCGCCATCATCTCCATGGCCGTGAGTTGCTCGCCCGCCTTCATGAGGCCGATCTCGGCCGTGAGCGAGGTGCCCGCGCGGCCCGCGAACAACAGCGCGGTGACGACGGGCCCGAGCTCACGCACGAGCGAGAGCGCGACCAGCAGCCCGAGCGCCTGCTCGGAGCCGTAGCGGTTGAGCGTGTAATACCCTTGCAGACCGAGCACGAAGCCCACGAACAGGCCCGACACGGCAATGATCAAGAGCGAATAATTACCGACGAAGTGGATCTGCTTCGTGACAAGACGCGGCCGGCGCAGCAGCGGGAAGAATTCGAGGACGAGGCGCACGAAAAAGCGCGTGGCATGCCCCGCGCGCGCGATCGTTTCGAGCACGGTGCGCCCGATCGAGCTGATGGCGCCGGTCATGAGCGGCCTCCGCCAATGCCGAAGTCCGCTTCGAGCGGCAGGTTCGACGGGTAATGGAACCGGAACGGGCCGTCCGGCGCGCCGTCGATGAACTGGCGCACGATCGGGTCGGTCGAGGCGCGCAGCTCGGCGGGCGTGCCCTGCGCCTGCACCCGCCCGTTCGCCATGAAGTACACGTAGTCGGCGATCGCGAACGACTCGGGCACGTCGTGCGTGACGAGGATCGAGGTTGCGCCGAGCGCGTCGTTGAGCGTGCGGATGAGGTTCGCGGTGATGCCGAGCGAAATCGGGTCGAGACCCGCGAACGGCTCGTCGTACATCATGAGTTCGGGGTCGAGCGCGATGGCGCGCGCAAGCGCCACGCGCCGCGCCATGCCGCCGGAAATTTCCGAAGGCGCGAGGTCGCGCGCGCCACGCAGGCCGACGGCGTTGAGCTTCATGAGCACGAGGTCGCGGATCAGCTCTTCAGGCAGGTCGGTGTGCTCGCGCAGGGCGAAAGCGACGTTCTCGAACACCGACATGTCGGTGAAGAGCGCGCCGAACTGGAAGAGCATGCCCATCTTGCGGCGCAGGGCGTAGAGGCCGTCGCGCGATTGCGCGCCGACGTCCTGGCCGCCGAACAGCACCTGGCCGCGCTGGGCGCGAACGAGGCCGCCGATCAAGCGCAGCACTGTCGTTTTTCCGCCACCGGAACCGCCCATGACTGCCACGACCCGACCGCGCGGGAAGCGCATGTTCAGGCCGGACAGGACGAGCCGGTCGCCGTAGCCGAAGTCGACGTCGCGCAGCTCCAGTAGGGTCTCAGAGGTTGAGGGCACGTGGTCTGACAGTCCATTTACACGAAGGCGGGATTATAGGGCCATCGTGGAAAACCTGCCGTGACGCCCCCGGACCCGCCGATGTAAGCCGCAAGCGCCCGCTGCTGCGGGTTGCGGCCCCCTTGGCCCCGGGTCGCGCACGCGGCGCAGCCCGAAGCCAGGGCGGACCATTATTGCGTAAACGCGTTGCGCAATGCAGCAACCGCGGCAGCCGGGTCGGCCGCCTCGGTCACGGCGCGCACCACCGCCGCGCTGCCGGCGCCCGTGGCGAGCACCTCGGGCAGCACATTGCCGTCGATGCCGCCGATCGCCACCATCGGCACGACGCCGTCCAGCAGCTTCACGTAGCGGGCAAGACGCGCGAGGCCCTGGGGCGCCGTGGGCATGGCCTTGGTCGTGGTGGCGAACACGGCGCCGCACGCGAGATAGCTGGGACGGAAGTGAAGCGCCGTGAGCATCTCGAAGTAGCCGTGCGTCGAGAGGCCAAGACGTGCGCCCGCCGCCGCGATCGCGCCGAGATCGGCTTCGCGCAGGTCTTCCTGGCCGAGGTGCACGCCATATGCGCCGGCCGCGACGGCCTCCTGCCAGTGATCGTTGATGAAGAGCTGCGCGTCGTGCTTGCGGCCCGCCGCGACGCAGCGCTCGATTTCGTTCGTGAGCGCCGGCGACTTCGGCTGCTTGCTGCGCAACTGCACCGTCTTCACGCCGTAGTCGAGCACGCGCTCGACCCAGTCGGCCGTGGGCAGTACGGGATACAAGCCAAGCTTCGCGGGACACGGCGCAAACGGCTGTGCGGGCGCGTCGGGCAGGCCCAACACCCGCGGAAAACGCTCGATGTCGACGGGCCAGGCGTCAGCCTGCTGCTCGTCGCCGTCGCGCCAGGCGAGCGCGAGCACGAGCGCGTCGTGCGGATCGAAACCGCAGTCGAGGAACGCCGCCAGCGCCGGGATCCAGTCTTCCGCCAGCTCGCCTTCGAGCGCGTAGCGCTCGCCGCCCAGATGCAGCGTGGCGCGCGCCGCCTTCGGGTTTTCGCCCGCGGCTTCGATCACGCCCGCGCCGTCGGTCATCCAGCGCGCGATGTTGGCCAAATGCGGCGCCGCGTCGGTCACGATGATCAGATCGCCGCCGTTGGGCGCGTCGGGCGGCGTGAGACAGATGCGCCACGGCGCATGCGTGGGCTGCCAGTCGCCCAGGCGCGCGCGGATGCGCTCCGCCGTTTCGGTGAGTTCGTCGGCGGGCGGCCAGAACAGTTCGCGGTCTTGCAGGCGCAGCGTTTCAGTCATCGCTTGTCTCCATCCTGGTGCCAGAAAGGCATGCCGACCACGGGCGTGCTCGCGACCGCCGCTTCGCGCTCGGCCATCGGTCCGGCGAGAAACGCGGCGCGCCCCGCCTCGACACCCAGCGCGAACGCGCGCGCCATCGCCTCGGGGTGCGTGGCCTGCGAAACGGCCGTGTTGAGCAGCACGCCGTCGAAGCCCCACTCCATTACCTGGCACGCGTGCGAAGGCACGCCCAGGCCCGCATCGACGATGAGCGGCACATCGGGCAAGCGCTCGCGCAGCACGCGCAAGCCGTAGGGGTTGATCACGCCCTTGCCGGTGCCGATCGGCGCGCCCCACGGCATGAGCGCCTCGCAGCCGGCGTCGAGCAGACGCCGGCCGATCACGAGGTCCTCGGTGCAATACGGCAGCACCTTGAAGCCGTCCTTCACGAGGCGCGACGCGGCCTCGATCAGGCCGACCGGGTCGGGCTGCAGCGTGTAGTCGTCGCCGATCAGTTCGAGCTTGATCCAGTCGGTTTCGAAGACTTCGCGCGCCATGTGCGCCGTCGTCACCGCCTCGTTGACGGTGAGGCAGCCGGCCGTGTTCGGCAGGAGCGGCACGCCGTGTCGCTTGAGCAGATCGAAGAAGCCGGCCTCGGCGGTGCCCTCGTTCATCTGGCGGCGCAGCGCGACGGTGATCATGCCGGGGCGCGCGGCAGCCATCGAGTCGGCGAGCGATTGCAGCGACGGATAGCGTGACGTGCCGAGCAGCACGCGGCTCGCGAAGGTTTCGCCGTAGAGCGTGAGCGCGTCGGCAGTGGTTGTGGTGGTCATGGGTTGGAATCCTTGGCGGTGTCGTGAACGCGCTCGCCGTCTATGCGATGCGCGCGACCGGTGGCCTGGGCGAGCGAGGCTCAGCCGCCGGCCACGGGGCTCACGACGTCGAGGCGGTCGCCCGCCTGGAGCGAGCGCGCGCCATGCTGGGTACGCGCCACGAAATCGCCGTTCAGCGCGACGGCGAACGGCGGACGCGCGCCGAATGCGGTGAGCGCATCGGCGACAGTCGCGCCCTCGGGCAGCGTGATCGGCTTCTGGTTGATTTGAATGTCCATGGCAAATACGTTCTCAAACTGCGGATTATTTCTGGTGAGGCGTCAGGCCGGCTCGTGCGCGCCCTGCGCGTGCAGCATGTCGCCCCAGCGCGACGCGCGGCGCAGCGACTCGAAGGATTCGGCATCGCTCACACGGGCATCGAGCAGCGCCTGGGCGAAGCGCGCGGCTTCGTCGGCGACTTCCGGCGCGATCATGAAGCCGTGCCGATAGAGACCGTTCACACGCAACGTGGTCTTGCCGTCCCAGATGAGCGCCGGGCGGTGGTCGGGCAACGTCGGGCGGCACTGCGTGTTCAACTCGAGGATGCGCGCTTCGCCGAACGCCGGATGCACCGCGAACGCCGCGCTCAGCAGTTCGAGCGCCGAGCGCACGCTCACCGGCGAGCGGTCCTCGCCTTCGATCTCGGTCGCGCCGATCACGAAGACATCGTGTTCCTTGGGCGCGATATAGAGCGGATAGCGCGGATGCAGGAGCCGCACCGGGCGCGTGAGCGTGATGCCCGGCGCGTGCACGCGCGCGACTTCGCCGCGAATGCCGCGCAACCCCGGCAGCGCAGGTTTGGCGCCCAGCCCGCGGCAATCGATCGTCACGCGCGCGGGCGGCGGATTGGCCTCGTCGACCGTGGTATGCCAGTGGGTTTCCACGCCGCGCGCAGCGAGCCCCGCCGCCAGAGCGGCCAGGGCCTGGCGATTGTCGAGCTGGCCCTCGCCTTCGAGCAGCCAGCCGCGCGCGAAGCGCCCCGCGAGCGCCGGTTCGGCGGCGTCGAGCTGTGCACCGGCGAGCGCGACGAAGTTGGCATCGGCGAGAGAACGCGGCGCGTTGGCGCGCACGCGGCGCTCGAAGAGCGGCGCTTCGGTGCGATCGGCGCTATGCCAGACCACGAGCGTGCCGTTGCGCTGGAAGAACACGGGCTCCGGCAACTCGGCCAGAATGCGCGGCCAGGTTTCGAGCGATGCGACGCCCAGCTCGGTAATGAGCATTTCGGCGACGGCAGCCTCCGCGAGCGGCGCGAGCATGGCCGCCGCGACCCAGGCTGCGGCTTCGCCGCCTTCGGGGCCGCCGCGCTCGTAAAGCGCGACGCGATGGCCCTCGCCGGCCAGACGCCATGCGACGAGCCGGCCGCTCAGGCCGCCGCCGAGCACGGCGAAGTCGGGCACGCTGCCCACGTCAGGGTTGCGGGCGCGGCTCATGACGACGCTCCGTCACGCAAGGCGAACTGCAAGGCGAACGCGATAAGAATCGGGGAACAAAGAGAATAGGCGGTCATCGTATCCTTTCCGTACGGCAGCAGCAGACGTACCCAAGGACGAAACCGGCTGGCAAGGCCGACCGTGGAGGCTATACGGCGCAGACGGCCCGATACGGAATGCGTATACGAACCCAGGCGCCCAAAGCGCAGCCCGGCGGGAATCCTGGCGCCCCCGCCTTTTCAAAACCCAGGCTGGGCGCTCCGGTAAGACTTTCTGGAAACTTCCCGCGCCGGTATTACCCGGATCGGGTGCAAAGGGTTTCTCTCAGCCTCACTGGCGGCATGCCCGGCATACCGGTGAAGCACCCCTGTTTCGTCAACGACGATTAGACCACAAAACGCGCGCGGCCCGCAAACCTCGGCGGAACCGGGGGGCGTGGTCTGGCACAATGCCCTGAACCCGCCTCTTTCGCCTCGCGAGCCCGCGCGGTGAGACAATGAGCGCCACGCTACGGCGGCGCCAGCGTGCGCTTTTGTCTCCACGCCTCGCGCCGGTTTTGGCTCCGCCTGTGGCCCGTTAAGACTCACTTAAGCGCCCGACGACAGAATCGCTGCAAAAATCGCTGCAACGCTGCCGCCGTGCGGCGCGCGGCGCATGCCCCCAGCGGGCCGCCACACCTTCAGGACGCACATGACCAACCAACCTGCCCGCGCCACGCCCGATCAGAACGAGCATCAGAAGATCACCGCGTGGAGCCTGATCAAGCCCTACTGGGTCTCCGAGGAACGCTGGATCGCCTGGGGCCTGCTCGTCGCGATCATCGTGATGAACCTGCTCGTCGTGTGGATCAACGTGCGCCTGAACGGCTGGAGCGCGGAGTTCTACAACGCGTTGCAGGCCAAGGACGTCAAGCGCTTCCCGCCGCTGTTGATGACCTTCACCGAACTGGCGTTCGGCTTCATCATCCTCGCGGTGTATGGCCGCTATCTGCGCCAGATGCTCGGCTTTCGCTGGCGTCAGTGGCTCACCACGCGGTTCCTGAACGAGTGGCTCGGCAAGGGCGCGTTCTACCGCATCGAGCGCGACCGCCTCGCCGACAACCCCGACCAGCGGATCAGCGACGACCTCCAGTCGTTCGCCACGACCACGCTCTCGCTCACGCTCGACCTGCTCTCGACGGTCGTCACGCTCATCTCGTTCATCACGATCCTGTGGACGCTCGCGGGCGCGCTCACCGTCACGCTGGGCGGGCAGCCGCTCGCGATTCCGGGCTACATGGTGTGGGCCGCGGCGCTCTATGCCGTGTTCGGCTCGCTCGTGATCCAGAAGGTCGGCCACCCGCTCGTGTCGATCAACTACCAGCAACAAAAGGTGGAAGCGGACTTCCGCTTCGGCCTGATCCGCCTGCGCGAAAACGCCGAGCAGATCGCCCTCTACGACGGCATGGACACCGAGCGCAGCAACGCGCAGGGCCTCTTCGCGCACATCAAGGACAACTGGTGGCGCGTGATGAAATACACGAAGCGCCTCACCTTCGTGCTGAGCTTCTACGGCCAGATCGCCATCATCTTCCCGCTCGTGGTGGCCGCGCCGCGCTACTTCGCGGGCGCCTTCACGTTCGGCGTGCTGATGCAGATCTCGCAGGCGTTCGGCACCGTGAGCGACTCGTTCTCGTGGTTCATCAACAGTTACTCCACGCTGGTCGAATGGCGCGCTACCGTGAATCGTCTGCGCGAATTCGTGCGTGTGGTGCACTCGCCGCGTCTGAAGGAATCGGTCTCGCCCGCCACCGAGCACGGCGGCATCAACCTGCACTTCATCGACAACAACGAGCTCGCCACCGAGCATCTCAAGCTCTCGCTGCCCAACGGCACGCCGCTCTCGGAAGTGCGCGACATCGCCATCAAGCCGGGCTCGCGCTGGCTCGTGCGCGGCCCGTCGGGCGCAGGCAAGAGCACGCTGATGCGCGCGCTCGCGGGCCTCTGGCCCTTCGGCGAAGGCTCGATCGACGCGCCTGTCGATGCGCGCATGATGTTCATCCCGCAGCAGAGCTATCTGCCCATCGGCACGCTCAAGGCGGCGCTCACCTACCCCTCGCCCGCCGACGACTACAGCGACGAAGACTGCCGCGAAGCGCTGCGCGCCTGCCGCCTCGAAGAGTACGTGGATCGTCTCGCCGAGTCGGCGCACTGGACGCGCGTGCTCTCGCCGGGCGAGCAGCAACGCCTTGCGGGCGCGCGCGTGCTGCTGCACAAGCCCGACTATCTGTTCCTCGACGAAGCGACGAGCGCGCTCGACCCCGACAACGAAAGCCGTCTCTACAAGCTGTTCATGGAACGTCTGCCCAAGGCAGCGATCGTGAGCGTCGCGCACCGTGAGTCGCTCGCGGCGTACCACCACGAAACGCTCGAGATCGAGCGCATGCCCGAAGAGCGGGTTGCCGCGTGAGCGCAAGCGCGCTGCGCGTCGTGCTGATCACGGGCGCGGGCTCGGGCATCGGCGCGGCGCTCGCGCGTCGCCTCGCGGCGCCGGGTGTAGCGTTGATGCTGCACACGCGCGGCGCGGATGAGGCATCGCGCGCCCGGCTCGCCGCCGTTGCCGCCGGGTGCGAACAGCGCGGCTCGACCTGCGCCACCTCGTACAGCGATCTCGCGCTGGCCGGCCAGGCGAGCGCGCTCGTGGACGCCACGCTCGCGCGCTTCGGCTCGCTCGACCAGCTCGTCGCCAACGCCGGGCACGCGCAGCGCCAGACGCTCGCCGCGCTCGACGCCGCGTCGCTCGAAGGCGCTTTCGCGGCCATGCCTGCCGCGTTCGCCGGGCTCGTGCAACGCGCGCAGCCGGCGCTGGAACGCTCGGCGCGCGCCCGCGTGGTCGCGCTGAGCTCGTTCGTCGCGCACCGCTACCGCGCCGGCGCGCCCTTCGCGGCCACCGCCGCCGCGAAGGCCGCGCTCGAATCGCTGGCGAAAACCGCCGCGGCAGAACTGGCGCCGCACGGCGTGACCGTGAACTGCGTCGCGCCCGACTATACGCGCAAGGACAAGGGCCCTGCGCCGGAAAACGCGCCGGCGTGGGAGCGTGCGGCACAGGAAACGCCGCTCGGCCACGTGGCCGATCCCGCCGATGTCGCCGAACTGATCGCCTTCCTGCTCTCGGATGCCGCGCGCCACATCACCGGCCAGGTGATTCATGTCGATGGCGGGCTCACGCTCTAGCGCCTTGCGGTTCCCGCGCGCCGTCGTTCGTTCGCTATCGAACTAAACCCGAACTAAATATCGGAATACAACGATAGCGGGCGCCCCCAAATTGCCCCTCGCCTCAGCGCGGTTTCGCACCGTAAAATACCCCTCCAGCACACCGGAGACGGGCGGCGTCGCACCGCGCAGCCCGCCAGCGTCAAGCGCACACGCCACCCAACGCGTTTGCGCCAGCCGGGTCGCTTGCGCAGCACGGGCCGCTCAGCCCGGTTCGTTGCGCGCACAACAAATATGGGGGAAGACACGCGATGGGCTACTTTCACTGGTTCACCGAATTGAACGCGCGCGAGCGGCGCACGCTTTATGCGGGATTCGGCGGCTACGCCGTCGACGCGTTCGACTTCATGATCTACTCGTTCCTGATCCCGACGCTCATCGCGACCTGGGGCATGACCAGGAGCGAGGCCGGCATGATCGCGACCAGCTCGCTGATCTCCTCGGCGGTCGGCGGCTGGCTCGCCGGCATCCTCGCCGACCGCTACGGCCGCGTGCGCGTGCTGCAGTGGACCATCGCCACCTTCGCGCTCTTCACCTGCCTCTCCGGCTTCACGCATTCATTCTGGCAACTGCTCGCCACGCGCACGCTGCAGGGCATCGGCTTTGGCGGCGAATGGACGGTCGTCACGATGATGATGGCCGAAACAATCCGCTCGCCGCAGCATCGCGCGAAAGCCGTGGGCGCGGTGCAGAGCAGCTGGTCGTTCGGCTGGGGCGCGGCTGCCATCCTGTACTGGGCCTTCTTCGCCCTGCTACCCGAGGAATACGCGTGGCGCGCGTGCTTCTGGATCGGCATCGTGCCTGCGCTCTGGATTCTCTATGTGCGCCGCAACGTGAGCGATCCCGACGTGTTCGTCGCCACGCGCCGGGCGCGCGAAAGCGGCGCGGTGCAAAGCCACTTCATGCAGATCTTCGCGCCCGCGCATCTGGTCACCACCCTGCTCGGCAGCGCGCTGTGCACCGGCATGCTCGGCGGTTACTACGCGATCACCACCTGGCTGCCCACCTACCTCAAGACGGTGCGCCATCTCTCGGTGTTCAACACGAGCGGCTATCTGATCGTGCTGATCGTCGACTCGTTCACGGGCTACATCGTCGGCGCGATCCTGTGCGACAGGATCGGCCGGCGCGCGTCGTTCATCCTGTTCGCCATCGGCTCGTTTGCGCTCGGCATGGCCTACACCATGCTGCCCATCACCGACACCGCCATGCTCCTGCTCGGCTTTCCGCTCGGCATCGTCGTGCAAGGTATTTTCGCGGGCGTGGGTGCGTACCTCTCGGAGCTTTACCCCAACGCGATCCGCGGCTCGGGCCAGGGCTTCTGCTACAACCTCGGACGCGGGCTCGGCTCGTTTTTCCCCATTCTCGTAGGCACATTCGCGCAAACCACCTCGCTCGTGAAGGCGATCGGCGTGGTGGCCGGCGCGGGCTATCTGCTCGTGATCGTCGCGGCGCTGTGCCTGCCGGAGACGAAGGGCAAGACGCTGACCGAGGAAGTGCCTGCTGCCGGGAGCGAGCGAGCGTCTGCGGAGTCCACTGCACGATGAGCGCGAACATGCTGCAATACCGACCGTCCCTCCCTGTTGTGCGACCGGCATGAAAACGATCGTCCTCGGCGCCGGTGTGATCGGCGTCGCTACTGCGTACTATCTGAGCGAACGAGGCTGCGACGTCACAGTCGTCGAACGGGAACCCGGCGTCGCGCTCGGCACGAGCTTCGGCAACGCCGGCGTCATGGCGCCCGGCTATGTCACGCCGTGGGCCGCGCCCGGCATGCCCGCGAAGCTCATCAAGTATCTGCTCAAGCCGACCTCGCCGCTCATCTTCCGTCCCACGCTCGATGCCGCGCAGTGGCGCTGGATCGCGCGCTGGCTGCGCGAATGCGATCTCGCGCGCTTTCGCGTGAACAAGCAGCGCATGCAGCGCATCGCCTATTACAGCCGTGAATGCCTGCACGCGTTTCGCGCCACGCACGCGTTCGAGTACGGGCGCAGCCAGGGCTATCTGCAGCTCTTTCGCAGCGACTACGACCTCGAGCTCGCGCAACCGGCGCTCGGCGTGCTGCGCGATGCGGGCATCGTCTATCGCGAACTCGATGCCGCCGCTTGCGCGCAGGTCGAGCCGGGGCTTGCGTGGTCACGTGTGAAACCGGTGGCGGGCGTCTATCTGCCGGAAGACGAGGCCGGCGACTGCGCACGCTTCACGCGCGAGCTGCGCTCCGTCTGCGAATCACGCGGCGTCACGTTTTTGTTCGATACCGAAGTGCTCGCGCTCGAAGCCGCGGGCGGCAAGGTGAACGGCGTGCGCGTGCGCGCCGTGCCCGGGCGGCGCACGGCCAACAACCGCAAGGACCGGCGCGAGCAGCGCCGCGCGCCGGCCGAGGTGCTGCGCCCGGCCGAGCGCAGCGAGCCCACCGACGACACGCCCCACACGCTCGCCGCCGACGCCGTGGTGGTCGCCCTGGGCGTGGAGAGCGCGGCGCTCGTCGCGCCGCTTGGCGTGCGCGTGCCGTTGTATCCGGTGAAAGGCTATTCGGCCACGCTGCCCGTGGTCGACGAGCAGAAGGCCCCGCGCGCCGCGCTCATGGACGAGTCGCTCAAGACGGCGATCACGCGCTTCGGCCCGTATCTGCGTGTGGCGGGGACGGCGGAACTGGGCGACCACCGCGCGACGCTGCGCGAGCAGGCGCTGCAAACGCTCATGAAGGTGCTCGACGACTGGTTCCCGCACGCCGCGACGCCTTCGTCGGCGCAATTCTGGGTGGGGCGCCGGCCGATGGTGCCGGACGGCGCGCCGCTGCTCGGCACGTCGGGCGTGGATGGCCTGTGGCTGAACGTCGGGCACGGCTCGACGGGCTGGGCGATGTCGATGGGTTCGGGCCGCGTGCTCGCGGACCTCGTCACGCAGCGCGCGCCGGAAATCGATCTCGATGGATTGACGCTGGCGCGGTATCGCCACTAAGCGTCGGTCGAGACTCCAACGCAGGGCGACACCTCAATCGAGCGCGACGCTCGCCAACGCCTCGTAGCGCGCGCCCTGCCTCGCCAGCGTGCTCGAATACAGCACCAGCGACTCGAAGCACAACGGCGGCAGCGCTTCGCCGCCGCTTGGCGCCGGCGCGCCCACGGCGTCGCGCGCGAAGCGCGCGAGCGTCACATGCGGGCGGAACGCTCGTGCGTCGAGCGGCAATCCCACGTCTCCCATGAGTGAGCGCACGTGCCAGTCGAGCGCCGCGAACGCATCCGACATCGCGAGCACGGCCACCATGAGGCGTGGATGCGCGCGTCCCGGCCAGCATTCGATATGCGTGACCGGCGCAGGTGGGAGGAGCGGCGCGTGCTCGGCGAGCCGCTGCGAGAGCACGTGTCCCTGGTCGAACGACATTGCGCCGATGAAGGTCACTGTCAGATGGAGTTGCGCATAGGGCACGCGCCGCGCATTGGGCGGCACGTCCAGCGCGGCGAGCGCATCGCGCGACGCCGCAGTGGGCGAAAGCGCGATGAAGCAGCGCCGCCATTGCTGCGTGTCACGATCGGTCTCGCGGGCTTCGGACATGATCGGCGGGCCTCGTTCGGTCGGGCAATCGCGTCATGGTAATCCTCTCGCGCGCAGACGTAAAAAAGCCGGGTCATCCTTGCGGATGCCCGGCTTTCTGGCTTCGTGTCTCCTGCCGTCTCCCGTGCGTCCCAGCGAATAGCGGGACACACCGGATTTAACGCGGCAACTCCGAGCTGCCCATCAGATACGCATCGACGGAGCGCGCGCATTGACGGCCCTCACGGATCGCCCATACCACGAGCGACTGGCCGCGGCGCATGTCGCCGGCGGTGAAGACCTTGTCGACCGACGTGTAGTACGCCTTCTCGCCCTCGGTCGAGGCACGCACGTTGCCGCGCGCATCCTTCTCGACGCCGAATGCTTCGAGCACCGGCGAAACCGGCTGCGTGAAGCCCATGGCGAGCAGCACGAGATCGGCCTTCATTTCGAATTCCGAGCCTGGCACTTCGACCATCTTGCCGTCCTTCCACTCCACACGTGCGGCGATCAGCTTCTCGATCTTGCCGTTCTTGCCTTCGAGGCGCTTGGTGGCGACCGACCAGTCGCGCGAGCAGCCTTCGTCATGCGACGACGACGTGCGCAGCTTGATCGGCCAGTACGGCCACACGAGCGGCTTGTTCTCTTCCTCGGGCGGCTGCGGCAGCAGTTCGAACTGCGTGACGCTCTTCGCGCCGTGACGGTTCGAGGTGCCCACGCAGTCGGAACCCGTATCGCCGCCGCCGATCACGACCACATGCTTGCCCTTGGCGAGCAGCTGGTTCGGCAGCTTGTCGCCGGCGTTGACCTTGTTCTGCTGCGGCAGGAACTCCATGGCGTAGTAGATGCCTTCGAGTTCACGGCCCGGCACCGGCAGGTCACGCGGCGTTTCCGAACCGCCTGCGATCACCACGGCGTCGAACTGGTCCTTCAGTTCGTCCGGCGAGATCGTTTCCTTCGCCGTGTTGCCGATGTACGCAGGCAACTCGCCACGGCCGATGAACACGTTGGTGCGGAACGTCACGCCTTCGGCCTCCATCTGCCGCATGCGGCGGTCGATCAGCCACTTCTCCAGCTTGAAGTCGGGGATGCCGTAGCGCAGCAGGCCGCCGATACGGTCGTTCTTCTCGAACACCGTCACGTCGTGACCGGCGCGCGCGAGCTGCTGTGCGGCGGCGAGGCCCGCGGGGCCCGAACCGACCACGGCAACCTTCTTGCCCGTCTTGTGCTTCGCGACTTGCGGCGCGACCCAGCCTTCGGCCCAGGCCTTGTCGATGATCGCGTGCTCGATCGACTTGATGCCGACCGGGTCGTCGTTGATGCCGAGCGTGCACGCCGCTTCGCAGGGCGCCGGGCAGATGCGGCCCGTGAACTCGGGGAAATTGTTCGTGGAATGCAGGACGTCGATCGCGCTCTTCCAGTCCTGGCGGAACACGAGGTCGTTGAAGTCCGGAATGATGTTGTTGACCGGGCAGCCGTTGTTGCAGAACGGGATGCCGCAGTCCATGCAGCGTGCGCCCTGGATCTTCGCGTCGGCGTCGGAGAGCGCCGCCACGAATTCCTTGTAATGCTTCACGCGCGTGAGCGGTGCTTCGTACGCCTCATGCTGGCGCTCGAACTCGAGAAAACCGGTTGCCTTACCCATAGGGTTCTCGTCTATCTCTATCTATTCGGTGAGGGGACCGCGCCCGCCGCCGCTTCAGTGAGCGCGGCGGGCGCTTCGTCTTCGTTCAGTCGTCGTCTTGCGGATCAGGCGGCCAGTTCTTCCTGGTTCGCCTTCTTCGCGCCGAGTTCGCCCAGTGCGCGCTTGTATTCCGTCGGGAACACCTTCACGAACTGGCGGCGCGCCGCATCCCAGTTCTCGAGCAGCGCCTTGGCGCGCGTCGAGCCCGTGAACTGGAAGTGACGCTCGACGAGTCCCTTGAGCAGCGCTTCGTCGGTCTGGCCCGTGTGCCACAGTGCGCGGTCCACAGTGCGCTCCTGTTCGGCCTGCTGCAGGACCGGGTCGAGCGCGACCATCGACTTGTTGCACTTGCCGGCGAAGGTGCCGTCCGGGTCGTACACGTAGGCGATACCGCCCGACATGCCCGCCGCGAAGTTACGGCCCGTTTCGCCGAGCACGACCACCGTGCCGCCCGTCATGTATTCACAGCCGTGGTCGCCCGTGCCCTCGACGATCGCCGTCGCGCCCGAATTACGCACCGCGAAACGCTCGCCCGCCACGCCGCGCAGGAAGGCTTCGCCTTCGAGTGCGCCGTACATCACCGTGTTGCCGCAGATGATGTTTTCTTCGGACTTGCCGCGGAAGTCGTTGGTCGGACGGATGATGATGCGGCCGCCCGAGAGGCCCTTGCCGACGTAGTCGTTGCCGTCGCCCACGAGGTCCAGCGTGATGCCGCGTGCGAGGAACGCGCCGAAGCTCTGACCCGCCGTGCCCTTCAACTGGATGTGGATCGTGTCTTCCGGCAGACCGTCGTGGCCGTACTTCTTCGCGACGACGCCCGAGAGCATCGCGCCAACCGTGCGGTTCACGTTGCGCACCGGCTGGATGAACGAGACGTGCTCGCCCGTTTCGATCGCCGCCTTCGCCTTCTCGATCAGCGTGTGATCGAGCGCGCGGTCCAGACCGTGGTCTTGCGTGTCGACGTGCTTCTTCGCGACTTCAGCGCCGACCGACGGCTGGTAGAACACGCGCGAGAAGTCGAGACCCTTCGCCTTCCAGTGCTCCACGCCACGGCGCGTGTCGAGCAGATCCGCGCGGCCGACCAGATCGTCGAACTTGCGGATACCCAGTTGCGCCATGATTTCGCGGACTTCTTCAGCGATGAAGAAGAAGAAGTTGACGACGTGCTCGGGCTGGCCCGAGAACTTCGCGCGCAGCACCGGATCTTGCGTCGCCACGCCGACCGGGCAGGTGTTCAGGTGGCACTTGCGCATCATGATGCAGCCCTGGACGACGAGCGGCGCCGTCGCAAAGCCGAATTCATCCGCGCCGAGCAGCGCGCCGATCACCACGTCGCGGCCCGTCTTCATCTGACCGTCGGCTTGCACGCGGATACGGCCGCGCAGCTGGTTCAGCACCAGCGTCTGCTGCGTTTCCGCCAGACCGAGTTCCCACGGCGTGCCGGCGTGCTTGAGCGACGAGAGCGGCGAGGCGCCCGTGCCGCCGTCGTGACCCGCGATCACGACGTGGTCGGCCTTGGCCTTCGCCACGCCGGCTGCCACCGTGCCCACGCCCACTTCCGACACCAGCTTCACCGAGATCGACGAAACCGGGTTCACGTTCTTCAGGTCGTGAATCAGCTGCGCCAGGTCTTCGATCGAGTAGATGTCGTGGTGCGGCGGCGGCGAAATGAGGCCCACGCCCGGCACCGAATAACGCAGCTTGCCGATGTACTCCGAAACCTTGTGGCCCGGCAGCTGACCGCCTTCGCCCGGCTTCGCGCCCTGCGCCATCTTGATCTGGATCTGGTCCGCCGACGACAGGTACTCCGCCGACACGCCGAAGCGGCCCGACGCCACCTGCTTGATCTTCGAACGCAGCGAGTCGCCATCCTTGAGCGGGATGTCCTTGACGACTTCCGGCCCAATGATCGACTGCATCGTGTCGCCGTTCTTGATCGGAATGCCGCGCAGTTCGTTGCGGTAGCGCTTCTCGTCTTCGCCGCCTTCACCCGTGTTCGACTTGCCGCCGATGCGGTTCATCGCAACGGCCAGCGTGGCGTGCGCTTCCGTCGAGATCGAGCCGAGCGACATCGCGCCAGTCGCAAAGCGCTTGACGATTTCCTTGGCCGGCTCGACGTCGTCGATCGAGATCGCGCGCGCCGGGTCGAGGCGGAATTCGAACAGACCGCGGAACGTCATGTGTCGCCTGGTCTGATCGTTGATCAGGTGCGCGTATTCCTTGTACGTCTGGTACGAGTTGCTGCGCGCCGAGTGCTGCAGCTTGGCGATCGCGTCCGGCGTCCACATGTGGTCTTCGCCGCGCACGCGGTAGGCGTACTCGCCGCCCGCGTCGAGCATGTTGGCGAGAACCGGGTTGTCGCCGAAGGCGTCGCGGTGCAGACGGATCGCTTCTTCGGCCACTTCGAACAGGCCAATGCCGCCCACCTTCGAGGCCGTACCCTTGAAGTACTTGGCGATCAGATCGTCAGCCAGACCGACGGCTTCGAAAATCTGCGCGCCCGTGTACGACATGTACGTGGAGATGCCCATCTTCGACATCACCTTGAGCAGGCCCTTGCCCACTGCCTTGGTGAAGTTGTAGACGGCCTTCTCGCCCGACAGGTCGCCCTTGAGGCCCTGCGCCATTTGCGCGAGCGTTTCCATCGCGAGGTACGGGTGCACGGCTTCCGCGCCGAAACCGGCGAGCAGCGCGAAGTGGTGCGTTTCACGCGCCGAACCCGTTTCCACGACGAGACCCGTGCTCGTGCGCAGGCCGTGCTGCACGAGGTGCGAGTGGATCGCCGAGGTGGCGAGCAGCGCGGGAATCGCGACGTTGTCGCGGTCCGCGCGGCGGTCCGACACGATCAGGATGTTGTAGCCCGACTTGACCGCATCGACGGCTTCCGCGCACAGCGACGCGAGACGCGCTTCGATGCCTTCCTTGCCCCAGGCCACCGGATAGCAGATGTTCAGCTCGTAGCTGCTGAACTTGCCGCCCGTGTACTGCTCGATCGCGCGGATCTTCGCGATGTCCTTGAAGTCGAGCACCGGCTGCGACACTTCGAGACGCATCGGCGGGTTGATGTTGTTGGTGTCGAGCAGGTTCGGCTTCGGGCCGATGAACGACACGAGCGACATCACCATGTTTTCACGGATCGGGTCGATCGGCGGGTTCGTGACCTGCGCGAACAGCTGCTTGAAGTAGTTGTAGAGCGTCTTGTTCTTGTTGGACATGACCGCCAGCGGCGAGTCGTTGCCCATCGAACCGACCGCCTCTTCGCCCGACATCGCCATCGGCGCCATCAGGAACTTGAGGTCTTCCTGCGTGTAGCCGAACGCCTGCTGACGGTCGAGCAGCGCGGCGGCTTCGGCGCGCGCGGTTGCGACGTCTTCCGCCTTCGGCTCGATCTCGTCGAGCTTGATGCGCACGGCGTCGATCCAGCTCTTGTACGGCTTGGCGTTGGCGAGGTTGTCCTTGAGTTCCTTGTCGTCGATGATGCGGCCGTGTTCCATGTCGATCAGGAACATCTTGCCCGGCTGCAGACGCCACTTCTTGACGATCTTCGACTCGGGGATCGGCAGCGTGCCGGCTTCCGACGCCATGATGACCAGGTCGTCGTCCGTGACGATGTAGCGCGCCGGACGCAGACCGTTACGGTCGAGCGTCGCGCCGATCTGGCGGCCGTCGGTGAATGCGATCGCGGCGGGGCCGTCCCACGGTTCCATCATCGCAGCGTGGTATTCGTAGAACGCCTTGCGGTTCTCGTCCATCAGCGTGTGCTGTTCCCAGGCTTCCGGGATCATCATCATCATCGCGTGGACGAGCGGGTAGCCCGCCATCACCAGCAGTTCGAGACAGTTGTCGAACGATGCGGTGTCGGACTGGCCCGGATAGATCAGCGGCCAGAGCTTGGGCAGGTCGTCGCCGAGCACGTGCGAGGCGATCGCGCCGGTACGGGCGTTCAGCCAGTTCACGTTGCCCTTCACGGTGTTGATTTCACCGTTGTGGGCGATCATGCGGTACGGGTGAGCCAGTTCCCACGCCGGGAACGTGTTGGTCGAGAAGCGCTGGTGCACGAGCGCCAGTGCCGACACCACGCGCTCGTCCTGCAGGTCGCGGTAATACACGCCAACCTGGCCGGCGAGCAGCAGGCCCTTGTAGACGACCGTGCGCGCCGAGCACGACGGCACGAAGTATTCCTTGCCGTGCTTGAGCTTGAGCGCCTGGATGCGGTGGCTCGCGGTCTTGCGGATGATGTACAGCTTGCGCTCGAGCGCGTCCGTAACCATCACGTCCTTGCCGCGGCCGATGAAGATCTGGCGGATCAGCGGCTCGCTAGCCTTCACCGTGGGCGAGATCGGCATGGCGTGATCGACCGGTACGTCGCGCCAGCCCAGCACGACCTGGCCTTCTGCGCGCACCGTGCGCTCGAGTTCCTGCTCGCAGGCGAGACGCGAGGCGTGTTCCTTCGGCAGGAAGATCATGCCGACGCCGTACTCGCCGAACGGCGGCAGCGTCACGCCCTGCTTGGCCATCTCTTCGCGGTAGAACGCGTCCGGAATCTGGATCAGGATGCCCGCGCCGTCGCCCATCAGCGGATCGGCGCCCACAGCGCCCCGGTGGTCGAGGTTCTCGAGAATCTTCAGGCCTTGCTGAATGATTTCGTGGCTCTTCTTGCCCTTGATATGGGCGACGAAACCGACGCCACAGGCGTCGTGTTCGTTTTGCGGGTCATAGAGACCTTGCGCGGCGGGCACCGCGGCGCGCTGCTGGTGATCGTTCATGGGGACACCGTCAGAGTGGGGCCGTTGCCAGCCGTTGAATCCGTTTTCTTGATTTACGCCGCTTACGTGACCGCTGTACGGCGTTGCGCGGGTACTACGTGCTTCCCGCGTTATGCGCCCAGGAGAGCCGAAAGGCGAATATACGCGACGAATCAAGGGGATGCAAATAAAACGTGATGTTCGAACCCCAATTATCGAGTTGGTGCATTCGCACATTTTTTTATTGGGGTCACATTAAATTGGAGCAAAAGAAAACGGCATCCGGGGATGCCGTTTATTTCGTAAACACTTGATTCGAAAAGCAATCAGTGAGTGCCGGTGCCCGGCTTGCGCTCGTCGTGTTCCGAACTCGAACCGGAGGAGCCTCCGCTGCCGGAACCCTGCGAACCACCGGAATGGCCGCCCGCGCCACCCGGATTTCCACCCGATGTTGTAGCCGAACCACTCCCAGGGTGACCTCCTCCCTGCGTCGAGGTCGGGCCAGCCGGGTTGGCGCCGGCGTGCGAGGTAGAATGGGGGCCAGATTGTGTCGCGCCATGGCTCGCCGGCTGACCACCGGCCCCGCCCGATCCGGCCGCAGGCGTCGAAGCCGGGCTCGCGGTGGCCGCGGCGCCAACGGCGCCCGCCGTCGCCGCAGGCGTGCCTGGCGCCTCGCGCACCTTGCGCGGGCGCCCACGCGGCAGCGGCGAGACGCGCCGGTTCGCCGTGCGCGACGCCCAATCGCGGTACGTGTCGCTGCCGAGCACCCAGCCCTTGAGCGTGGCCTGCATGAGCTGTGTCGTTTCGCGTTCGTCGAGCACCTGCTCGCAGAGTTCGCGATACGCGCGCTGACGCTCGAAAGGCGTATTGCCGAGCGCCCAGTACAGCGGATGGTCGGTGATGAGGCTGTCGACGGTGAGGCCGATGTGATGCCGGTAGCTCGACCATCGATAGTCTTCGGGCGCCGTCACGAGGTGGCTGCGCACCGGTGCGAGCTCGACGACGCGGCTCGCCAGCAGGAAGAAGCGCTCGCCCTCGATGACCGTCGCGCGGTAGCGCCCCTCCCAGAGCGTGCCGCGACGCGCATAGCGCCGGTTGAAATGCGCCACGTAGCGCCGGCCGACCGCCTGCATTGCCTTGGGCAGGCTGGATTCGTCGGAAGGCGTGACGAGCAGTTGCACCGCGCCGGGCATCAAAACCCACGCATGCACCGCCAGATGATGATCGCGCGCCGCGGCCTTCAGGCAGTCGATGAACAGTTCGTAGTCCTGGTCATCGACGAACGCGGGCTGCTGATCGAGTCCGCGCAGGATCACATGCTGTGGCTGATCGGGAACATAAAGACGTGCAAGCCGTGCCATGCTCGATTTTCCTGGTTCCGTTGGTGAATACCCGCAGACCCGCCAGGCCCCACCAGCGCTAGTTCTCGCTGGCATGCGGCTTCGGCGGAAAGCTCGCGGCGCTTAGTAAAAAAGCTCTAACGGTCGCGTCTGGTTTGTTGCAAACGTTGTGTTCATAATGAGCGGGCCTTTCATGGAGGAGCAATTAATATGAAATTAAAACAGGCGCTGGCAGGGGTCGCCGCGCTCGCCAGTTTCACGGCGGCACACGCACAATCCGCAAACACGTTCTACGTCACCACCGGCTGGTTCCGCTTCATGCCGCAGGACACCAGCGATCCGCTCAAGATCGACAGTGTCGGCGGCACGCCCGTCAACATGGCCATTCCGAACACCGGCGCCAGCGTCGGCTCGGCCGACACCGTGGGCTTCTCCCTCGGCTACTACATCACCGACCACTTCGCGACTGAAGCCGAACTCGGCATTCCGCCGAAGTTCGATATTTCCGGCGGCGGCAGCTTCAGCAGCTTCGGCAAAGTCGGCTCGGCGAAACTGTGGAGCCCCGCGCTGCTGTTCAAGTACTACTTCAACAGCCCGGAAGCCAAATTCCGTCCTTACCTCGGCATCGGCGTGACCTACGCCTGGTTCACCGACGCGAAGATAACCAACGGCTCCTTCGAAAACGGTGTGCTTGGGGGTCCGACCAGTGTTTCGACGGATCGTTCCTGGGCCCCCGTGTTTAACCTGGGCTTCAACTACAACTTCACGAAGCACTGGTTCGCCGGTTTCTCGCTCTCGTACATTCCGATCAACGTGACGGCTACGTACAACACGACGCTGAACAACCAGTTCGGGACGCAGCGCGTTGCGGAATCGAAGATTCACCTGAACCCGCTCGTGACGTACCTGAAGGTCGGCTACAACTTCTAACGCGCTGCAGCGCCACGCAGTACCTCGCGCCGGCCCTTCGCCTCGCCCTTGCGGCGTCTGGCGGAGGGCGGCGTTTCCCGCCCGGCCGTGCCCTTCCCGTCTGCGCGTCTCCATCGATTCTCCCCGCCTTCGCATGGGCTTATCCTGATTCTATGCCTCTGCGAAAAAGCGTGCTGTCCCCGTAATCACCTGTTTTGTCACCAGAGAAGGAAGCCCCGCCTGGCGGGCGTTTGCGCCCGGCTCGCTGCGCGCGTTCAAGGCTCGGGCACTGGAATTGCGCAATACTTGCACTCCGGTCCTCGCCCTCCCGCGCCCTTTTTCGTGCGCGCCGCGGCGAGCCTTTTACCTGTGACTTTTCAACGACGGAGCCATACATGAGCGCCTTTCCGAACACGCGAGAAGCCCTCGGAGATTCCTGGACGCGCACGAGCCGACACGCGCGGCGCATTGCACGCCGCGGCCGCAGCGCCGCCGCCGATATCACCGACGAGTTGCGTGATCTGCTCGCCGAGCTGGAAAACACGCTGGGCGAAGGAACCCAGGCCGATGCAGCTGCGCTGCGCGCCGACATCCGCAAGCGTCTGGACGCCGCCCGCGAGCGGCTCGAAGTCGCGCGTGCAGCCGCGCGCGACCACACTGACGCGGCCATCGCCGGCGCCGACGACTACGTACACCGCAATCCCTGGCAGGCCGTAGCGATTGCCGGCGGCGTCGCGCTGGTACTGGGCGCGCTGCTCTCGCGCCGCTGAAGGAGGAGCCGGGCACCGGCCGCCCGGCCCGGGCCCTCAGGCGTCGAGCGCGTGCGGCCCGATCAGGTCGATACGGTCGGTGCAGACCGTATCGACGCCCCAGCTCACGAGTTGGCGAGCGCGGTCGAGTTCGTTCACCGTATAGGCGAGGATGAAAAGCCCCGCCGACTTGATGCGCTCGACGAGCGCCTCGTCCAGATGGCGATGGCTCGCATGCAGCGACACACACTCGAGCGCCGCCGTCTGCTCGCGCCAGTCGGCGGGCACCCGCTCGAATAGCAGCCCGCGCGGCAGTTCCGGCGCGCTCTCGCGCGCCGCCTCGAGCGCCGCATAAGAGAACGACGACAGCAAAGGCGGCGTGCCTGCCCGCGCTTCGCTCTCCCATAGGCGCGCCGTTTCGGCGCCGACAATGCGCCCTGTCTCCACGTCGCGACCCGCGCAGGGCTTGATCTCGACATTCGCCGCAAGCCCCAGTTCGCGACAACACGCTGCGACTTGAGCGAGCGTCGGCATTGGCTCGCCCGCAAAACGCGCGTCCCGCCAGCTGCCCGCGTCCAACGCGGCAAGTTCCGCATAGCGCATGGACGCGGCCGCGCCGTGCCCGCTCGACGTGCGATTCACCGAGTCGTCATGGAGCAGGAACGCGACGTTGTCGACGGACAGCTTGGCGTCGAACTCGACCATCTTATGGCCGAGGCTCGCGCCGGTGTGCAGACCCGCCAGGGTGTTCTCGGGCGCGAGCGTGCCGCCCCCTCGGTGCGCGGCAACGCGCGGATACGGCCAGGACTTGATCAAATCGGCTCCCGGAATCGGCAGGGGCGGTGAGAGGGGGCGAGCCGCGCCCTCAAACGTCATCGGCGACGACGAAGAGGCGGCGGTACTCCTTCAGGGCATAGCGGTCGGTCATGCCCGCGATGTAATGCGCGATCAGCCGCGGCTGCACGGCGGCGTCCTGCGTCTGGTACGGCGGCGGCAGCAGGCGCGAGTCTTCGCTGAACGCCTCGAACAGCCCCTTCACCACGCGCCGCGCTTTGTTGGCCATGCGCATCACGCGATAGTGGCGGTACAGGTTGCGGTACAGGAAGCGCTTGAGCGCCGCCGCCTGCGCGGCCACGTGCTCGCTGTGCGCGACGAGCGCAGGCGCCGCGCGCACGTCGTCGAGCGACTGCGGCGCGCACTCGGCGAGATTGCGTCGCGTCTGCCCGATCAGATCGACGATCAGCGTGTTGATGATGCGCCGCACCGTCTCGTGAATCAGCCGACGGCCCTCGATCTGCGGATATTCCGCGCGCGCGGCGTCGTAGTGCGTTTGCCAGAGCTCGACCTCGGCGAGTTGCTCGATGGTGAGCAGGCCCGAGCGCAAGCCGTCGTCGACGTCGTGGTTGTTATAGGCGATTTCGTCGGCGATGTTGGCGATCTGCGCTTCGATGGACGGTTGCCGGCCGAGCAGAAAACGCTCACCCAGATCGCCCAGATGCCTCGCATGCTCACGCGAGCAGTGCTTGAGAATGCCTTCGCGCGTCTCGAAGCACAGGTTCAGGCCGTCGAACGCGCCGTAGTGCTCTTCGAGCTCGTCCACGACCGCGAGACTCTGGAGATTGTGCTCGAAGCCACCGTGCTCGCGCATGCACTCGTTGAGCGCGTCCTGGCCCGCATGGCCGAACGGCGTATGGCCGAGGTCGTGGGCGAGCGAGATCGCCTCGACCAGATCCTCGTTCACGCGCAGGTTACGGGCGACCGAGCGGGCGATCTGCGCGACTTCCAGGCTGTGCGTGAGCCGAGTGCGAAAGAGATCGCCCTCGTGATTCACGAACACCTGGGTCTTGTACTCGAGGCGGCGAAACGCCGTCGAATGGACAATGCGGTCGCGATCGCGCTGGAACTCGCTGCGCGCGGCGGGCGGCGGCTCGGGATAGCGCCGCCCGCGCGTGCGCGAGGCGTGCGCCGCGTAAGGCGCGATGCCCGCCTCGAATGACGCGATCAGCGCGGCGCTGGCGTCGCCGCCATGCGCGTCGCTACCTTCCTGAACACTACGGGGATCACTACGGTTGTCGCTGCGGGTGTCGCTCACCGTTCCTCCGCAAGGGGTTGTCGCCGGCGCCGCCTCAGCTCTGCGTCGCGGCGGCGAGCGTGGCCTGCACGGCTTCGTCGGGCGCGCGGCCGATGTGCGTCTCGCCGAAGCGCTTGAGCAGGATGAACTTGATCGCCCCGCCCTCGGCCTTCTTGTCGACCTGCATCAGCTCGACATAGCGGTCCGCGCCGAGCGCGGGCGCACGCACCGGCAGCTTCGCGGTCTCGACCACGCGCACGAGGCGCGTGCGCGAAGCTTCGTCCAGCATGCCCATGCGCACCGAAAGGTCCGCCGCCATCACCATGCCGCAGCCCACCGCCTCGCCGTGCAGCCACTCGCCGTAGCCGAGCCCGGCCTCGATCGCGTGGCCGAACGTATGGCCGAAGTTGAGGATGGCGCGCAGGCCGCCCTCGCGCTCGTCGGCGGCCACGACCGATGCCTTGATCTCGCACGAGCGCTTGACGGCGTGCGCGAGCGCTTCGGGCTCGCAACGGTTGAGCGATTCGACGTTGGCTTCGATCCAGTCGAAGAATTCGGCATCGGCGATTGCGCCGGTCTTGATGACCTCGGCGATGCCCGCCGCCAGCTCGCGCCCCGGCAGCGTGGCGAGCGCGCCGATGTCGGCGATCACGGCCTGCGGCTGGTAGAACGCGCCGATCATGTTCTTGCCGAGCGGATGATTGATGCCCGTCTTGCCGCCCACCGACGAATCGACCTGCGAAAGCAGCGTGGTCGGCACCTGGATGAACGGCACGCCGCGCATGTAGCAGGCGGCCGCGAAACCCGTCATGTCGCCCGTCACGCCGCCGCCCAGCGCGATGAGCGTGGTCTTGCGGTCGGCGCGCGAGGTGAGCAGCGCGTCGAAGATCTCGTTGAGCGTTTCCCAGTTCTTGTGCGCCTCGCCATCGGGCAGCACCACCGTATTGACGTCCTTGCCGAGCGGCGCGAGCGCGGTGCGCAGCGTCTCGCCGTAGAGCGGATCGACGACGGTGTTCGTCACGATCGTGACCGACTTGCCGGCGATATGAGGCGCGAAGAGCGCCGTCTGACCGATCAGGCCGGAGCCGATATGGATGGGGTAGGCGCGCTCGCCCAGTTCGACGTTGACGGTAATCATGCTCTGAATCTTTTGGGTTTCCGATGCACTGCCTGCTTCACGACTCACTGCGCGACTCACTGCGCCACCTGCGCCCTACTCGCGCGCAGTGGCCCGCACGACGCCGGCCATGTCGAGCTGCATCAGCACCATGTTGACGAGTCCGTTGACGGAAGGCCGGCCGGTTTCGATCACGAAGTCCGCGACTTCGCGATACAGCGGGTCGCGCACTTCGTAGAGCGCTTCGAGCCGCGCCTTGGGGTCTTCGGTTTGCAGGAGCGGACGATTCTTGTCGCGCCGCGTGCGCAGCCACAGGTCGTGCGGATGCGCGCGCAGATACACGACGAAGCCGCGCGCCTTGAGCGCCGCGCGATTCTCGGGCCGCAGCACCGCGCCGCCGCCGGTCGCGAGGACGATGCCTTCACGCCCCGTGAGCTCTTCGATCATCTGGGCCTCGCGGTCGCGAAAGCCCGCTTCGCCTTCGAGTTCGAAGATCACCGGGATGCGCGCGCCCGTGCGCGCCTCGATCTCGTGATCGGAGTCGAAGAACGGACGCTCCAACCGGCGCGCGACCGCCCGGCCCACGGTCGTCTTGCCGGCGCCCATGAGCCCTACGAAAAATACATTGGCGTTTGCGTCCCGCACTTGCAGCGTTTCCTACGAAAGGTTGGTGCCGCAGCTTACTGGCAAAGCGGCGGCATTGTCGAGCCTGCGGCCTCGGTGTTCCGGCCCCGCAAGCATGCGGCTTCGCGCTTGCGGCCGGGTCGCCCGATCAATCAGGGTCAATTCGGCTCCACGACGCGCGGCGTGATGAATACCACCAGCTCGCTGCGTTGATCCCGGTGCGCGCGATGCGAAAAAAGCGCGCCCAGAACCGGTATTTTGCCCAGGAGTGGCACGCGCGTCACATCATCGCGGTCATCCGTCGCGTCGATGCCGCCAATTGAGACCGTCCCGCCGTCCTCGATTTCCACGCGCGTCTGCACGTGTTTGGTGTTAATTGCAGGCCCGGCGGCCGTTTGCTCGCCGACACTGTCCTTCGCCACATCGAGGTCGAGTATCACGCGGCCATCGGGTGTGATCTGCGGCTCGACTTCGAGTTTCAGGCTTGCGCGCCGGAACTGCACGCCCGAAACGCCCTGCCCGACCTTGGCCTGATAAGGCAGCTCGGTGCCCTGCTCGACGACGGCCTTCGTGCGGTCGGCGGTGACGACGCGCGGACTCGACACCACGCGCCCGCGCCCTTCGGCCTCGAGCGCGCTCAACTGGATGTCGAGCAGGCGCGTGGCGCGCGCGGCCAGCAGCGTGAGCCCAAGGGCTGCAGGCTCGAAGCCGGAAATCGGGCCCGCCGCGAGGTCGTACACCGTGCCGTCGGCTCGGGCGGTCAAGCCGCGGGCCGTCGAGCCGTCCACACTCACCGGCGTTACGCCAAGACGCACGCCCAGCTCGCGCGACAGCCCCTCGTCTCCTTCGACGATGCGCGCCTCGATCAGCACCTGACGCGCGGGCGCGTCGAGCCGCCACACGAGCTCGCTGATCTGGTCGAGTCGCGCCGGCAGGTCGGTGACGAAAAGGAGGTTCGTGCGCGCGTCCGCCACCGCCGTGCCGCGCTTCGAGAGTGCGCGCTGTGACCCCGTGCCTGTCAGGAAACGCCGCAATTCCTCGGCGCGCGCGTAATGCAGCTCGAACGAGCGGCTGGCGAGCGGCTCCAGCTCCGCGGCCCGGGCGTGCGCCTCGTAACGCTGCCGCTCGCGCGCCGCCAGCTCCGCGGCGGGCGCGACCCAGATCACATCGCCGATGCGCGACATCGCCAGGCCGTTCGCCTCGAGCAGCAGGTCGAACGCGGTACGCCACGGCACGCGGTCGAGGCGCAACGTCACCTGGCCGCGCGCTCGTTCGCTTGCGACGATATTGAGCTTCGTGAACTGGGCGAACGCTTGCAGAACGGCGATGATTTCAGCGCGCTGGAAGTTGAGCGTGATCGGCCGGTTTGGCGGCAAACCGTCGTTGTCTGCCGCCGCGTCGCCAAGGCGCATCGGCGCGCGCAGCGGTACGGGCGGCCCTTCGAGCGGCCCGGCTGCCGACGCGTCGCCGGGTTCGCGCGAAGGTTCGCCTGCGGGTTGGGATACGTGAGCGCCGCCGTCTGCGAGTGCCTGCGAAACGTCTTCGGGCATCGGGGCATCGCTGCCTCCTACGAACGGATTGGCGGTCCACTGTTTCGCTGCGGGCTCCGCCGCACCATCGGGCAACGGCGGCACTTCGTAGTGCGCGAGCGCCGCCGGCGAATGTGCCCACCCAGGTCGAGGCTGAGGCACCGCGGCCCATGCAGCGCACGCGGCAACACTCACCATCAACGGGGCGAGGACGGCAACGGTCCGCTTCAGCGCGCTCATTTCACCGGCTCCGCCCAGCCGAGCGCGCGCGTCGTCCCACCCGCCGCGACGACAACCCCCGCCGGCCTGATTTCCAGCACGCGAGCGTCGCCGATCGCCTCTCCCGCCTGCGCGGTCACGACGCCATCAGGCGTTTCCACCAGCGCGACGATGCGCTGCCGATCCTGGAGGATGCCGGCAAGGCGCCACCCGTCTTCCGCCGTACCGGCCGCAGCCGCATGCGTGAAGGGATCGCGAGCCGCCGCTCCCGGAGCCACCGCCAGCGGCACGGCGGGAAGCGCATCGTACACACGCAACGTTGCCGAGACCGACAAACCGGTTCCCATGCGCCGGACTGCAAGCTCGGATGGCACCGTGAGCGCCGGCTCGCGCGCCAACCCTTCGAGCAGTCCACGCAGTTGCGCGAAGCTGCCTTGCGCGACCAGCTTGATCGACCGGAACGCCTCGGCTTGTGCGCCGCCCGCAACGCCAGGCTCCAGCGCATGCAGCACGAGGCCCGATTGCGCGGCGAGCTGCGAGATGCGGCGAATATCGTCGGCGGAATTGCCAGCACGCGGCGCACGCGAAGCCGTTCGCGCCGCAGCGTCGCGCAGCGCGGGCAGGCGCGCCAGGACTTGCTGGGCATCGCCGTAGCGCTTTTGAGCGGTTTGCAGCTCGGCGCGAGCTGCATTCACACCGAGTGGATCTCCGACGATGCAGGCGACGCCCGCGGCGGCGAGAGCCAGCACGGCAATCATCGACGCGACAGCCCGGCGGCGGCGCGTGCTCCACGCGTGAAGCGGCGGCCATCCGCGCAATGCGCTGCCCCTGCCTGACTGCGGCGAAACAAGCCCCCGCTCCTGTCCAGCGCGCGCAGGCATCGTGCTCATGTCGCCTCCTTCGCGGCGGCGCCGCTCGACGCTCGGGACGCCTCGCGCACTCGCGGTGCGCCGCCCTGCGGCACAGTGCTCGCGCCTTGCCAGACGAGATGAGCTGCCACGCGAATCGGTTCGCCATCGGGCACACGCTCGCGTGCAGCGCCAGCCGGCACGCCGCGCTTGAGTTCGCGCACGCTCAAGGCCTCGACGTCGGGCAGCGAGCGCAGGCGTCCGAGCCAAGCCGCAGCCGCCGATTCGTCCGCCGCGCTCGCCTGCAGATCGGTTTCATCGGCGGACTGCGCAAGCTGCTGCAAGCCGACGCCTGGAGCAGGCTCACTCGCCAACGCGTCCGCAAGGGCGAAAAAGCGCGCCGTCGCCTGCGCGTGCTGTCGGGCGAGTCGATCGCCGATGCGGCGCGCTTCGATCTCCCGCGTGAGGCGCTGCGCCTCGGCGAGCGGTGCCCGCCACTGCGCCAGTGGCCGCTCCAGCGCCTCGCGCCGAGCCTCGAGCGTGCTGCATTCGATGCGCTGCCAAAGCACGACACCCAGCGCACACGCGCATCCGCCAAGCGCCGCGGCGCCCCATTCGAGCAGGCGCCAGCGGAGCCTCCTGCGGATGGCGCGGCGCCGCCACGGCAGCAAGTTGAAACCGCCGACGGCCCGGCCCGGAAAGCCGCGCACAGCGCGCGCGAGCGTCATTCCGCCACCCCGCGCAGCGCGAGCCCGAAGGCCACCGCGCACGCCGGATCGTGCAACAGCGTCGCCGCGAGCGGCCACTCGACGTCGGCCAGCGGTGCGCATTCGAACGGCAGCACTGGCGCACCCAGCGCGTCGCCGATGTCGGCCATCGTGAAGTTTGCGCCGCGAAGCATGGCAAGCTCGCCCGAGACCTGCACGCAGCCGGCCTGCTCGCCGTCGACGAGGTCGTGCAGCGCCTCCACGAGATCGGCATGTTCGAGCGCGGGAAAGCGCATGTGCCGGATGACCGAGTCGTCGACGAGCAACCAGCCGTGCACGCCTTCCGGGCCGACCCAGATCGCCACCCAGGGTTCGTGCGGCGGCAACTCGTACACCGCCGCGTGCCGCATGGCGCGCAACGCGGCGTGCGCCTCGCCGTCCACGGCGCACAGCGTGATGCCCGCCATAGCCGCGCATTCGATGCGCGATTCGAGATGCTGCCGCGGCGTCGCCGCGATCGTCACCTGTGCTTCGCGGCTGCGCGGGGTGGCCGGCAGCACGCGCCAGTCGACCGCCAGCTCGCCGCGCTCCACGCCCGCCGTGCGCTCCGCCTCCGCCAGCACGAGCGGCTCCAGCGCTGCGTGAATACCCGATTCGTCCGTCGCGCCCGCCGGCGCCAGACGCGCAAGCGGCACGGTCGCGACGAGCGTCGCGCTCGTGGGCAGCGCCATGGCGCAACGCAGCGACGCCGCCGCGCTGGCGCGCGGCAACTCGCCAAACACGCAGCGAAGCGCCGCGACGATGGCCGCCCGGTCGACGATCTCCGCGCCGGCGAGCGCCTCGCGCGCGAGCGGCGCGCTCGCCAGCCATTCGAGGCGGACCGGCCCCGCCCCGACAATGCGCTGGCTCAACACCACCAGCGTGACCCCGCGCACGCTTAAATCCACACCCGCGGCAAACCGGCGAGCGCCCAACAACAGCGGATTCCCGAAACCCATCGCATCCCTCCCGTACGTCCGCGCGCCGCAAACCGTTCGCAGCGCGTCGATGGAGAAATTGTGCGAATCGCGGTGGCGCACGAATACTCGGCCGAACGGCCAACGGTCGCCGCCAGCGCTATCCACGCGCGAGGGGCGCGTCTACAGTGCGAATATCAGCAGAGGCGTCAGCAGACGCATCGACAGAAACAGCGGATCGCGTGCTCGCCCGCGCCGTCCATGTAAGCATCTCGAAAGCCCGCGGGCGAGCGGCGGCTATAATCGCGGGACTGTTTTTCTGGTGTTCGTATGCAAGATCAGCTTCCTTCGTCCGTACCGCCTTCCACGCCGCCCGAGCCGCCCCGGCGGCGCAAGCGCCCGTGGTGGGCCACGCTGCTGATCGCCTTTTTCGGCCTCATTTTCGCCGGCGTGGTGTGTGTGGCGCTCGTACTCGGCTACGCGCTCGTCGTGGCGACACCGAACCTGCCGTCGCTCGAGGCGCTCACCGACTATCGCCCGAAGGTGCCGCTGCGCATCTACACGCGCGACCATGTGCTGATCGGCGAATTCGGCGAGGAGCGGCGCGACATCGTCCATTTCAAGGACGTGCCGGACAACCTCAAGAAGGCCATTCTCGCCATCGAAGACGCGCGCTTCTACGATCACGGCGGCGTCGACCTCGCCGGCATTGCGCGCGCGGGCTTCGTCGCGCTCACCAATGGCCATGCCACCCAGGGCGCCAGCACGATCACCATGCAGGTGGCGCGCAACTTCTTCCTTTCGAGCGAAAAGACCTACACGCGCAAGATTTACGAGATGCTGCTCGCCTATAAGATCGAGTCGAAGCTCTCGAAGGATCAGATTCTCGAGGTGTACATGAATCAGATCTATCTGGGCCAGCGCGCATATGGCTTCGCGAGCGCCGCGCGCGTGTACTTCGGAAAGGATCTGAAAGATCTCACACTCGCCGAGTGCGCGATGCTGGCCGGGCTGCCCAAGGCGCCGTCGGCCTACAACCCGGTCGTCAATCCGAAGCGGGCGAAGGTGCGCCAGGAGTACATTCTCCAGCGCATGCTCGAGCTGCATTACATCACCCAGCAGCAGTACGACGAGGCCGCGGCGCAGCCGCTCGTCGTCAAGGGTGCGGGCAAGGAATTCAGCGTCCACGCCGAGTACGTCGCGGAAATGGTGCGCCAGATGATGTACGCGCAGTACCACGAGGAGGCGTACACGCGCGGACTGAACGTCGTCACCACCATCGACTCCGCCGATCAGGATGTCGCCTATCGCGCGCTGCGCAGGGGACTGATGGACTACGAACGGCGCCACGGCTATCGCGGGCCCGAGGCGTTCATCGACCTGCCCACGGACAGCGACGAGCGAGAGCAGGCCATCGACGACGCGCTCGTCGAGCACCCCGACAACGGCGAACTCGTGGCGGCGGTCGTCACGGCGGCGAGCCCGAAGGAAGTGCGGGTCACGTTCATGGACGGCAACACCACGAGCGTCACTGGCGACGGGCTGCGCTTCGCGCAGTTCGCGCTCTCCACGCGCGCGCAGCCGTCGCAGAAGATCCGGCCGGGCGCGATCATCCGCCTCGCGCGCAACAACGCAGGCGACTGGTCGATCACGCAGCTGCCGCAAATCGAAGGCGCATTCATCTCGATCGTGCCGCAGGACGGCGCGATCCGCGCGCTCGTGGGCGGCTTCGACTTCAACAAGAACAAGTTCAACCACGTCACCCAGGCGTGGCGTCAGCCGGGTTCGAGCTTCAAGCCGTTCATCTACTCGGCGTCGCTCGACAAGGGGCTCGGGCCGGCGACGGTCATCAACGACGCGCCGCTCTTCTTCAGCGCCGCCGAAACGGGCGGCCAGCCGTGGGAGCCGAAGAACTACGGCGGCGGCTTCGACGGCCCCATGAGCATGCGTACGGCGCTCATGAAGTCGAAGAACCTCGTGTCGATCCGTATCCTCAACCACATCGGCACGAAGTACGCGCAGCAGTACATCACGCACTTCGGCTTCGACGCCGACCGGCATCCCGCCTACCTGCCGATGGCGCTCGGCGCGGGTCTCGTCACGCCCCTGCAGATGGCCGCCGGCTACTCGGTGTTCGCCAACGGCGGGTATCGCGTGAATCCGTATCTGATCGCCGAAGTCACCGACCAGCGCGGCATGGTGGTCGCCCAGGCGCAGCCGCTCGTGGCCGAGCAGAACGCGCCGCGCGCCATCGACCCGCGCAACGCGTTCATCATGAACAGCCTCTTGCAGAGCGTCGCGCAGCGCGGCACGGGCGCGAAGTCGAACGTCCTCAAGCGCGCCGACCTGGGCGGCAAGACCGGCACGACCAACGACTCGCGCGACGCGTGGTTCGCGGGCTATCAGCACACGCTGGCCGCGATCGCCTGGATCGGCTACGACAACCCGCGCAGCCTCGGCGACAAGGAAACGGGCGGCGGTCTCGCGCTGCCGGTCTGGATCGACTACATGCAGAAGGCGCTAAGCGGCGTGCCCGAGTACAAGATGGCGATGCCGGACGGCATCGTCACGCTCGGCGACGAGCTCTACTACGCCGACGCCACGCCGGGCCACGGCTTCGTCTCGACAGTGGGCATCAGTCAGGCGGCGCTCGAGGCGTCGGCTGGCGGCGCATCGGGCGCCGACGATGCCGGTGCAGATCCGACGCCCGAGCACGTGAATGCGAAGGAGAAGGAAGACATCATGAATCTGTTCCGCGGGCACTGAGGCACACCGCAGCAATGGCCATGAAAAAACCCCAAGGGTCGGATCTATGTCCAACTCTTGGGGTTCAGTTCACAGTCTTGCGACTCGCGCCCGTTTCTTTTATGAGCTCACGCTTGCGCGCTTATGGCTCGAACCGTACCGGCTCGCCCGCCTGCTCCGTTGCATAGGCCGTGAGCGCCGAGAAGAATTCGGTGCCCGTGCGCGTGTCGCGCCATTTGTCGTCGATGAAGCGATAGTGGAAACCGCCCGCCTTCGCCGCGATCCAGATTTCGCGCATCGGCGGCTGCAGGTTCACGATGATCTTCGTGCGATTCTCGAATTCGAGCGTCAGAACGTTGCCGCTGCGCTCGAGTTCGATGTCCGCTTCGGCCTCGTCCACGGCCCGCTCTACGGCCGCCAGCACGGCCTCCGCGCGGCTCAGGTAGTCATTGTCTGGCATGCTAAACTCCACCGGTTATTCATTCAGGGACAATTATGCGTGTCATTTCCCGGACGCGCGCAGCGGCCCCCAGCGCATGGACGCCCCGCGCGATTCTAGCGGCTTTTGCGATCGGCGCCGTCGCGCTCGCAGGCTGTGGCCAGCGCGGCGCGCTCTACATGCCCACCGTGCCGCCGCTTCCGCCCAAGCCCAATTTCGAAACCACGCAGCCGGAAACCGGCGCGACGAGTGCAGGCGCGCCCGCGAGCGCTCCCGAGTCTGCATCGGCGCCCATCGGCACGATTCCGGACACCTCCGGCACGCCGCTGTCGTTGTCCCCGGACACCGAACTCGGCACCCCACCCGCGACCACCGGCAGCCCGCAGGCGGCTTCCGACGCCACGCCAACCCAGTAAAAACGCTCGCATGACCCAGTCCGCTTTTCACCGCGATAACGGCACGCTCTTCGTAGAAGGCGTCTCGGCCGCAGATCTCGCCGCACAGTACGGCACGCCGCTTTATGTGTATTCGCGCGCGGCGCTCACCGCCGCATGGCACGCCTACGCCGACGCCTGCGCCGGCCGCCGCGCCAAGGTGCACGTCGCGGTCAAGGCGAACAGCAACCTCGCCGTGCTCAACGTGTTCGCGCGCGAAGGCGCGGGCTTCGACATCGTTTCGGCGGGCGAACTCGCCCGCGTGCTCGCGGCAGGCGGCAAAGCGCAGGACGTGGTGTTCTCGGGCGTCGGCAAGACCGCCGGCGAAATGCGCGAGGCGCTCGAAGCGGGCGTGAAGTGCTTCAACGTCGAATCGATTCCCGAACTCGACCGCCTCAACGAGGTGGCGGGCAAGCTCGGCAAGAAGGCGCCGGTTTCGCTGCGCGTGAATCCGGACGTCGATCCGAAAACGCATCCGTACATTTCCACCGGCCTGAAGGCGAACAAGTTCGGCGTGGCATTCGACGAAGCGCGCGCGACCTATCGCGCGGCCGCGGCCATGGCGCACCTGGACGTGGTCGGCATCGACTGCCACATCGGCTCGCAGATCACCGAAATCGCGCCGTATCTCGACGCCATCGACAAGCTGCTCGAACTCGTCGACCAGATCGAAGCCGACGGCGTGAGCATCCGCCACATCGACGTGGGCGGCGGCCTCGGCATCACCTACGACGACGAAACGCCGCCCGACATCGGCGAGTTCGTGCGCACGGTGCTCGACCGCATCGAGGCGTATGGCGCAAAAACGGGCAAGGCGCGCGAGGTGTACTTCGAGCCGGGCCGCTCGCTCGTGGGCAATGCGGGCATCCTGCTCACCACGGTCGAGTTCCTGAAGCCAGGCTCGGAGAAGAACTTCGCGATCGTCGACGCCGCGATGAACGACCTCGCCCGTCCCGCCATGTACGACGCGTATCACGCGATGGAGCCGGTCGTTGCGCGCCAGTCGGCGCCGCAGACCTACGACGTGGTCGGCCCCGTGTGCGAAAGCGGCGACTGGCTGGGCCGCGCACGCTCGCTCGCGATCGAACCGGGTGACGTGCTCGCGATCCGCTCTGCGGGCGCCTACGGCTTCGTGATGAGCTCGAACTACAACACGCGTGCGCGCGCCGCCGAAGTGATGGTCGACGGCAAGCGCGTGCATCTCGCACGCGAGCGCGAAAACGTGGCGGAGTTGTTCGCCAGTGAGCGCGTGCTGCCGGACTGAGTCTTTCGTCCGACCGCCCATGAAAAAAGCGACGCCTCGGCGTCGCTTTTTATTTGCCTGCCTGCGTGCTCTGCACCTACGCGGCGCCCGCATCCGCGCGCGCGGCACGCCAGCGCGCAAGCAGCCACACGGCCGCGCGCCAGCCGAGCAGCGCCAGCATGATCGCGCCGTAGAGCTTGGGCAGCACGAGGTCGTGCTTGCCCGCCTTCATCCACCAGAAGTGCAGAATCGCCAGCACGCCGATCGCGTAGATGAGCCGATGCAGCGTCTGCCAGCGCCGTCCGAGCCGGCGCGCCATCGCGCGCGTGGACGTCACGGCGAGCGGAATCAGCAGCACGAACGCCGCAAAACCCACCGTGATGAATGGCCGCTTGCCCACGTCCTTGAGCATCGCGGCGACGTCGAACCACTTGTCGAACCAGATGTAGGTCGTGAAGTGCAGCGTCGCGTAGAAAAACGCGAAGAGGCCCAGCATGCGTCGAAAGCGGACCAGCGTATTCCAGCCCGTGATTCGTCGCAGCGGCGTGACCGCGAGCGTGATGCAGAGGAACACCAGCGTCCACAGGCCCGTGGAACGCGTGATGAACTCGATCGGATTCGCACCGAGCCCGTCCGTGAAGCCGAACAGCACGAGGCGCGCAAGCGGATACAACGCCGTGACGAACACCGCCATCTTCGCCCACGGCAGCCAGCGCGGGCCCGTCACGCTCGCCACACCCGCCTTTCGCGCAGGGCGCGCCTGGCCCGCCCCCACGCGCGCGGCGGCCTGTGGTGTCGTCGTCGATTCCATCTCTCGCTCCATCAAGCTCGTTGCTCAGAAGTTCTTGCGCAGATCCATGCCCTGATACATCGACGCGACGAGGTCGCCGTAGCCGTTGTACATGAGCGTCTTGCGCTTGGGCTGGAAGAAGCCGTCTTCGCCGATGCGCCGCTCCGTGGCCTGGCTCCAGCGCGGGTGATCGACGTTCGGATTCACGTTCGAATAAAAGCCGTATTCGTTCGGCGCGTACTTGTTCCAGCTCGTGGGCGGCTGGTTCTCGACGAAGCGGATCTTCACCAGCGACTTCGCGCTCTTGAAGCCGTACTTCCACGGCACCATCACACGCACGGGCGCGCCGTTCTGGTTCGGCAGCACCTGGCCGTAAAGGCCGACCGTGAGCAGCGTGAGCGGATTCATCGCTTCGTCCATGCGCAGGCCTTCGGAATACGGCCAGTCGAGAATCGGCTCGGCGAGACCCGGCATTTGCGAGGGGTCGGCGAGCGTGATGAACTGCACGTAGCGCGCGTTGCCCGTGGGCTGCGCGCGGCGGATCAGTTCGGAAAGCGAAACACCGATCCACGGCACGACAATCGACCAGCCCTCCACGCAACGATGCCGGTACACGCGCTCTTCGAGCGGCGCGAGCTTGAGAATCTCGTCGATGTCATAGACCTTCGGGTTCTTCACCTCGCCCTCGACGCTCAGCTTCCAGGGACGCGGCCGCAGCGTGTGCGCGTTTTGAGCCGGATCGCCCTTGTCGGTGCCGAACTCGTAGAAGTTGTTATAGGTCGTGATGTCCTTGTAGGGCGTGACCTTGTCGAGCGCGACGAACTTCGTGTTCGTCTGCGCGGCGAGCTTCTGCGCCTTCGGGTCGCCGGGGGCGTATTCCGCAAACGCCTCTCTTGCACCGAACGGCCCCGCAATGCTGCCGAGCGCAAGCGCGCCCGCTGCCCGCAGAATGCGCCGACGCTGTTCGTACACCTTTTGCGGCGTGATTTCGCTCGCGGGGATGTCGTCACCGTTGAGCAAGATCCTGCTGCTCCGCTTGATCCACATATCGCTGCTCCTGCTCCTTGCGTGGCGTGCGCCGCCAGCACATTGATCGTATCTCGACCCGTCCTGCCGTGCTGTGCACGACGGGGATCGACGGGATGACCTCAAGCGGGCAAACGCGCAATTCGCAGAAAACTTCCCGGCGGACGAAAAAAAACCGTCGGAGCGCGAGGCATCCGACGGTTAGTTCGTCTTGCAGGCCGATTCGGTTACAGCTTGCCGTAGCTGTGCAGGCCCGAAAGGAACATGTTCACGCCGAGGAATGCGAAGGTCGTGACGAGCAGCCCGGTAAGTGCCCACCAGGCCGCCACGCCGCCTCGCAGGCCCTTCATGAGGCGCATATGCAGCCAGGCGGCGTAGTTGAGCCACACGATCAGCGCCCAGGTTTCCTTCGGGTCCCAGCTCCAGTAGCCGCCCCAGGCCTGCGCCGCCCACAGCGCGCCGAGAATGGTCGCGATGGTGAAGAACGCGAAACCCACGGCGATCGACTTGTACATGACGTCGTCGAGCACCTCGAGCGCGGGCAGACGGTCCGCCAGCACGCCGCGCTCCTTCATGATGTACGCCACGCCCACCATGGCCGAAAGCGCGAAGCTGCCGTAGCCGATGAAGTTCGCCGGCACGTGGATCTTCATCCACCAGCTCTGCAGCGCGGGCACGAGCGGCTGGATCTGCTGCGCGTCGCGCGAGATCGAGTACCACATCAGGAAGCCCACGGCCGCGCTGATCACGAGCAGCACGAACGCGCCGAGCGCGCGCGTGTTGTAGTGCCTTTCGTAATACAGATAGAAGAGCGCGGTGATGAGACTGAACAGCACGAACACTTCGTAGAGGTTCGAGATGGGAATGTGCCCGACGTCCGCGCCGATGAGATAGGACTCGTACCAGCGCACCATCAGGCCGACGAAGCCCATGAGCACCGCCGCCCATGTGAGCTTCGAGCCGATCGAGCCGCCCGAGGGCGAGCGTGAGAGCAGGCCGATCCAGTAGAACAGCGTGGCGAGCACGAACAGCGCGCTCATCCACAGAATGGCCGACTGGCTGGAGAGGAAATACTTGAGAAAGAACGCCTGATCCGCGCGCGCGAGGTCGCCCTGGTAGATCTGGATCGCGAACAGCGCGAGCACCGCGATCCCGGCCATGAGCAGCCGCGCCGGCTTCCAGCGCCAGCCCAGCACGACGAGCGCCGGCGTCGTGCCGCACAGCACCAGCTTGTCGTAGTAGTTCATGTGCGCGTGGTAGCGCGAGAGCGCGAAGCCCGCGCCCGCCACGAGCGCCAGTGCGAACAGCCAGTCCACCACCGTCAGGCGGCGCAGGAAAGGACGTTCGTCGAACAGGACGCCGGCGAGCGGATCACGGGCAGTCGCGGCGCCGTGCGCCACAGCGGCATTGGCCACCTGCGCACGTTCGGCGCGGCGAGCCTTCGCGGAGGAGGAAACCTGAGACAAGTCCATGGGCTTACCGGTGTTGATCGTGAGTGGCTGCAATCACGTGCGTGAATCAGGGCGCACGGTCCGTGCCGCTGCCGTTCGTGTCGCCCGCATCGTCCGCGGCGCCCGTTTGCGGCGCCGCGCCTAGCGCACGGCCGACCGCATCGCGGGTACGGGCGAACTCCTTCTCGAAGTCGAGGGTACGGCGGGCGGTCGACATCGCCATGATGACGTCGACGCCGTGGTCCTGACCGTCCTGCCCCTTCCGGTCCTTCAGCCAGAACCACAGACGCCGCTCACGCACGTAGAACATCGAGAAGATGCCGAGCACGAGCAACAGGCTGCCAAGATACACGACTTTCTTGCCCGGCGCGCGCGTCAACTGAAATACCGAAGCTTGCACCTGCTTGAATGAATCGAGCTGTAGATAGACAGGAGATCCATACAGGAAGCTATCGGATATCGCGTTGATCGAGTCCTGCACGAAGCGCGCGGCGTCGGCATCGGGCTTCAGATCGGGCTCGCCGGCCTGCTCGCGCGCGAGCTGCCAGAGATCCCATGTCGCACCCTCGAGCATGCGCAGCAGGAGGCTCGCGGCCTTTTCCTGCTGCTCCTTCGGCACCGACTTGTCGATGAACGCGGCCACGGCCTGGAAGCCGCCAGCGGCGCCTGCAGCAACCGCAGCACCTGCCTGCGGCGCGTCCGGGCCCGCGAAAAGGGTCAAGACGCGCTCGGCGCTGTCTTCGAGATGCTGTTGCAACTCGCGGTTCGAATCGGGGACGGAGCGCGCGGCGAAACGCTTCGCGGCCTGCGCGCGCAAGGCGGGGTCCTCGAAAGCCGCGCGCAGCATCATCCACTCCTTCGGCGTGCCGCCGGTGTCGGCGGGAATACGCAGGTAGCGGAACGGATCGTCGGGATTCTCGCGCATGCCCGCGAGGAACATGCGGTCGCCGCCGCCCACGTCCACGGGCAGCATGTAGTTGTTGTACTCGCGCGCCTGGCCGTTCTTGTCGCGCACCTTGTACTGCACCGAGGGGCCGACGTTATGCAGATCGAGCGGCTTCGAGCTCTTCGCACCGGAGCCGAGGCGCTCGTCGAACGCTTCCGTGAGCGACTGGTGGGCCACACCGCGCGCGTCGTTCGCGCCGCTGCCGTTCGAGATGTTCTCGACGTTGATCGCCCGGAAGTCCGCGAATTCGATCGTCTGCCCATCCACGCCCGGCACCGTCTGGCCGGCGGGCACCGCGAGCGGCGCCGAATTTCCGATCGTGCCGCCGAACGGGAAGTGCTTCGCGCTCGCGCCCGACATGGGCCACGCCGTCATCGACATCTGCGAGCCGCCGTCCTGGAAGCTCGACTGATAGATCGACACGCCGTCGTACTCGAACGGCTCGTTCACCTCGATGCGCGCCGGAACGCGCTGGCCCGTCTTGTGGTCGATCACGACGATGTCGCTCGCAAAGAGCTTGGGCATGCCGGTCGAGTAGTAATCGACGATGAACTTGTTGAGCTGGATGGAGAACGGCAGGTCCTGGATCAGCGAGCCGTCGGGCTGGTTGAGGATGGCCGTGGAAACGAACTGGCCCTCGGGCACCCAGGCGTAGCCGCGGAACGTCGGGTTCGACTGCGAGAGCCGATGCTCGGGCGCAATGTCGTTGATGACTGCGTTGCTGCGGATGGGCGTCTTGTCGAACAGCCACATCTGGAATTTGATCGGCAGATTGCTGTCGAGCAGGCCGCCGAGGCAGATGATCACGATCGCGAGGTGCGCGAAGATATAGCCGATCTTCGTGAGCGCACCGCGCTTGGCGGCGATGAGCGTGGCCCCATCGCTCTCGCGCGTGACGAACCGGTAGCCCATGCGCCCCGCCAGCTTCTCGAGCGTGGCGGCCGTTTGCTCGCGCGTGCCGCCCTCCACCGCGAACTCGCCCTTGTGATGGAACGCGCGCAGGCTGCCTTCGCGGACCTTGTCCTTCCAGCTCTTCATGTCGGCGATCATCTTCGGCGCGTTGCGGATCACGCACAGCGAAACCGACACTACGAGAAAGCCGAGGATCGTCATGAACCACCACGCGCTGTAGACCGTGTAGAGGCTCAGCGAGCGGAAGATGTCGGCCCAGAAGGGGCCGAACTGGTTGACGTAGTTCGGGTACGGGTCGTCCTGCGTGAGCACCGTGCCGATGATGCTCGCGATGGCGAGCACGACGAGCAGCGCAATCGCGAAGCGCATCGAACTGATCAGCTCGACGGCGCTTTTCACGGCCTTCTGGCGAACATTCAACTGCAAACCCTGCGTGGTGACGCTCATTCAAACTCCGCTTTTTCGCTCTTGCTGCTTTCTTGCCGATGAGGCGCTACAGCAAAAAAGGGTGCAGGCGCGCCGTCAGCGTGACGACGCCCTCACCCTTTTCTTGTTTTCCGGCCAGCCGCGCCGTGAGACTGCTGATCACACGCGCGGCGAACCTGCTGCGCTCAATGCAGGCCGGCGGCGTAATCGGCGACCGCCTTGATCTCGTCGTCCGAGAGCCGGTGCGCGATGGTTCGCATCGGATCGTTATTGTTACGCGTGCCCTGCTGGAAAGCATTGAGTTGTGCAACGACATATTCCGACCACTGGCCCGAAAGGCGCGGAAACTGGATCGGAATCCCCTGGCCCGTGGGTCCGTGGCACGCTGCACAGGCTGGCACGCCCTTGTCGGCGATGCCGCCGCGCCAGATCGACTGGCCAAACGGCACGGTCTTCGCGTCGTGCGCGTAGCCGGGTTTGGGTGTCTGGGAGGCGAACCAGGCTGCGACGTTGATCATATCCTGGTCTGACAGCGCGGCAGCGAAGCCGGCCATGATGGGGTTTGCGCGCGCCGCCGGCTTGCCGCCGGGCTGCGGTTTGAAGTCCTTGAGTTGCTTGACGAGATAGTCGGCGTGCTGGCCGGCGAGCTTGGGATACGCGCCGCCGGAGCTGTTGCCGTCGGCCGCGTGACAGGCCGCGCAGACCTGCGCCGCAATGGCTTGCCCCCGGGCGACGTCGGGCTTGGCCGGCGTTCCCTGATCCGCCGCGCTTGCCTGCCCCGCCATCATGAATAAACCTGCTGTAAGACCTGACGCTATCGCACTCTCGAACACCTTCAAGCACTTGCCCAGTCGATTCATTCGCGCACCTTGTTTCGTCTTGTGGGAATCAGGTTCTGCAATGTACGACAGCGACCGATCTACCTCGAAAGGCCCGCGCTGGCCTTGCTGGTATTCAGTAAACCATCGCATTGTACAATAGCGCGCAAGGCGCCACGGCGCCAGTCGGGCCTGCCCCCGATATCCCAGAATCCATCCCGGGCGCGTCCGGGCCCGGCGGGCCAACCGCCGCGTTGTCTCACATTGTGGTCCTTTTCCGATGGCCTTCCTGCTGCACCAAGCCCGCTTCTTCACGACGGTGAATCATCTGCGCGACCTGCCCGCTACGGCGCGGCCCGAGGTCGCGTTCGCCGGCCGTTCGAACGCCGGCAAGTCCACCGCCATCAATCTGCTGTGCAACCAGAAGCGGCTCGCCTTCGCCTCGAAGACGCCGGGCCGCACCCAGCACATCAACTACTTCTCGGTCGGCCCCGCCGACGAACCCGCGGGCTATCTCGTCGACCTGCCCGGCTACGGCTATGCCGAGGTGCCGGCCGCCGCGAAGGCGCACTGGGAGCAACTTCTCTCGCTGTATCTGCAAACGCGCGCGCAGCTCTCGGGCCTCATCCTGATGATGGATGCCCGCCGCCCGCTCACCGACCTCGACCGCCGCATGATCGAGTGGTTTGCACCGACGGGCAAGCCGATCCACGCACTCCTCACAAAGTGCGACAAATTGACGCGCCAAGAAAGCCTGCTCGCGCTGCGCACGACGAACAAGGCGTTCGACGAGTACAGCAAGCAAGGCTACGAAGGGAAGCTGAGCGCCCAGCTTTTTTCGGCGCTCAAGCGCGTGGGGCTCGACGAGGCGCATGCCGTAATCGAGAGCTGGATTGTGCCGCGGGAAGCTGTCGGCGAAACCGACACGCAAGCGGAATAGCGCACCTCGGGCCAGTCGCTTCGGGCAGGCCCTCAGTCGTCTGAAAGCCCACATTGTCGGGCTTTTCATGCGCTTTCATCATATCTTTTCGCAAGGCCGGCGCGGCATTTTCCGCGTTATGTGCGCTACCGCATACAGACCACGCCAAACGCTGGCACAAGCGCCCGTTCCGGCTTGCGCCGCGGGGCCTTGCCACGCGCCCTTTCGGCGCACATAAAAAAACCCGCCGTGATTTCCGGCGGGTTAAACAGCCTTATCGAAAAACGACAGGCACCCGCTCAGGGAGGAGAAGCGGGGAGCTCGGCGCCAGGCGCCTCGCTCGATCGGTATGATATACCATTGTCCCGAAAAGTTTCCTGCGCCCCGGGACCCACCCCGTTTCAAGATATCCGCCGACATGAGCTTCTATCCGCATCATCGTCCGCGCCGCATGCGACGTGACGATTTCTCGCGCCGTCTGATGCGCGAAAACCTCCTCACCACGAACGACCTGATCTACCCCGTATTCGTCATCGCGGGCAACAACGTGCGCGAAGCCGTGCCGTCGATGCCCGGCGTCGAACGCGTGTCGATCGATCTGCTGATGGGCGTCGCCGAGCAGTGCGTCGAACTCGGCATTCCGGTGCTTTCGCTCTTCCCCGTTGTCGATCCGGCGCTCAAGACGCCCGATGGCATCGAGGCGACGAACCCCGACGGCGTGATTCCGCGCGCCGTGCGAGAACTGAAGAAGCGTTTCCCCGACCTCGGCGTGCTTTGCGACGTCGCGCTCGACCCGTACACGAGCCACGGCCAGGACGGCGTGCTCGACGAGAACGGCTACGTCATCAACGACGAGACCATCGAGATCCTCGTCGCGCAGGCGCGCGCGCAGGCGCAAGCCGGTGTCGATATCGTCGCGCCTTCGGACATGATGGACGGGCGCATCGGTGCGATCCGCGAGATGCTCGAAAGCGAGAACCACATCCACACGCGCATCATGGCGTACTCGGCCAAATACGCCTCGGCGTTCTATGGTCCGTTCCGCGATGCCGTGGGCTCGGCGTCGAATCTGGGCAAGGGCAACAAGATGACCTACCAGATGGACCCGTCGAACTCCGACGAGGCGCTGCGCGAAGTGCGCCTCGACATCGAGGAAGGCGCCGACATGGTGATGGTGAAGCCCGGCATGCCGTATCTCGACATCGTGCGCCGCGTGAAGGACGAATTCCGCTTTCCGACCTACGTGTACCAGGTGAGCGGCGAGTACGCCATGCTCAAGGCCGCCGCGCAAAACGGCTGGCTCGATCACGACAAGGTGATGATGGAATCGCTGCTCGCGTTCAAGCGCGCGGGCGCCGACGGCATCCTCACGTATTTCGCGCTAGACGCCGCGCGTTTGCTGCGCGCACAGAAGTAAGCACTGCACGCGTCGCATGAAAAAAGGCACGTCCATGGACGTGCCTTTTTGCTTTTGGGCCGAGGCGCGTTCTCACGCGCGCGCCTTGCCGCCGATCAGGCCGATGGCGCTGCCGGCGTCTGCGGCGCCGGCGCCGTCACGCGATCGAGACGCGCGAGGAACCGGTCGGCATTTTCGTAGCCGACCACGCGTAGCACTTCGCGCCCTTGCGTATCGAAGAAGATGATGCCCGGCGGTCCGAAGAGGCCGAAGCGCTTGAGCAGTGCCTGGTCGTCCGAATTGTTGGCGGTCACATCGGCGCGCAACAGGCCCAGCTCCGCGAGGCGCGCCTGCACGCGCGGGTCGCTGAAGGTGAACTTCTCCATTTCCTTGCAGCTCACGCACCAGTCGGCGTAGAAGTCGAGCATCGACGGCTTGCCCGCGGTCTTGAGCGCCGCATCGAGTTGCGCGGGCGAGCGCACGGGCGCGAACACCAGCGCGTTCGCTTCGTTGGCGCCGCCGGACTGCGCCGCGCCTGCAGCGGCAACATCGCTCGCGCCGCCCACGCGCGCGGCCAGCACCGCGAGCGGACGCAGCGGATCCGTCGAACCCGCCGCAAGACCGACGATCAGCGTCGCCGCCCAGATCGCGAACGCAGCGCCGAGGCCACGCCCGAGGCGCCGCCACACATTGGCCGCACCCGCGTTCGGCGTGAAGAGGCCAAGCGCGGCGGCCGCGAGCAGCAGCCAGAGGGCAGCGAGCAGCATCTGCGCGGTGGCGCCGAGCACTGGCCAGACGATCCAGAGCGCGGCCGCGAGCAGCACGACGCCGAAGAACACCTTCACGCCATCCATCCACGTGCCCGCACGCGGCAGCAGCGAGCCCGCGCCGAGGCCGAGGGCCATCAGCGGGACGCCGAGACCCAGGCCCATCGCAAAGAGCGCCGCGCCGCCGAGTACGGCGTTGCCCGTGTGCGCGATGAACGCCAGCACCGCGAAGAGCGGCGCGGTCATGCAGGCCCCCACCACGAGCGCGGAAAGCGCGCCCATCACGGCGACCGCGGCGAATTTGCCGCCGGAACGGCCCTGGGTGGCGCGCGAGGCGCCGTCCTGCCAGCGCTGCGGCAGGGCGATGTCGTAGCCCGCGATCAGCATGACGGCGAATGCGGCGAGGAGCACTGCGAACACGCCCAGCACCCACGGGTTCTGCAGCCAAGCGCCAAGGCTCTGGCCGACCAGCGCAGCGGCAATGCCCAGCACCGTGTAGACGAGCGCCATGCCGAGCACGTAGACGAACGAGAGCGCGAAGCCGCGCGAGCGCGTGACGCGCTCGCCCTCACCGACGATGATCGCCGACAGGATCGGGATCATCGGGTACGAGCAGGGCAAGAGGCTCAGCACCATGCCGGCTACGAAGTACAGGCCGACCACGGCGAAAAAGCCGCCGCCTTGCAACAGCGATTGCGCGTAGTCGGCGCTCGTGGCGCGCTCGTACCAGGGTTCTTCGGTGTCACCTGCTGCGGGTACCGCGGTGGTTTGCGGCTGAGGCGCGGGCGTCGGGTTCGCTGCGCCCGGCACGGCGCTCTGGCCAGCCGTCGCGGCCTGCAAAGCGGCGCCGCTCACGTGGAACACGTGTTCCGCGGGCGGATAACAGATGCCAGCATCGGCGCAGCCCTGCGATGTCACCGCAAGATCGAACGGACCGCTCGCCTTCTGCACCGGCACGCGGATCGTCAGCTCGCTGCGATAGGTTTCGACATTCTTCTGGAAGGTCGGATCGAACTTGACGTGGCCGGGCGGGATTTGCGCCTCGCCCAATTGCGCCGTGCCGTTGCGGACTGCGAAGGCGAAGCGCTCGCGGTACATGTAGTAGCCGTCGGCGATCTTGAAGTGCACGTCGACCATGCCCGGCGCTTCGCTCGCACTGAACGTGAAGGCCTGGTCGGGCGGCAGGAAGTCGTCGTCGGCCGCACGCGCGAGCGACGCACCGAGCAGCATCGGCAGCAGAGCGCAGACGAGCAGGAGAAAGCCGGACAGCGTAGCGTACGGCGCGGCGCGCAAGCGCCGATCGAAGCGGTTAGACATGAAGGGTGCGCTGAGTCTCGGCATTGACCCATTGCCCGTAGGCGTTCGACGCCATGGCTTGCCACGAGAGAATCTCGGGCGTCTCGTAGGGATGCTGGGTCTGGATGAACTGTTCGAGCTCGGCCGCGCGGGCGAGACTCGTCTTGAAGAGCAGCTGGATCTCGTTGCCCGACTCGATGTTGCCCTGCCAGTGATACTGCGAGTGCACGGCGCCCAGGCGCGTCACGCACGCGGCGAGACGCTGCGCGAGCGCTCCGGCAGCGAGCGTTTCGGCGGTGCCCTCATCGGGCACCGTAGTCAGCATCAGGGTCACATTGAGGGTCACGACGAACTCCGGCGTGGTGCCCGCGTGCGACGGCAAACGGGCTTCGGGGCAGAACGTAATCGTACCATCGGCGCCGATCGGCTTCTCTCGTGCACCGTGTGGCAAAGGGGGACTGCAACCGGCAAACACGGTACGGCGCGCTTTCATCCACGCCGGAAAACAAAAAAGCCAGGCTAGGCCTGGCTTTTTCGCATGCCGCTCAATCCGGGGATCGAGCGACGGAAAGCTTATTCCGCTTCCTGGACGTTCTCTTCCGCGACTTCCGGACGGTCGAGCAGTTCGACCAGTGCCATCGGTGCGTTGTCGCCAACACGGAAACCGAACTTCAGGATACGCAGGTAGCCGCCCGGACGGTTCGCGAAACGCGGACCGAGCACGTCGAACAGCTTCGTGACCGAGTCACGATCGCGCAGGCGGTTGAACGCCAGACGACGGTTTGCGAGCGACGGCTTCTTGCCCAGCGTGATGAGGGGCTCGACAACCTTACGGAGTTCCTTCGCCTTCGGCAGCGTCGTCTTGATGACTTCGTGCTCGATGAGCGAGTTGGACATGTTACGGAGCATTGCCAGACGGTGGCTGCTCGTGCGGTTCAGTTTCCGCAGACCATGACGGTGACGCATTTCAATTTCCTTGAAACAAAGTTTTGGTCCAGCTCTTCTATCGCCCTGCAACTACCAGGGCACGGGCCGGTACGTGAAAAAGGCAAGACGCGGATTTTAAAGGAAAATCCGCGTCCGTGCCAGACTTCTTACTTGTCGAGACCAGCCGGCGGCCAGTTTTCGAGCTTCATGCCGAGCGTGAGACCGCGCGAAGCGAGCACTTCCTTGATCTCATTGAGCGACTTGCGACCCAGGTTCGGGGTCTTGAGCAGCTCGTTCTCGGTGCGCTGGATCAGATCGCCGATGTAGTAGATGTTCTCGGCCTTCAGGCAGTTCGCCGAGCGAACCGTGAGTTCGAGATCGTCCACCGGACGCAGCAGGATCGGGTCGATCTGCGGGGCGCGCGAAGGCGCTTCCGCGGCCGTCTCCGTGCCTTCCAGAGCCGCGAACACCGACAGCTGATCCACGAGGATGCGGGCCGACTGGCGGATCGCTTCCTCAGGCGAGATCACGCCGTTGGTTTCGATGTTCATCACGAGCTTGTCGAGGTCGGTACGCTGCTCGACACGCGCGCTTTCCACGGCGTAGCTCACGCGGCGAACCGGCGAGAACGACGCGTCCAGCACGATGCGGCCAATGATCTTGGCCGACTCTTCGCCGTAACGGCGCACGTTGCCCGGCACGTAGCCACGGCCCTTTTCGATCTTGATCTGCACGTCGAGCTTGCCGCCCTTCGTCAGATGCGCAACCACGTGATCGGGGTTGATCACTTCGCAGTCGTGCGAGAGTTCGATGTCGCCAGCGGTGACAACGCCTTCGCCTTCCTTGCGCAGCGTAACCGTCACTTCGTCACGGTTATGCAGCTTGAAAACGACACCCTTCAGGTTCAGCAGCAGGTTGACCACATCCTCTTGCACACCATCGAGCGTCGAGTATTCGTGCACGACGCCTGCGATCGTCACTTCGGTCGGCGCGTAGCCCACCATCGACGACAGCAGCACGCGCCGGAGCGCGTTACCCAAGGTGTGGCCATAACCGCGTTCGAACGGCTCCATGACCACTTTCGCGTGGTTGTCGCCGAGCGATTCCACAGCGATGATCTTGGGTTTCAACAAACTGGTTTGCATAGGTTTTCCTTTTCAATACCCTCGGCTCGTTACACCGATAAGGCTGAGATGGCAACAACCTGAAAAAAACGGCCGAGGCCGCCTCCTGCGCGAAGCACAGAGGTTACCCCGGCCGTCAATCCGATTACCGCGAATACAATTCGACGATCAGGCTTTCGTTGATGTCGCCAGCGATGTCGCTGCGCTCAGGCATGCTCTTGAACGTGCCTTCGAACTTCTTCGCGTCGACCGACACCCAACCTGCCATGCCGCCTTGCTCTGCGAGCGAGAGGGCTTCGACGATACGCGCCTGCTTCTTCGCCTTTTCGCGAATCGCGACGACGTCGCCTGCCTTCACTTGCATCGACGGGATGTTCGAAACGACGCCGTTCACCGTGAGAGCCTTGTGGCTCACAAGCTGACGCGCTTCAGCGCGGGTCGAAGCGAAGCCCATGCGGTACACGACGTTGTCGAGACGCGATTCGAGCAGTTGCAGCAGGTTTTCGCCGGTGTTGCCCTTGATACGGTCAGCTTCCGCGAAGTAGCGGCGGAACTGGCGCTCGAGCACGCCGTAGATACGCTTCACTTTCTGCTTTTCGCGAAGCTGCGTGCCGTAGTCGGACGTACGTGCGCCCGAGGTGCGGCCGTGCTGACCCGGCTTGCTGTCGAGCTTGCACTTGTCGGCGAGCGAGCGGCGTGCGCTCTTCAGAAAGAGGTCGGTGCCTTCACGGCGGGACAGCTTGGCCTTCGGGCCGATATAACGTGCCACGTTGCTTTCCTTCGATAATTGATCACGCGAGGGCTAAACGCCGGCCTTCGCGCTAGTCCGGCTCTTTGAACCGAACGGTGGGCTTAGTCAATTCAATAACGCCGAGAGCCTGGGTCGCCGTTTCCGGCGGCTCAGGCGTTCGGCTAAAGCGACGCCTTAGATACGGCGGCGCTTCGGCGGACGGCAGCCGTTGTGCGGGACCGGCGTAACGTCGGAGATCGCGGTGATCTTGATGCCAAGACCATGCAGCGCGCGCACCGCCGATTCGCGACCCGGGCCGGGGCCCTTGATACGCACTTCGAGGTTCTTGACGCCGTATTCCATTGCAACACGGCCAGCCGATTCAGCTGCGACCTGAGCTGCGAAGGGCGTCGACTTACGCGAACCCTTGAAGCCCTGACCGCCCGACGTTGCCCAGGCAAGCGCGTTGCCTTGACGGTCGGTGATCGTGATGATCGTGTTGTTGAACGACGCGTGAACGTGAACCACGCCCTCGGCGACGTTCTTCTTAACCTTCTTGCGAACGCGTTGCGCCGCGGAGTTGTTCGAAGCCTTAGCCATTACGTTTTCCTGTAACTTTCAGTTCCGCTTACTTCTTCAGCGACTGTGCTGCGCGGCGCGGACCCTTACGCGTACGTGCGTTGGTACGCGTACGCTGGCCACGCAGGGGCAGGCCCTTGCGATGGCGCACGCCGCGGTAGCAGCCGAGGTCCATCAGGCGCTTGATGTTCATCGTCACTTCACGGCGGAGATCGCCTTCGACGACAAACTTGCCCACTTCCTCACGCAGCTTTTCCAGATCCGCGTCGTTCAGGTCCTTGACCTTCTTGTTGAACGGCACACCGGCGGCCACGCAGATGTTGCGCGAACGCGTGCGGCCAACACCAAAAATTGCCGTCAGGCCGATTTCGGTGTGCTGGTGGTTCGGGATGTTAACCCCTGCAATACGAGCCATTGTTTTTCCTCAAACAAAAAGCGCAAGCGCGCTAATCAGCCTTGGCGCTGCTTGTGGCGCGGGTCCGAGCTGCAGATCACGCGAACGACGCCGTTGCGCTTGATGATTTTGCAGTTGCGGCAAATGCGCTTTACCGATGCCATCACTTTCATGATATTACCCTTTTTCCTAAATCACTTCGCCCGGAACACGATCCGCGCACGCGACAGATCGTAAGGCGTCAACTCAACCGTCACCTTGTCGCCCGGGAGAATGCGGATGTAGTGCATCCGCATTTTTCCGGAAATATGTCCCAGAACGACATGGCCGTTTTCCAGCTTCACCCGGAAGGTTGCGTTGGGGAGGTTTTCGATAACCTCGCCTTGCATCTGGATTACATCGTCTTTGGCCATAGGTCCTTTTAACGCATCGGGACGCCGCCGCCCTTGAAGTTAGCCTTCTTGAGCAGCGATTCATATTGTTGCGACATCACGTACGACTGCACCTGCGCCATGAAGTCCATTGTGACGACGACAATGATCAGCAGCGACGTTCCACCAAAATAAAACGGCACATTCCAGCGCAGCACCAGAAACTCAGGCAGCAGGCAAACAAACACGATATAGATCGCACCGGCCAGCGTCAGACGCGTGAGGATGCGGTCGATATAGCGTGCCGTCTGATCGCCCGGACGGATGCCAGGTACGAACGCGCCACTCTTTTTCAGGTTGTCGGCCGTTTCCCTGCTGTTGAACACCAGTGCGGTGTAGAAGAAGCAGAAGAACACGATCGCCAACGCGTACAGCAACACGTACACGGGCTGGCCAGGCTTGAGGGCTTCGGCCACGTTGTGCAGCGTGTCCGCAAACCAGCCGGTTCGCGAACCCGAACTGAACCAGTTCAGGATGGTTGCCGGGAACAGGATGATCGACGACGCGAAGATCGGCGGAATCACACCCGACATGTTCAGCTTGAGCGGCAGGTGGGACGACTGCCCGCCGTAAATCTTGTTACCGACCTGGCGCTTCGCATAGTTCACGAGGATCTTGCGCTGGCCGCGTTCGATGAACACCACCAGGTAAGTCACGGCTGCGATCAGAACGACCACGATGATCGCCGAGATGATGCTCATCGAGCCGGTGCGAACCAGTTCGAAAAGCCCACCGAGCGCATTCGGGAAGCCTGCCGCGATCCCGCCGAAGATGATGATCGAGATACCGTTGCCAAGCCCGCGTTCCGTGATCTGCTCACCAAGCCACATCAGGAACATCGTGCCCGTTACGAGCGTCACGACCGTCGTCAAGCGGAACACCATGCCCGGATCGATCACGAGGCCAGGCTGGTTTTCCAGCGCGACCGCGATGCCGAACGCCTGAAACGTCGCCAGCACCACCGTGAAGATCCGCGTGTACTGCGTGATCTTGCGTTGTCCAGCCTGCCCTTCCTTCTTCAGCGCTTCCAGCTGCGGCGAGACGATCGCCATCAGCTGCAGGATGATCGACGCCGAAATATACGGCATCACACCCAGCGCGAAGATCGTGAACCGAGACAGTGCGCCACCCGAGAACATGTTGAACATGCCAAGGATGCCGCCCGACTGGCTCTGAAAGAGCTTCGCCAGTTGGTCCGGATCGATACCCGGAACCGGAATATGCGCGCCGATACGATAAACGACCAACGCCAGCAGCAGGAACACTGCACGCCGGCGCAGGTCGCCGAACTTCGGAGCGCTGCGACCGGTTTTTGCGAGACTCGGGCTGTTAGCCAAGTAGCTTCTCCGATGCAGATGCTAGTGACGGCGGGCAAGCCCGCACGCACCACTCACAATCACTCGGCAAAAGAACCGCCTGCTGCTTCAATCGCAGCACGCGCATTCTTCGTCGCACCCAGACCCTTCACGACGACCTTACGCTTGATCTCGCCGGTAGCGATGATCTTCGCGCTCCTGGTCAGTTCGCCCACGAGGCCTGCCTGCTTGAGAGCCAACAGATCGATTTCGTCGACCGGCAGCTTCTCGATGTCGGCGAGGCGCACTTCACCAACGAATTCCTTCGTCAGCGAGGTGAAGCCACGCTTGGGCAGACGACGCTGCAGAGGCATCTGACCGCCTTCGAAGCCGACCTTGTGGAAGCCGCCCGAACGCGATTTCTGACCCTTGTGACCACGGCCAGCGGTCTTGCCGAGGCCGGAGCCGATGCCGCGGCCGACGCGACGCTTTGCGTGCTTCGCGCCTTCTGCCGGCTTCAGGTTATTCAATTCCATTTTCAACTCCTGGAGTCTTTGGTCGACCGCTTAGCCGATGACCTTAACGAGGTACGAGACCTTGTTGATCATGCCGCGCACAGCCGGCGTGTCCTGCAGCTCGGAGACCGAGTTCAGGCGGCGCAGGCCGAGACCGCGCACGGTGGCACGGTGCGTTTCGCGGGTCCCAATCAGGCTCTTGACGAGCTGAACCTTGACAGTTTTTTCAGACATGGTACCCACCCTTAGCCCAGAATGTCTTCGACGGACTTGCCGCGCTTCGCCGCGATGTCAGCCGGGGTCGACTGCTTGCGCAGACCGTCCAGCGTGGCGCGAACGAGGTTGTACGGGTTCGTCGAACCGTGGCTCTTGGCCACGACGTTCTGCACGCCCATCACGTCGAACACTGCGCGCATCGGGCCGCCGGCGATCACGCCCGTACCTGCCTTCGCCGGAGCGAGGAGGACGACCGATGCGCCATGCTTGCCGTGCACTTCGTGTTGCAGGGTGCCGTTCTTCAGGGGCACCTTGAACATGTTGCGGCGAGCTTGTTCCATCGCCTTCTGGACAGCGACGGGCACTTCCTTCGACTTGCCCTTGCCCATACCGACGCGGCCATCACCATCGCCAACCACGGTCAGAGCGGCGAAGCCGAGAATACGGCCGCCCTTCACAACCTTGGTCACGCGATTGACCGAAATCATTTTTTCGCGGAGGCCGTCGTCGCGTTCGTCAGCCTGAACTTTCGCTTGCATCTTTGCCATGACGAATTCCTTCCTTAGAACTTGAGCCCGGCTTCGCGCGCAGCATCAGCCAGCGCCTTGACGCGGCCGTGATAGCGGAAACCCGAGCGGTCAAAGGCGACGGATTCGATGCCGGCGGCCTTAGCCTTTTCTGCAATACGCTTGCCGATCAGCGAGGCTGCAGCGACGTTGCCGCCCTTGCCCGACTGGTCAGCCAGTTGCGCACGCACTTCAGCTTCAAGCGTCGACGCGCTAGCCAGCACCTTGGTGCCGCAGGGCGAGAACACTTGCGCATAGATGTGCGTGTTCGTGCGATGCACGGCCAGACGCGCGACCTGCAGCTCAGCGATCTTGAGACGCGTCTGACGAGCGCGGCGCAGGCGAGATTGAGTCTTATCCATGATTGCGCACCCTTACTTCTTCTTCGTTTCTTTGAGGATCACAACCTCGTTGGCGTAGCGCACACCCTTGCCCTTATAGGGCTCCGGCGGGCGGTAGCCGCGGACTTCCGCAGCGACCTGGCCAACTTGTTGCTTGTCGATCCCCTTGATCACGATTTCCGTTTGCGACGGGGTTTCAGCCTTCACGCCTTGCGGCATCTGGTGCACCACCGGGTGCGAGAAACCCAGCGACAGGTTCAGCTTGTCGCCTTGCGCTTGAGCACGATAACCAACGCCAACCAGCGTCAGCTTGCGCTCGAAACCCTTCGTCACGCCTTGCACCATGTTCGCGACAATCGCGCGCATCGTGCCCGACATCGCATTGGCTTCGCGGCTTTCGTCGGTCGGCTCGAACTTGAGCGTACCGTTGTCGTTCACCACCTTCACGAGGCGGTTCGCAGCTTGCGAAATCGTACCCAGCGGGCCCTTGACGGTAATCTTCTCGTCGCTGAGCGTCGCTTCTGCGCCTTGCAGCGCGATCGGGCTCTTACCTACTCGAGACATGTTTCTTCTCCTTAGGCCTTAAGCGACGTAGCAGATAACTTCGCCGCCGACGCCAGTAGCGCGCGCCTTGCGGTCCGTCATCACACCCTTCGGCGTCGAAACGATCGCCACACCAAGGCCGTTCATGACCTGGGGGATTTCGTTGCGGCCGCGGTACACGCGCAGACCCGGCTTCGAGACGCGTTCGATGCGCTCGATAACGGGACGGCCAGCGTAGTACTTCAACGCGATGTTCAATTCCGACTTCGCACCTTCGGTCTTCACCGCGAAGTCGTCGATATAACCTTCGTCCTTCAGAACCTGCGCAATCGCAATCTTCACTTTCGACGAGGGCATAGCAACCGAAACCTTCTCGACCATCTGCGCATTGCGGATGCGAGTCAGCATATCGGCGATAGGATCACTCATGCTCATTTATGTTTCTCCTATTACCAGCTCGCCTTGGTGATGCCAGGGATCTCACCACGGAACGCGATTTCACGAATCTTGTTACGTGCGAGACCGAATTTGCGGAACGTGCCACGCGGACGACCCGTGAGTGCGCAGCGGTTACGCTTGCGAGTCGGGTTCGAGTTGCGGGGCAGTTGTTGCAGTTCCAGGCGAGCCGAATAGCGCTCTTCTTCCGACTTGCTTTGGTCGTCGATGATCGCCTTCAGCGCTGCGCGCTTCGGCGCGAATTTCGCTGCCAGACGAGCGCGCTTCTTTTCACGTTCGATCAGTGCCAGTTTAGCCACGGTAACCTCAGTTTCTGAACGGGAACTTGAAGCCGGCGAGCAGTGCCTTTGCTTCTTCGTCGGTCTTCGCGGTCGTCGTGATGCTGATGTTCAGCCCACGCAGCGCGTCGATCTTGTCGTAGTCGATTTCGGGGAAAATGATCTGCTCTTTCACACCGATGTTGTAGTTACCACGGCCGTCGAATGCCTTGCCCGACACGCCACGGAAGTCGCGCACGCGGGGCAGCGCAACCGTCACGAAACGGTCCAGGAATTCGTACATGGCATTGCCACGCAGCGTAACCATCGTGCCGATCGGGTAGCCTTCGCGAATCTTGAAGCCGGCGATTGCCTTGCGCGACTTCGTGATGACGGGCTTCTGGCCGGCGATCTTCGTGAGGTCGCCAACGGCGTGCTCGAGGACCTTCTTGTCAGCGACGGCTTCACCAACACCCATGTTCAGGGTGATCTTGGTGAGGCGCGGCACTTCCATGACCGACTTGTAACCGAACTTCTCGATCAGGCCAGGAACGACCTTCTCTTTATAAAATTCTTGCAAACGTGCCATTTTTTACTCCGCAGCGTCAGGCGCTCAGAACAGCACCGGTCGTCTTCAGGAAACGAACCTTCTTGTCCCCTTCGACCTTGATGCCCACGCGCGACGGCTTACCGTTCGCGTCGACCAGTGCGACGTTCGAGATAGCCAGGGGCATTGCCTTGGCTTCCACGCCACCCGTCGTACCCTTCATGGGGTTCGGCTTCACATGCTTCTTCGCGATGTTGATGCCTTCGACAGTGACGCGCTCTTCGCCGATGGCCAGCACGACGCCGCGCTTGCCCTTGTCTTTGCCGGTAACGACGATAACTTCGTCACCCTTGCGAATCTTGTTCATCGCGGCTCCTTACAGCACTTCCGGCGCCAGCGAAACGATCTTCATGAATCGTTCGCTACGCAGCTCACGCGTAACCGGCCCGAAGATACGGGTGCCGATCGGCTCAAGCTTGGTATTCAAAAGCACGGCGGCGTTGCCATCGAACTTGATCAGCGAGCCGTCTTGACGGCGCACGCCCTTCGCAGTGCGAACCACAACAGCGTTGTAGATTTCGCCCTTTTTCACGCGCCCGCGCGGCGTTGCTTCCTTGACGCTCACCTTGATGATGTCGCCAATGCTGGCATAACGACGCTTCGAGCCGCCGAGCACCTTGATGCACAGAACTTCGCGTGCACCCGTGTTGTCGGCTACTTCAAGCCGAGTTTCGGTCTGGATCATGGTTTATCTTTCCCAACTTAATCCGGTCGCGCCACCATGGCACATCCGGTCAGTCTTGGTCCCGTCAGCCGCGCCGCCACTAGAACGACCGCTCAGCTGCTTGGGTAAGAACAGCAGCGACGGCAAACGAAACCGGCCATCGCATTCCGGTGAATCTTGCTAACCCGGACTGGCGCCCGAATCTGCTTCCCCACCTACATCCGCCTGCTGCTTTGCCAACAGCAAACCCATAAGCAGGGAAGACCAAGACTATAACTCGATAATCTTGGTCTAGCAAGCGAAATCTTCAGCGATTTCAATTACTTCTACACCCCGGGAAATGGCTCCCCGGGGTGTTGCGTCACTTTTAGATGACGCGTGCTGCTTCGATCAGCTTCGACACGGTCCAGGCCTTCGTCTTCGAGAGAGGACGGGTCTCCTGGATTTCAACGAGGTCACCCTCGTTGTACGTGTTCGCTTCGTCGTGCGCGTGGTACTTCTTCGACTGCACAACGTACTTGCCGTAGATCGGGTGCTTGACGCGGCGCTCGACCAGGACGGTGACCGTCTTGTCCATCTTGTTGCTGACGACTTTGCCGACCAGCGTCCGCTTAAGCGAGGTTTTCACGCTTTCGTTCATTTCTGGTTCGCCTTCTGAGTCAGGACGGTCCGCACACGTGCGATGTCGCGACGAACCTTCTTCAGCTGGCTCGTGTTGGTGAGCTGCTGGGTCGCGAGTTGCATGCGCAGGCCGAATTGCGCCTTCAAGAGGTCCGACAGCTCTTTGTCGAGCGCGGCCTTGTCTTTCTGAAGAAGTTCAGATGCCTTCATCAATCACTCCTTAGGCGCCGAGCTGGCGAACCATGAAGACCGTCTTCAGCGGCAGCTTGGCTGCAGCCAGACGGAAGGCTTCACGGGCCAGTTCTTCGGACACACCATCCATTTCATACAGCATCTTGCCCGGCTGAATCTCGGCGACGTAGTACTCAGGGTTACCCTTACCGTTACCCATACGCACTTCCGCCGGCTTTTGCGAGATCGGCTTGTCCGGGAAGATACGGATCCAGATGCGGCCGCCACGCTTGATGTGACGCGTCATTGCACGACGCGCTGCTTCAATCTGACGCGCGGTCAGGCGACCACGACCGATAGCCTTCAGACCGTATTCACCGAACGAAACTGCGTTGCCGCGCGTTGCGACGCCGGTGTTACGACCCTTCTGCTCTTTGCGATACTTCCTGCGTTTCGGTTGCAGCATCGTTATTCTCCACTCTTGCCGTCACCGCCGGCGCCACGGCGCGGTGCGCCACGACGGGCACCCGGTGCGCCTTCGCCATCACGGCGCGGACGACGATCGCCCGGACGCGCGTTGCGGCGCGGACGCTTTTCTTCGGCGACTTCTTCCACCACCGGTGCGTCGTTGCGGCCGAGCGTGTCGCCCTTGTAGACCCAAACCTTCACGCCGATGATGCCGTACGTCGTCTTCGCTTCCGAGGTTGCGTAGTCGATGTCAGCACGCAGCGTGTGAAGCGGCACTCGACCTTCGCGGTACCACTCGGTACGTGCGATTTCGATACCGTTCAGACGGCCGGCGCTCATGATCTTGATGCCCTGGGCACCCAGACGCATCGCGTTCTGCATCGCGCGCTTCATTGCGCGACGGAACATGATGCGGCGCTCGAGCTGCTGCGTGATCGAATCGGCGATCAGTTGAGCATCGGTTTCCGGCTTGCGGATTTCTTCGATGTTCACGTGAACCGGAACGCCCATGCGCTTCTGGAGTTCGGCCTTGAGGAGTTCGATGTCCTCGCCCTTCTTGCCGATCACCACACCCGGACGCGAGCTGTAAATCGTGATGCGAGCGTTCTTTGCCGGACGCTCGATCACAACACGGCCCACCGAAGCGTTCTTCAGCTTCTTCTTCAGGTATTCACGAACACCGATGTCTTCCTTCAACATCGCCGCGAAATTGTTGTTGTTCGCGTACCAACGCGAAGCCCAATTGCGGCTGACGGCCAAACGGAAGCCAGTCGGATGAATTTTCTGTCCCATCGTATGGCTCCTTAATTCCCGACCGTCACAGTGATGTGACAGGATTGCTTCTCGATGCGGTTGCCGCGGCCCTTGGCGCGCGCGGTGAAACGCTTCAGCGAAGCTGCCTTGTCGACGTAAATGCTCTTGATCTTGAGCTCGTCAATGTCAGCACCTTCGTTGTGTTCCGCGTTTGCGATCGCCGAGAGCACAACCTTTTTCACGATGCCAGCCGCTTTCTTCGGCGAGAACGTCAGAACGTTCAGTGCCTTGTCGACCGGCAGACCGCGGATCTGGTCAGCCACAAGGCGCGTCTTCTGCGCCGAGATGCGGGCACCGCGATGAATTGCCTTCACTTCCATCTTGATTGCCCCTTATTTCTTGGCCTTCTTGTCGGCCGCGTGACCCTTGAACGTACGGGTCAATGCGAACTCGCCAAGCTTGTGGCCGACCATGTTTTCCGTGACATACACCGGAACGTGTTGACGGCCGTTGTGCACGGCAATCGTCAGACCGATGAAGTCCGGCAGAATCGTCGAACGACGCGACCAGGTCTTGATCGGTTTCTTGTCGCGCGTAGCTGCAGCCGCCTCAACCTTCTTCAGCAAATGGGCGTCGCAGAACGGACCTTTCTTAATAGAACGTGCCATTGCCTACTCCTTAACGCTTGTGACGGCGCTGGACGATCATGCTCGTCGTGCGCTTGTTGCTGCGGGTGCGATAGCCCTTCGTCGGCGTGCCCCACGGGCTCACCGGGTCGCGACCAGCCGCAGTCTTGCCTTCGCCACCACCGTGCGGGTGGTCGACCGGGTTCATTGCAACGCCACGGACCGTCGGGCGGATACCGCGCCAGCGGTTCGCGCCAGCCTTACCGATTTGACGGAGGCTGTGCTCTTCGTTGCCGACTTCACCGATCGTTGCGCGGCATTCAACGTGCACGCGACGGATTTCGCCCGAACGCAGACGAACCTGCGCGTAGACGCCTTCACGTGCCAGCAGCATTGCCGACGTGCCAGCCGAACGCGCCATTTGCGCGCCCTTGCCCGGCAGCATTTCGATGCAGTGGATCGTCGTACCGACCGGAATGTTGCGGATCGGCAGCGTGTTGCCTGCACGGATCGGCGCTTCCGAACCCGACATCAGCTGCGTGCCAACCGTCACGCCCTTCGGCGCGATGATGTAGCGGCGCTCGCCGTCTGCGTAAAGAACCAGCGCAATGTTCGCGCTACGGTTCGGGTCATACTCGAGACGCTCCACCTTCGCGGGGATGCCATCCTTCGTACGACGGAAATCGATCACACGGTAGTGCTGCTTGTGACCGCCACCCTGGTGACGCGTCGTGATGCGACCGTTGTTGTTACGGCCAGCCGTCGAGGACTTCTTTTCGAGCAGTGCCGCGAACGGCGCGCCCTTATGGAGGTCCTTGTTGACGATCTTGACCATCGCGCGGCGACCCGGCGAGGTCGGCTTAACTTTCACGATTGCCATGATTACTTGGCCTCCGCTTCAAAGTTGATTTCCTGGCCGGGCTTCAGGCAGACATACGCCTTCTTCACGTCCTTGCGCTTGCCGTTGAAGCGGCCAAAGCGCTTGGCTTTTCCCTTCTGGACCAGCACGTTGACGGACTCGACTTCCACCTTGAACAGCAGCTCGACAGCAGCCTTGACTTCCTGCTTGTTCGCGTCCGGCGCGACTTCGAAGACGACTTGTTCGTTCTTCTCCGCAACCAGCGTCGCCTTTTCGGAGATCACCGGTGCGAGCAGGACCTGCATCAAACGATGATCGTTCTTGCGAATCTCGCTCATGACAGCAACTCCTCGATCTGGGCGACCGCTGCCTTCGTGATCAGGATCTTCTTGAAGTAGATCAGCGAGAGCGGGTCGGCAAAACGCGGCTCAACGACTGCCACGTGGGGCAGGTTGCGCGACGCGAGATACAGGTTCTCGTCGACCGTGTCGGTGATGACCAGCACGGATTCGAGACCCATGGCCTTGAACTTTTCGGCCAGCAGCTTCGTCTTCGGCGCTTCGAGCGAGAGCTCTTCGACGACCGAGATGCGGCCTTCGCGGGCCAGCTGCGAGAAGATCGAGCAGAGACCTGCGCGATGCATCTTCTTGTTGACCTTGTGCGAGAAGTTTTCTTCCGGCGAATTCGGGAAGATGCGACCACCGCCACGCCACAGCGGGCTCGACGACATACCGGCACGAGCGCGGCCCGTACCCTTCTGACGCCACGGCTTCTTGGTGGTGTGCTTGACCTGTTCGCGGTCCTTCTGCGCGCGGTTGCCGCTGCGCGCGTTCGCCTGGTAGGCGATAACGATCTGGTGGATCAGCGCTTCGTTGTAGTCACGGCCGAACACGACGTCCGACGCGTTAACAGCTGCGCCTTCCTGACCATTAGCGTTCAGGAGCTTCAGTTCCATTATTGCGCTCCTTTCTTGGCGCGCGCCTTGACGGCGGGCGTCACGAAAACCTTGCCGCCCTTTGCACCCGGCACGGCACCCTTGACCAGCAGCAGCTTGCGCTCTGCGTCGATACGGGCGATTTCGAGGTTTTGCACCGTCACGGTTTCGTCACCCATGTGACCGGTCATGCGCTTACCCGGGAACACGCGACCCGGATCCTGCGCCATACCGATCGAGCCCGGCACATTGTGCGAGCGCGAGTTACCGTGCGAAGCACGACCCGAAGCGAAGTTGTAACGCTTGATGGTACCGGCGTAGCCCTTACCGATCGAGGTGCCTTGCACGTCGATCTTCTGACCTTCTTCGAAGAGTTCCACACCGATCACGGCGCCAGCGGACAGTTCGGCGGCCTTAGCGGCGTCGATCTGGAATTCCTTGAGGATTTCACCGGCTTGAACGCCAGCTTTGGCGAGATGACCTGCGAGCGGCTTCGTCACGCGCGATGCGCGGCGAGTACCGAAAGCAACCTGCACGGCCGTGTAGCCGTCGGTTTCAACAGTCTTGATCTGCGTCACGCGGTTGTCGGACACGTCCAGCACGGTCACGGGAATCGAATCCCCTTCGGCCGTGAAGATACGGGTCATGCCAACCTTGCGACCTACGAGTCCAAGGCTCATCGTTTTCTCCATTCCCGACTGCGATTGGTCGGGGCTAATTTACAAAGTACCGGCATGTTTTCGAGGTAAAGGCTCGAAGGGGACACACCGATTTTTTGCGCAAACGCGCGAAAAGACGTCAAGTATAACGTCCTTTTTCGTTTTCCGCAAGCAATCAAAGACTTAGCGCCACCCGAAGATTCTGGCGGCGCTGGAGGCTCTTACTGCAGCTTGATTTCGACGTCCACGCCAGCCGGGAGGTCCAGCTTCATCAGCGCGTCAACGGTCTTGTCCGTCGGGTCGACGATGTCCATCAGGCGCAGGTGCGTGCGGATTTCGAGCTGATCGCGCGACGTCTTGTTGACGTGCGGCGAACGCAGGATGTCGAAACGCTGGATGCGCGTGGGCAGCGGCACCGGGCCACGAACGATTGCACCCGTACGCTTCGCCGTGTCGACGATTTCAGCAGCCGACTGGTCGATCAGACGGTAGTCGAAAGCCTTCAGACGGATACGGATTTTTTGGTTCTGCATGATGATTCCTTGAAAAGAGCGAGGCGGACTTGCGCCGCCAGACGATATAAAGAGCGCAGGGCCACCCCGCGGCAAGGCGCCGCGCGGTGGTCCCTGGGTACATCAACTTCTACAGCAAGCCGGGTATTCTACCCGATTTACTCGATGATCTTTGCAACCACGCCGGCGCCGACGGTACGGCCACCTTCGCGGATTGCGAAGCGCAGACCTTCTTCCATCGCGATCGGAGCGATCAGCTTCACCGTGATCGACACGTTGTCGCCCGGCATGACCATTTCCTTGTCCTTCGGCAGCTCGATCGAGCCCGTCACGTCCGTCGTACGGAAGTAGAACTGCGGACGGTAGTTGTTGAAGAACGGCGTGTGACGGCCGCCTTCGTCCTTGCTCAGCACGTACACTTCAGCCGTGAAGTGCGTGTGCGGCGTGATCGAACCCGGCTTGGCCAGCACCTGGCCACGCTCCACGTCTTCACGCTTCGTGCCGCGCAGCAGGATACCCACGTTGTCGCCTGCCTGACCCTGGTCGAGCAGCTTGCGGAACATTTCCACGCCCGTGCAGGTCGTCTTCACCGTCGGCTTGATACCGACGATTTCGATTTCCTCGCCGACCTTGACGATGCCGCGCTCGACGCGACCCGTCACCACCGTGCCGCGACCCGAGATCGAGAACACGTCTTCCACCGGCATCAGGAACGCGCCGTCAACGGCACGCTCCGGCGTCGGGATGTACGTGTCCAGCGCGTCGGCCAGGTTCATGATCGCCACTTCACCCAGTTCGCCCTTGTCGCCTTCCAGCGCCAGCTTGGCCGAACCCTTGATGATCGGCGTGTCGTCGCCCGGGAAGTCGTACTTCGACAGGAGCTCGCGCACTTCCATTTCGACCAGCTCGAGCAGCTCGGCGTCGTCGACCATGTCGCACTTGTTCAGGAACACGATGATGTAAGGCACGCCAACCTGACGGGCGAGCAGGATGTGCTCACGCGTTTGCGGCATCGGGCCGTCAGCGGCCGAGCACACCAGGATCGCGCCGTCCATCTGTGCCGCGCCCGTGATCATGTTCTTCACGTAGTCAGCGTGGCCCGGGCAGTCGACGTGTGCGTAGTGGCGGTTAGCCGTTTCGTACTCGACGTGCGCGGTGTTGATGGTAATACCACGCGCCTTTTCTTCCGGCGCTGCGTCGATCTGGTCGTACGCCTTCGCTTCGCCGCCGAACTTGGCGGTCAGAACCGTCGTGATCGCTGCCGTCAGCGTGGTCTTGCCGTGGTCAACGTGACCGATCGTGCCCACGTTCACGTGCGGCTTGGTCCGTTCGAATTTACCTTTTGCCATGTTTCTCTTCTTTCAAAAAAGTGGTGAATCGGTGACTGAGCGATGCGAACCAGACCCATGCCTGGTTCGCCGCATGGTCAACTGAATGCCGATGCTTACTTCGCCTTCGCGCTGATGATCGCGTCGGCCACGTTACGCGGTGCTTCTGCGTAGTGCTTGAATTCCATCGTGTACGTTGCGCGGCCTTGCGACAGCGAGCGCAGCGACGTCGAATAGCCGAACATTTCCGACAGCGGCACTTCGGCGCGAACGATCTTGCCGCCGCCAACCATGTCTTCCATGCCCTGGACGATACCGCGACGGCTCGACAGGTCGCCCATCACGTTGCCCATGTAGTCTTCCGGCGTTTCGACTTCCACAGCCATCATCGGTTCGAGGATGACCGGGCTTGCCTTGCGCATTGCTTCCTTGAAGGCCATCGAGCCGGCCATGCGGAACGCGTTTTCGTTCGAGTCAACGTCGTGGTACGAACCGAACGTCAGGTGAACCTTCACGTCGACGACCGGGAAGCCCGCCAGCACGCCAGCCTTCAGCGTTTCCTGGATACCCTTGTCCACCGCCGGGATGAATTCGCGCGGAATCACACCGCCCTTGATCTCGTCGAGGAACTCGTAGCCCTTGCCCTGCTCGTTCGGCTCAAGCGTGATGACAGCGTGACCGAACTGGCCGCGACCGCCCGACTGCTTGACGAACTTGCCTTCGACGTCCTTCGCCGTAGCGCGGATCGTTTCGCGGTATGCAACCTGCGGCTTGCCGACGGTCGCTTCCACGTTGAATTCGCGCTTCATGCGATCGACCAGAATTTCGAGGTGGAGCTCGCCCATACCCGAAATGATGGTCTGGCCCGATTCCTCGTCCGTCTGGACGCGGAACGACGGGTCTTCCTGCGCCAGGCGGTTCAGGGCGAGGCCCATCTTTTCCTGGTCAGCCTTGGTCTTCGGCTCGACGGCCTGCGAAATCACCGGCTCCGGGAACACCATGCGCTCCAGGATGATCGGGTTCGCCGGGTCGCACAGCGTGTCGCCCGTGGTTGCTTCCTTCAGGCCAACGGCTGCAGCGATGTCGCCTGCACGAACTTCCTTGATTTCTTCGCGGTTGTTCGCGTGCATCTGCAGAATACGGCCGAGGCGTTCCTTCTTGCCCTTGGTCGAGTTCAGCACGGTGTCACCCGAGTTGACGACGCCCGAGTACGCGCGGAAGAAGATCAGCTGGCCAACGAACGGGTCGGTCATGATCTTGAACGCGAGTGCCGAGAACTTCTCGTCGTCGGATGCGCGGCGCTCTGCCTTCTCGCCGTTTTCGAGTTCGCCCGTGACCGGGGGAATGTCCACCGGCGACGGCAGGAAGTCGATCACGGCGTCGAGCATACGCTGCACGCCCTTGTTCTTGAACGCGGTGCCGCACAGCATCGGCTGGATTTCGCAAGCGATGGTCCGGTCGCGGATCGCCTTGACGATTTCCGCTTCGGTCAGCTCTTCGCCGCCGAGGTACTTTTCCATCAGCTCTTCGCTGGCTTCAGCAGCCGACTCGATCATCTTTTCGCGCCACTCGTTGCACGTGTCAACGAGTTCGGCCGGGATGTCGACGTAGTCGAACTTCGTGCCTTGCGAGGCCTCGTCCCAAATGATCGCCTTCATCTTCAGGAGGTCGACGACGCCCTTGAAGTTTTCTTCAGCGCCGATCGGCACCACGACCGGAACCGGGTTTGCCTTCAGGCGGTTCTTCAGCTGGTCGTAGACCTTGAAGAAGTTCGCGCCGGTACGGTCCATCTTGTTGACGAACGCGAGACGGGGAACCTTGTACTTGTTCGCCTGACGCCACACCGTTTCCGACTGCGGCTGCACGCCGCCCACTGCGCAGTAGACCATGCACGCGCCGTCGAGCACGCGCATCGAGCGCTCGACTTCAATCGTGAAGTCGACGTGGCCCGGGGTGTCGATGATGTTGATGCGGTGCTCGGGGTAGTTGCCGCCCATGCCCTTCCAGAACGCGGTCGTAGCAGCGGACGTGATCGTGATGCCACGCTCCTGTTCCTGCTCCATCCAGTCCATGGTCGCGGCGCCGTCGTGAACTTCACCAATCTTGTGGTTCACGCCGGTGTAAAACAGAATGCGCTCGGTCGTCGTCGTCTTGCCGGCGTCGATGTGAGCGCTAATACCGATGTTACGGTAGCGCTCGATAGGAGTCTTGCGAGCCACTTTGATCCTCTATCGGGAGGTGCGCGCCGGATCGATCCCGACCGGGTTGATCCCAACGCGCCTGAACACAAACGGGCGAGGCGCTCGATAAGCGCACCCGCCCGGAATTTTTTCCGTTTTTTGAGCAAACCCCGGTAGGGGCTTTCTCTTAGAAGCGGAAGTGCGAGAACGCCTTGTTCGCTTCTGCCATCCGGTGAACTTCGTCGCGCTTCTTCATCGCGCCGCCACGGCCTTCGGCCGCTTCGGAGAGTTCACCTGCCAGACGCAGGGCCATCGACTTCTCGCTGCGCTTCTTCGCGGCTTCACGCAGCCAACGCATCGCCAATGCCATACGACGCGAGGGGCGCACTTCGACCGGAACCTGATAGTTCGCACCACCAACGCGGCGGCTCTTCACTTCCACCACCGGCTTCACGTTGTTGAGCGCGACAGTGAACACTTCCAGCGGGTCCTTGCCACCCTTGGTCTGGATCTGTTCGAAAGCGCCGTACACGATACGCTCGGCAACCGACTTCTTGCCGGAGAGCATCAGCACGTTCATGAACTTGGCTACATCAACGTTGCCGAACTTCGGATCCGGCAACACTTCCCGCTTGGGGACTTCGCGACGACGCGGCATGTTTCTTCCTTTAACTTTTCAGTTGAAGCGCGGGTTCACACCTTGCGCTCCGCGGCCACCAACTAACCCGATTCATCCATTACGACTTACCAGCCTGGTCGGGTGACCACTTACTCGACAGCACCGGCCAATCCGGCACCTGTCGCTTTTATCGCCGGCACTCTTGCGAGCACGACGACACCTGACTCTTACTTCGCAGCCTTCGCGCGCTTTGCGCCGTACTTCGAACGAGCCTGCTTACGATCCTTGACGCCCTGGGTATCCAGCGAGCCACGAACCATGTGGTAACGCACACCCGGCAAGTCCTTCACACGGCCGCCGCGGATCAGCACGACCGAGTGTTCCTGCAGGTTGTGGCCTTCACCACCGATGTACGAAATGACTTCGAAGCCGTTCGTCAGGCGCACCTTGGCGACCTTACGGAGTGCCGAGTTCGGCTTCTTCGGCGTCGTCGTGTACACACGGGTGCACACGCCGCGACGCTGCGGGCAGTCCTGCAGGGCCGGCGACTTGCTCTTCGTAGCTTCCGAAGCGCGGCCTTTGCGAACCAGTTGATTGATGGTTGGCATTGTTTATTCCTGAAATTGAACAAAATCGACGCATTTATTTCCGGGCAAAGCGGAAAACCATACGTATCGAACTCCGGACTGGGTATTTGACGTTAGTTTTCGTCAATTCAATCGACGAGCACAGACATCCCAAAGACCGGAACCCAGCATGATATTCCGAAAAGACCAAGCGAGTCAATGGCTTGCGACATTTCGGACGACAGAGGAAGTGACAGCGCCGTGACAATCCGGCGGCGTCCGGAATACCCGGTGGGGGAACAGCGCGCCTTATTCGTCGCCGACGACCTCGACGAGTTCCTCGCCGAAGCGCTCGAGCTTGCGCGCGCCGATGCCGGGGATGTCACGCAATTCGTCCACCGACTCCGGGCCGTTGCGCGCGATTTCCGCCAGCGTAGCGTCGTGGAAGATGACGTAGGCCGGCACGCCCTCGCTCTTCGCGGTTTCGGTGCGCCACAGGCGCAGGCGCTCCCAGCGCGAGCGCTGACGCGGGCTCATGCCAAGGGTCGGATCGGCCCGCTCGCTGGTGCGGCTTGACGAAGTCCGCGTACGCGTGGGTTTCACGTAACGACGCATCGTGACACTCTGCTCGCCCTTGAGCACCGCCTTGCTCGCCTCGGTGAGCACGAGCGAGCCATAGCCGTCGTGGTCGACGGTGAGATAGCCGAATGCCACCAGTTGCCGGAAGATCGCGCGCCATTCCGGCTCGGAAAGCGCGGAGCCGATGCCGAAGGTAGAGATTTTCTCGTGCCCGCGCTGCAGGATCTTCTCGTTGCGGTTGCCGCGCAGGATGTCGATCAGGTGGCCGGCGCCGAAATTGAAGCCGCTCGCGCGCTGCGCGCGGAACACACACGAAAGCGCCATTTGCGCCTCACGCGTGGCGTCCCACGTGGCAGGCGGCTCGAGACAGGTATCGCAGTTGCCGCACGGCTTGCTCTCTTCGCCAAAGTACGCGAGCAGGCGCACGCGCCGGCATGTGGCCGCTTCGCACAGGCCGAGCAGCGCGTCGAGCTTGCCTGTTTGCACGCGCTTGTGCTGCTCGTCGGCTTCGGACTCGTCGATCATCTTGCGCTGCTGTACCACGTCGCCCAGACCGTAGGCCATCCATGCGTTGGCCGCCAGCCCGTCGCGCCCCGCGCGGCCGGTTTCCTGGTAGTAGCCTTCCACGCTCTTGGGCAAATCCAGATGCGCGACGAAACGCACGTCCGGCTTGTCGATGCCCATGCCGAATGCGATGGTGGCGCACATCACCACGCCTTCTTCGCGCTGGAACAGCTCCTGGTGCTTCTGGCGTACCTCGAATTCCATGCCGGCGTGGTACGGCAGCGCGCGCAAGCCCTGCCCCTTCAGCCACTCGGCCGTTTCCTCGACCTTGCGGCGCGAGAGGCAATACACGACGCCGGCATCCGTGGTGCCGTCGGCGCGCGTATGCTCCGCGCGGATGAAGTCGAGCAGCTGCGAGCGCGCGTTGTCCTTCTCGACGATGCGGTAGCGGATATTCGGCCGGTCGAAGCTCGAAACGAACACACGGGCGTCGTCGAGCGCGAGACGGTGCGCGATCTCGTCGCGCGTGATGGCGTCCGCGGTTGCCGTGAGCGCGATGCGTGGCACGTTCGGAAAGCGCTCGTGCAGCACCGAGAGCTGGATGTATTCGGGCCGGAAGTCGTGGCCCCATTGCGAGACGCAGTGCGCTTCGTCGATGGCAAAGAGGCCAATGCGCGTGCGCTCGAGCAGGTCGAGGAAGCGCGACGTCATGAGGCGCTCGGGCGCGACGTAAAGCAGGTCGAGATCGCCCTCGCGCAGCGCCCGCTCGGTCGCCGCCGCTTCGGCGCCGCTCAGCGTCGAGTTGAGATACGCGGCGCGCACGCCCACTTCCGTGAGTGCGGCCACCTGGTCCTGCATGAGTGCGATGAGCGGCGACACGACGATGCCGGCACCGAGCCCGGCTTCGTGCCGCACGAGTGCGGGAATCTGATAGCAGAGCGATTTGCCGCCGCCGGTCGGCATGAGCACCAGCGAATCGCCGCCCCCTGCGACGTGCTCGACGATTTCGGCTTGCTGCCCTCTAAACGCGGGATAGCCGAAGACTTCGTTGAGGATTTCGAGGGAACGGGACATGAAGGCGGTGAGCGTGCGGAGCAAAGGCGGTGGGCCGGATTTTACCAACCCGGACGCGCCTTGACCGCCGCTACCGTGAAGATTGGCCATTCGGCCAGGAGAAACCGCGGAAATCGCGCGCAGATTGCGAACGCGAACAACCAGGATGAAGCGGGCTCGTCAGGCAGCGAGGCGCCGGCGCGCGATCCGAAACGCACCGACGATCGTCACGACGGCCACGACCGCGGCGGCGATCGTGAATGCGCTCGCCCCGAAGAGCACGACGTTGGCGCCGACGAACATGAGTGAGCCGATCGTGAGCAGCGCGGCGCCGCCCTTGATCCTGCCCGCCAGCAGCATGATGAAACCGATGATCAGGAAAGCCCACATCACGAGGAAGGTCGCGAAGAAGTTCGCCGCGGACTGATTGCTGACGTGATGCAGCAGCTGCGAAAAGCTGGCGACACATGCCACCAGATTCAGGATGAGACCGACCCCGACCACCCACATGATTACCGCCTCCAGATTCATATAAACGCCGCCAGCGTCGTAAGAAAAGACCCATACAGGCGGACTTGGCGCGCTACGTTAGCACGCCTCACCGATGTGCGCAGCGAGCGGGCCGGCACTGCGGCACGAGGCCGCAGGCGTAAGCGAGAAACGCGCGCGCCAATAAAAAAGCCGCCCGGTGAAAACCAGGCGGCTTTTGCGAGGGCATGGGAGCCCGCAGCGAAAGGCGGCTTGCGCCGCCCCGCGCTTACTCGTCCGTCGTATGCGGCTGTTGCGGCTGCGGCTCGGCGGCCGGGGTTTCCGGCGTACCGAACTCGAACGCTTCTTCCGCTGCGATCTGGTCGAAACGCTCGCGATCCGACGATTCCTTCGCACGGCGCGCCTTGTGGAAGGCGAGACCCGTACCAGCAGGAATCAGACGACCGACGATCACATTTTCCTTCAGGCCACGCAGATCGTCGCGCTTGCCCATGATCGCCGCTTCGGTCAGCACGCGGGTCGTTTCCTGGAACGATGCCGCCGAGATGAACGAATCGGTCGAGAGCGATGCCTTCGTAATACCGAGCAGCACGTTCTCGTACGTTGCCGGGCGCTTGTCCTCGGCGTTCATCTTGTCGTTTTCGTCCAGCATGTCCGAACGCTCGACCTGCTCGCCCGGGATGAAGCGCGTATCACCGTTGTCGGTGATCTGCACACGACGCAGCATCTGACGCACGATCACTTCGATGTGCTTGTCGTTGATCTTCACGCCCTGCAGACGGTACACGTCCTGCACTTCGTCCACGATGTAACGCGACAGCGCTTCGATACCCTGCAGACGCAGGATGTCGTGCGGATCGGCCGGGCCGTCCACGATCATTTCGCCCTTGTTGACGACCTGACCGTCGTGGACCAGCACCTGCTTTTCCTTCGCGATCAGGAACTCGTGCTGATTGCCTTCGAGGTCCGTGATAACGAGACGCTGCTTGCCCTTCGTGTCCTTACCGAACGACGTCGTACCCGTGACTTCCGCCAGGATACCTGCGTCCTTCGGCGAACGTGCTTCGAACAGTTCCGCCACACGCGGCAGACCACCGGTAATGTCACGCGTCTTCTGGGCTTCGGTCGGGATACGTGCGAGCACTTCACCGACCTGCACCTGCTGACCGTCCTTCACGGTGATCAGTGCGCCGACCTGGAAGCCGATCTGCACCGAATGCTCCGTGCCCGGGATCTTCACTTCGTCGCCGTTCGCGTCGAGCAGCTTGACCTGCGGACGCACGCTCTTCGCCGCCTGCGAACCGCGGCGCTTCACGTCGATCACGACGAGGGTCGACAGACCCGTGACGTCGTCGATCTGCTTGGCCACGGTCACGCCTTCCTCGACGTTCTCGAACTTCACCGTACCGCCGTACTCGGTGATGATCGGACGCGTGAGCGGATCCCACGTTGCGAGCTGCGTGCCGGCCTTGATCGCTGCGCCATCGAGCTGCAGCAGCGTCGCGCCGTACGGCACCTTGTGACGCTCGCGCTCGCGGCCGTGATCGTCGGCAATGATGGCTTCGCCCGAACGCGAGATGACGACCTGCTCGCCCTTCGCATTCGTGACGTAACGCATCGTCGCCGTGAAGCGCACGGTACCGTTCGACTTGGCTTCCACCGACGAGGCCACTGCCGCACGCGACGCCGCACCACCGATGTGGAACGTACGCATCGTGAGCTGCGTGCCCGGTTCGCCGATCGACTGTGCCGCGATCACGCCGACGGCTTCGCCGACGTTCACGCGCGAGCCGCGGCCGAGGTCGCGGCCATAGCAGGCTGCGCACAGGCCATAACGCGTTTCGCAGGTGAGCGGCGTGCGCACGCGCACTTCGTCGATGCCGAGGCTTTCGATCGTTTCGACCGCGTCTTCGTCGAGCAGGTCGCCCGAAGCGTAGATCGTTTCCTGCGTTTCCGGATTGACGACGTCCGCCACCGCAACACGGCCGAGAATACGGTCGCGCAGCGCTTCGACGACTTCACCGCCTTCCACGAGGGCCTTCATCGCCACGCCGTTCGACGTGCCGCAATCGTCCTCGACGACCACGAGATCCTGGGTCACGTCGACGAGACGACGCGTCAGGTAACCCGAGTTCGCGGTCTTCAGTGCCGTATCAGCCAGACCCTTACGTGCACCGTGGGTCGAGATGAAGTACTGCAACACGTTCAGACCTTCGCGGAAGTTCGCGGTAATCGGCGTTTCGATAATCGAGCCGTCCGGCTTCGCCATCAGGCCGCGCATACCCGCGAGCTGGCGAATCTGCGTTGCGGAACCCCGCGCGCCCGAGTCGGCCATCATGTAGATCGAGTTGAACGATTCCTGACGCGTTTCCTTGCCGTCGCGGTCGATCACCGGTTCCGTCGCGAGCTGCTCCATCATCGCCTTGCCGACCGCTTCCGACGTGTTCGACCAGATGTCGACCACGTTGTTGTAGCGTTCCTGCGCGGTGACGAGACCCGACATGTACTGACGGTCGTACTCCTTCACCTTCTTCGCGGCTTCGCCGACGATGGTTTCCTTCTGCGGCGGCACGAGCATGTCGTCCACGCAAATCGAAATACCGGCGCGCGTTGCCAGGCGGAAGCCCGACTGCATCAGCTGGTCAGCGAAGATCACCGTTTCGCGCAGACCGCACTTGCGGAACGCGGTGTTGATCAGACGCGAAATTTCCTTCTTCTTCAGCGGCTTGTTCAGCACCGAGAACGGCAGACCCGGCGGCAGAATTTCCGACAGGATCGAGCGGCCAACGGTCGTTGCGTACAGCGAGATCTTCGGCACGAATGCCGGTGCGCCCTCCGACTTGTCCTCGTTGTGGACCATTTCGGTAATACGCACGTTCACGCGCGAGGCCAGCTCGACTTCCTTGTTCTCGTACGCGCGGAGCACTTCCGACACGCCCGTGAACGTCATGCCTTCGCCCTTGCCGTTGATCGCTTCACGCGTGGCGTAGTACAGGCCCAGCACGATATCCTGCGACGGCACGATCGACGGATCGCCGTTGGCCGGGAACAGGACGTTGTTCGACGCGAGCATGAGCGTACGCGCTTCCATCTGCGCTTCGAGCGACAGCGGAACGTGAACAGCCATCTGGTCACCGTCGAAGTCGGCGTTGAACGCCGCGCAAACGAGCGGGTGCAGCTGGATTGCCTTACCTTCGATCAGCACCGGCTCGAAAGCCTGAATGCCAAGACGGTGCAGCGTCGGCGCACGGTTGAGCATCACCGGGTGCTCGCGGATCACCTCTTCGAGGATGTCCCACACCACCGGCGTCTGGTTCTCGACTTCCTTCTTCGCAGCCTTGATGGTCGTGGCAACGCCCATCGTTTCCAGCTTGTTGAAGATGAACGGCTTGAAGAGTTCGAGCGCCATCAGCTTCGGCAGACCGCACTGGTGCAGCTTGAGCGTCGGACCCACCACGATGACCGAACGGCCCGAGTAGTCCACGCGCTTGCCCAGCAGGTTCTGACGGAAGCGGCCGCCCTTACCCTTGATCATGTCGGCGAGCGACTTCAGCGGACGCTTGTTCGCGCCCGTCATCGCCTTGCCGCGACGACCGTTGTCGAGCAGCGAGTCAACCGCTTCCTGGAGCATCCGCTTTTCGTTGCGGACGATGATCTCCGGCGCCTTGAGCTCGAGCAGACGCTTCAGACGGTTGTTACGGTTGATGACGCGGCGATACAGATCGTTCAGGTCCGAAGTCGCGAAACGGCCACCGTCCAGCGGCACCAGCGGACGCAGTTCGGGCGGCAGCACCGGCAGCACTTCGAGCACCATCCATTCGGGCTTGATGCCCGAACGCTGGAAGGCCTCGAGCACCTTCAGGCGCTTCGCGTACTTCTTGATCTTCGCTTCCGAGCCGGTGTTCTTCAGCTCGGTGCGCAGCGTTTCGACCTGCTCGTCGATGTTGATCGCGCGCAGGAGTTCACGCACGCCTTCCGCGCCCATTTCGGCACGGAATTCGTCGCCGTATTCCTCGACCTTGTTGTAGTAATCCTCTTCGGTCATGATCTGACGCGCCTTCAGCGGCGTCATGCCCGGTTCGATCACCACGTATGCCTCGAAGTACAGCACGCGCTCGATGTCGCGCAGCGTCATGTCGAGCACCATGCCCAGACGCGACGGCAGCGACTTCAGGAACCAGATGTGCGCGACCGGCGAGGCCAGCTCGATGTGGCCCATGCGTTCGCGACGCACCTTCGCCAGCGTGACTTCAACGCCGCACTTCTCGCAGATCACGCCACGGTGCTTCAGGCGCTTGTACTTGCCGCACAGGCACTCGTAGTCCTTGATCGGCCCGAAGATCTTCGCGCAGAACAGACCATCCCGTTCCGGCTTGAAGGTACGGTAGTTGATCGTCTCCGGCTTCTTCACTTCGCCGAACGACCACGAGCGGATCTTGTCCGGCGAGGCCAGACCGATCTTGATCGCGTCAAAAACTTCTTCTTGTTGGACTTGCTTGAATAGATCGAGCAGAGCTTTCATTGCCTTCTCTCCGTAGTCCGATTAGTTGCGGTCGAGGTCGATGTCGATGCCGAGCGAGCGGATTTCCTTCACCAGCACATTGAAGGATTCCGGCATGCCCGCGTCGATCACGTGGTCGCCCTTGACGAGGTTTTCGTACACCTTCGTCCGGCCCGTCACGTCATCGGACTTCACCGTCAACATTTCCTGCAGCACATACGAAGCGCCATACGCTTCGAGCGCCCACACTTCCATTTCACCGAAGCGCTGACCACCGAATTGCGCCTTACCACCCAGCGGCTGCTGCGTAACGAGCGAGTACGGACCCGTCGAACGCGCGTGCATCTTGTCGTCGACAAGGTGATGCAGCTTCAGGTAGTGCATGTAGCCCACGGTGACCGTACGTTCGAACATCTCGCCCGTGCGGCCGTCGTACAGACGCACCTGGTTCTTCGACGGCGTCATGCCGAGGTTCTGGGCGACGTCGTCCGGGAACGCCAGATCGAGCATCTTGCCCATTTCCTCTTCGGTCGCACCGTCGAACACCGGCGTTGCGAACGGCACGCCTTCGCGCAGGTTCTTCGCGAGTTCGAGGATCTCGTCGTCGCTGAAGCTATCGAGGTCTTCCTTGTGGCCCGATTCGTTGTAGATCTTCGTGAGGAATTCACGCAGCTCTGCAACCTTCGTCTGACGCGCAAGCATCTCGCCGATACGCCAGCCCAGACCCTTCGCGGCCCAGCCCAGGTGCACTTCGAGAACCTGACCCACGTTCATCCGTGACGGCACGCCGAGCGGGTTCAGCACGACGTCTGCCGGACGGCCATCGGCCATGTACGGCATGTCTTCGATCGGAACGATCTTCGACACCACACCCTTGTTACCGTGACGGCCTGCCATCTTGTCGCCAGGCTGCAGACGGCGCTTCACCGCGAGGTACACCTTGACCATCTTCAGCACGCCCGGCGGCAGTTCGTCGCCTTGCGTGAGCTTCTTGCGCTTCTCTTCGAAGGCCAGATCGAACTGGTGACGCTTCTCTTCGATCGAGTTCTTGATCGCTTCGAGCTGCGCCGCTGCTTCTTCGTCCGCGAGGCGGATGTCGAACCAGTGGTAGTGATCCAGATCTTCGAGGTACGCGCGCTCGATCTTCGTGCCCTTCGCGAGCTTCTTCGGACCGCCGTTCGCGACCTTGCCTTCGAGCATGCGTGCGAGACGCTGGAACGCGTCGCCTTCCACGATGCGCAGCTGGTCGTTCAGGTCGAGGCGATAGCGCTTCAGTTCATCGTCGATGATCTGTTGTGCACGCTTGTCGCGCTGGATGCCTTCACGCGTGAACACCTGCACGTCGATGACCGTACCGCTCATGCCCGAGGGCACGCGCAGCGACGTATCCTTCACGTCAGAAGCCTTCTCGCCGAAGATCGCGCGCAGCAGCTTTTCTTCCGGCGTGAGCTGGGTTTCGCCCTTCGGCGTGACCTTGCCCACGAGCACGTCGCCCGCTTCGACTTCCGCGCCGATGTACACGATGCCCGACTCGTCGAGACGGCCAAGCTGCACTTCCGCGAGGTTCGAAATGTCGCGCGTGATTTCTTCCGGCCCGAGCTTCGTGTCGCGTGCAACGACATTCAGTTCTTCGATGTGGATCGACGTGTAACGGTCGTCCGCAACCACCTTCTCCGAGATCAGGATCGAGTCTTCGAAGTTGTAGCCGTTCCACGGCATGAACGCGATCAGCATGTTCTGGCCGAGCGCGAGCTCGCCCAGATCGGTCGATGCGCCGTCAGCCAGCACGTCGCCGCGCGCAACCTTGTCGCCCATCTTCACGATCGGACGCTGGTTGATGTTCGTGTTCTGGTTCGAACGCGTGTACTTGATGAGGTTGTAGATGTCCACACCCACTTCACCAGCAACCGCTTCGTCGTCGTTCACACGAATCACGATACGGCCTGCGTCGACGTAGTCGACCACGCCGCCACGCAGCGCCTGAACCGTCGTACCCGAGTCGACCGCAACCGTGCGCTCGATACCCGTACCGACGACCGGCTTTTCCGGACGCAGGCAAGGCACGGCCTGACGCTGCATGTTCGAGCCCATCAGTGCACGGTTCGCGTCGTCGTGCTCGAGGAACGGAATCAGCGAGGCTGCAACCGAGACGATCTGCGACGGCGCCACGTCCATGTACTGGATGCGGTCCGGCGTGACCATCAGCGTTTCGCCCGCTTCACGCGACGAAACCAGTTCGTCGGTCAGCGTGCCGTCTTCAGCCACTGCCGCGTTCGCCTGAGCGATCACGTAACGGCCTTCTTCGATCGCCGACAGGTAGTCGATCTGGTCGGTCACCTTGCCGTCTGCCACCTTGCGATACGGCGTTTCGAGGAAGCCGTATTCGTTCAGGTGCGCGTACAGTGCGAGCGAGTTGATCAGACCAATGTTCGGACCTTCCGGCGTCTCGATCGGACACACGCGGCCGTAGTGGGTCGGGTGCACGTCGCGCACTTCGAAGCCTGCGCGCTCACGCGTCAGACCGCCCGGGCCCAGTGCGGAAACACGACGCTTGTGCGTGATTTCCGAGAGGGGGTTGGTCTGGTCCATGAACTGCGACAGCTGCGACGAACCGAAGAACTCGCGAATCGCCGACGAAATCGGCTTCGAGTTGATCAGGTCGTGCGGCATCAGGTTTTCGCTTTCGGCCTGGCCGAGGCGTTCCTTCACTGCACGCTCGACGCGCACGAGACCCGCGCGGAACTGGTTTTCCGCGAGTTCGCCCACGCAACGCACGCGACGGTTGCCGAGGTGGTCGATGTCGTCCACTTCGCCCTTGCCGTTGCGCAGCTCGACGAGGATCTTGATGGTCGCGAGGATGTCGTCGTCCTGCAGCGTCATCGGGCCGACGATTTCGTCACGGCCGACGCGGCGGTTGAACTTCATACGACCCACCTTCGAGAGGTCGTACGCTTCTTCGCTGTAGAACAGGCGATTGAACAGCGCCTCGACCGCTTCTTCGGTCGGCGGCTCGCCCGGACGCATCATGCGGTAGATCGCGATGCGCGCGGCCATCTTGTCGGCGGTTTCGTCGATACGCAGCGTCGACGAGATGTACGGACCCTGGTCCAGATCGTTCGTGTAGAGCGTCTGGATGTCCTTGATCTTCGCTTCGCGCAGCTTCTCGAGCACGCTTTCCGTGATCTCGTCGTTCGCGTTCGCGATCACTTCGCCCGTGTCGCCGTCGACGACGTTCTTCGCGAGAACGCGGCCGAGCAGATAATCTTCGGGGACCGAAATGTACGTCGTCTTCGCGCTTTCGAGATCGCGAATGTGCTTCGCGTTGATCCGCTTGTCCTTCTGGACAATGACCTTGCCTTCGCGATCGCTGATGTCGAAGCGCGCGACTTCACCGCGCAGACGCTCCGGCACGAACTCCATCTGCGCGCCTTCCGGCATCAGCGTGAAGTTGTCGAACACGAAGAAGTTTGCGAGGATCTGTTCCGGCGTGAGGCCGATAGCCTTCAGCAGGATCGTGACCGGCATCTTGCGGCGACGGTCGACGCGGAAGTACAGCACGTCCTTCGGGTCGAACTCGAAGTCGAGCCACGAACCGCGGTAAGGAATGATACGGGCCGAGAAGAGCAGCTTGCCCGAGCTGTGCGTCTTGCCCTTGTCGTGTTCGAAGAACACGCCAGGCGAGCGATGCAGCTGCGAGACGATGACACGCTCGGTGCCGTTGATGACGAACGAACCAGTCGGCGTCATGAGCGGAATTTCGCCCATGTACACTTCCTGCTCCTTCACTTCCTTCACGACCGGCTTGCTCGGCGATTCCTTGTCGAGCAGGACGAGACGGACCTTGGCGCGCAGCGCCGAGCAGTACGTCAAGCCGCGTTGCTGGCATTCCTTGATGTTGAATGCCGGCGACGACAGCATGTAGCTGACGAACTCTAGACGAGCAAAGCCGTTATGGGAAACAATAGGAAAAACGGACGAAAACGCTGCCTGCAGACCTTCCGGTTTGCGTTGTGCGGTCGCCGTTTCTGCTTGCAGGAATGTGCTGAATGATTCAAGCTGGGTAGCCAGCAGGAAAGGAACCTGGTGAACGATGGGGCGTTTCGCGAAACTCTTGCGAATACGCTTCTTCTCGGTGAAGGAATAGTGCATACGATCTCCGAATCACGGCGGGTAGGACGACCCGAGTGTTCACCGACTGAGACCCGATGGCTTCGCGAGCCCTGGAAGCTTGGTGGTTGGCCTCTACCAACCGCTGGCTGACGGCAACGGATTTCGGCTTGTCATAACGTGCCCGCTGCCCGACCAAACTTGCCTTCTGCAGTCGCTTCAGAAGACAAAGAGAAGCGTCGTGCGCAAGGATCGTGCCCTTGAGGCACTCACCCGGCGAAAGACGTTTTTCTTTGGCTTCTGGGTCCCGCATCCCGCCTCCGACTTCTAAAAAATCGAACACAAAAACGCAGAACCCACAAAGCACAAAAAGGCCGGCGGTGTAAAAACCGCCAGCCTTCGCACAGCGCGCTGAAACTTACTTGATTTCAGCCTTCGCGCCGGCTTCTTCCAGCTTCTTCTTCGCTTCTTCAGCAGCAGCCTTGGGCACCGCTTCCTTCACGGGCTTCGGTGCACCGTCGACCAGGTCCTTCGCTTCCTTCAGGCCGAGACCCGTCAGTTCGCGAACGGCCTTAATGACCGAAACCTTGTTTGCGCCGGCTTCGAGCAGGTTGACCGTGAATTCGGTCTGCTCTTCAGCAGCAGCAGCAGCGCCGCCGCCTGCCGGGCCAGCGACTGCCACAGCAGCTGCCGACACGCCAAACTTCTCTTCGAACGCCTTGACCAGTTCGTTCAGTTCAAGAACCGACATCGAGCCAACGGCTTCGAGGATGTCTTCTTTTGCGATTGCCATTTGAAATTACTCCAGATTTGAATTCGGAAACAGCTAGCGATCTTTCTCGCTTGCTCTTGCTCGTTCGTCTGCCTGAAATCAGGCAGCTTCTGCTTGCTTCTTCTCCGCCAGCGCGGCCAGAGCACGCGCGAAGCCGGAAACAGGAGCTTGCATAACGAACAGCAGCTTCGAGAGCAGTTCTTCGCGGCTCGGGATGTTGGCCAGCGCTTGCACGCCTGCCACGTCCATCACCTTGCCTTCGTAGGAACCAGCCTTGATGACCAACTTGTCATTGCCCTTCGCGAAGTCATTGACGACCTTCGCAGCAGCAATTGCATCTTCCGAGATGCCGTAGATCAGGGGGCCAGTCATCTGCTCTGCCAGCGGAGCAAACGGGGTACCTTCGACAGCGCGACGCGCCAGCGTGTTCTTCAACACGCGGAGGTACACCTGCTGCTCACGCGCTTTCGCGCGCAGCTTGGTCAGATCGCCAACCGCGATTCCACGATACTCGGCCAGCACCATGGTCTGAGCCTTCGCGACTTGCGCGGAGACTTCAGCCACGACGGCCTGCTTACCTTCTTTGTTCAGTGGCACGGTTAACCTCCAGATTCGACACACTTCGCTTTCGCATCATGTGCCGCGTTCAACAACGGCGACCGACCAGTCCGGAGTAAATCAGTTTGCATAGTCAGGCGTTACCGCCTGCATCCGCTCACATCAGCACTTCAAAACCTTTTCGGGTTCGCCATCTGCGTTGGCTTTGCATTAAGGAAGCACCCAACTGCTGCACTTCCGCCAACGGTCTTTGACAACCGGTTGCACCGCGCTTACTGCCGCTGCACAACCGCCCAAAGCCCTTTAAATCCGCGCTGCCGCCCTCTCGGGCCTCAGCGCGGCAAAACCATTACGCTGCGAGCGACGTCTGGTCGACGCGAACGCCAACACCCATCGTGCTCGAGACAGCGATCTTGCGCAGGTACACGCCCTTGCTCGTTGCCGGCTTCGCCTTGGTCAGCGCGTCGAGGAGCGCGTCCAGGTTGGTGCGCAGCGCGGTCGGCTCGAACGATGCACGGCCGATCGTGGCATGGATGATACCGGCCTTGTCGACACGGAATTGCACCTGACCAGCCTTCGCGTTCTTGACCGCGGTCGCCACGTCCGGCGTCACGGTGCCGACCTTCGGGTTCGGCATGAGGCCGCGCGGGCCAAGGATCTGACCGAGCGTACCGACGACGCGCATCGTGTCCGGCGAAGCGATCACGATGTCGAAGTTCAGGTTGCCGCCCTTGATCTGCTCGGCGAGGTCTTCCATACCGACGATCTCTGCGCCTGCTGCCTTGGCTTGTTCAGCCTTTTCACCTTGCGCGAACACTGCGACGCGGACCGACTTGCCGGTACCAGCGGGCAGAACGACCGAGCCGCGAACGACCTGGTCCGACTTCTTCGCATCGATGCCGAGCTGCACTGCAACGTCGATCGACTCGTCGAACTTCGCCGTGGCGCATTCCTTCACGAGCGACAGTGCATCGCCGATCGGGTACTGTTTTTGGCGGTCGATCTTGGCAGCCAGTGCCTTTTGACGCTTCGAAACCTTAGCCATTTACACGCCCTCCACGATAATGCCCATCGAGCGGGCGCTGCCAGCGATCGTGCGGACCGCTGCGTCCATATCGGCTGCCGTGAGGTCCGGCATCTTGGTCTTGGCGATTTCCTCGGCTTGCGCGCGGGTGATCGTAGCGACCTTGTCGGTGTGCGGCTTGGCCGAACCCTTGTCGACCTTCGCTGCCTTCTTGATCAGAACCGTAGCCGGCGGCGTCTTCAGGATGAACGTGAAGCTCTTGTCCGCGAATGCCGTGATCACGACCGGAACCGGCAGACCCGGCTCCATGGCTTGAGTCTGCGCGTTGAACGCCTTGCAGAACTCCATGATGTTCAGGCCGCGCTGACCCAGTGCCGGGCCGACCGGCGGCGACGGATTGGCTTTACCTGCAGGAATCTGCAGCTTGATAAAGCCGATGATTTTCTTTGCCATGTTGAAAACCTCTTTGGAACGCGTGAGCGTTCTGGTGAGTGGTAGCGCGCGTTCACCACAATCTTCGCTGTGCCAACTGCTTTGGCGACATCTACAGCCGACTGGACTACTGGCGCTCCTCTACGGCCATAACGCGGACCGTAAGCGCGGAAAAACGGATCGCACTCGAGGCGCGATCCGTAGTATTCGATTTACAGCTTTTCGACCTGGCCGAATTCGAGTTCGACCGGTGTGGCGCGACCGAAAATGGTGACGGAGACCCGGACGCGCGACTTTTCGTAGTTGACTTCTTCGACGCTGCCGTTGAAGTCCGTGAACGGACCTTCCTTCACGCGGACCATCTCGCCGACTTCGAACAGGGTCTTGGGGCGCGGCTTCTCAACGCCTTCCTGCATCTGCGACATGATCTTTTCGACTTCGCGCGGCGAAATCGGGCTCGGGCGATTACGCGCCCCGCCGACGAAACCGGTCACCTTTGCCGTGTTCTTCACGAGGTGCCACGTTTCGTCCGTCATTTCCATCTCAACCAGGACGTAGCCCGGGAAGAAACGACGTTCGGTCACCGATTTGTGACCGCCCTTCACCTCGACAACTTCTTCAGTCGGAACGAGGATCTGGCCAAACTTGTCCTGCATGCCAGCACGTTCGATACGCTCTTGAAGCGCACGTTGCACGCTCTTCTCCATGCCGGAGTAGGCGTGCACCACATACCAACGTTTTCCGCTCGGGGATGCCGGTGTATCGCTCATATCATTTCCAACCCAGAATCGCCGAGAAAATCACCCACTCGATGGATTTGTCGCAAACCCACAGAATGATGGCCATGGCCAGCACAAAACCGAAGACCACCAGGGTCGTTTGCGTGGCCTCTTTGCGAGTCGGCCAGACGACCTTGCGAACTTCCTTGTACGAGTCTTTGGCAAACGCGATGAAGCTCTTGCCGGGCGCCGAGAGAAGACCGACTACCACCCCCGCGATCACGCCCACTGCGAGCGCTGCACCGCGGACATACCACTCCTGGCTACCGAGCCAGTAGAACCCTACGAACCCGGCCACAACCAACAATACGCCCGCCGCAAGCATCAGCTTGTCGCTGGAAGTATTAACAGTTTCGACGGAAGGATTCGCCATAACACCTTAAAGAACAACGCGCCGAGGCGCGAGAAGTTGGCAGGGGCAGAGGGAATCGAACCCCCAACCTTCGGTTTTGGAGACCGACGCTCTGCCAGTTGAGCTATACCCCTAAACCATTTTGGGGTTGACGGCATCGCCAACCCCGAAACCACTTAGTCGATCAACGAGACTGGCAAAAACTTACTCGATGATCTTTGCAACCACGCCGGCGCCGACGGTACGGCCACCTTCGCGGATTGCGAAGCGCAGACCTTCTTCCATCGCGATCGGAGCGATCAGCTTCACCGTGATCGACACGTTGTCGCCCGGCATGACCATTTCCTTGTCCTTCGGCAGCTCGATCGAGCCCGTCACGTCCGTCGTACGGAAGTAGAACTGCGGACGGTAGTTGTTGAAGAACGGCGTGTGACGGCCGCCTTCGTCCTTGCTCAGCACGTACACTTCAGCCGTGAAGTGCGTGTGCGGCGTGATCGAACCCGGCTTGGCCAGCACCTGGCCGCGCTCCACGTCTTCACGCTTCGTGCCGCGCAGCAGGATACCCACGTTGTCGCCTGCCTGACCCTGGTCGAGCAGCTTGCGGAACATTTCCACGCCCGTGCAGGTCGTCTTCACCGTCGGCTTGATACCGACGATTTCGATTTCCTCGCCGACCTTGACGATGCCGCGCTCGACGCGACCCGTCACCACCGTGCCGCGACCCGAGATCGAGAACACGTCTTCCACCGGCATCAGGAACGCGCCGTCAACGGCACGCTCCGGCGTCGGGATGTACGTGTCCAGTGCGTCGGCCAGGTTCATGATCGCCACTTCACCCAGTTCGCCCTTGTCGCCTTCCAGCGCCAGCTTGGCCGAACCCTTGATGATCGGCGTGTCGTCGCCCGGGAAGTCGTACTTCGACAGGAGCTCGCGCACTTCCATTTCGACCAGCTCGAGCAGCTCGGCGTCGTCGACCATGTCGCACTTGTTCAGGAACACGATGATGTAAGGCACGCCAACCTGACGGGCGAGCAGGATGTGCTCACGCGTTTGCGGCATCGGGCCGTCAGCGGCCGAGCACACCAGGATCGCGCCGTCCATCTGTGCCGCGCCCGTGATCATGTTCTTCACGTAGTCAGCGTGGCCCGGGCAGTCGACGTGTGCGTAGTGGCGGTTAGCCGTTTCGTACTCGACGTGCGCGGTGTTGATGGTAATGCCACGCGCCTTTTCTTCCGGCGCCGCGTCGATCTGGTCGTACGCCTTCGCCTCGCCGCCGAACTTGGCGGTCAGAACCGTCGTGATCGCTGCCGTCAGCGTGGTCTTGCCGTGGTCAACGTGACCGATCGTGCCCACGTTCACGTGCGGCTTGGTCCGCTCAAACTTACCCTTGGCCATTTTCGACTCCTAAGAGGATTTTTCCGTACGTTGCGCGGGGCGCGCAAACAATCACTGGCTTGCTGCTGCCTGCTCGATGCGAGGCTTCTGAGGCCCGCTAGATACCGGCTGGTGCCCATGGGCAGGATCGAACTGCCGACCTCTCCCTTACCAAGGGAGTGCTCTACCACTGAGCCACATGGGCGAAAACTGCTCTGAACCGCTTTAATGCTTCGCTGGAGCGGGTGAAGGGAATCGAACCCTCGTCGTAAGCTTGGAAGGCTTCTGCTCTACCATTGAGCTACACCCGCGAGGTTCGCCGGCTACTGCCGACCCAACACTAACTGCTACAGCTGAATTCTGGTGGAGGAGGTTGGATTCGAACCAACGTAGGCGTAAGCCAACAGATTTACAGTCTGCCCCCTTTAGCCACTCGGGCACCCCTCCGCAGAGAACTGATGATTATGGGGGAACATCCGATAAGTGTCAAGCACTTTGTTCGGAGCAGAACCCACAACGCTCTCACTTATAGGGAGAGCGGAAAAGCAAAAACCCCGGCTTTTTAGGGCCGGGGTCTCGCTTGTAGAGGAGCCTGACGATTACCTACTTTCACACGGGCAATCCGCACTATCATCGGCGTGGAGCTGTTTCACGGTCCTGTTCGGGATGGGAAGGGGTGGGACCAGCTCGCTATGGTCATCAGGCATGACGGGTTGCTGCGTCGCGCTTTGTGTTCGCGCCACAGCCAATCGGGAAGAAGCGTAAAGAGGGTGCTGCTGAATTGGGGTTGTGTTGTTTCAGGCACAACACACATAGTGTGGGTTCTGCGTAAATGCTGAAGCATTAACGTAGACCGACACGTGATCTCAACCGTGCGTCTTTAAAAACACACCTGTTATAGGATCAAGCCTTACGGGCAATTAGTATCAGTTAGCTTAACGCATTACTGCGCTT